>CALFYT010000074.1 GCA_937952415.1 uncultured Planctomycetaceae bacterium | reverse complement strand
TTCCTTCGTGCCTCCTGGGTTTTTTCGGAAGCAGATTTTTCGACGCGTCGACCGCGAACGGTCCGGTGCGTTGCAAGCGTCGAAGCGAATTCGGCTACCGCTTCAGCGTCGATATCGAGCTTTCGTTGGGCGGCAATTTGTTTTCCGATTCGCTGCTGTGCACGAATAAATGCGCAGTTCACGCTCGAAGGGTTCCATGGTTTTCCGGCGGTATTTCTAAAAATCGGACCGATGGGAAATCGCTTCATGCGACGAATGGAAATCTCAAGGGCCTGGTCGGTGAGGTAGACGACGCGGGAAACTCTCTCCCCTTTCGAATCGCTAATTTTGAAAACCCACCTGGCGTTTTTTATATCCACGTCGGCCGCGGTAACGGGCAAGCTTTCTTGGGGCCTGCACCCGGTTTCGAAAGTCGTGCGAATCAAATCTTGGAAGCACGGCTCGGGCATTATCTCGAGCAGCTCGTTGAATTGCTCGACGTTGATCACGTCTTCTCGTCTGCCGGCTGCCGGTTTTTTGAACGCGGCAATCGGGTTTCGGTCAATGTGCCCCTGTTCCTCGGCCCAGGCAACGGCTCGCTTTACAGCTTGGGCGTAGTTGCGCCTGGTCGTGGAGCTTACCGGACGATGGGGGTCTTTGAGATTGGTGATGTTGTCGATGAATTGCTGGAGATGGTACGGACGAAGTTCATCGGTGGTCAGATCGGGATAGGTGTTTGCAAACCGCTCCAGACGCTGCCGATGCCACTCGTAATTTGCCTCGCTTCTGTTGGCGTGAACGAAGGCGAGAAAGTGGTCGAACAGCGCAACCAGAGAGTCGGTTGCAATGAGCGGTTGTGCCTGAGGGGCCGCCATCAGCGCATGGAATTTCTTCCAGGCGAGATCTTTGTTCCCCTTCCCCTTGGCGAGGAAGATTTGTTCACCGTTGAGGGTAACGAAATAAGAATCGCGATCGCTCCGGTACCACGGAGCCTTGGGTCGCGCGGGCATGACGAACCTCCAAGCAATCTGAATGCGAGTGATCCAGAGAGTGCGGGCTTGAGGCTCGCCTGGCTCCGCGGTAGCTGGCACTGCCGCGGGGCCGTTTTTTCATTCTATCCGTGCCAATGGCACGGATGAAAACGATTTTCAAAAAACGTCAGTCGACGTAAGTCCTTTGATATCAGAGTACACCCCAGAGGATTCGAACCTCTAACCTTCGGTTCCGTAGACCGATGCTCTATCCAATTGAGCTAGGGGTGCTCGGTTAGCCGGATAGTATCGCGGGCTGGGCCCTTTTATTCAAGGGCATACGCCTGCCGCGTGGTCCAAGTTCGCCGGTTGACGTGATTGGTTGAGATCCGTCGATTCACGAGTCTTCTCCAACACGTTTCGTGTGATGATGCGGAGCAATTCGCGATCATCTCAACTCCGACACCGCACGCTGCCCGCGCGGCGGGCCTGGAAAAAACGCGTTGGTGCGGGATTGGTATTCCGCATACTCGGGCCGACGGTCAGTGATTGTTCGTTCGAGCAGCGTGACGCCCGATACCCTCAAGAGTAAGAAGGACATCAATAGAGGGCTGAAAATCGTCCACCAGGCGCCTCCTGCTGCGGCAATCGCGTAGAGCCCCCACCAAATGCAGAAGTCGCCGAAATAGTTTGGGTGCCGGGTAAATCGCCACAGGCCGCGATCCATCACCCGGCCCGAATTGGCCGGGTCAGCCTTGAATCGCGCAAGTTGCCAGTCACCAATGCTCTCGAACGCGAAGCCAATGGCCCACAGCAGAACTCCCAGGCCGTCGAACCAATTCAATCGGGTCGCGTCACTCTGGCTCGCAATGGCCTGAATCGGTATCGACACCAGCCACAGGATGATTGCTTGTACCATGAAGACGGTGAACAAGCTGACCCACCAGAATCGTGGCCCATGATGGTCGCGCATGGCACGGTACCGCCGATCCTCGCCGTGCCCCCAATTGCGCCACAACAGGAACAGAGATAGTCGCAAGCCCCAGATGCTTGTGAGCGCGACTAGCAAGTTTGTCCGAACGCTCGGCGGGAAGTTAACAGACGCGGCAACGAGTGCCACTAGGATGAAGCCGCTTCCCCAGAACGGATCGACGATGCTCGCGTCGCGCCTTACTAGGCTGAGCAGCCAAAGCAGGATCATGGCGGCCACGATCGTCGCCAGCGTCGCCGATAATGTCAGCCCAATAGAAGGCATGAAACGTTATTCAACTCACCGGTAGTGAGGATTGCTCGAGGAGATACTGCGAAACGTGCCATTCCTGGCCGTTGCCATAGCCGAATAACTCGGAGACGGCGAGGAAGAATACTCGCCATCGCTCGAACCAGCGCCGCGCCTCGGCTTCGCCGTAGGCCGATGCCAGGATCTCGATCACAGCAGTTTTACGCGCGTCCAGATTTGCAAGCCAGGCTTCCGCAGTGCGGCGGTAGTGGTTTCCGTTCCAGGTCCAATCGCGCACCACGCGCAAGTGCTGATCGAAACGCTGCAACAGATCCCTGCTGGGCATAATCCCACCAGTGAAAAAGTAGCGTGCCATCCAGTCGGCCGTGCCTTGCACATCGAATGGGTACGACAACTCTCGGTGGCAGAAGACATGAACCAACAGCTTGCCGTCCGCGCGCAGCCAGGAAGCGATCCGCTCTAGCAACACCTCGTAGTTGCGCATGTGTTCAAACATCTCCACCGACACGATCCGATCGAATTGCCCGCGGTTGCCATACGTTGCCGGAGGATGAAAATCGTTCATGTCGGCAGTAACTACGCGAAGGTTTGCCAGCCGGCGAGTCGCGGCCTCGCCCTCGATGAACTGTCGCTGAGATGCGGAGTTCGAGACGGCCGTGATTCGGCTGTTTGGATAGCGCTGAGCCATCCAGAGCGATAGCGAACCCCAGCCGCAGCCTAGTTCGAGTACTTCCTGGCCGTCTTCTAACTGTGCGTTCTGGCAAGTGAGGTCCAACGCAGCCTCTTCCGCCTGGCCCAGGGAGCAGGCCGCATGGGGCCAGTAGCAGCAACTGTATTTGCGGTGCCGACCAAGCACGGCTGTGAAGAATTCTGCCGGGAGCTCATAGTGCTGCTCGTTCGCCTTCTCAGGCACCGGCGCGACAGGGCCATTTCGCATCGACTCCATGAACGAATGACGCAGCGTTCGCGAGCCATCATCGTCCTTCGTCGCTTCACGCAGCCGAGCACGGCACAAGTTGCGAATGGCAAGCCGCGTAAACGCGTCGGGCACGAAACCGCGCTCCACCGCTTCCACTCCAATCGATAATAGGCCCATCGTTCGGCTCCGTCAGACGAGGCAGGACTGCGGGGTGGACGAACCTTTCGCGGCAGCCGTCTCACGCGCTGACGAGAAAACGCATGCGGCTCGTTGGCCAATCGCAAGAGGATCGCGAAGGCAGTTCGGATTGTCTAGCTGCATCTGCACAACTCCAACGCGACGCTCTTCGAACGCCGCCTCGCAATAGCATAGGTAGTATTCCCAAAGGCGAATGAACTCCGCTGGGTAGCCCAGGCTTCGTACATCCTCCCCTCGTTCGAAAAAACTCTTTTGCCATCTGCGGAGCGTTTCCGCATAGTGCGGACCAAATTCTTCCGCATGCACGAAACGCAGTCGGCTCGCTCGTCCAACCGACTCCAAGATCGTGGCGATGGACGGCAAGCAGCCACCTGGAAACACGTAGCGGCGGATGAAATCCACCGAGTGCAAGTATTCGTCGTAATGTCGATCCGGCATTACGATCGCCTGCAGGACCATCGTGCCGTCCGGTTTCAATAGATCGCCACACTTGCGGAAATACGTGTCCAGGAATCGATTGCCGACCGCTTCGATCATTTCGATCGAAACCAACTTGTCGAAGCGACCGGTCAGGTCTCGGTAGTCTTTCAACAGCGGCGTTACGCGTCCGACAAGCCCGGCAGCTTTGATCCTGCGGGATGCCAGGTCAAACTGCTGTTGAGAGATGGTCGTCGTCGTCACTCGACACCCGTAGTGTTGAGCCGCGTGAATCGCCAACCCGCCCCAGCCGGTGCCGATTTCCAGTAGATGATCGCGTGGACGCAGGTCGAGTTTGCGGCAGACGCGATCAAACTTCTCGATCGAAGCCTCGCGCAGCGTGGCGCAGGGCGAGGGAAAAATGCCACTGGAATACGCCAGGGTGTCATCCAGCCACAATCGAAAGAAGTCGTTGCCCAGGTCGTAGTGAGCGCCAATGTTACGCCGGCTGCCTGCAGGTGTATTCGCTTTGAACCAATGGCCCAGCCGGTGAAGCCACTGTGCGAGTCGCGACCAGCCGCGATCCAATCGATCCTTAGCCATCGAGTTTCGAATGAACAGGCGAAACAACTCGGTCAGATTCTCGCAATCCCAGTCGCCCTGCAGATAAGAGCCGGCTGCTCCGAGGCTGCCGCCGAGCGCTGCCTGCCGATAGAACCGCGGATTGTGAACGCAAACCGTGGTACGCAGATTGCCGCCAGAGCCCAGTGCCGTGTTGCCCGTGCCGTCTGCGATGGTGATCCGCCCGCCTTGCAATCCTGCTAGCTTGCCCATCACAAGCCGCCGTGCTACACGGTCCACTACGCCGGGCACCCTCGCGGCAAGTATTCGGAAATGTGGTTCGATGCTCATGTCACAGTCTCCTGCCAATCTGGCTCCCTTGATTCGCGACTCGGCGGATTCAAGCTCTCGATCGGCGGCTCGCAACCATCCCTCTCGGATCTTTGCCAGCGTGGGTGCGGCACGAATGGCACTCCCCGCAGCCAGATCCTCAATGCCTGCCAGTAAATGCCGACAAAGACTTGGAGCGTCATAAGCGGGTATCGCAATAGCATTGCCCGCAGCCGCCAACGAGTGATCGGAGTGCGGTGCAGTGCAAGCAAAGCCTCGAAGGGCTTCTCTCGCGGTGAGTGGCATTCGATGGCGACAGTCAAACGCTCCTCGGGCGCAGTCAAGCGCCAGACATAGTCTATATCCATCGCGAGAAAGGGAGAAACGTGGAATTCTTTCGCGTGCCGCGCCGTCATTGACTCCAGATGCAGCGCGTCGCGCAGATCGAGCACGTAGCAGTGCTGCTCGCCCCAAGGCGTGTTGTTCACTTCTGCCACAACGGCTTGCACTCGTTGGTCCCGCGTGTCGAAGCAGAAGTACAGGCTGACGGGGTTCATTGCGAAGCCGAGGTACCGAAAGTGCGTCAGCAATCGAACCGGCCCAGCAGGCCGCCATCCGGTTCGCGAATCCACGAGGTCGCGCACCGCGTCGTCCAATGATTGGTTTGCCGGGCCGAGATGGTCTGCTCGCCAAAATCGGGCGATCGCTGGCCATTTCGTGGACCACAGGCCCCGGCTTCCGAACAGCTCGCCAAGCTCCGCCAGGTCGACATAGAGCAGAAACAGCGGGAAGCTGAACTGGCGCACTACGGGACTAAAGCGGCGATGTCTGACTCGGCCTTCGTAGATGCAACTGTGCATTCGTCGAAACCTTGATCAAAGTGTTTGGCCACCGCCAGCGCGCTATTCACACCGTCTTCGTGGAAGCCATATCCCCAATACGCCCCGCAATAGTGTGTGCGCCGGTGACCGCTAATCTCGGAGCGCCGACGCTGGGCTGCGACGGATTGCAAGCTGTAGAGCGGATGGTGGTAAGTGAATCGCCGTAGGACGCTCGCCGGATTCACCGCGCCGTTTCCGTTCAGCGTCAGGCACAGATTCCGCCGGGCTGAGATTCTTTGCAGCCGGTTGAGCCAATAGGTCACTGCGACGGTTGCCTGCGGCGTAGCCGGAACATGGTAATTCCAGCTCGCCCAGGCTCGTCGTCGACGAGGCAATAGCGAACTGTCCATGTGCAGCACGGCCTCGTTGCGCTGATACGCAATCGAGCCAAGGATGGCGATCTCATCCGCAGTTGGATCCGACAACATTTTCAACGCTTGGTCGGCGTGGACGCCCACAATGACGTGATCGAACCGTTCTGGTTGATTGTTCGCAACCACTGTGACCTGCTCGCGCCCGCGTAGTAATTGACGAACGGGACTGTTGAGGCGTACTTCGATGGGGCGCGACCGGAGCATCGCATCGATGTACCGCGCCGCTCCGCCTGTCACCGTGCGCCATTGGGGTCGGTCGGAAAGTGACAACAAACCGTGGTTCATGCAAAACTGAATGAAATAGCGCACTGGAAATCGGCGCATCTGCTTTGGTGGCGCCGACCAAATCGCAGCTCCCATCGGGATTAGGTAGTGCTCCAAAAAGTCTGAGCCGAAACGCTCACGCGACGCGTACTCGCCCAGCGTTAAGCGATGATCGTTGTCGTCAAGAACTGCTGGCGCGCTCCGATTGAAACGCAGAATATCGTTGAGCATGCGATAGAACGCCGGACGCACAAGGTTCCGCCGCTGAGCAAACAAGCCGGAAAAGGAGCTGCCGCAGTACTCCCAACCGGAGCGATCCGACCGCACGCTGAAACTCATGTCACTGCTTTGCGTGGAAACCGCAAGCAACTTCAAAAGCCGCGAGAAGTTTGGGTACGTCCGCTCATTGTAGACGATGAATCCGGTGTCGAGGGCATAGGGGCGGCCGTCTAATGTGACCTGGACCGTGTTGGTGTGTCCACCGAGATACGAACCAGCTTCGAAGAGCGTGACCCGATGACGGTCGGCCAGCAGGTAGGCAGCCGCGAGTCCGGAAATGCCAGAACCAACAACGGCGATCCTCATCACACTCACCTCATCTCGCAAGGGCGCAGCGCCGCGTTGCGCCCAATGGAATGATCCCAAAGGTGCGGCAGTCTTGGCCTGGACTGGTAGCGCGACGTCATGCGTTCATCCTCCAGATCGCCAGGTTGAGCAGTGCCGCGAAGGAGCTCCACGACAAGTACGGCACGAACAGCCAGCCGGCCAGTTTGTGGCGCGACCAGAACGCCAGCGTCGTTGCCGCAATGGCCGTCCACAGCACGACAATTTCGACGAAGGCTCCGCCGGGGCTGCGCATCGCGAAAAAGATCCCGGACCAGCCAGCGTTCAATACAAGCTGGGCTGCGAACAAGAACCACGCTACTTGCGCGCCAGAAATTCCACATCGCCGCCACACGAGCCAGCCGGCCAACGCCATCAGGAAGTACAGCACGGACCAAACGGGCCCAAAAACCCAGTCAGGTGGCGTCCAGGCTGGCTTGGCCAGAGTCTGATACCAGCCGTTCACCGACGCGAAGGTCCATTGAGCTCCAAGGGCGGCGGTGCCAAAACAAACTGCCAGAAAGAATAGAAACACCAGCACCTGAACCAACGCGCTAGGATTGAAAGCGTCCCGTTGGGTTTCGCCGCGTTTATGGCTTGCTGCGGCGATTCCGCGCAGCATGCCAGCGAACACGACTTGATGCAATGGATAGACCAGGTACCAATAGGCGCGGCCTAGCACGCCTCGGGCATCGAAGGTTGCCGTCTGCCGCAATTGGCTGCATCGCTCGTTGCCGATCACTTCGAACTCTAGCCAGGCCCTGCCTGGCAACTTCATTTCGGCAGCCAGCCGCAACCGTCGGCCCGGCTCCACGGCCTCGACACGCCAACAATCAAGCGTATCGCCAACTCGCAACCGCTCGGGATGCGGCCGTCCGCGGCGCATCCCAATTCCTCCGATCGCCAGATCCATCAATCCCCGCAGGCCCCAGAGCCAATTGGTGAAGTACCAGCCATTCCGCCCACCGATTCGCTCCACGGTGGCGAAGACTTGATCGGGCGGACAGTTGACGTCAACCTCACGCGAATCGACAAATCGCGATCCGGAAGCGTCTCCTGACAACCCAGGCGACTCGCCGGTCGAAGAAACCGCATCGGACCAGCGCGACTCGGCATATTCGCGGTCCTCATTGCGCAGAGCGGATCGAATGGCCTCGCGGACCCCCACTGCCACGATCGGAAAAACATCGGAAGCCGAGTTGTCCCGTACGACCGTCGGATGGCAGATGCTATCGACCAGCTTGCGCCCCACTCGGGCATAGAGGGGCGTCACCAAACCGAGCCACAAGCTTGAGAGCCTCGGCGTCAAGACCGGTACGGGGATGATCAGTCGACGTAGACCGCGCTGCCGGGCGTACTCCCGCATCAAGTCGCCGTACGAAACTTGGTCGGCCCCGCCGATTTCAAAGATCCGACTGTCGGAAATCTCCACGTCGAGTGCCGCTGCCAGGTATGAAAGCAAGTCGGACACGGCGATCGGCTGTGACAGCACGGAAACCCACCGTGGCGCGATCATCACGGGTAGCCGTTCTACGAGCGCCCGAACCATCTCAAATGACAAACTGCCTGAGCCAATCACAATCGAGGCGCGAAACTCGACTACTTGCACGCCGGTCGATCGTAGGATCTCCCCTACCTCGTGTCGGCTGCGGAGATGCGCCGAGAGCGACTCGTTACTGTCTCCAAGGCCGCCCAGATAGATAATGCGTCGAACCCCCGCTTTGGCAGCGGCAGACGCGAAATTTTGAGCCCCACGCCGATCTGTCTCTTCGAATGAATCGGTCGAGCCCATCGAGTGAATCAGATAGTAGGCCGTATCGACCCCTTGCAGCGCTCGAGCTAGCGAGTCCGGGTCCAGCGCGTCGCCGGGCACAATCTCTGTTCTGGCCCCGGCTCGACCAGATAGCATTTCCGGCCGACGCGCAAGACACCGAACCCGCACTCCCCGTTTTTCCAACACATTCAAAAGACGCGCTCCGACATAGCCGGTCGCGCCGGTGAGCAGTACTAGTCGCCGGGTTGCTGGGCTCCGCTGCTGGTCGACCACTAGTGTGCCTCTGTGCGCTGGTGTTGTGCAATCGCCGAGGTCCTATCCCGCGAACGTTCCGCCTCGTTCGAAAGCTCCCCGCGCAACACGGTAAGTTGCCTGGGTGCGTCGATACCAAGACTAACGCGGTCGGACTTGATCTGCTTGACCTGCACGAGAATCCCGCCGCCAATGCAGATCTGTTCCCCCACCTTGCGCGATAGCACCAACATTACTACAACTCCTCCGCTAGAACCACGACCACCACCACGGTCGGTAGTCGTCGCGCTTGTTGCGTCCAAAAAAGTCGATCAACAGATCGAATCCCGGCCCGCCGGCGAGCGTGTCGTTGCCCAGTCCGCCGAAGATCACGTCGCGCGCTTTTCCGCCGCGAAGGTAGTCATCGCCGGACCCGCCGAAGATCGTGACGCCGAACGAATGGACACCCGAGGCGTCGACGTGGTCGTCGCCTGCGCCCGCTCGAACGGTCAGAGACTCCACGCGTTTAACCGCAAGCGTGCCGGGCCCGAGCGACTCGAGTTCGTTCGTCTCGACGATGTTGATCACGTCGTCTGAGGCAGAGCCATGGACGAAGACCGAGTCGTAACCACGACCTCCATTGAACGCGATCGTGGGCAGCGTGTCCGCGCTAGATTGATACACCCTGAGTCGGTCGTTCCCACGTTTGCCATGGATGGATATGACGGGATTCGTCAACGCGAGGAATTCCGTCGTCTGACCCGCGCCGCTGACCTCTAACACTCCAGGCTCCTTAAGTCGTGCGGTGAAGTGGTCCCGGCCATTGGTACCGACAACCTTCGGTGCGACTTCAGGCAGCAGCGCGGTCGTGCCGTCGGCAAACACCGCCAGCAGGCCGAAGTCGGGCTGACCCGGACCTGGGGCGACAAAGCCCGTGGCGGCTACCACCAGGGCGGCGCCGGCGGCACTTGACAAATCGGCTTCAAACGATCGCACCCGCGTCGTGCCATTGGAAAGTGTCACATCGATCGTGTATGAGTCGGGCGGGACGGACAGATAGTCGGGGGCAAACTCAGGGAACGAGATGTCGTCAACTAATGTGCCTACGCCGCGGGCGTTCACATCGACCGTGGGAGCATCCGGCGCGCCATGGAAAACGAGGAACTCCGCGTTAGCCGGGTTATCGGCCGCCTGGCGGCCCAGATCGGAGACGGCAACCGTAAAGGCCGGACCGACGCCCAGCGGATCTCCCGCCGCGATGGCGACGTAACTTGTGTCGGCGGCTAGCACAGCGTTGGTGGTGAAGACCGGCGAAGAATTGTCCGGCGCATCGGGCGCGGTGACGTCGATTTTCAGGTTGACGCCCGAAGGGACGTTGACGAACGGCGTGGCCGTGCCATAGGCGAAATCGTCAAGCAACAACGCGTCGTTGACGTAGACATCCACCTCTGCTGCGGCTTCGTAGGGTGAGTTGTGCACGACCTGCAAGGCGGCGTCGAGTACTTCCCGCCGCTCGAGCTGTTCGATATGACGACGCGCAACCCGACGAGCGCTGTGTCCGTTGCTGGGTAGGCGAATCATGAGTGAATCCTCAATCTAATGGTGAACACGCCAGGGGAGATCAAGCGGAACCGGAGCCGGCGACGTTCGTGGCCGGCGGCGAAGGTGCCGGCCGGCCACAAACGTATCGCGGCACCTCACTACTTGGGCAGCAGCACGGTGTCGATCACGTGGATCACGCCGTTGCTACAATCGATGTCTGCCTTGACAACCTCGGCATCGTTGATCTTCACGCCATCGGTGGCGTCGATCGCTACAGATTGCCCCTGCACCGTCTTGGCCGATTCCAGTTTCACGACGTCGGCGGCCTTCACCTTGCCTGCCACGACGTGGTACGTCAGGACGGCAGTCAGCTTATCCTTGTCCTGCAACAGGGCTTCAACGGTTCCGGGCGGCAGCTTCGCGAATGCTTCGTCGGTCGGAGCGAAGACGGTGAATGGGCCTTCGCCCTTGAGGGTGTCAACCAGCCCAGCCGCCTTTAGAGCGGTGGCCAGTGTCTTAAACGAGCCGGCTCCCACGGCCGTGTCCACGATGTCGGACTTGGCCGCCTTCTTTAAGGCAACCGTTTTGACCTGCGAACCGGCACATTTCTTGCCGGCCTCGGCCACGTGGCTCGTTGCCACCAATGCCATAGTGACGGTGAACGCAACAGCTAGTTTGAACGTGGTCAACATGTCACACTCCTTGTTCAGAAAACGGAACGGGCTTAAAAGGGTCACAAGAGTCACATGAACGAAGCGAATCGAACGGCCGCGTCAGCTCCCCACGCTGCTGCTGGGACTGCCGGCTAGAGCGGGTTGAGATGACGCACGTCCCGTTCATCGCTCGACCTTGCTTGATTGACGTTTGCAAAAATCGTTCAAATCGTTCATGCCTACTTATACCGATGCCGCCAGGAGCCGTCAACACAAAGTCGTCCAAATCGGTCATTTTCGTGCTAGGTTGCAGCACGTAACATGCAGCGGTAAAAGGGCTTAAAAAATCGAGAAAAAACCGCTAAAGAGACACTGTAGACGCGCAGCGGCGATGGCTCTATAATCGTTCAAAACGATCAACGAGGCCATTTTGAAGCATCTTATCACTCCCAAACAAGTTGCCCAGGCGATCGGCGTAAGCGAGTCCTCGCTGAAACGGTGGTGTGATCAGGGTCTTCTAACCACTGTCCGCACAGCCGGCGGCCACCGCCGACTGGCACTGGATGGCGTTATCCAGTTCCTCCGAAAGTCCGGGCACCAACTCGTGCGTCCCGAACTGTTGGGACTTCCCGCAACCGTGGGCCAGGGAACCACGGTCATTGCTCGCGCCCGCGATCAGATCCGAGATGCACTGCTTTCTGGGGACGAGGATCAATGTCGGCGAATCGCGATCGACCTGTACTTAGCCGGGCAATCAGCCTGCGACATTTGCGACCGCGTCCTGGCGGCGGCGTTCCATGACATCGGCGACGGTTGGGAGTGCGGCGAGGTTGTCGTTTATCGTGAGCGACGTGGTTACGAGATTGCGCTTAAGGTTCTGCACGACCTGCGTCTGGCGCTTCAAGTTCCGCCGTTGCATGCCCCGATGGCCATCGGCGGCGCTCTGGAGCACGATCCGTACCGGCTTCCCACAACAATGGTTGAGGTCGCGCTGCGGGAAGCGGGCTGGCAAGCAACGTCTCTTGGTACGCTGCTGCCGGCTGCGACCGTAAGTGAAGCCGTTCGCGAAAACCGTCCGAATCTGCTCTGGCTTAGCGTATCGTCGATCGAGTCAGTACCCAACTTTTTGGAACAATACGCTCGGCTTTATGAGACCGCTGTTGAGGTGGGCGTCGCCATTGCAGTCGGTGGCCGAGCACTCACGGAAGAGATTCGGCAACAGATGGTCTACTCGGCCTATTGCGACACGCTCCGTCACCTTGTGACGTTCATAGAGACACTGTCAACAGAGGTATCGAAAAAGCGCTAAACCAAGGGCTTCGGCACACTACCATGATTCGACTCGGGCTCTGCTGCACCTTTCGGGACCAGCCGATCAAGTTTGCCAATACGACTGCGACCGCGGCCGATCGGATGGCACGCGTCGAGGTGCTGGCGAAGCTCAGCCGCCTATGCCGCACGAATGCCGATGCACTGCTCGCCGCACTGCAATTCTGTGCTCAAAACGAGATCGGCTGCTTTCGGGTCAACAGTCAGATTCTTCCGCTCAAGACGCATCCACAGCACGGATATGGCATGGAAGATCTTCCCGACGGGAGTGAGATCATCGCTTGTTTTCGCTCGTGCGGCCAGTTCGCTCGTGAACACGGACTGCGAGTCTGTTTTCACCCAGACCAATTTGTGGTCCTCAATTCGCCGCGACCTGACGTCGTCGCGGCGTCCATTCAGGAACTCGAGTACCAATCCGAGGTGGCACAGTGGATCGGCGCCGACGTGGTCAACATTCACGCCGGCGGGGCCTACGGCAACAAGCAGCACGCGCTGGAGAACTTTGCCCGAAACCTGAACCGCCTTTCACATCGGGCCAGGACATGCCTGACGGTTGAGAACGACCACACGACCTACACACCCGCCGATCTGCTTGGCGTATGTCAGTCCGAAGGCGTTCCGTTGGTCTACGACGTGCATCATCACCGCTGCAATCGAGATGGGCTATCGGTTGATGAGGCGACCGCACGGGCCGCACAGACGTGGAATCGGGAACCCGTCTTTCATATTTCGAGCCCGATCGAAGGCTGGGGCGGGCCGAAGCCGGCACGCCATCATGACTACATTGACGTGAACGACTTTCCCGACTGCTGGCTCGGGCGCGATCTGACCGTGGAAGTCGAGGCCAAGGCCAAGGAACTTGCTGTGCTCCGGTTGCGCGACGCGATGTGTGGCAGAGATCGCTCGCTGTCGCGGCGCAATGATCGAACGTTGGCGGCGGATTAGCCTTTTGCCGTCGTCTTAGGCTATCAGAGCCCGGCACCGTCATGACGTGCCTACGTCAATGGAATGCGCCCCATCCCAAGACGATCGCGAAACTGAGAAACAGCAACGACAGCAGATGGTAACCGCCGCGTAACCACCAGGCGTTCAAGAAAGGCTTTGCTTTCAAAAAAGGCTGCAAGGCGAGCCGAATGGCCCAGAACGCAGCGGCATACGCGCAGAAGGATCGCGCCAAGCCGGAGCCGCGTGCAAGTTCGTTGGAGTTAGTGATGCAAATGAGTCCGAGGCAGGTTATCGACAGTACGACGTACCCGCCGTAAACCCAATACAGCTGGCGCAGCAACGCTGGAAGCGTGGAAAGAGAAATACGCCAGTCGAGGCGAAGTGGTACCAAGGCAGAGGCAACTAATACGCACAGTTGCCCAAGCCCGACTAGAAAAATCAATTGCGAGAGGCCGAGTGTCATTACACGATTCTCATGGTCTGAATGAATGGAGCCATCACGCCCTGGACAAACCACGGATGAAAGAGCAATGGACACGGCAACACCAGTACGCCGGCGGTGACAAGCCAGCCGCGCACTCCAGTCGTGCGATGATGCCATGAGCTCCAACTGCTCCGTTGGGCGACGACGGCGAATCCTTGAAGCGTGAAGTACAGAGTCGGCAGACCGTAGCCACCGCCAGCTGGAACCGAGATGACTAGGTCATGTATAAGGCCACTACCGACAAAGCCCACCAACATTGCGGTGGAAGCACCGAGCGGCCTGGCTAGCGGGCGGAAGACAATGCGATTCGTCAGATCGCGAAACGCGAGGTTCCACCGGTGGCCCCAGAAGTCGGCCAGACTTTGAGCAATAATCGGCCAGTTCATGATCGGTCTCGCCTCGATTCGCAGCATTCTCCACAAGCACGACAGAAGGTGAAACAATCCGAAATGCAGCGCGAACACGATTCCGAGCATGCCCGTCCATCCAATTGCGTTCGCTCCAAATTCGGCGACGGCAGGACAAACTACGACAAGTAGGACAACCCCGAGTGCAGTTTTGCAAGCCGCAAACGACCACTCGGCTGCCAGAGGGCGCCTGGCAGATCGGCCATTCAAGAATGCGTCGACGTCCATTCCCGGCCATGCGAGCAGGTAGGCAAGGTGCTTCCAAAACGGCGCAGCAGTCGTCCGACGCACCTTCCAGGTCAGGATTTTCATGAATCCGTATATGAGCACGGCCAGGCCCCACATGATGGCCCACCGCGGAATGTCGAGGCAATGAATAGAATGCATGGGTTTTTTAGGACCGCATCGCGTCCCACCCCCTAGTCGCATAACTGCATTGCACGATCGCGATTAACAACGCCTCTTGACAAAGAAAGCGCAGTTAAACGCAGACTTCCGCGAAAAACCGACTCAATGAGGAGATTCAAGCGAGGTTGATCCAGCCGGTTCCAGCGGTACGCATCGGCTGGCATCGACCGAACACCCAGTAACAGAGTTGTGCTCCGTGGATGGGTTCGGACAATGGTGGTGTCTACCGCAAACCCAATGCGGTTAGCTCGCTTGCAGAACACCGCAATTCACTTCGCCTGGCACGGACCGCTGGCTGGATTGCGGTGCTGCCCGGCTGTATTGGATCAGGGCCGATCGGCCGTAGAAGGTTTCAGAAGGTTCTGGTTTCCTTCAGGCGCTCGCGCCTGATCGGCTTGCTTTTTGACGTCTTCCGCTTCACTGCTCAGGTCGACCTCCGCGGCGTTCTTTCGCGGCTCGTGATCGACCGACGGCTGCTCGGCCGCTTCCGGTGGCGCGGTGGGACCGTCTGGGATCGTGCGCACAGGAACCCCCGCCGGGAATACGACCTCGCGCGCTTCGTCCGGCATAGAGATGCCCGCCTCTTCGAATGCGCGTTTCGTCAATCGGATAACGGCCGACAGTACCTTGAAGTGACTGTAACGCGAGATATCCATCCAGAAGTAAATCCGCAAGTTCACTGTGGCCGCGCCCAGGGTCTCGACCAACACCATGGGCTCAGGTTCGTCGATTACCGCTGGATGCTCGCGCAGCACGGATAGGGCCACGGACTGCGCGTCGGCAATCGAGTCGTCGTAGCCGATTCCCAATCCGAAATCGAATCGGGCATTCGGATTCGCCGTGAAGTTGGTGATTGTTTCCTTGTAAATGGTCGCGTTTGGAATCTGAATGTGATTACCTTCCAAGGTCATCAACAGCGTCGAGCGCGTATTGACGCTCTGCACAAATCCGTGTGCACCCGCGACGCCGATCAAATCACCTGTGGCAAAAGGGTGCTGGATGCTAATTAGCAAGCTAGACAGGAAGTTTTCGGCGATGTCGCGGAAAGCGAAGCCGAGTACCAGGCCGATCAGCCCTGTTCCGCCGACGACGGTCACCGCCAGTCCGGTAAGACCCGAGACCTGCAGCACAACGTACAGGCCGAGCAAGAAGATGGGCACGGCGACTGCCCGTGCAACAACGTCGCGCAATAACTGGCTCTGGAACCTTCGGCCGAGGAGAGACGACGTACCGCGCACAGACCATTTCGTCGCGAACCAAGTCGCCACCAGCAGCAAGAGCCCAAGCGCGATCAGCGGGCTGCTGCGCACTGCGTCGGTGGCCAACTCACGCAGGCGGTCCGCCGCGGGCGTCAAGTCCCACATCGAGGCTTCCTGAACTTCGATGCGGTTTACGACCGCGACGACCCCTTCCGTTTTGGTCGCAAGTTGGCCGGCCCATTCTTGACGCCGCTCATCGTCGGCATACCCGGTGAGGAAGACGACGCCTTCATCGACACGCGCAGAGGGGTTCTCGAACCAACGCGTCGCACGCAGGATCCGCGTGAGCCGACGGGCAATGTCGTCATCGGCCGATTTCGGCTCGACTTCAACCGACTGCGGAACCTCGGTCGGCGCATCGGCCTGACGAGGTTCCGCATCCTTTCCGTCAACTGGTTGTCCAATCGTTCCGTCAACTGGTTGTCCAACCGTAGCCTGCCCAGCGCTGAGCATGAGCGCGAAAACGCAACTTGCCAGCGACCGGGATAGCATGGTCATCGCCCCGACGGCTTACCCAACGGAGAGCCACTTGCGCTCTACGGAACCGGCCGACGGAGACCGCCGAAAACGAGGCTGATGATGAACAGCACCAGGAAAACGAGGAACAAGATCTTCGCAATACCCGCGGCACCGGCGGCAATCGGGGTGAATCCCAAAATGCCTGCGATGATCGCGACGACAAAGAAGGTCAATGCCCAGTACAACATGACGAAAGCCTCCCATTAAGAGATAGAAGTCATCGTTTCGTTAATTGCGGCATCAAGAATGCAGCTTTCGTGCCGAAAGCCGTGAAACGGTGCTTGTCGGGGTTCTGTCACGGGTTGCGAACCGTCAGCCGCCGGACGACGGTGGCCAAGCGACCAGGTTGGCCGATTCGGGACCAACCGGCCAACCGCATGGACACCGACTCGATGCTGACCGGATCAAACATACTCGAAAGAATCTACCTGGCAGTCTTGGCAGCGAACTCCGGGGGAACGCGCTCGTAGCGCAAACCTTGTATACTTGCGCGTGACCACCTACCGCGTGTAGCTGGTCGAGGGGGAATGACGAATGGAAAAGCCAAGCAAGTACCGCCTAGAAGCTCGAAGGTATGGCATCGCGGTTGCCGCTGCGGTCGCGGCCGTCGCGCTCAAACTCGCCTTGGATCCGGTTGCGGATCAGGACGAGGTGCCGTTCGTGCTGTTTCCGGCGGCGGTCATGGTGGCGGCCTGGTACGGCGGCACGCCGGCTGGCATTGCGTGCACGCTCCTGAGCGCAATCCTCAGCGACCTGTTCTTTTCGACGCCGCGGTTCACGATCTATGTGGAGAGTACCTCCCACCGGCTGAATCTGGTCGAATTCGTGGTCGAAGGGTTGATCATCAGCCTCCTCGCGGGCGCGCTCCACCGGGCGCGGGCAACCGCCAGTACGGCCAACACGGCTGCCGAGCAAGCCCAGCGAAGCTCACAGAGCGCCGAAGCACGAGCCCGCCAGGCATTGGCGGATCAGGCAGCCACGAACGCTAGGTTTCGCCGGCTGGTCGAGGCAAACATCATTGGCGTGTTCGTCGCCGACGCGTCCGGGACAATCTACGAAGCGAATGCGGCATTTCTGGAGATGGTCGGTTACTCCAGCGACGCACTTCGCGACGGGGAAGCAAATTGGAGGCGCATGACCGCCGAAGAGCATACCGAGGCCGACCGAGCCGCGCTCGAAGAAATCGAACAACGCGGAGTCTGCCGCCCGTACGAGAAGGAACTGATTCGGTTGGACGGCACACGAGTACCTGTATTGGTTGGTGCGGCAGTTTCCGAATCGGATGACAAGATGATCTGCTTCGCTGCGGATCTTTCCAAGCAGAAGGAAGTCGAACACGAGCTCGCCGCGGCCAAAGAAGCAGCGGAAACCGCGAGTCGTGCGAAGGACAAGTTCGTGGCGAGCATCAGCCACGACCTGCGAACTCCGATGAATGCAATCTTGGGGATGAGCGACTTAGCGCTCGGCGAGAACCTGCCGCCGTTAGTTCGTGATTACATAGAGACGGTCAAGGGTGCCGCGGACACGCTGCTGCACTTGCTTAATGATCTGCTGGACATGTCACAATACGAGTCCGGTGAGTTCGAGCTCGAGCGAAAGCCGTTCAACTTCAGAGACACCGTCGATCGTGCGGTGCGGTCCGTTTCGCTGGAGACTTCCGAAAAAGGGTTGGAGCTGGCCTGCTACATCCACAGCGGAGTACCTGCGAACGTTGTAGGCGACAGACGCCGTGTCGGCCAAATCGTGACCAACCTAGTGGCCAACGCCGTCAAATTCACCAAGCAGGGCGAGGTCGTCGTGAGCGCGACGGTGAAGTTACGCGACGACGAGAGCGCCGACATCGAAATCGTCGTATCGGACACTGGAATCGGCATTCCCGAACAGGATCGCGACCAGATATTCGCGCCTTTCAAAAAGTCGGCAGCCTCCACGAGTGACGGTTACTCCGGTTCTGGGCTCGGGCTGGCGATTTGTAGCCAGTTAGTTAAGCAAATGGGTGGTCGAATCTGGGTCGACAGCACGCTCGGAGAGGGAAGCAAGTTCCATTGTCTTCTGCCGCTTCCAATCTCAAGCACGAGCGATATTCCGGACGACCGAGCTGCGGTCCCCGAGTTGCGAGATGTTCCGGTCCTCATCGTTGATGACAATGCAACCAGCCGGCATATCATCCAAGAAATGTTGGACGAGTGGGCTATGCGGACCACTCTGGCGAGTGACGGGGAAACCGCGCTCGCTGAGTTGCGCAAGAGTGAAGCTCGACAAGAGCCGTTTCGAATGATGATTGTGGACGCGTTGATGCCGAAAATGGACGGACTGCGGCTCGTGGAAGAAGTCCAAAAGGAACATCTTCAGCCGGAATCCATCGTGCTGATGATTTCCTCGACAGACCGCAAGGTGATGCGAGAGCGGTGCGAACAGCTCGACATCGTCAATTACCTGGAGAAACCGGTGTCACAGTCTGATCTCTTCGATGCCGTCATGACCTGTCTAAAGAATGAGGGCGTACAATCGTCGGCCACGGAAACCCTGGGAGAAGCAACGGTTGCAAAGCTAGATGTGCTGGTCGTGGAAGACACGCCGGCCAACCAAAAGGTACTGCGTGCGATCTTGGCCAAGCGCGGCCACAACGTCGTGATTGCGGACAATGGCCGCGAGGCGATCGACCTTCACGCACATCGGGACTTCGATGTCGTGCTCATGGATATCCAAATGCCGACGATGGACGGCTACCAAGCCACGCGACTAATTCGGGAGTCCAAGGACAAGGCGAAGGCATCGACGCCGGTGATTGCGATGACCGCTCACGCGACACAGGAAGCGCGCGAACGGTGCCTGCGTACTGGAATGGATGCGTATCTATCAAAGCCGATCAACGCGGTCGCGCTCATCGACGCGGTGGAGGAGACGGCTCGCGGAAGGCGCCGTTCACCCGTGGAATTACACGGTGAGAGTAACGGCAACGACCAGGGCCGCGAAAACTGTGATTTTGAGGCGGCAATCCAACGGCTCGGTGGGGATCAGGACCTGCTGCGAGACACGATCAGGTTCTTCGTCGAAGACGCCCCGGGCCTTCTCGCGGAGGTTGAAGCGGGTGTACGATGCCAGGACGAAGAGCAAGTCGGGCGGGCCGCACATAGCCTGAAAGGCTTGGCGTCAAGTTTTTGCACGAGTTACGTCGTCGCGGTGGCTGGCGTGGTGGAAAGCAGCGGCCGGAACGGTCAGTGGAGTCAGATCGAACAACCAGTCGCGCACTTGCGCCGCGAAGTATTGAGCCTCGTGGAGGAACTCTCCGCGTACGTTGATGCCGGCTGATCTTAGCCCAAGCAATGAATCGTGCCGGAGTCGCAGCGTGAGACGGTGCTGCGACGTTCGAACATATTTGGCGCGTAAGACAACAGAGGAAACATAATGGCCGACATAGTTGTAATCGATGACGATCGGACATTCTTGCACCAGGTGTCACGTTCGTTGGAGAAAATGGATCTCACCGTCCAGGCCGTCGACAATGCGGACGACGGACTGAATGCCGTCCGCGAGCGCGTCCCAGACGTCCTGGTGTTGGACTTGGTATTGCCCGGGGCTTCTGGGCTGGATGTGTTTCAAGAGCTCCGGACGATCGACAAGCGACTCCCGGTGATTTTCATCACCGCATCGGGCAGCAGCGACCTGGCGATCGAGGCCATGCAACTCGGTGCGTTCGACTACGTCACCAAACCGCCAGATTTGCCTGCGCTGAACAAGCTTGTGATGAAGGCGCTCGATACGCGGCGGTTGATGAGCTCTCCCGTGGCAATTGGAAGCGGCGAGGCACCTGACGGGCAGGGCGAGGCATTCGTCGGCAGAAGCCAGAAAATGCTCGAGGTGTTCAAAGCAATCGGCCGTGTCGCCTCCCAGGACGTAATGGTTTTGATCCGCGGAGAAAGCGGCACCGGAAAAGAGCTTGTCGCCAGGGCGCTGTACCAGCACAGTCACCGATCGGCTGATCCGTTCATGGCAGTCAACTGTGCGGCGTTGCCGGACACGTTGCTGGAGAGCGAACTGTTCGGCCATGAGAAAGGCGCGTTCACTAGCGCAGACCGGCGGCGGATCGGAAAATTCGAGCAATGCAATGGCGGGACGCTGTTTCTCGACGAAGTTGGCGACATGTCGCTGCTGGTGCAGGGGAAAACTCTGCGCGTCCTGCAAGAGCAGCGATTCGAGAGGATCGGCGGCAACGAAACGATCGAGACCGACGTCCGAATTATCGCGGCGACGAATCGCGACCTTGAAACCATGGTCGAGAAGGGAAAGTTTCGATCGGACCTCCTGTATCGGCTCAACGGCGTTACGATCTCATTGCCGCCAGTTCGGGAGCGCCGGGAGGATATTCCGCTCCTCTTGCAGTACTTCCTCAATCTGGCGCGCGTGCAACTGAACAAGCAAGATATCGAAGGAATCTCACCCGAGGCTGTCCAGATGTTGACAGCGTACGACTGGCCTGGCAACGTTCGCGAACTGCAGAGTGTCGTGCGTCGGTCGGTCCTCAACGCCAACGGACCGGTCATCGTACCCGCGTTCTTGCCCGAGGAGCTTCACGCGAGTCCGGCAGGAGGTCCTTCGTCCGGTGAATCGCAGAGCAACAACGACGGAGGGCTGCCCAATTGCGACCTCGCGGGATTCGTGGAGCGGGGCTTGTCTACCGGGTCGACCAACTTGTACGCAGACATCGTTGAGATGGTGGAGCGGTATACGATCACTCGCGTGCTGCAAGCGACCCATGGCAACCAGTCCAAGGCATCCGAGATCCTGGGCATCACACGGGGCAAGATCCGCGATCGGATTGCCACGTACGGGATTGCCGTCGACACGTCGGTGCGCGCTGAAAATGAGTGATCGGCCAATCGCTCGACGCCGGCTGGCGGCTCGGCAGACGGCCTGGTCGCCGAGCGACCAGCCTGAGCCCGCGGATTTCTGTTTCGGTGTGCATCGCGTCTGCGTAAACTGTTTCCATAACAGAGTTTCAAGCGGACGAAAAGCGTCGTAACGCACCGTGATCGCTAGCGGCACACTTGTTGCGATAGGTGTGAACAGCGACGCCGGATGGATCTGCTCGCAAGCCACGGTCTTTGAGGTAGTTCGCTCACCGTGGTCGTCGCCTGAGGCGCTCTGGGACGCGGTGCGTTCGTGTTCGGGGCATTCTTCCTCACGGCGAACGCATGAGCTGAGTGACGATACCTTTTGACCTTTCCCTATCCGAAGTGCCAATGAAAGCCCGCCTGCTGAACATCTGGGATCGCTTCCGAACTGGCTTCTGGTTCGTTCCACTCTTGTTCGTGATGGCGGCCATCGTCTTGGCCTTTGGCATCCCCATGCTGGACAGCCGCACGGACGGTTGGATCGTCGAGCGCGTTCCGTGGCTATCGACTACGACCGCCGCCGCCAGATCCAGCCTGGCGGCAATCGGCGGGGCAATGGTCACCGTGACGGGCGTAGTATTTTCGATCACGGTGGTCGCCCTTTCGATTGCGTCCTCGCAGTTCGGCTCTCGAATCCTGCGCAACTTCACCGATGACCGTGTCACGCAGGCCGCGATCGGCATGTTCGTGGGTACGAGCGTGTATTGCTTCCTGGTCATGCGTTCGGTACGCGAGCTGGACGGTACGCCGTTTGTGCCTCACGTGTCTGTTGCGGTCGGCGTCGTTCTGGCGATAGTAAGCATCGCTGTGTTGGTATTTTTCATCCATCATGTCGCCCAGGCGATCCAGGCTCCACAAATCGTGGACTCGCTGGGCTACGACCTAGACGGCGCGATCGACCGGCTTTTTCCTGAGAAGATTGGGGCACCGGGCAACGACGATCAAGATTCGCAGACCGGCGCCCAGCAGGCTGACAAGCTGCCCGAGGGGTTCGGTGAGGTGATCGCGGATCGACAGGGCTACATCCAGGCGATCGACGGGGAGGGCTTGATCGATGCGGCTCAGAACCACGACGTGGTGTTCGAACTCCTGAAGCGACCTGGCGACTTCTTGGCAAAAGGCGGCAAAGTGGCGCGTGTGTGGCCAGCAGGCAAGCACTCGGAAGAAGTCGCCGCGGAGTTGAATTCCGCGATCATTGTCGGTATTCGGCGGACGCCACGGCAAGACATCGGATGTACCGTGGACGAGATGGTGGAAGTGGCTGTTCGCGCGCTCTCGCCCGGAATCAACGACCCGTTTACGGCCATCAATTGCATCGATCGACTTAGCGCGTCGCTGGTTCGACTTGCCGACCGGAGGATACCGTCGGCCTATCGCTGTGACGAAGACGGAAAACTAAGATTGATCGCTCGACCAATCCATTTCTCGGACGTGTTAGACGCCTCATTCAGAGACATTCGCCGCTACGGACGATCCAGCATCTCCGTGTCGATGCGCTTGCTCGATGCGCTGATGTTGGTTCTCGAGCGAACTCTACAGCCAGACGACCAGGAGGCCGTCCTCAGACAGGCAGAGTTGATCTTAAAGGGCTGCGAAATGGAGGACCACCAAGCCTGCGACATCGCAACCCTGCAGGAACGGTGCCGCCGTCTCAGGTTGATGACGGACCAAACTGCTGTTGCGAACGGCATCGACGAGTGCCAGGCGAGTGGCATGCCAAACCGGACCACCCATGAACCGGGGTTGATAGACCAATGAGCATTGTCGATTTTCTGCTGCTGCTGCTCGTTGCTGGCATCTGTGGCAGCCTCGCCCAGGCGTTGGCTGGCATCTCGCGTGGGGGCTGCCTCGTATCGATCGCCCTCGGATTCATCGGGGCCCTGCTTGGCACCTGGCTGGCAAGGTGGTTGGAGCTGCCGGAGCTGGTGACCCTGGAATTTGGCGATCAGCCGTTTCCGATCGTCTGGTCGATCATCGGCGCATCGCTCTTCGCGGCCGTGCTGGCCCTGCTATCCCGCGGCAGAAGGGAAGAGTGATCCGCCGACTTACCGCACAACCAATAGAAGAGCGAGCACCATGCAGAACGCAGAACAAGAGTTCGCCAGCACGGACTCGACGGATTCGGTAAGTGCGCGGGCCAGTGAGGACGGATCGATCTCCGTAATCATGGACAGCGTTTACGGGCTCTGGGAGGACTTCCTGGCGCACGTGCCCCAGATTTGCGCGGGAATCGTGATTCTCGTACTAACTTGGGTAATCGCGCGTATCGCGACGAAGGTCGCGTCGAGCTTGCTCAAGCGCACGAAACTTCGCACCAGCCTCAAAGACCTGTTTCGCCAGTTAGTCCACCTGGGTTTCTGGGTCCTGGGGCTGGTGGTGGCGGCTGTCGTCGTATTCCCCAACATGACGCCGGCCAGGGTATTCGCGGCGCTGGGGTTGGGTTCGATCGCGATCGGATTTGCGTTTAAGGACATCTTCGAGAACTTCTTCGCCGGCGTCCTCATCCTGTGGCGGTTTCCCTTCGACCCGGGCGACTACATCGAGTGTGAAGGAATCTGCGGCCGAGTCGAAGACATCACGATTCGGATGACAAAGATACGTCGGGTTGATGGAGTGTTGGCGGTCATGCCCAACGCTATCCTGTTCAAACAGCCGGTGGACGTGTTCACCAACTGGCAACGGCGGCGGGTCACGATCATTTGTGGGGTTGCATACGGGGAAGATGTCGACGCGGCGCGTGAGGTTATTGCCGACGCGGTCCGAGGATGCGAAACCGTCGATGGATCGCAAGACGTCGAGATCTTCGCCCAGGAATTTGCATCGTCCAGTATCAACTTCGAGGTTACGTGGTGGACTCAGCCGACGCCGCTCGAGGTGCGAACGTCGCGGGATGAAGTCGTCAGCGCGGTAAAGCGCGCCCTGGACGAAGCCGAAATCGAGATTCCATTCCCTTACCGCACGCTTACTTTCAAGGAACCACTGGTGACGTCGTCGGCCGGACGGGAATCGAACGACGGACACGATGCGGCAGCCCACAACAAGCCGGCCGATCCGTCCGATCAATGACGTCGCCGACGCCTCGAGACCGACATAAGGGACCAGTCCAATGCGCGGATCAATGGATGTGTTTGGCTTGACCGATATCGGTCGAAAGCGCGATCAGAACGAGGACCAATTTCTGATCGCCGACCTCTCCAAGTCAATGAATGTTCATCAAACGAGCCTGGGCTTGGATCACCAAACGCGACTCTTTGGTAGCTCCCAGGGGAAAGTGCTCGCGGTTGCCGACGGAATGGGCGGCCAGGCAGCTGGCGAACGGGCCAGTGGCGTGGCGATTGACGCGATGGTCTCGTACGTACTGAACACGATGCGCTGGTTCTTTCAATTGGACGATGATTGCGAAGACGATCTGCTGGATAGCCTCAAAGAATCGCTGGAGCACTGCCAGGCTCGACTCAGAGAAGAGGCCGAGGCCATACCTGACCGGCAGGGGATGGGCACCACGATGACGCTCGTCTACTTGATCTGGCCAAGGTTGTATGTCGTCCACGTTGGCGACAGCCGATGTTATTTGTTTCGCGGCGGACGCCTGGAACAACTGACACGCGATCACACGATCGCCGAGAAGTTCATCGAAGAGGGCGCGATGAACCGGGATGACGCGGAAGCCACGCGATGGCGCAACGTCTTGTGGAACGTCATTGGCGGAGGCTCAAACGAACTCTGCCCAGAGGTTTCGCGCATCAACCTGGAGATCGGCGATGTTGTTTTGGTGTGCAGCGACGGGCTGACGATGCACGTTTCCGATGCCGAAATCGCCGATCAGTTGAGCAAAGGCGCTTCGGCCGAGGAAACTTGCGGAGAATTCGTCAAGACAGCCAATGCGGCTGGTGGCGGAGACAATATCACGGTGATCGTCGCGCGATTCCTGGATACCGGCAATGCTCTCGAACTGGCAGCCAGTCATGAAGAGTCGGACAAGAAAGATTCCGAGAAACTAAAAGACACGGACCCGTACATCCAAGCCGTCTGACATCTGTATGCGAGACTATTTCAATACACTCAAGCGAGTCGGCTGGTCCGAGCCTAAGCAGGCCTTCGAGAATTGGCAGAAGGACGAAGGCTTGCAACTGGCCGCCGGGATGTCCTACTATGCCGCGCTATCCTTTTTCCCGCTCCTATTGCTGTTAACGTCCGGTGTCGGGTTTGTGTTGCGGTTCACGGGATGGGGTCGGAATGCGCAACGCCGGATCCTGGAATTCGTCAGCGAACAAGCCTCGCCGTCGCTGGCGGATCACGTCGGCAATGCGCTCGGCGAGGTGCAGGCAAGCGCTGCCATTGGCGGACCGATTGGATTCGCCACGTTGATGATCGCGGCCATGGGCATCTTTGCGCAAATTGACTATGCCTTCGACCGAGTTTGGAACTTCGATCAGCCGAAAGCAGAGGGGCTGTTGGGCGGGCTGAAACAGATCCTCTGGGTGCGCCTCAAAGCGTTCCTCATGCTGTTCGGCGTCGGGGGGTTGGTGGTTGCCGGGTTCATCGCCGGGCTCGTGTTATCCGGGGCGTCGGCCATGAGCGACGACCTACTCGGCTTGCCCGCCAGATTCTGGGGCTTCGTGCAATTCGCCGCGACGCTGGGATTCAATTGCGCCATGTTCACCGTGATTTACAAGATGCTTCCGAAGGTACCCGTGCGTTGGGCGGATGCAGCGCGGGGCGGTCTGCTGGCGTCAGTCGCTTGGGAAGTGGGTCGGCAAGTGTTGTCAGCGTTTGTCATCGGCAACAAGTACAACGCCTATGGCGTGATTGGCTCCTTCATCGCGATCATGCTTTGGGTTTACTACGGTAGCGCCGTGCTGCTGCTGGGGGCTGAGTACGTACAGACGATCCGCTCGGAGGGGAAAGACGACTCCGAGGCGGCGCTCGGTTCGTCGGGGTTACGTACCGAGGAATCGACCAATGTGTCGTAGGCCGTCAAAACTATCGCAATAGATCTTGATCACTGCCAACAACGGCACGGCGAGGATCACGCCACCCACACCCCACAACCAACCCCAAATCACGATCGACACGAGGATCATGACCGGGTTCATGCTGATTGACTTGCCCACCAAGGCGGGCGTAATGAAGTTTGCCTCCAGCGTGTTGATGCCGACATAACAACCCGGGGCGACCAATGCGTGGGCAATCGTATCGAACTCAACGAGACCCACCATGAAAACGACCACGGTGCCGATCGTCGCGCCCACGAAGGGCACGAAGTTGAGCAACCCTGCCATGACTCCCCATAAGATCGGATTCGGAAGCCCAACGAGCCACATTGCGACGCCGATGACGAATCCCAGCCCTACGTTGATCGCGGTTGTTGTCAACAGATAGGCGGACATGCCACGCTGGATCTGCCGCGCCATTGCAACGACCGTGCGTTTCTCGGTTAAGGTTGGCATGGCCTCAACGAGCCTGCCCAGGAAATGGTCTCCTGCGGCCAACAGAAAGTAGAGCAATGCAAGCACCACGAGCACGCCAGCTAAAATCCCCCCGCTCGTATTGAGCACGGTGTTGCTCAGACTCGGCTGCTGAACCTGAACTTCCAACGGCTCTTGGTCGTCGAGTTTTGTCATCTCCTCGATGGTTTTGGTCGTCGACTCGATCTGCGCTACCTGATTTCGCAACGACCTGACTTTGGCCTCGATCTGGCGAAAGCTTTCCGGGGCACGTTCGATCCAGTTTGCCGCAGGCGATACAAGCGCCGTCACACCAACGCCGACGATGGCCAGTAGGACAATTAGCACCAACGCCGCGCCAACGGAGTTGGGGATTCGTAATCGATGCAGAAACGCCACGAGTGGACTTAGCAGCAGATTCAGCAGAACGGCGACGACGATCGGGAACAGGACGGCGCGGGCGACATAGAGCGTCGCGAAAACAGCGACGAGGGCAAGCACCGCCAGCGACACCGTGCGTGCGCGTTCCATTCGGTTGACGCCGAGGTTGCCGGCCCGATCACTTGCGGTCGGCTCATCGGGTGGCTCGGCCAATTGCGTTGCATTGTTCTCTTTCATCGGGCGTGGCTCCACGGATCGCTTGTCGCCCCGACCGAGGACGGACGTTCGATTCCCAACAACTTCAGGCACAACGGCAATACGTCGATGGAACGCGGATGGGGCGGCACTTCGATTCCCTGTGGAGCGCCGGCCACGATAAGCGGCGACAGGGAGTCCACCGCGTGGAGCGAGCCATGCGACCCGCCGGGATGAACTTCCGTGCGAGGCAAGCCGAACTCGTACCCGGGCCGCGCTGAGAGCCACAGGTTGCCGCTCTCTTTGCCGAACGCCCCGACAATCCGCTCGAAGGCGTTTGGGTAGTCACCAAAGCGCAATTGCCCATCGTCTGTGCATTGGGCGTCGACAGCCGCCAGCTCGCCATCCCAGCTCCAGGTCGTCCCATAGAGGTCAGTCGCCGAATTCTCGCCCTGGTCACCGCGATGGAACCGAAGGACTCCGCGATCCGACGTCGCCACGTGGAATTCACTCACCCCGGACTTGCTCTGCAACCAGATGGCGTGGTCGACTCGCTGGTCACTGAGGATGGTTTCAACCAGCCGCCGTCGATCGAGGTCCACATCATGGCGTAAGTACAGTTGGGCCGCACGCATGTTCGGACAGATCATGAGTTGATCGGCGGCGCGCCAGGCACTGCCCGCTTTGGCGATCGTGTACTCAGAGAGCAGTTCGTCCAGCGCGATTCGAGCTTCCTTTTTGTCATCGACCATGTCGGATTGTGAGTGATCTCCGGTGATTACCACGGCCATGCGTTCAAGCAGCGAATCGCATCCGCCAAACACGTCGAACAGTTTTCCCAGATTTTCATCGAATGCCTCCAGCACCGGCAGGGCCGCACGAGGGCCGACGCGATGGCTCTCGAAGTCGTTGTCAGGGAAATACACGAGCGTGAAGTCGGGAAAGCCCGTTCTTGCTAACTGCAACAGGTACTCGGCCGACTTGCTATCGTCGAACCCGTAGCGATGGGCCAACCCTGCATCCGACGATGCAAGTTCGGACACGTCTTGTGACGGCTCGTCAACTTCTTCCGCGACGAAATCGCCCAGGCAAAGCAAGTGCGGTCCCGGAATGGATTTTACCCCGGGTATGCCGGGCACGAGACGAAGAAGAAACGGAGTGTGGACTTCATGCTCAGACTCGCCGCGAAACCACAAGTAGTTCACACACCCGGCCTTTCGATTGTGCTTTTCAACAATCTCGAACGCGGTCGCGCGCTTCAGACGATCTCCGTTCAGCCGAACTAGAAAGTCATTGAAGAATCGGCCGAATCCCTTCTGTAGGATGACCCAGAAATCGTCTCCGTAGTAGGCGATCTCATCCTTTTGTTCGTCGTACCAATGGGCTCCGGCGATTCCGTGATCTGACGGATAGCATCCCGTTACAAGCGATGCGGTGGCGGCGGGCGTTATCGATGGAAAGACGGCCACCGATTCCTCGGCCAGCGTGCCGCGAGCAATGAGTTCGGCCATGTGGGGAAGCTGGCCGCGCTGGAGCGCCGGCACGACCACCCGGGATGCAAGTGCGTCGATAACGAACAAGAGCACGCTTTTCATCTACGCATCCTCCATAAGCGCGTCACGCCTGAGTCAGTCTCGCTACGGACCGCTTGCCAGCGTGCCTTAATGCCACTCCGCGGGTTCACCTAGGCGGCCAATGCAACGAGCAATTCTAGCAAGTTCCGCGACGTCCTGTGACACACCAGGCCTAGGGCTGGAAAGCCCATTTAAGCCCACCGGGGTTTCAGCGATCCGAATCCCAGCAGGTACGCTACCGCCGTTCATAGGCGTTTCGGCATCTACGGACTCGATCGCAAGTCCTGACAACCGCGGCGTACTGCCGTTGCAGAACGTCATGGGTCGCTTTGTCGAGCGCTACTGTGTCCCCTTGCAGAATTGATTCGTAATGTTGCTCGATGTCATCTTCCCAGCGTTCCGCCTCGGCCAGGATAACAGCCGGGTCGCCGCCGTTGAGCGTTGCAAGAAAGTCCAGGAGATTCCGACGTAAGGCACTTGTTCGCAGGGGCTCCAGGCGTGGCTTGACACCCCGAGCCATGAGCCATTTCTGCAATTCTGCCGCATGGGCGGAGCGCTCACGGGCCAGATCGCGAAACAGACCTGCCAACCGCGCGTCGTCCATTGCTTCGGCAGCCTTGTGGAATCCGTACTGGCTATCGTTATTGTTCAACAGCAGATTCTCTAGGCGCTCAATAATGTTGCTGTTGACGGCACTATTCGCCTCAGGATTCATGGAGCCGCCTCAGGATTCATCAACAAGTTCTTTTCGCACTCACTCGCGGAATGCCAACTCGATGCCTAAGCGCCTCTCGGTGGCTCAGGCGGGTGAAGTAATGGCGCATTCATCGGGCAAAAAGCGTGCCGCGAGCTTTCGCCCGCACGAGGACCGCAGGGACACGGTGTGGGCCGGCCCCGAGAGGCGTTTCTACGGTCATCCATGCAACCGTGGCCTGGCGAGCGCGCGACCAGCCCGGTCGCCAATCGAACAGGTCGGTGGCGTCGGTTCGACGCACTCTGTCGCACCGCAAACCGCTTGATGATGCGAGCTTTGCAGCAGCATCGCGAAGATTCTCAAGCGGTGCCCCGTCTGGCATGGTATTTGCCGATTAATCACCCGGCTTCGACAACACACTTTTCGCAGCAGGTTGTTTCTGGGCTCGCTGCCCTGCGACATCTGCTCAAAGACGGGAGGATCCGCAACCATGTCGTTCCAGTCTCACCACAAACACGCCGACAAATCGCCGGAGTGGCAGAAGATCGAGGGCGAAGTACGTCAACGTTGGCAGGAGCTATCCGACGACGATTTGGAACAGGCCGGCGGAAGTGTCCATGAACTCGTAGGGGTGATTCAGCGCAAGACCGGTGAGGCACGCGAGCAGATCGAAAGCTTTATGGCTGGCTTTATGGACGAGATTGGTCCAACAGTCGAGCGCGCTCGTGAGGCGGCGACGCAGTACTCGAAGGACGCTGCAGATGCCTTGCAGGAGCAATACGATCGGGCCGCGGGTCGTTTGAAGCAAGGGTATGCCCAAGCGCAGGCCACGGTGCGGCGGAAGCCGGCTCAGGCGGTCGCGGTCGCGTTCGGAGCGGGCCTGCTGGCCGGGATCTTGGTCAGCTCCGTGCTCAGCAGTCGCGACCGTTAGGTAGCCTGTTCACGTTGTGTAGGCGTCCGCGTCGGCGTCCGCGGCGTGACGGATTACCGTTAAGCCTCGCTACCGTTCATTAAACGTCAATCTGGAGTAGACAATGAATACTGCAAGTCGATCCAAATCAAGTCGTTCCAAGTCGCACGACAAAGCCGAGGATACCTCGCGAGTCGAACAGGCGACCGCGGCGATCGGCAAGGGGCTTACTCAAGGCCGAGAATACGTGGAAGGGCAAGTCGTCGAACACCCGACCTCGTCGGTGGCGCTTAGTTTCGTGCTCGGCGCTGGCGTCGGTGTTGTGGTGGGAGCCATGCTATTCGACCAGCGTCATCGGCATCGAGCTCAAGCCAACGACCTGTTGTCCAGAGTAACTCGTGCCGTCTCGCAAGCCGTGTCGGATGCGATCCCCGAGCAGTTGAAGCGATCCTGAGAATAACTGGGCAAGCTTGATACCCATGAGCCAATCCGACGTCGACGAGATCCGTAACGAGATGGCGAGAATCCGACGCGCACTCGGTCCACACGCTCAGCAAGTTGTCGGCGAAACGCGACGGCTTGTGGATTGGCGCACCTACATTCGTGAATATCCGTGGGCATGTGTCGGCGCGGCCATTGCGATCGGGTTCCTAGCGGTTCCCGAACGACCGCAAATTGTATCGCCCGACGCGGACGACCTGGAGCAGCTTGCAAAGCGAAACAAGCTCGTGGTGAAGCAATCGCCAAAGGGTAGCACAACCCAAAGCCTTGCTCGCACGTCGGCGACATTCCTCGGCAACATGTTGCTGCGGTCCGCCGTGGCGTATTTGGGGCAACGCGTCGGCAGAGCGACGAGCGGCGGCGACAGTGACCCATAGGACGTGACCCAAAAAACACTTTGAATCGATGATGAAAATGATCAACCCGATCGACGGCACCAATCGGCTTGCGGCGTCTCTAGGACTTGGGAGCTCAGCATCAGCAAGCTATCGCGAGCACTCCGAGGCCGGGTCGCGCGCCGCCGAACTACGACGGCTGGCCGAGCAGGCAAAGGACAGCGCCGGAGAATTCATCGGCAAACATCCCGCCTTGACGCTCGCCGCGGCCGTGTCTGTAGGAGTGATTGCCGGATGGTTAATCAAACGCAGAAAATGAGAGATTTGAACAACGGGCATCACGGCCACGAGGGCCTCGGACGCAGCATTGCGCACCTGAAGGACGACGTGGTGGTGCTGGCGGAGCTCCAGTGGCGACTGTTCGTCTGCGACTGTGGCTCGGTCATGCGGCGTATCCGCTGGCCCGCGCTGGTAATCGCCGTCGGCGCAATCCTGGCCGGCTGCGCCGTTCCAATCGCGCTACTGGGCGTGGCATATCTGCTGATGCGCACTGGCCTGGAGATGGAATGGGCTTTGCTGTCCGTCGCGGGCGGTACGGCACTGGTCGGCCTAATCGCGGCGTATGTGGCGGTTCGCGCCGCTTCACGGGCGATGCAGGGTTTTGACCGGTCGAAGTCCGAACTTCGCAGTAATGCAGAATGGCTTAAACAGGCGGTGAGAGCCGCAACCACCAAAGACGCCGTCCACCAATAACGGCATCCCCCTTTACACCAACGCAGGAGCTCGAAGCATGGCAACCGACGACATTCAACAAACGTCTCATCTAAAACCCAACGCGCAGGAAGACGGGCCAGAAATTCACCCGATCGACGACGCGCTTGAGTACTGCAAGGCTTACGCGCGACAAAAACCAGAAACCGCCGCCCTGGTCTGCATTGGCATCGGGTTCGTGCTCGGTTGGAAGCTCAAGCCTTGGTAACCGGCGCGCTGCAAGAATCTCATTTTCCCATTCCTTCCTAGGAGAGACTCGATGTCCACCACCAAGTATTTGCGTGCTTTGTCCGCTGGAACGATTACCGGATTCGCCTTCTGCCTGGCATTGGCCGTCAGCGGATGCGAAAAGAAGGAGAAGGTTCTCGACGTTGAAACACCTCGCGGCGAACTCGAAGTCGAGCGTTCGACGGAGAACGGAGACGTCGACGTTGAGGTCAACAGGGAGTAGGCCACGACCGCCTTTGCTAGCCGGCACAAGGCAATTCTTCGGCGGCAGCCTACTCCTGCCGCAAGCATGTACTATGCGTCACCAGCGTTCAGTGTGATCGCCCGGCGTCCGATTGTGGCACAGCATGCAACCAACTCTGAGGGCGCACCCAGAACGTAAGTGCTTATGCCGATGTGGCCACGGCGGCGCAATCGGGCTAATCCACAAAGTGGCACGCAACGTGCATTGCGAATTGAAAGTGAGTTAACTTTCTGGCCCGCAAACCAATTGTATCGGAGCGAGAAGATGAACTGGGATCAAATCAAAGGCAAGTGGAAACAGGCAAAGGGTCAAGCGAAGCAGAAGTGGGGCGATCTTACGGACGACGAACTGGACGTGATCGACGGACAACGCGATGTGCTCGTCGGGAAGGTTCAGGAGCGTTACGGGGTTGCCAAAGAAGAGGCCGAAAAGCAGGTCGCCGAGTTCGAATCGTCCTGCAACTGCTAGGCCCCGCCGGGCAGGTACCCGGCACCGGCTGTCGAACATCGTACTGGTTAGATTCCAATAACACACGCGATAACGGAGACGGAGCGATGAAAAGGCTTTCACTGATGGCAAGTCTGCTGACGATTGGTCTTTGTGCGGGAGCGATGGCGGCACCGCCCGAGGACTCTCGGGCACCGCGGCGCGACCGAGACCGAGCCGCTCGAAACACACAAGATCGAGCGCCACTGGGCAGGCTGGACAGCGTCACACGCGGCGCGACCATTCGCACCAGCCAGGTCGTTGGCATGGACATTCAGAACGAACAGGGCAAGAGCGTTGGTGAAATCAACGACCTGGTCCTCGATGCAAACAGCGGCAAAATTCGCTACGCCGCGGTTACGTATGGTGGATTTCTTGGCGTCGGGAACAAGATGTTTGCCGTGCCGTGGGAAGCGTTTACCGTGCGGCAAGACCAGGGCGACACGGACGATTACCACCTCGTACTCAATGTCACACAACAGCAACTCGAAGGCGCGACCGGTTTTGACGAAGACCACTGGCCGGACTTCGCGGATCGCAACTTCGCGCGTGAGCTCGACGAACGCTATGGGGTCGATCGGCGAGCTCGAGGTGCTCGTCAGAACCGTGGCGTGGAAGGCGTAGATGTTGACGTTGAACGCCGGGGCGTCGACGTTGACGTGGATGCCAAACCGAAGCGTGACAACTGATCGCCGGCTCGGAACAGTCCGGCGCGCAGCGTCACCTTTTCGCCACGTGCCACGAACAGTCGTGGCACGTGGCGGCTTCGTATTACAGCACGTGTCGCCAGGCCAGCTGGAACCGCCTGCGATCCACCTGAGGGTCGGATCGAGAAATGAATCCGTTGTCCGACCCCTTGACTAATCCCTGGTGCCGTGTAAACTACACGCACCTGCCCATGGTGGTCAGGTAAATTTCGGCCTATGAAAGCCCGATCGCGGATCCGTTCCGCGACCGGGCTTTTTTTTGTGCCCGAACCGAGGTCTTGGAGTTCGCGCTAGCGGTGCGCGCACTTCGGCTGGAAAACGCTTGCACAATTCGACGGTCCTGGGGGCGCTTCGAAACTTTGGAGAACGGAATCGGCATCTCACATCGACGCCCCTTGGGCCGATTTTCATATCGCCGGCAACCGTAGATCTGGAGGACTCGGAACATGCTAATTCTAAGCAGAAAGACAGGAGAGGCCGTAAGGATCGACGACCAGATCCGCGTTGTCGTGCGTCGTGTTAGTCGCGGACGCGTCACTTTGAGCATTGACGCGCCGACGCATGTCGGCATCCGCCGAGAAGAACTCGAGCATTTGCCGGCCGCACAAGTCAACGCACGCCAAAGGTAGGGTGGGCGCATGAACAAGCGGCGACTCGATGAGAGTGGACGTTGGTTGGAGTACGGGAATCCGATGCTGATCCTATCGAGGAAGCAAGGAGAGTCCGTCAACATCGGGCACGGTTTGCAAGTTACGGTGAACGCGCTCGATGAGCAGCGTGCGCAACTGGTCATTGAACGGACGCCCGAGCGTCAGCTCCACACGCTGCTAAGAACCGCCTTGCCCGCCGAACTTTACCGGCTGGTCGAGGTGTGCGACGGGGAGGAACGTGGCGGTGACGGTTGAACGACAGAGTGCCTACGTGCGTGGCTGGCCGGCACCCGCCGACAGCACGAATCACGTGGTGATCGACGCCGCGCCGCCGGCCAGTGGGGAATTGGAGAGTAGGCGCGTGCAAATCGTGACAGTCATCTTGTTTTGTGGCGCGCTGATCGCGGCGTTTTTAGGCTTCAGCGGGTTCGCCGGCGTGGCGACGACGCCGGTCAAGATCCTGTTCTTCCTGTTGGTGAATGCGACGGCCCTGAGTTTCGTCGTCGGAATAGCTCGCCGTCCGCCCCAATAGACAGCATCAGCGCACGTCAAATCAGCGAACCTCAACGACCAGAGCGGGTCGGACCAACCTTGGGTCCGGATGGATCGGCTCAGCTCAGAGCTTTCTCGGACGTGAGAATCGCTTGCGCGACCTCGACCACCCGTTTGCGCTCCGAACTGGCCAGCTTTTGCAGCCGGCGAAATGCCTGATCCTCGTCGATGTCGCCGCGGCGCATCAGGATGCCCTTCGCCTTCTCGATGACCTTGCGTGCTTCAAGCGCCTGGGAGAGGTCCTTCACTTGGTCGCGCAGAGCCTGAAACTGCTCGTATCGCAAGACGACAAGGTGAATCGCCGGCATCAGATCCTTCTTTGTGACCGGCTCGACCAGGTAAGCCATCACGTGGTCCTGCACCGCGCGCTCGACCAGATCGATGTCGGCATTCGGCGTGACAATGATCGCGGGCAAGGGGTCGACTTCGCCGACCTTGATCAGCGCTTCGATCCCGTCAATATCCGGCATCTCGACGCCCGCAATCGCAATGTCGGGACGCGCATCCAGACACCAATCGATAATCTGCTGCCCCGTCTCAAGTTCAGCCACGACCTCGTGCCCAAGCTCCCGTACGGCGCCCGCGATCACCGCACGCGCGTCGTCGTTTTGATGGGCTACCAGGATGCGTTTTGAGTCGGCCATCTCATCTCCGTCGTGCGGACAGGTTGTGTCCTACACCGGAATGCCACGCGGAAAACAGCACCGCGTAGTATACTTTCGCCGGATGACCACCACAATGACAGATGCCAGCGAACCGCGGTATTCGCGCCGCGAGGCGCCCTGTGTCTCCGTCGCTGCCGGTGGATCCCACCGATGCGCAGACGAGCCCCGAGGCAATCTGTGCAGGCGTTGTATGGCGGAGCCGACTTGCGGGCCACAACTTGTCGAGCCGAAAGCGGCTGATTTTCCTGGGCGAAGACCATGACTGACGAAAAACAAAAGATCGTTCTGCCTGACGGCACCGAAGCGGAACAAGACGCCGAAACGATTACCAAGCGGAGCAAAGAACGTAAAACCGAAGACGAACGATTCGTACCGGTGATTGTCAAACGGACTGACGAAGTTCGCCGACATCCGGACGACTCGCTGCAGAAAGCAATCGAAGAGGGCACCGAACAGATTAAGCGACTGAAACTCTCGCTCATGCTGTCTGCCATCGCGGCCGGGCTGAGCGTTGGTTTTTCGGCCATGGCCGTCGCCGTTGTCACCGATGCAACCAAGGTGCTGGACTCCGAGTTGCTGACACGGATCGCCACGGCGATCGTCTATCCACTCGGGTTCGTAATCTGTGTCATGAGCGGCGCGCAACTCTATACGGAGCACACGGCCACCGCCGTCTATCCGGTCTTGGACGGGCGAGCGTCCGTCGGCATGCTGCTTCGACTGTGGTTGACCGTCATCGCCGGCAATCTGATTGGCGCCGCGGCCAGTGCCTACTTGCTGCTGCTGGCCGATCCGGTCGTTGGCGCGCAAGCGGGCTACATCGCGATCGGGCATCATCTGGTCGAATACGAACTGTTGGCACTGCTGGTTAGTGCGATCCTCGCAGGGTGGCTCATGGCTTTAGGGGCCTGGCTCGTCGTCTCAACCGGGCCTGACTTCAGCCAGATGGTTGCGATCTACCTTGTGACCTTTCTGATCGGCGTGGGTGGCTTCCATCACTCGATCGTAGGCTCCGTCGAGATGTTTGCCGCGATGCTCAGCAGCAGCGAGTTCACGGTTGCCCAAGCAGCGCGGTACATTGGCATCGCCCTGTTCGGCAACCTGGTGGGCGGTAGCGTCTTCGTCGCCTTGCTGAACTACGCGCATATTCGCAAAACCCAGCCGGCCGACGGCGAAGGTGATCAAATCGAGGAACCATAGAGCCGTCGGAGTTAGGGCCTGGATTGTCTGCTGACGCCCCGGTTCGGACGCGGGGCCAACGTCGTACCAGATGATTTAGGCTGGTCAGAGGCCGCGCGCGGAATCGACGTACAGCAGAGTCCACTGCCCGGCACCCATCACTTGCACGAGAAACTTCGAGCCGAGCGCGGCCGAGCTCACGCTGCCGATATGCGGACGCGTGCCGCTGTACGTTCCTAGCCAGCCCTGTTCCGCGCGGGAACAGCTCAGCCGCACCGTCAGCGTCGCTTGGTCGTCAAGTCGCTGGTGGATCACGAAGCCGCTGCCGGGAAGCATTTGAAACACTTCGTCGACACCGGTGCCAACGGACGCGACGCTCACGTGAAATCGATCGAAGCGTGAACCGCTATGTAGTCTACGGGCCAGCGTCCTATGCGCTTGTCGCTGCTCAACGGGCCCCGCTCACTTCCCGACCTGCAGGCGACCAAAGCGGATCGCGGTCCGCTTGTCATCCGGGCTATCCGAGCTGTCCCACACCGCAAGCCACCGGCCCGGCGAGTCTTCGATCAGCGTGGGATAGCTATTGCGATTCCCACCATCATAGAAGGTCTTCTGCTTGGACCATTTTCCATCTTCGGATCGAACCTTGTAGTACAGGCCGCGTCGATCGGCATGGTTGCCATAGACGTAGACGTACTGCCCTGCCGCATCGCGGCCATAAAAACTCTTCGCTCGATAGTTGGGCAAGTCCGGCTCGGGCCGGGCCGTCGACCAGGTGCGCCCGCCGTCTTTGCTGACGGTCGAATAGGCGACGGGTGGATCGAGCGGCCGTTCGCGAATCATGTCCGCCGTGCGCATGACCATCTTCAACTCGCCGTCGGCGCCCATCGGCGCGATTCCGCCCTCGTGCAAGAACACCGGGTCGTCCTCGGCGTAAGGCACGAATCCGGCAAGCTTCCAGTGCAGCAAGCTTTTGCTTTCCAGCACGAACTGTCGTCGATCGCCGTGAGGGTCACGCCGCTGCGAGTTGCGGTGCGCCGGTAGCAGGTAGTGGGTGACGCCGTCTCGCTCAATTGCTTCGATGCCCGCGACGATGATCAAAGACCCCTGATAGTCGACGGACAACTCCACGGGGTGCCATGCGTAGCCGCCGTCCGGCGTGTAGGCGGCAACCAGCTCGGCATTCTCGCTGTCTCGATAGTGCATCGGCACGCGCATGCAGAACAGCCAGACAAGGTCCTGCCCAGGCGGACGATACAAGACGGCATTGTTGTAGGCGTACTGGACGGTCCCGTTTCGTTCTCGATGGTCGAAGATCATGACCCGGTGACCCCAGGTCTTGCCGGCGTCTCGGCTGATCGAGCACACGATGTCGCCCATGTCACCCTTGCCATGCACCTGCAATCCGTAGGCCGCCAGGTAGTGCTTGCTGCTCCACTTCGCAAGATAGGGTTCCCAAATCTTGTTGTAGGGGCCGTCGGGACTCAACGTGTCGATCGTCGTCACAGCGGTGACGTCGCCCTGATAGTCGGACTCTGCGGCGAGCGCCGTAGGCGGCGCGACCAGCGACAGAGCGGCCAGCATTAGCAAGACTCGGTAACCGCGGTGAACCCGCCGGACGGTGCATCGTCCGCGAAGCGACGTCGTGCTACTGCTGGCCAGCCGCTCCATGTTTCGTTCCGAGTCATAGGAAGATCCGGTCATTGCGCGTGCTCCGCCGTGTTCGGTAGTACGTGTTTCCAGCCGCTTTTCAAGATTTCAGCACGCTCCAGCATAGTCGACGCGTGCCTCGGATGGGGCGCAATCGCGCGCAGCCGCGAAACAAAGGGGACGCGGACCTGTTTCTCAGCCTGGACCTTGCCACGCGCGCAGCGGTGCCTGGGAGGGATCGAAATCGAATCCGTAAGAACAAGCAGTTAAAATTTGTGCGCCGACGCCCGGCATGGGGCCGTGGCTTCTTGCGACTCAAACTCTTCGCGCGCTGGGTGCCACGACCGGTTTCTGTCGCCGGCGCACGGCGCGGCTGGAACGGGCGCGATCGTCTCGAAATCGGCTACAATAGTACCATGCCAATCTCTAGCATCGTAGCCATCGCAATCCTGGTCGTTGCCCCGGTGGTCGTCTATTCGCGACTCCGCGACGAGGTGGCGTCGTTTCTGATTGCTGCGCCAATTGCTGTCGTCGCGCTTGTGGCGAACATGGCATACTTGGAGACGCATTCGCCAGATGGCGACCCTGATTTCATCTTTGCGCTTGCCTGCCTGGTAGGGTCGGGAGTCATCGTCGTCGCGAATGCTGTCTTGTTCGGTTCGGCATACGCCATACGGTCGGTTTCCAAAAAGAGCATATTAAAGTGACCGCATCCAAGCGCCGCTGGTTTCGGTTTTCGTTGCGGGCTACTCTGCTCGTCCTTGTTCCGTACTCAGCGTGCATCGTTTGGATTTGCACTTGGATGCCCCCCGACTTGCCAGAAGGTAGCTTGTGGGCAGACGAGTTTAGGCATGCATTCGTGGTGGCGCTCCATCCCATGGATCAAGCCGCAGCGATAATTGAAGTATCCGCATCGTTCTTGATACTCTACTCGGCCACGCGGTTATTCGATTGGATCGCCCGTAGGAAACGGAGCAGATTGGCCCTACCTGAGACGAACGGTTTCGCGGCGAATGCAAATGACGCCCACCGATAAACTCCTCTGGTTTCGATTTTCGTTGCGAACGCTGTTCGTGTTGGTAACGGTCGCAGCTTGCTGGCTCGGGTACGAGGTGAATTGGATTCGGTTGCGGAGAGCGGTTGTTGCGGATCTCCCCAGATGGCAAGCATTGGAGGGTATTCCCAACACCAGTATGCGCCAACCAGATGCGCCAGGTTTGCTCTGGATGTTCGGTGAACCAGGGTATGCCGCAGTGTCACTGCTGGTGCCTGTGGACACTGTTGACGAAGCGCTTGATGAGTCGTGGCCGCCTCGTAAAGTTGCGGCAGAGTTGCAACGAGTCGAGAGGCTATTTCCTGAAGCTATGGTTGGTGCAGCACCAATCGAAGAATTCACAATCGAAGACCAGCTCGACAAGGCCTCACGGCTCCGACGGTAGTTTGGGCCTCCAACCGTTAAGACGCGGCCCTGTGCGTCTATTGCTTCGCAAGGTCGCAATATGCACCCTACTCCCCTCGCCGGCTGATTGGATAGCGCGATCCGCCCAGGTCCATCGTAAAGCCCGACACCTGGCCTTCGTCGCTGACGTTGAACGTCAGCTTGCCGGCGGTAAAGCGCATCGCGAACTCCGACTCGGAGCGCGGCAACAGGTCGATGACCTGGCCCGTGTCCATGTGCAAACGGAGTTGAGTGTCTTCGCGCTCGATCGTGCCGAACGGGCCCAACAGCGTGCCGTAGGTGCCGACGAACTTCTCCAAGGCGTCGGCCGACAGCTCGACCACGTCGCCCCCCTGCTCCGCCAATCCGCCGGGCTGCTGCCTCTCGGGCAGTTCCCGCAGCCAGATGTTGCGAAAGCGGACCGGGTTGCCATGATCCTGTAGCGATAGCGGCAACTTGTCGGGATGTTGCTCGTACGGTTTGTGCTGGAGCCAGGCGGTCGGCCCCCACAGTTCGACGTCGTCTTGCACGAGGATGCCGTTGTGGATCACGGTGATTCGGGCCGGCGTGATAACCGCGCCGTCGGCGTCGAAACGCGGCCGACGAAACACGATGTCGTAGCTCTGCCACTCGCCCGGCGGCAGGCACGCATTGACCAGCGGCGGGTAGTGGCCGTAGATCGCCGCGGCTTGGCCATCGGGGTAGGTGTCGTTCTCGTACGAGTCAAGTACTTGCACTTCATAGAGTCCCATCAGAAACAGACCGCTGTTGCCGCGTCCCTGGCTCTTTCCGCTCGGCGGCGTGGGGGCCGCCCATTCGAGATGCAGTTGCACGTCGCCGAATGCGTCGGCCGAATAGACGTAGCCGCTGTTGGGCACGGATTCCATGTAGTCGTCCTGCACGCGCCACTTGGCAGGTTCGCCCTCGGCATCGCGCCAGCCGGAAAGATCCTCTCCGTCGAACAGCACCTTGGCGTCCGACGGAGGGGCCACCGGCAGGTTGAGCTTGCCCGGCGTTACGACCGGCGGGCGCGGGCGCTGCATGTCGTGCGCCAACCAGCGCATCGGCGTTTGCCCCTCGGCGCGCGGTGCAACTGCGAGCAGGGTGCAGCACGCCAACAAAACGGTGACGGAAAAACGGCGATGCATACGGTGACTCCTGGCTACGGGAGATGGCTTTGTTCGCTTTGTTCACGCAGAGAACGACTTGCCGCCAATGGCAGTCTCTCCACGCAGGACGACTACAGCTTGGCCCGACATGGCGCGGATTGCAAGTCGCGCCGGTCGGATCAAGAATCGTCACTGCCGCGCGATTCGCGGTGGCGCTTCAGGGCGTTGATCACCATCGCCACCACCGGCCCAAGGCTGGCCAGGCTCGCCAGCCGGCTCCCTTCGCCGGTGAACGAGCTGAACCCGGCGCGAATCTTTTCCAGATTGGCGCCCACCTTCTTGAAGTCGTCGAGCGCCGCGTTGGCGTCGGACGTGAGATCTGAGAGGGCCATCTCGCGAATGTCGCGCACCATCTGTTCCTCGGAGCCGGGCTTCATCATCCGGCCGGCCAGCACGAACAGTCCGGCCAGCACGCCGTCGGCCAATGCCACGATGAACGCCGCTTGGGCATTGCCGTAGGTCTCGGCCAACAGTTGGTAGGCGCCCAGGTTGACCATCACCACCGTCAACAGCAGCAGCGCGACTGCCACGGCGTAGAACATCGTGCGGGTCGCCATCAACCGTGCGTTGATGCGGGCCAGCGTCATTTCGGAACGTGCCAGAATACGCAGTTTCATGATCGTGTCGTTCATCGTATGGCTCCCTAACGGAGGTGGCGTCCCATGAGAATGCCCAGCGCGAAAACGGCCAGGCAGGTGATCGTCGGCAGTTCGCGCATTTCGCGCTCCAGCAACTCCATCAACTCGTCGAACTGCCGCACGATGAGCGATTCGGAGTGGTCGGGCTGCGCCGCCTCGGGCGATTGCGCATCCGGCGAGGCCGCCGGCGATGCGTCGCTCGGGCCAGGCGCGCCCGACGATGCCGCGACGGACTCTTGCCGGGCCGCCGACAGTTCGGCAACCTGGGCCCGCAGCGCTTCGAGTTCTTTGCGGAGGTTGTTTTTGGCCATGCCTGCGAATCCTTGTTGGTTCTGCGATCGTGCGGGACCGGGTGTCCGGCCACCGTGGCGGGCATTCGCGGCCCCAATTCCCCGCCCGGCACACGATCATACGCCTGCGCAATTCGCTCCGCCAGCACTGCCAGCACCTGGCAGACGTTTGCGGGAAAGCTCGCCTTTTTCCACATCGAGCGCCGCGATATCCTTCTCGCCCGCCGATGGTTGGACGCGGACCGTGCATCGAGCTCGATGCCGCCAGACGATCGCCCGACTCTTAACGCCGCCCAGCAGGAAGCCCACCCGCCCATGCTGCCCGATTCGACGACAGGCCGCCGATGGTTCGAAACGATGTCGCAGGCCGTCGTCGCGTACAGCATCGTCGTGTTCTACATGGAATCGGAGCTCACGCCGACCGGAGCGACCCGCGCTGCGACGGGCTTTTGGTGGTGGAACGAGTGGATCGTCGTGACGCTGTTTGGCCTCGAGTACCTGTATCGCTGGGCCAACTCGAGCAACCCGCGCCGCTATCCGTTCACGCTGTTGGCCGTTATCGACATGGCGGTGATCGTTCCGTCGGTGATTGGCTTGACGGTCAATCTGCGCTCGCTGAAGTTACTGCGCATTTTGCCGCTGGTCTGGATGCTCAAGCTGTATCGCTACAACCGCGCGCTGCACAACGTAATGCACGGTTTTCGCAGCGTGAAAGACGAACTGGCCGTGGTGGGGTTCGTCGCCGCAACCGTGCTCGTGTTCAGCGCGCTGGCGGTACACGAGTTTGAGCGAGGTGCGCAGCCGGAGAAGTTTGGCCGGCTGTCCGACTCGCTGTGGTGGGCCTTCATCACATTGACGACCGTCGGCTATGGCGACTTGTACCCGGTGACGCCACTGGGGCGCGGGGTTGCCGTGATCACGATGCTGGGCGGCATCGGCATCTTGGGCACGTTCATCAGCCTGGTCGGCAGTTCGTTCCTGGCCACGATGCGCTCGGAAGACGAGGCGCTCGATGTCGCCGTGCCGGACGCCGCGCATGATGGTGTGGTTAGACGTGGGCCGGCCAGACCGCTCGCGCTGCCGAATCGCCCTGACTTGGACGCTGCCTGGCACAGCCGTCGCGCGGGCTAGGTCGTTCGTTGTCGGCGGACGTCTCGCGCGGCGGTCGACCTGCGCCGTCCTCATTCGGTGTCGGTTTGCGCTGGTCGTCGCGGGGCATGTGGGCACGGTAGCGCGCCGCGCTGCGGTTGTCTCTGTGTAAAGTGAGCCACCCAAGCGGCTATACTGAACCATATGAGCCAATGGCGGAGGGTGGCAAGCGTGACGCTCGGCGGCGTAGGGTTGGCCTTTTTAGTGCCGCCCGTCTACGCGGCCATTGAGGATTCAAGGAACGCGGCAGGGCACCTCCTAGAAATGCTCCCGTGTTGTTCCATTCCCGCTGTACTATGCCTTTTCGTGGCATGGCGGATTCGCCATCCGAAGCAGCGATACCCTGATCTCAAGTCAACCCGAGGCGCTACAATTGAACCATGACTCAGAGCAATAGCGAATTGATCAGACTGCTGCGCAAAGCAATAGACGATATTGCGCGATCAAGCCCAGACGGTGCCAGCTACTACACACGCGGAAGCGAAAATAGAAAGTTCCTAGCCGACCGAATCAGGGAACGCTATCGGTCGATGGGCCGCGAGGGATTCATCCTGGTGTTGCGGACGGTCGTCGGCGATCCAAGGTAACCCCCTACCCGAACTCCGCTCTTTTGACACCGCTGCCCCCGATGTGCGACAATCGGCGTCCCGCTGGGGACTGCCTGCCCCTGGTTCGACCACCCCCGCACGAGACGACACCGATGCGAATGCTCGCCATGCCCTTGTTCTTGTTGCCGATGTTGACGGCACTGTTGGCCGATTGCGCCACCGGCGAAGGGCCCACACTTCCCAAGGCCGCCATCGACGGCAGCGGCCCCGGGTGGCGGGCGCTCGGCGAATCCGACTTCGTCAACGTCAACTGCAAACCGGATACGTGGTCGTGGAAGGCGGGCGAGATCCACTGCACGGGCCAACCGGTGGGCGTGATCCGATCGGTCGAGCCGCTGACGAACTTCGAACTGGTTGTCGAATGGCGGCATCTGCGCGAAGGCGGGAACTCCGGCGTGTTTGTTTGGGTGCCGGAAGCGACGCTAACGGACCTCGAGCCTGGCAGTCTGCCGGCCGGCATCGAAGTGCAAGTGCTCGACCACGGCTACACGGAGCAATACGTCGAGCGAACCGGCAAGCAGCCTGACTGGTTTTCCACCAACGGCGACGTCTTTCCCGTGAAGACTTCGAAGATGACGCCGTTCCCGCCGGTCGCACCCAACGGCCAACGGAGCCTGCCGTCGAAAAACCTGAGCCGGGGCGTTGGGCAGTGGAACCACTACTACGTCCGGGCGATCAACGGCGAAGTGCGGCTGTGGGTCAACGGCGAGGAGGTTTCCGGCGGCACGGATTGCGAGCCGCGTCAGGGCTACCTGTGCCTCGAGTCGGAAGGCGCTCCGATTGAGTTTCGCAACCTGCGCATTCGATTGCTGCCGTAGTCGGCCTGTCCACGCGAAGCTGTCGCCGCGCTGCCAGCACCGCCGCCAGAGCCAGCATGATGAGCCCTGCGAGGCGGTCGAACATGCCTCGGGCAGCAAGACACTGCGCCGCTCGCCGCCCGCTTCGCGCGCATCCGGCACGGTACCCAGGCTTTGCCGAGATAGCCTAAAGCGATCATGCCGGGCCAACCGATAAAGGCGCCCAGTTTCCTTTCTTGAGTTCCAGTTCTGGGGTGGGGTTTCATGGCTTGTGAATTGATCGAAGACGCTGCGCAAACAGAGAACGAAGTCGCGGACAGCCGACGCGCCGCGTGGGGACCGACCGACGTCGAGTGCATTCAGTTTCGGCTGCGCGCGATTGCCCGCTGCCGCCCGAACGCGGTGGCCGCCGTGCTCGAGCATTGGCTCGCCACGCCGAGTGGTGAGAGCGACTTCGATGTCAGAAGCTGACGTTCGCAAAGCCGCGATCCTGTTGGCGGCCTTGCCGTGCGAGCAAGCCGATGCGCTGCTGGCGGGTCTCGACGCGGACCAAGCCGAGCGCGTGCTGGATGCGATGTCCGACGTCGGCCCTGTGAGCGGCGACGAGTTGGAGTCGGTCTTTTTCGAGTTTGCGCGGCGCGACGCGTCGCTGTTGGCAGCGCGCGGCGCCGGCGGGCCAACGATCGATCGGTCCGTTGCCTCGCGCACCAGTGCGCATGAGCCGAGCCCATTCGCGGCCGTTCGACCGTTGCACCGTGCTCGCCCGGCCTCCTCGCAGTCGTACGCGTTTTTGGGCGGGATCGACGGTCCGGCGCTGGCGCTCTTGCTGGCCGATGAACGGCCGCAAACCATTGCCCTGATCGCTTCGCACATTCCACCCGCCCTGGGTGCCGAGTTGGTCGCCAGTCTCGCGCCGAGTCAGCAAGTGGCTGTGGTTCGCGCCGTGGCCGCCACCGAGCCAACCGATCCGGCCATCGTCGATGAGGTGGCCGACGTGCTGCGGCAGCGCATCGCGGCGTTGGCCGCCGCCTAAGCGCCTGGCTGCTGCACACGCGCCGTTGACGGCATTTCTTGCCACGGGCCTGTGCGACTTGCGGGCCCTCCCACGGCACGCACGCGTTTGATAGCATGCGACTACCGCTTGGAGCGCGCGCATGCTAGTCACGCCGATGATGCAACAGTACCAGGACGCAAAAGCCGCGTGCGGCGATGCGCTGTTGCTGTTCCGCATGGGCGACTTCTACGAGCTGTTTCACGACGACGCCAAGACCGCCGCGCGGCTGCTCAACTTGGCGCTGACAAGTCGCGACAAGGGCGACAATCCGATTCCCATGGCCGGCTTTCCGCACCATCAGTTGGAAAGTTACCTGGGCAAGCTGATCGCCGCGGGCATGCGCGTGGCCATTTGCGATCAGGTCGAGGATCCTAAGCAGGCCAAGGGGCTCGTGCGGCGCGAAGTGACGCGGATCGTCACCGCCGGCACGATCACCGACGACGCGCTATTGGACCCCCGCGCGAACAACTATCTCTGTGCCGTTGTGACCGAAGACGGCCGGGCGGGCGTGGCCTGGGTCGAACTCTCGACGGGTTGCTTTCAAGCCGCTTGTTTCGACACGCACGCACTGCCCGACGAGCTGGCCCGCATCGGGCCGGCCGAGTGCCTGGTGCCGGAAGGCGCCGAATTGCCGGCCAGCGCCACGCAACAAGAGACGCAGCTAACCGAGCGCCCGGCGTGGGCATTCGGTGCAGACTCGGCCGACGCGGCACTCAAGAAGCAATTCGGCGTCGGCAGTCTTGAGGGATTCGGCTTTGACGACGATGACCGTGCGGCGATTCGCGCCGCCGGCGCGGTGCTGGAGTATCTCGAAGAGACGCAGAAGACTTCGCTGGCGCACATCGATCGGCTGTTGCGCTACACGCCCGGCGAAGTGCTCGAGATCGACGCCGCCACGCGCCGCAGCCTCGAAATCACGTGCTCGTATCGCGATCGGCGCCGGGAGGGATCGCTACTGGACGTGGTCGATCGCACGGTCACGGCGATGGGTTCGCGTCTGCTTTGCAGTTGGTTGGCCAACCCCCTGACGGATCGAGCGCGGATCGACGCCCGACTGGACGCCGTGGCCGAACTAGTCGGCGATACCGCACTCTGCACGGCGCTGGCCGAAGCGCTACGTGGCGTGTACGACCTCGAGCGGCTGCTGACGCGCGTCACGACCGGCCGCGCCAGCCCGCGCGATCTGTCGTTTATCGCCCGCACGTTGCGCGGACTGCCGCAGACCAAAGCCAAGATCACGGCCCGCGGGTCGGATCTGATGCAACGATTGGAAGCGAATCTGGATCTGTGCTGCGAGGTACGTGCCGAGCTGGACAAGGCGCTGACCGACGAATGTCCGCTGAGCAGTCGCGACGGCGGGTTCATTCGCGACGGTTTCTCTTCGGAACTCGACGAGCTGCGCGAACTGATGGCCGGCGGCAAACAGTGGATTGCGAACTACCAGGCCGAAGAGTCCGAGCGGAGCGGCATCGGCAATTTGAAGGTGGGCTTCAACAAGGTCTTCGGCTACTACCTGGAGATCACGAATGCCAATTCAGCGAAGATTCCCGAGCACTACATTCGCAAGCAAACCATCAAGAACGCGGAACGCTACATCACGCCGGAGCTGAAAGAGTACGAGGAACGCGTTTTGGCGGCCGACGAAAAGTCGCGGGCCCTCGAGCTAGCGCTGTTTGGCACGTTGCGCGCATCGGTTGCGGCCGCTGCGCCTCGGATCCAGCAAACGGCCGCCGTCTTGGCCCAGTTGGACGTTTTGGTGTCGTTGGCCGAACTGGCCCGGCATCGCGGCTACTGTCGCCCAAGCGTTGTCGACGAACCGGTGCTGGAAATCATCGACGGGCGGCATCCTGTGCTCGACGCATTGATGACGGACGGCACGTTCGTGCCCAACGACGCGGTATGTGGGCCGGATGACGGCATCTCGCTGCTGATCACGGGCCCGAACATGGCCGGCAAGAGCACGTTCATTCGTCAGGTGGCGCTGATCACGCTCTTGGCCCAGATGGGCGGCTTCGTGCCGGCGAAGCGAGCGACGATCGGCGTGGCGGACCGCATCTTTGCCCGCGTCGGCGCCAGCGATGAACTGGCCCGTGGCCAGAGCACGTTCATGGTCGAGATGATCGAAAGCGCGCGGATTCTCAATAGCGCGACGCCGCGCAGTCTGGTCATTCTCGACGAAATCGGGCGCGGAACGAGCACCTACGACGGGTTGTCGCTTGCCTGGGCCGTGGTCGAATATCTGCACGATCAGGTTGGCTGCCGCACTTTGTTTGCCACGCATTACCACGAACTAACCGAACTGGCGAACTCGCTCTCCGGCGTGCGCAACTACAACGTGGCGGTTCGCGAGTGGGAAGAGCAGGTTGTGTTTCTTCACAAGATCCTTCCCGGCGCAGCCGACAAGAGCTACGGCATTCACGTCGCGCGGCTGGCCGGTGTGCCGCGCCGCGTGGTCGAACGGGCGAAACAAATCCTGGCCCAGTTGGAAGACGAGCATCTGGATGCCGAAGGCCGCAGCAAGACCTCGCGCCGGGCACAGCGCATCAAGACGCGCGACTTGCAGCTCACGTTGTTTGCCGCGCCCGAGCACCCGATCGTCGGCGCGCTGCGCGACTTGAACCTGGATGACACGACGCCCCGCGCGGCGCTCGACTGGTTGCACGCTTGGCAAACCAAGCTGGACGACGATCCGGACAACTCCGACTGAGACGAACAGCGCCACTGAGACGAGCGGCACTGTCGTGCCGCTCACGCGCTGCCGTTCTTCATCGCGTCCATCGGACCGATCACTTCATCCAGCCGTTCGTCGAACAGATCGCCGATCAGCAGATCCGTCAGATGACCCTTTAGGTCGGGATGCTTCTTGACGAAGCGGCCAAAGCTGAAGCCGTCGTAGTATTCACAGACCAGACGCCGCATCCGCCGCATGCCTTTTCGATAGTCGGTGGCCCATTTGCCAAGCTGCGCCGCGCTCGTATCGCCTGCGGCCAGTCCCTCAACAATCGCGTCGGCGGCCAACTGCCCGGACTTCAGCGCCAGCAACACGCCCGACGAATAGAGCGGGTCGAGAAACCCGAATGCATCGCCGACCAAGACCCAACCGTCGCCGGCGGCCTGGCTGGCGTGGTACGAATAGTCTTTCGTCGCGCGAAACTCGGCGATTCGCTTGGCCTCGGCGACGCGCTTTTTGACCGCCGGGCAGCGCTCCAACTCCTCGTTGAAGATGGTTTCGTGGTCGCCCCGTCCGTCGAACAGGTATTCGAAGTCGGAAACCACGCCGACGCTGACGCGGTTGTCGTGCAACGGGATGTACCAAAACCAACCTTTCCGCCCTTGGGTGGCCAGAACCATCGTGGCGCCTTCGTCCCGACCTGAATCGCGGTACGCGTTCTCGAAATAGGTCCAGACAGCGCCCTTCTTCAATTCCGGATCGGGCACGCGCAGCTTGAAGCGACTGGCGAGCATCGTACTTTGCCCGCTGGCATCGACGACGACCTTCGCCCGCACTTCGCGCTGGTTGCCCTCTTCGTCTCGCACGCGCAGCCCGACCGCCCGCTCCCCCTCGAACAGAATCTCCAGCACGCGCACGCCTTCGTGCGCCGCCACGCCGTGCTCGCGGGCGTTGTCGAGCATCATCTTGTCGAACTCGCTCCGCAGCACCTGCCAGGTCTGCGAGCACTCGTGCGGCTTGTGCTCGTCGAAGTAAAACGGCTCGGACAGCCGACCGCTGGAACCGACGAACTGCACGCTGTGTTTCTTGACGAACGGGCTGGCACGCAGCTTGTCGAGCATGTTGAGCCGCTTGAAGACCCAATAGGTCTCTGGAATCAGCGACTCGCCAATGTGAAATCGCGGAAAGTGGTCGCGCTCGAACAGTTCCACGCGGTACCCGTGCTGCGCAACCAGGGTGGAGACAGTGGCCCCGGCAGGACCGCCGCCAATCACGGCGACGTCGACTTGTGAAACGGGGGAATCGGGCATCGGACGGGTCGTCGGAGTCGCAAATTGGCCCAAACGGGCGCACTATTGGCCCGTCGGTGAATAATACGCGGCTGAACAACAGTTGTCCAGACAAGCGTTCGGCCAAACGGCCGTCCAGCCGGGCGAATCCGTTGCCACACGGTTGCTACGCCAGACGCGAAACGGTCAGCCACTGTGCCCCTGCCACGCGGCGATAGTCGGCCGAGGCCATGATGATCGAGGTGGTCAGCGAGCCCGCGTTGAACGCCACCTTTTCGTTGTCGCACAGTGCCGGATCGGCCAGCAACTGCAGCGGTAAGACCGGCTCGCCGAACGGGGGCACGCTCCCTGGCGTTAGTCCGGTCAGCGACAACAGTTCGTCGGCGTTGGCGAAGCGCACCTTCTTGACGCCCAAATGACGCTTGATCGCTTGCGAGTCGATTTTGCGATTGGCCGGCACGACGAATAGCCGAAAGCAATCGTCGGTCTTGATCACCAGGGCCTTGGCCCCGATCTCGAGCGGTTCGTCACGTGCTCGGGCCGACTCCTCGGATGTGTACGTCGCTTCGTGCCGCTTTTCCGTAAACGGGACATCCGCGTCGCCCAGCAGGCCGCGAATCGCTTCCAAAACGTGTTGGGCCGACATCGCTCAACGCCCCGCTGGCACTTGGCCGACCGAATCCGGATCCCAAATCGAGGCAGCGATGTAGCGCGGCTTCGAGTGATCGTGGTAGAAGTAGTAGACGGTCACCACCTTGCCATCCGGACGTTGCACGCTGCGCGGATAGCCCAGGTCGCGGCCACCGCCGTCGTCGCGCAGCGTGATCTCTTCGCCCCAGGTCTTGCCGTCGTCATCGCTAAGTCGCGCGCGAATGCCGAACGGCTCGGCCCGCACGCCATAGGTAATGCAAATCCGCCCGTCGCGCAGCCGCAGCATCGCGGCGGGGTTGCCCTCGCCTGTGTCCGGCGCCGGCGTGCTGCGTTTCGTCCACTGTGCTCCTTCGTCGGACGACACGTAAGCATCGATCCAACTCGTGTCTCCATCGCGGACCCGCACGGCCGACAACAAGTCGCCGCCGGCCAAGCGCACGGTCGACGGCATGATCGAATAGCCGGGCGGCTCGTCGCCGATCCAACCGACGAAGTTCCAGGTCTTGCCTCCGTCGGTCGTTCGGGCACAAAACGGTCGCCCCTCGCGGCCGTTCTGCTTCGACGCGGTGGAAAAAACCAGGCATTCGGCCGGCCCGTTCACGACGTAGTCGGTGCGCGGGGCGTTTCCCTTCAGCCCCAAGTCAGGAAACTTGAACGGCCCCTTCCAATGATGCCCGCGGTCGGTTGAGTAGTAGAATCGCGACGCGCCGCCGTGGTGATCCGACATGCGCAACGTCATCGCGAAATCCGGATGGTCGAATTCGATTCCGCCCGGGCAGTCGACCCACGGACGATCGACCACGCCAGGCAGCTCGGTACCGTGCAGCGCGTTGCCGCGCGGAATCAGCGCGCCGTCTTTCGCCGGGTTCTCGATCGTCCAGGAAAGACCCCCGTCGAGGCTGCGAGCTAGCAGATGTTCTTCGGGCTTGTCGTGATCGATGGCGTGGTACTTGGGACCATTGTCCTTGAAATAGCCGGCGCTGAATCCGACGAGCATCTCGTCTGCCCAGCTCCACATGCCGTGATTTGCCGGCCATCCGCCGAATCGCCCCGGCTCGCGATACACCACGACGTGGCGCACGTCGACGGCCGCGGCGGTCGATTGCACCAAGGTGAACGCAACCGCGGCAGCCACCAGCAGGAGCGCCGGGCGATCGAGAATACAACGTTGCATGGTTGGCCTCGTAAGACGCTGAAGGCACGACTTCGCCGCACGCACCGGCGGTTAGGAGCCTCGCCTGTGTGGGACTGCCTTGGTCGAATGATGAACCGACCGCGGCGGTGAGTCAAATCGGCGGCACGGTCGATGTGGCTGCAGCACACACCGAGCGGGCGACAATCGGGCCGTTTGGTTGCACTGGCGCACAAACCGCATGACAATCGCCGGTCGACGGGGCGCGACGCCTCGCGACTTTCGAAAACGTCTCACCCGCCAACCCAGGAGGATCTACCGATGCCCAAATTCGTGATCGAGCGCAACATGCCCGGAGCCGGGTCGCTGTCGAGCGACGAGCTGCGGGCGGCGTCGCAGACGTCGTGCGGCGTGCTGCGCAACCTCGGACCGCAAATCCAATGGGTCCATAGCTACGTGACGGATGATAAGATCTATTGCGTCTACATCGCGCCGAACAAAGGGCTCATCGAGGAACACGCCAAGCAAGGAGGATTTCCGGCCGATAGCGTTTCGGAGGTCAAGGCAATCATCGATCCGACGACCGCCGACTAGTGCCAGCACGCACCGCGGCGAACAAAACAGCAAGCGTTGATCCGACGCGCTGGACGGCCGAAGCGAGCCGCATGCGTTGCACGAACGCCTAACACAACGCAAACATTTCGACGTCTGCGCTAGTGCGCAAAAAACGACGGGCCGGGATTTGCGTCCCGGCCCGTTGGCCCACACAGTGTTCCTGATTTTTCCTGGGGGGATCGTCCGTTACTAGGCCGGAGCTACCGAGGCAGCACGCGGGCCTTTGCCCTTGGGTGTGGCCGAATCGTCCACCGTGTACTCGACCTGCTGTCCCTCACTCAACGTATCGAAGCCTTGATTGGCCACTGTCGAGTGATGAAAGAACACGTCCTGGCCGGTTTCGGTTTGAATGAATCCGAAACCCTTGTCCTGCACCAGCTTTTTGATCTTTCCAACCGTCATACACACTCACTCCTAAACCCGAACACAAGAAACTGTTAGGTAGGCGAAAGGCTTTCTCTGGGGCCCTTTCGACTACGTTCCACAAGCGTGGAGCCCCGTCATCTTACCCCACGTCAGGCGAAATACCAGGCCGCACGGGTACAAAAATCCCAACAACTGGGGGGAACCCGGCGGGGGGTGAGTTGCGATTCACCTGCGGCATTCTTGCCGTCTCGGCCCACCGCGGGATTGGGGCTTTCGGCCGCCGTGCCGTTCAGCGGCCCTCGACCATCGCCGTAGCGTGCGGCGAATCGGCCGATTCGATCGTCACCACCACGTGTTTGAAGGCGGGCGTGCGCGACAAGGGGTCGACCCGACGCGGAACCAACACGTTCGCCTCCGGGTAATACATCAGCGCGTTGCCGGGCCGAATGTTCTCGTAAGACCTTGCCACAATGTCGCTTAATGCCGCGGTCTCGCTCCGAACGGTGACCCGCTGTTCGGCGGCAATGCCGAGCCGATCGAGATCCGACGGGTGCACCAAGATGACGTCGCGACGATCCTGACCGCGATAAAGGTCGTAGTCTTCGTAGACCACCGTGTTGAACTGCCCTTCGCTGCGGACCGTCATCAGCTTCAACTGTCCGTCGTCGGCGCCGTCGGCGGGCAACGGGTCGACGTGGAACTGGGCCCGGCGGGTTGCCGTGGGAAAACTCGGCTCGCGAAGCCGTCGCCCTTGGATTTCGAACTCCTGCTTGGTCCGGTCGATTTCGCCGATTTTCTCCCAGCCGGGCACGGTCTTGGAGATCCACTCTCGGATTTGCGCGGTGTCGGATAGCGCGTTCCAATCGACCGGACCACGCGGCCCCACGACGCGCTGGCCCAGCTCTGCGATGATCTCCACTTCGCTGCGCGGACCGTCGTGGCGTGCCGGTCCGCCATCGCTAAGTCGCACGTAGTTGAACATCGATTCCTGCGTGGTGGGCTGGGGCTCTTCGTCGCGGGCCAACACGGGCAAGATCATCGTCTCGCGCGCTAGTCCGTGGGCGTGCCCGGTGTTGAGCGTCGTGCTGAGATAGACGAGCAGGTCGAGCTTTTCCAGGGCGGCGGCAGCGTAACCGGAATCAGGATTGGAACCGAAAAGATTCCCGCCCAGACACATGCCGAATTTCAGCTTTCCGGCGGCCGCGGCCTCGATGCACGCCATCGTGTCCAACCCGGCCTGCGTTGGCAGCTCCAACCCATAGTGCGTTTGAATCCGTTCGAGGATTGCTTCCTTCAACTTCGGCGTCACGCCGACCGACCCCATGCCCTGCACGTTGGAGTGGCCGCGGATCGGCATGAGTCCGGCGTTGGGTTTTCCGACCATGCCGCGCATCAGTGCCAAGTTGGCAATCGCGCGCACGTTCGGCACGCCGTGGACGTGGTGCGTAATGCCCATCGTCCAGCCGAACACGACGCGCTTCGCCGCAGCGTATCTGGTCGCGATTTCGTCGATCTGTTCGCGGGTAACGCCGGATTTTCGGCAAACGTCGTCCCACGTGAGTGACTCCAGGTGATCGCGGAGCGCTTCCCAGCCGGTCGTATGTTGTTCGACGAATTGCGCGTCGATCGCGTTGAGTTCCGCGATGCGCTTGGCCACGCCGCCGAGCAGCGCCAAGTCGCCGCCGATGTGCGGCTGCACGTAGAGACTCGCGATCTCGGATCCAAACAGCAGGCTGCGCACGTCGCTCGGTACGGCGAAATTGACCAGACCCGGCTCGATCACCGGATTGATCACGATCACCTGTCCACCGTTGCGACGCACTTGCATCAACGTCCGCAACAGCCTGGGATGGTTGCTCGCCGGATTGCCTCCGATCAGAAACACAAGGTCCGCGCCCTCAAGGTCGGCCAGCGAAACTGTCGCGGTGCCGGTCCCGAGCGAGGCGGTCAGTCCGACGCCGCTGGCTTGATGACAGTAGTAGCTACAGTTGTTGACGTTGTTGGTGCCGTAGAGACGGGCCAAGAGCTGCAGCAAGAAACCGGCCTCGTTCGAACTGCGGCCACTGAAGTACCAGAAGCTTTCGTCCGGCCCGATCGCGCCCAGCTTGGCGGCGATGCGGCGGATCGCGTCGTCCCAGCCGATGGGCTGGTAGTGATCCGAACCGGCCGAGCGCAGAAGTGGCGTGGCAATCCGGCCAGAGCTCTCCAATTCGCGCGGCGAGAAAGTGCGCAATTGCGTCGCACCATTTTCGGCAAAGAATGCTGGAGGTATGGCGCCCTGCATGTCGGCCGCCATCGATTGCAGCGACTTCTTGCAGACCGCGGGAAAGTGGCCCGACTCGTTGACCATGCCGCCGGCCTGCCCGCCCATGCCCAGCGCGCAGGTCTTGCAAGCGTTCTTGGTGCGCATCGCCCTCCACATTTTGACGACGCCGCCAACTTCGCGCGCTTTGCGAAGGGTATACCAAATCGCCTGCCAGCCGCCGCCGCGCTTTGCCTGCTTCATCAATCGATCGCACCCGGAGCCAGCCAGAACGTGCACGCCCGGGCGAACATGAGGTTGCCCGGCCGGATTGCCGTGTATTGTAGTCGTTCGGCAAAGATTCAGAATACATTGCGCCGGGCGAATCGATGCCGTGCGAGCGGGCGCCGATCCGGGGCACATTCCGTCGCGGGCAACGATCCGGTACAATGGCACCATCCGCGACGGATCCGCTTCGCGCCCGATCGCGACGCGGCCCACCGACTTTGCCGATCCATTGCACGGAGACCGGTATGCACCGACGCCCCAAGCAGATGTTGTGGATTGTTGCCTGGCTGGTGGCCGGCGGCAGTGCCCTGGCCCAATCGAACGACCTGGCGCCCTCGTTGGACGTACTGCGCAACGTCGGACGCGAAGGCGCAGGCAACCGGCAAGCATCGGCGGCGTGGTCGCAGTTGATGAGCTACGCCGATGCCGACCAATTGCCGACCATTCTGGCAGCCATGGACGAGGCCAACCCGTTGGCGGTCAACTGGCTGCGCGCGGCGGTGGACGCGGTCGCCGAAAAGCACGTTCAAAACGGAGGCACGCTGCCGACCGACGCGCTCGAATCGTTTCTAGAAGACAAGCGCCACGATCCTCGCGCCCGCCGGCTGGCGTACGAATGGATTGCCCGGACCGATCCTTCAGCTCCCGACCGTCTGATCCCGCAAATGCTCGACGACCCGTCGATCGAACTGCGGCGCGACGCCGTTGCGCGCGTGATCGCCGAAGCGGAGCAGGCCGCGTCCGACGAGCAGCCTGCGGCGGCGCTGGCGGCTTACCGCAAAGCGCTTGGAGCGGCCCGCGATCTTGACCAGGTCAAGCTCGTTGCCGAGGCCCTGGCCAAGCTCGACCAGCCGGTCGATTTGAACCATCATTTCGGATTCGTGGAAAACTGGAGGCTGGTCGGGCCGTTTTCCAACGTCGGCGGAATCGGGTTCGACACGGCCTATCCGCCAGAGAAGCGTGTCGACTTTTCGGCCGAGTACACGGGCAGCGACGGCCCGCTGCGCTGGATCGAGCACCACACGGACGACCCGGCAGGCCACGTCGATTTGAACAAGGCGCTGGGCAAGCACATGGGCGCGGTCGCCTACGCGGCGGTTGAGTTCCACAGCGCGCGGCGTCAGCCGGCCGAGTTGCGCCTCGGTTCGCCCAACGCGATCAAGATTTGGCTCAACGGCCAGTTGCTCGCGACGGCCCAGGCCTATCATGCCAACAACGTCATGGATCAGTACGTTGGCCGGGGCGAGTTGGTCGAGGGCCGCAATCTGATCCTGCTGAAGATCTGTCAGAACGAACAAACCGAGGACTGGGCCCAGGATTGGAAATTCCAGTTCCGCGTGTGCGACGCGTTGGGAAAGGCCATTCTCGACGTGAACCGCGCGCCGCCGAACGTCGCCCGCAACAAGCCCAATGACAAGCCCGCTACGGAGTAACCTTGTGCGACAAGTGAAACCACTACGGAATCAACGACGATCCATCGTCCTGGCGCTGACCGCGCTGACCATTGCCTGGCTAGCGACGCCCAGTGCCCTGGCGGACTGGCCGCAATTTCGCGGGCCACAGAGCAACAGCGTGGCCACCGGCCAGCAACCGCCGGCCACCTGGAGCGAGTCGGAAAATATCGCCTGGCGCGCCGACTTGCCCGGCCGTGGACCGTCCAGTCCGATCGTCGTGGGCGACCGCGTCATCGTGACCAGCTCGAGCGGCGTGAAGCAAAACCGGCTGCACGTGCTGTGCTTCGATGCGGACAGCGGCAAGCAACTTTGGCACCGGCAATTCTGGGCCACCGGCAGAACGCTTTCGCATCCTTCGAGCGCCAACGCCGCGCCCACGCCGGCCAGCGATGGGCAATTGATCTTCGCGTTCTATTCGTCGAACGATCTGATTTGCCTGGACCTGGAAGGCAATCTGAAATGGCTGCGCGGGCTGGCGTACGATTTTCCACATGCGGGCAACGACGTTGGCATGTCATCGTCGCCCATCGTGATCGGCAACGTCGTCGTCGCGCAAGTCGAGTGTCAGGGCGATTCGTTCGTTACCGGCGTCGACAAGCAGACCGGCGAACCGCTGTGGCGCATCGAACGACCGCACGAAGCCAGTTGGGCTTCGCCGGTGGTCGCCGGCGGCGCGAAGGATCAGGACGCGTTTGTGTTGTTGCAGTCCCCGTCGCAGCTAACCGCACACGACCCGGTGTCGGGCCAACTGCTTTGGTCGTACGATGAATCGTGCGACGGAATCTCGTCGTCGGTGAGTCTCGACGGCGTTATCTACGCGGCATCGCAAGGCACAACGGCGCTGCGGCCCAAGTCCGGCGGTCCGGTCGACGTGCTGTGGAACGAGTCGCGCCTCAAGCCGGGCGCGGCAAGCATGTTGATCGCCGACGGGCGCATCTATCAGATCAACCGCGCCGGTGTGCTCAGTTGCGCGCAGGCGACCGACGGCAAGATCCTGTGGCGGACGCGATTGGAAGGCGAGTTTTGGGGCACGCCGATCCTGGTCGGCAATCGTCTCTACGCGATCAGCCAAGATGGCAAGGGACAGGTCGTCGAGATCAGCGCCGACGGATCGGAAGGTAAAGTAATCGGAACCAGCCAACTCGAGGGCACGTTCCAATGCTCGCCGGCCGTCGCCGACGGAGCCCTCTACGTGCGTAGCGACAATCATCTTTGGAAAATCGCGGCGCCCTAGTTGCGAAGGCCGACCCATCCGCCGGTCCCGCGACCGCGCCACGACAAACCGCAATTCGATCAAAACGTTGCCTGACTCGATCGAGATTCAGCCGCTTGCCAAACCGTTGGACGCCGTGGTCCGGCCGCCCGGCTCCAAGAGCCTGACTAATCGCGCGTTGGTCTGTGCCGCGCTGGCCGACGGCCGCTCGACGCTTCGTGGCGCGTTGGACAGCGAAGACACGCAGGTGATGGTCGACGGGCTGCGGGCGTTGGGCTTTGCGATCGAGGAGCGGCCCAAAGATCAACAGATCGTCGTCACCGGCCAGGGGGGACGGATACCAGAGAAGTTCGCCGATCTCTACGTCGCCAACAGCGGCACGACCGTTCGCTTCTTGACCGCAGTGGCCGCGCTCGGCGAAGGCATCTACCGGCTGCACGGGACGCCGCGGATGCACGAGCGGCCGATTCAAGATCTGCTCGATGCGCTGGCATCCATCGGCGTCGATGCCGGATGTGAGCAGCCGACCCGTTGTCCGCCGGTCATGGTACGCGCCGACGGGTTGCGGTTGACGACCGCCTCGATTCGCGGCGACGTGTCGAGTCAGTTTCTCACCGCGCTGTTGATGGTTGCCCCCTGCGCCGAGGGCCCGTCCGACGCCCACGTGGAAATTGAAATCGTCGGGCCGTTGGTCTCGAAGCCGTACGTGCAGATGACGGCAGCCGTCATGGAGGCGTTTGGAGCCAGCGTGGCGTTTCGCCCGCAATTATCGCACGTCGAAATCGCGCGCAGCGGGTACCAGCCGTGCGACTACGACATCGAGCCGGATGCCTCGGCAGCCAGCTACTTCTGGGCCGCCGCGGCGATCGCCGGCGGCAGCGTCACGGTCGAAGGGCTGGGCAAGAACAGCCTGCAGGGCGACGTGGCGTTTTGCGATTGCCTGGAGCGGATGGGCTGTCAGGTGCGGTACGAGGACGGGCGAACCACAGTCGTCGGTCGGCCGCTGCGGGGTATCGACGTCGACATGAATTCCATCAGCGACACGGTACAAACCTTGGCCGCTGTTGCCTTGTATGCCGACGGCCCGACGACGATTCGCGGCGTCGGTCACATTCGCCACAAAGAGACCGACCGCATCGGGGCTCTGGCCACGGAGCTGCGCAAGGTGGGAGCCGACGTCGTGGAAACAGCCGATGGACTAACCATCGAACCAAAAGCACCTGTGCACGGCGCGACGATCGACACCTACGACGACCACCGCATGGCGATGAGCCTGGCATTGGTCGGATTGAAGACCCCGGGCATCGTCATCAACGATCCCGGCTGCACGGCCAAGACCTATCCCCGATTCTTCGAAGATCTGGCCGCACTCGGCAGTTCGAGCGCGCCGCGCAACTAGTTGGACCAGCGCATCACACAACTAGTTGGACCACGGGCCGCGCCATTTGATGACGCTGCTGGATTGTGCTGCTAGATGGCGCCGCGCTAAATGGCACTGCGCTAAATGGCACTGCGCGAACTGGCCTGACCAGGCGAATCGAGCAACGCCTCGGCCCGGCGCATTAGATCGATCCCCGAATTGGATCCACCCAACGATGCGCTCGAATCGTCTTGTGCTTCGAAACGTCCGCCGCAATGGCGACAGACAACCTGGCGGCCTAAGAACTCGACCGACACTTGCAGACTCCGTCCGCATGTCGGGCATTCCTGTACGAAGTACGTAGACATGGTTTCGGTACCTCCCTTACCTTGCCCGATCCAAGAGTGCCGGGTTATCGTAGCGAATCTTTGCGTGTTTTTCAATCAAATCGGCGTGCGGGGCGGGTGGGATTGTCGGCGACCGAGGTTGTGAAAAAAGTCACAATTAGGACTTTCGCTGTCCCGGGCACGGTTTTGGACAACAAGTTACGCGTTCGACCGGTTTTCCACGAAGGTCGAAATTTCTTGCATCGGGTGGGCTAGCGGCTCGGGGGCGCATCGGCCGAAGCACCCCAAGAATCGCGCGCGGGTGCCACGCTGTCGAGAGGACCGGGCCAACGGCTAAAAGGTTCGATTTGACTGGTTGCGCGGCGACGAATCGGGCCGTTTTTTTGCTGCGATACGCGACGTTCTCGTTGAGCGGCGACCGCCATGCCTCGTCAAATTCTTTTTGTTGATTTAGAATAGTTCTTGTAAACGGACCACTAGGGGGCAAGCCGCCGCAACTGCCATTGATTCCAGATGGGGAACCACCCGTTTAACGTCATCGTGGTGCTCTTTTGGCTGGCCACCATGAGTTGGCTCATCGTGGCCAAGGTGCTGCCGCCGATGCGGGTCGGCGAGCCGCCTAGCTACGAGTCGATTGTCGCCGAAGATCCGCAGCCTGAACCCGTTTGCTGGCGCATCCGGCTCGGGGACAAGCCGATTGGGTGGGCCGCCAACAAAGTGTTTCGCCGCTACGACGACGTGGTGGAACTCTACAGCCGGGTCTATATCCGCGATTTGCCGCTGGACGAATTGGCGCCCGGCTGGCTGGCCGATGTGCTCACGCCCGTGCTCCGCGACCTGGGTCCGCTGGACATCGACAAGTGGAGCCGGATGGTCGTTGATCCGTTGGGCCGGCTGGTCAACTTCGAGTCGAAAGTGCGGATCGCCGAGTTCGAGGACGCGATTATCGTGCGCGGCGAAGTCGACGGAACCTCGCTAAAGCTGACGCTGCGATCGGGCGAGATTCCGCACACGATCGAACAATACCTGCCGCCCAACGCGTTGATTGCCGACCAACTTTCGCCGCAAATGCGGATGCCGAATCTTCGCGTGGGCCAGCAATGGACGGTACCGCTGTACAGTCCGTTTCTGCCGCCGAACAGTCCGATCGAGATCCTGCAAGCCCGCGTCGAGAGTTCCGAACTGTTCACCTGGCACGGCGAGCGCGTGGCGAGCAAGTTGGTTGTCTACCGCGAGGACCCGGGCAAGGGGCTTTCGGGCGATCGAATTCGAGGTCGGATGTGGGTGGGCGACGGCGGACGCGTGTTGCAACAACAAGTCATGGTACGTCAATCGCGGCTTCTCTTTGTGCGACTTGGGGACGAGCAGACTAAGCGAATGGCCGTTGCGCTTGGTGATGATTGGACCGGAGCCTTGCCGCAGCGCGTGGCCGGCGAGTTGCTCGAGGCGGCCAAGGCCAAGTCGCCGTAGCCGCCGGGCTGCTTCCGCTGAGTTCGAACACGACACTTCGCCGTCACGTCTTGCCGCGACTTTTCCGGATACGAAAGAACCTGGCCCGATGATCGAATTCGACAGCGTAACGCGCCGCTACGGAGAGAAGGTGGCGGTATCGAATTTGACATTGCAGATCCCGCGCGGCGAGTTGTTCGCGTTTCTGGGTCCCAACGGCGCGGGCAAAACAACCACCATCAAGATGATCGTGGGACTTCTGCGGCCCAGCTCCGGAACCATTCGCCTTTGCGGACACGATCTGGTCGCCAGCGAGGGCACGGCCAATCGTTTCCTGGGCTATGTTCCGGACGTGCCGTACTTGTACGACAAGCTGACCGGCCGCGAGTTCCTGAAGTTCATCGCCGACATGTACGGCTTGGACCGCGCGGCCGCGGCCCCCAAGATTGAAGAACAGATTGATACGTTCAGCCTGCACGGCTTCGTCGACGATCTGACGGAGAGCTATTCGCACGGAATGAAGCAGCGGCTCACGTTTGCCGCGGCCCTGTTGCACGACCCCAAAGTCTTGGTCATCGACGAGCCGATGGTCGGGCTCGATCCGCGCAGCGTGCGCCTGATCAAGGATCTGCTGCGGGCCAAAGCCGCAGGCGGCCAGACCATTTTCATGTCGACCCATCTGTTGGCCATCGCCGAAGAAATCGCCGACCGCGTGGGGATCGTCGATCAGGGCCAGTTGAAGTTTCTGGGCACGATCGACGAGTTGCGCACTGCGTTGGCCACGCACGAGCGGTCGCTCGAACAGTTGTACTTGAGTTTCACCGCGGCCGACGGCACGTCGCACGGCGACAACGGGTCGGACGTCTCGCCCCGTCAGCCCGCGCCCAGCGAATCCGACGCGCCATGAGCAATTCCGCCGAAGCCCTGTCGATGCCTCGCCAGTACGAGGTACCCGCCAGCGAGCCAACGCTCAGCTACGGAGCCGAGGCGCGCTTGCTGTGGTGGGTTCGGGGGCGCATCCTGGCCGCGTCGCTGCGCCAATCGCTGGAGACGGCGCGGCTACGGGTGTCGTTGGTCGTGCTGCTCAGCGCTGTGTTCTGGTACGGCCTGTTTCGCCTGTTCGGCGGCGGCTTCGAATTCTTGCGGATGGCCATCGGCGACGACATCACCTACGGCCAAACCGTGCAAGCGATTTACAACGTGTTCTTCGCGTCGCTGATGATGATGCTCGTGATCTCGTCCGGCATTATTCTTTACGGCGGGCTGTACTCCTCGGCCGAAACGCAGTTCTTGCTCACCACGCCGATTCGGCCCGAACGCATCGTGCTGCACAAGTTTCAGGAAGCGATCGTGTTTAGCAGTTGGGGATTCCTTCTGCTGGGAAGCCCGATGTTGGTTGCCTACGGATTGCAGGCCGACGCCCCGTGGTACTATTTCGCGCTGCTGGTGCCGTTCATGGGTGCGTTCGTCTACATTCCCGGCGGCATCGGCGCGATCGCGTGCATGCTATTCGTGCATCGACTGGCGCGGCTACGACGCCACTTGCTCTTGGTCGGCGCCGTGCTCGGCGGGCTCGCCCTGGTGCTGATCGGTTGGTCGATGATGGGCCGCACCGAGGGAAACCTGCTGACGCCGCTTTGGTTTCAGGAAATCCTTGGCCGGCTGCGCTTCAGCGAGCATCGACTGTTGCCCAGTTGGTGGCTGAGTTCCGGACTGTTGGAGGCCGCGCGCGGCGAGACCAGCGTGCTGGGTCGCGCGTCCTGGGCGGAAAGCTTGTTGTTTCTGTCGCTGTTGGTCTCCAATGCGCTGCTGTTTCGCGTGATCGCCGTGGCGGTCGGAGCCCGTATCTATCGCCGCAGCTACAGCGAGCTGCACACCGATCGGGCACGCCGCAGGCCCCGGCGCGATTTCTGGCTCGACCGGCTGGTCATGCGGGCCACCCCGCTGTTAACGCCGCAGATGCGACTGCTGATCGTCAAGGACTTGCGGCTGTTTCGCCGCGATCCCGTGCAGTGGTCGCAGTTTCTGATCTTCTTCGGCCTGCTGGCGCTTTACTTCACCAACATCCGCCGCTTCAGCTACGACGTGAACTACACGGCGTGGGTCAACATGATCAGCTTCTTGAATCTGGCGGTGGTCGGCCTGATCCTGTCGACGTTCACGACCCGATTCATTTTTCCGATGCTCAGCCTGGAGGGACGGCGATTCTGGATCCTGAGCATGTTGCCGGTGCGGCGCGAGTCGATCCTGTGGGGCAAGTTCCTGTTCGCGACGATTGGCTCGACCGTGCCTTGCTGTTTGTTGATCCTGCTGAGCGACCTGATGTTGCAGATCTCGCCGCTGGTCCTGGCGATCCACCAATTGACCTGCGTGCTGTTGTGTACCGGGCTGTCCGGCATCGCGGTCGGACTGGGCGCCCGGATGCCGAACCTGCGCGAGGAATCGCCGTCGAAGATTGCGGCCGGTTTTGGCGGCACGTTGAGCCTGGTGATCAGCGCGTTCTACATCGTGCTGATCGTGCTCATGACGGCCCTGCCGTCGCACTTTTACGTCGCCACGCGGCAGGCGTCCCTCAATCCGACTTGGGTCACCGCGTGGCTCGTGGCCGGAATGTTGGCTTCGGGTCTGATCGGCATCGCCGCCACGATCATTCCGATGCGGATCGGACTGGCGGCGTTTCGCAATCTCGAGTTCTGACGATAGCTCAAGCCGACGCTGGCATGTTCCGCACGCCGAGCGCGCCGTAGCCCGGCAAAGCCGTTGTCAGTCGGAGTCGTCAGGCGGACGTGGCCGCGCGATGCTTGTTCAGCGACTGCAGGTACCGGCCACGCCAGTCCCAGGCGATCCAGCCGAGGTAAAAGTTCGCCCCCAGCGACAAAGCCAATAACACGGCCGCGATGGCAAACGGCATCCACGGTTTTTCGCCCGGTACCACGTCGCCTTCGAGGCGCGGCTTTTCGGCACTGTGTGCCTGCCCCTTCGCGTCGCTCGGCTCGCTGGCCCCGGCCGAATCATCACCACCCCTCGGCGGTGTGCTCGCCTCGACTGGGTCACTTGCAGGTTCGGCGACGGCTAGCGGCTGGGCGTCGGCACCGTCAGCATCGAAGTTGGCCGGCATGGCGTCGCTCGGAGTGTCGGCCGCCGGCGACGCCGTAGCCTCCGGCGGCACGGTGTCGGGCTGCTCCGTGGTCTCGTCCGGCATCGCTGGTACGGTCAGCGCGTTGTCGAACGGGTCGGCCGGCGGCGTTTCGCCCAACGGATCGTTGTCGGCCGGCGGTCCGGCGAAGAAATTTTCGGCCGGCGGTTCGACAGCCGGTTCCTCTGGCGCATCGGCGGGTGGCGCAGGCTGCGCGACGTTGTCGGGTTGGGGCCCGTCGATCCGTGCGACGGCCCCGCTGCCCACGGTGATCCGGAATCGGCGTACGTCGACGTGCGGCGGCACCTCGCTGATCAGATCATTTCCGTCGCGCAGTTGCGACACCAGCGCCGGCTCGATCTGGATTGTGTATTGGTGTCCACCATCCGGCAGGGGCGTCCAACCGGCCTCGACACCTAGCGCCGTGGCCGCCAATACGACGATGAGATGAGTCATGAAAGATCGCCTTGATTCGAAATCGCGGGAAATCGTCGGACGGGAGAACCCAGAAACTGACGCAACTACTCTATCCTATCGCCGTGCGATCGGCGGGGTAAAGGCGATCGTCGGGGCCTCCCCGTGCCGGATGGGGCGTACAATTTGAGCGGCTGTGCGGTCGAAACCGGTGGCAGCGGTCCTGCCCAAAACCCCGATCTACGCCGCTGCGATTCATCTTGTGCCACTTCCCGTGGGTCGAGACAATGGCGACCCACCACCGGGCCCTCCATTCGGCGAGCAGTCGCGTGACCGAGCAAACCAGATCGTGGACACACTGGCTAATACCGCTGGCCAAGCTCGCGGTCATTGCGCTTTTGTGTTGGTTTATCTATCGCGCGTTCATCGAGGGGAATGAAACGCTGGGGGCCCACACCTGGCACGTCGAGCCGATTTGGCTGGTCGTCTCCGGCGTGCTGTATCTGGTCGGGCTTTTGCCCTCGGCCATTTTTTGGCAGCGCATTCTGCTGCGCACCGGACAGGAAGTGAGCCTGGGCGAGGGCGTGCGGGCGTACTATATCTCGCAACTCGGCAAGTATGTGCCCGGCAAGTGGATGGTGATTCTGCTGCGGCGGATGATGCTGCGCGGGCCGCACCTTTCGAACACGGTGGTTGCCGCGACCGTGTTCTTCGAAACGTTTACGTCGCTGGCCGTGGCGTCTGCGGTCGCGGCGGTGGTGCTGATTATTTGGCACACGAACCAGCTCCTGCTGATTGCCACCGCGCTGGGCGCCATGTGCCTGATGGGCGTGCCGACGGTGCCGGCGTGCTTTCAATGGCTGCTGGGCGTGCTGCGCGTTGGCAAGCTCAACCCGGAGGCCGCCTCAAAATTCAGCCACATTGGCTGGCGCACAATGACGGTCGGTTGGATCATGATTGCGCTGGGTTGGATGGTGCAAGGGATGAGCCTGTGGGCCGTCTTGCGCGCGATGGGCGCGGCCACCGGCGGCGTGCTGTACGACCTGTCGTTGCACACCACGGCCGTGGCATTGGGAATCGTGGCCGGATTCGTTTCGCAGATTCCCGGTGGACTGGTCGTGCGCGAATGGGTTGCCGGTGAGCTGCTCGAACCGGTGTACGGGCCGTCGGTGGCGCTGGTTGCAACGATCATTTTCCGGCTCGTGCTGCTAGTGTCGGAACTGGCCATTTCGATTATTCTATACTTGGCGGGTTGGAGCCGGTTGCGCAAGACCGCCCCCGCCGTCGAGGTCGAGTACAGCGCCTCGGGCCCACGCTAGGCTCTGTCTTGGAAGCGCGATCGGGGCTTCGTGCGGCGGCTTTCGCCGCCGAGCCGCGTCCCGGTTTTCGCGCAGGCAATCCGTGCCGCCGCGCAGCTAGAGAGCGTCGATGCTGTCGATCGTCATCCCGGTATACAACGAGCACGAAAGCCTGGAGCGCTTGCTGGGCGAGTTGGACGAAGTGGCCCGCGCGCACGACTACGAGCTGGAAGTCATCTTCGTCGATGATGGTTCGACCGACGGCTCGTGGTCGGTCATCGAGCAACTGGCCGAGCGTGACGCGCGGGTTCGTGGAATCAAATTCCGGCGCAACTTCGGAAAAACCGCCGCGCTGTCGGCCGGTTTTCAAGCCGCCGACGGCGACGTGGTGATCACGCTCGATGCCGATTTGCAGGACGATCCGGCCGAAATCCCGCGCTTTCTCGAAGCGCTAGACGGCGGGCTCGACCTGGTCAGTGGTTGGAAGCAGGTGCGGCACGATCCCTGGCACAAGGTCGCCGCCTCGCGCGTGTTCAACTTCCTCGTGCGCCGACTGACCGGCGTGCTGCTGCACGACCAGAATTGCGGCATGAAGGCCTATCGCCGCGAAGTGTTGGGCGAAATCCGGCTCTATGGCGAGCTGCACCGCTTCGTGCCCGTGTTGGCCGCTGCCCGGGGTTTCGCGATCGGAGAAATCCCGGTCCACCATCGCGCGCGGCAATACGGCCGTTCGAAGTATGGCGTCGGCCGGCTGCTGCGCGGCTTTCTCGATCTGCTCACCGTCACGTTCCTAACCGGCTACGGCCAGCGGCCGCAGCACTTGCTCGGCGCGATCGGGCTGGTGTCGTTTTTGGTCGGCGCCGTCGGGTTGATCTACCTGGCCGGATTCTGGACCGCCGCACAGTTGTTCCCTGAGTGGGACCTCGACCCGCTGCACCAGCGACCGGCGGTGATCTATTCGGTCGGCGCGTTGCTGTTGGGCGGCCAGTTGATGTCGATTGGCTTCTTGGCGGAGATGATCGCCGCCTACCAGCACCGCGATACGGACGTGTATTCGATCGCCAAGCGGACTGGCTGCCCGCCCAAAGAAGACACGCCGCCGACATGAACGAATCTGCCGACACCACGGCCCGGCTCCGCTGGAGCATCTATTGGCTGCTGATCGCGGTCGGAGTCGGTGGTATGATGGGCCGCATTCTGGCGGTGAATTCCGTCGACCGCGTCGCCCTGGAAAGCCACCTGCACCGTCAAGGCCGCAAAGATTGGCAGCGGCAGCGTCCGTTCCTAAGCGCCAACGACCGAAGTCGCTGGGCGACGGTTCGCTCGCTAGTCGAACACGGGACCTACGCGATCGACGACGTCGTATCCGAGCCGGGCTGGGATACGATCGACATGGTCAAGCACGCGGACCGCGACGGCCAGCCGCGACTGTACTCGAGCAAACCGCCGCTATTGGCCACGCTGATGGCAGGGCCGTATTGGGTCATCCATCGTACGACGGGCGCCACGCTGGGCGACTATCCGTACGAAGTCGGCCGATTCATGCTCGTGCTGTGCAACTTGGCGCCGCTGGTCGTCTATTTCGTCGTGATGGCGTGCCTGGTCGAACGGCTGGGCACGACCGATTGGGGCCGCGTGTTTACGATGGCGGCGGCCGTACTAGGAACGTTTCTGACGACGTTCGTCGTCACGATCAACAATCACGAGCCGGCGGCCGTGTGCGTGGCGATCGCGTTGTTCGCCGGAGTGCGCATCTGGCTCGACGACCGACGCCAGATTGGTTACTTCGTGCTGGCCGGAGCGTGCGCCGCCATGGCGTTCGCCTGCGAGTTGCCGGCGCTGTCATTCTTGGCGCTACTGGGTGTCGGCCTGCTCTGGAAAGCTCCCCGCGAAACGCTGATCGGCTACGTGCCGGCGGCGTTGGTCGTCGCGGTCGCGTTCTTCGGAACGAACTATATCGCACACGAAAGTTTTCGCCCGCCGTACATGCACCGCAGCACCACCGACCCGGCTGACGATTGGTACGACTACACCTACGTACGCGACGGACGCGAGCGCGACAGCTACTGGCGCGATCCTGTCGGCATCGACCGGGGCGAGCCGTGCATCGGCAAGTACGCGCTGCACGCTACGTTTGGGCACCACGGTGTCTTCTCGCTGACGCCGATATGGCTGCTGAGCGTGTGGGGCGCCGTGTTGCTGTGGCGTCAGGAAAGGTGTCGGGCACTGGCCGCGCTGATTGTCGTGCTGTCGATCGTCTGCATGACGTTTTACATTTTGCGGCCGGAACTGGACCGCAACTACGGCGGCATGACCAGCGGCTTCCGCTGGATGTTTTGGTTCGCGCCGATGTGGCTGGTGGCACTGTTGCCGGCGGCCGACCGATTGAGCCGATCGCGCGTCGGTCAGGGCATCGCGCTGGTGCTGTTGGCCCTCTCGGTCATGTCGGCCAGCTATCCAACGTGGAACCCGTGGACGCATCCCTGGCTGTGGAACTGGCTGGTCTCGCTGGGCGTTACGCCGTAGGGAAGAACAAGTGCCCGCTTCGCCACGTGTCGAGCGGCACCGTCTAGGAGTCGGGCGTCGCGCCCAGCTTGCGCCAGCTTTCACCCGGCTCGGCGACCAGCACCAACTCGTCGCGCGAAATCGGATGCGCCACGGTCAGCGATCGGGCGTGCAGCGCGATGTGTCGTTGCCGCGGGTCGTCGCACTGGGGTCCGAACGGAATCGGGCAGTCGTAGTACGTATCGCCCAAGATCGGATAGCCACGCGAAGCGGCCTGCACGCGCACCTGGTGCGTGCGGCCTGTCTCCAGCTCGACCTCCAACCACGAACCGTGCGCATGGCGGCCAATCACGCGATAGTGCAACACGGCATGTTGCGCGCTGGGATGCGACGCGTCGACCACCATCGCCTTTGGCTGCCCGTAGATCTTGCACAGGTAGTCGGTCCAGGTGCCAGACGCCGGCTCGACTGTTTCCTGCACGCAGGCCCAGTACAGCTTGCGCACCTGGCGTCGTTCGAACTGCCGCGCGAAGCGCCGGGCCGCGCGACGCGTCTTGGCAAAGACCATCGCGCCAGAGACCGGCCGGTCGAGCCGGTGCGGAATGCCTAAGTATACGTCGCCCGCCTCGCCGCCCGCCGTGGCGGCCAGATACGACTTGATGCGCGATTCAAGGCTTTCGATTCCCGGCGGCGCTTGCGTGGCGATTCCCGCCGGCTTGGCGACCGCCAGCAGCAGGTCGTCTTCGGCCAGGATTTCGAAACCGCAAGCGCTCGGCCCAGTCACGGCCTAAATCTGCGATTTGGGCGGCACGACGAACGGCGCCCGATAGTCGCGCGTGAGCATCGTGTCCGCTTTCTCGTTGTCGACAAACGTTTCGTTGTCGGTATTGATCGGCAGCGTCGGGCCGTACGACAGCTTCGTGGTTTCCAGGTCGAGCTTGTTGTCCGAAAGATGCTCGGTAAACCGGGCATAGGTGTCCACCAGGTGTTCCGGGCTGGACACGCCCTTGAGACGTTCCTTCACTTCGTCGACCGATACCTGCTCACCCAGGTGATACGAGATGTTGCCCAAGTGGCACAGCGCACTGGAGAGATGGCCTTCTTCGATCTCAGCGTTCAGATCCTCGGGTTTGCGGCTGCGCACCGCATCGATGAAGTTGGCATAGTGATCGCCGCCGCCTGAGAATTCGTGTACCTTCTTGCCGTCCAGGTCGAACGCCGCGCCGCTGCTGTAGCTGGTCATCACGACGAAGCCTTCGCTGCCTTCGAGGATGATGCCGACTTTGGCGTCGCGGTAGGGCCCCGTCTCGAGTCCGCGCACTTCGAAGACCAGTGCCCGGTCGCCGTAGTCGTGGACGATCATCTGCGTGTTGGCCGCGTCGCCCGCGTCTTCGTAGCCCAATCGGCCGCCGTAGCTGAATACCGAATTACTCAGCTTGTCGACGCCCAGCGCCCAACGGCAGAGATCCATCTGGTGGATGCCCTGATTGCCCAGGTCGCCGTTGCCATAGGGCGTTTGCATGTGCCAGTCGTAGTGGAAACGCTGTCGGGTCAACGGGGCATACTGCGCCGGGCCGAGCCACAGGTCGTAGTTCACGCCGTCGGGAATCGGGTAGTTGCCCAGCGGCCCGATCGATTTGCGTCGCTTGTAGCACAATCCGCGGGCGACGTTCAGCTTGCCGATCTTGCCGTCGTGAACGTATTGCATCGCGTCGCGCATGCCCTTCATCGAACGGCTTTGCGTTCCGGTCTGGCAGATCTTCTTGTACTTCCGGGCCACGTCAACGATCCGACGGCCCTCGCTGACGTTGTGGCTGACCGGCTTTTCGACGTACACGTCCTTGCCGGCTTGCATGGCCCAAATGCTGACCAGCGCGTGCCAGTGATTCGGCGTGGCGGTGGTGACGACGTCGAGCGATTTGTCGTCGAACGCTTCGCGCATGTCGGTGATGACTTTGGGTGCGCGGCCCTGCATGTCGCCGATCGCCTTGGCCTTGCGCCCGCCAATGTTCTCGTCCACGTCGACGACGTATCGCACTTCGGTGTCGCCGCGCCTGGCCCAGGTTTGCAGATGGTCCGACCCGCGCCCGCCACAACCGACGACGGCCACGCCCAGGGTCTCGCCGGGGCTTTTGAATTCGGGCTTTTCGTCAGCGGCCAGAGCACGCGCGCCCGAGCCCGCGGCCACGGCCGCGGCGGCGGCAAACATCGAATCTTCGAGAAACTGGCGTCGTGTACGTCGAGACATGGAAAACTCCTTATCGGTCGGATCGTCGGCCGCTGCGACGGCGGAGGGTGGGGATGCGAAGACCTTTAGGATAACGCAAAACGAGTCGCGTGTCAGCCTGCGGAGTTGGGTTCGAGCGGCCCTGTCGCGAGGCCGCCAACCGCAGGCCCCAGCCATGTATGCGCCGAGTCGGGTCCCACGCGGGCTACCGCAGCCGCGACGTGGCAAAGTCCACGATCCGCGGAAATAACCGGTTCGACCACACCAGCAACTTTCCCGAAGCAGGGACCACCAGCTCGTGCCGGCCCCGGCGCATTGCTTTGACGATCTGTCGGGCCACCTTTTCCGCCGGCACGCCGCGCACCGTCGGCCAATGCGTCTGCTGGGGGTTGACGACGTTCTCGAAGAACTCCGTATCGGTGCGCGCCGGGCTGACGCACAACACGTCGATGCCCTGTTGGCTCAACTCGGCTCGTAGCGATTCGCTCAAACCTCGCAGCGCGAACTTGCTGGCGCAATACTCGGCGCAACGTGGCACGCCCCGGTGTGCCAGGACGGAATCGACATTGACGATCATCGGCCGGTTGCCTGCGGCCAGTAGTGGCACGGCATCGCGCATCAATTCGGCCGGCGCGAAGAAATTCACCTCCATGACATTCCGCAGCCGCTGCTCGTCCGCCTCGTCGAAGCGCCCCATCGCCCCGCTGCCGGCGTTGTTGACCAACAGGTCGAGCCCGCCAAACGATTCCCGCGCCCGCTCGATCACGGCCCGCCGGACTTGTGGATCCGTGACGTCGCCGGCCAGCGGCACGATCTGGCCCGGGGCATCAGCCAAAGACGCGGCCAACCCCTCCAACCGCTCCTGCCGGCGCCCAACCACCACGAGCCGCGCGCCGGCGCGGACCAATGTTTCGGCCAGCGCGCGCCCAATGCCACTGGTTGCGCCCGTGACGATTCCCCGCAGCCCTTCGATGCGCCGTCGTGCCATGGGGCAAGTATAGCCAACCGTGGCGGATTCGCAGGCACCTGACTGTTTGCAAGCAGATCAATTCGACAGATTGCCCGCAGAGTGCGCCGGGCCGGGGCCCGAAGCAGCGCAGTCGTGCGCAGCGATGGCTAGCGGCCGTGGGTCGCTGGCGGCGAATGGGGTGGGGCCTGTGCGTCGCCCTCGGTCGGGGCCATGCCATTGGACCCGGCGGCACCGTTAGCGTGCGGCCGAATGTAGGTGTCCGGCGATCGCACGTGCCCCAGCGCGCGCTCCGGAATCCGACAGTGAACAATCACGCGGCTGTCGGTGTACCGTTTCGAGAGCACTTCGCCGTAGCTGGACAGTTGAGCCAGAAGTCGCCCGTTGCTCACGCCCGTCTCGACGTCGACGTCGAGGAATCCGTGACTCAAGGCGCGGCTCACCTCGTTGGCCAACTGCGCGATTCCGTCGCCCGTTTTGGCGCTGACGGCGACAGCCTGTGGGTAGCGTCCCAACAGTCCGGCCACCAGCGACCGATCGGCCATGTCGGTCTTGTTCAACACCAGCAGCGTGTCAGTCGCCTGAATGCCGAGCTCTTCGAGCACGCCGTAAACGACCGAGACCTGATCGAACGCCGCCGGATTGCTGGCGTCGGCCACGTGCAGCAGCAGGTCGGCATGGCGAGCCTCTTCAAGCGTTGCCTTGAAGCTGGCGATCAAATGGTGCGGCAGGTCGCGAATGAAGCCGACCGTGTCGCTCAGCAGCACGGGCCCCCAACCCGGCAACTGCCAGCGCCGTGTACGCGTGTCGAGCGTGGCAAACAGCTTGTCTTCCGTCAGGACGTCGGCGCCGGTCAGCGCGTTCAACAGCGTGCTCTTGCCGGCGTTGGTATATCCGACCAGCGAGACCGTCATGCGATCGCTGCGGGCGGCGACTTCGCGCTCTTTGCGCCGCTCGATCGCCTTCAACTCGGAGCGCAAATCGGCGATTCGCTTCTCCACGAGCCGGCGGTCGACTTCCAACTGCTTTTCGCCCGGACCACGCATGCCGACGCCCATCTTGATACGCGACAAGTGGGTCCACATCTGCTTCAGACGCGGCAATGAGTACTGTAGTTGGGCCAACTCGACGGCCAGGCGTGCCTGGTGCGTTTGGGCCCGGCTCGCGAAGATGTCGAGAATCAGCTCGCTACGGTCGAGCACCTTGACGCCGAGCGCTTGCTCCAGGTTGCGCGTTTGGGCCGGCGTGAGGTCATTGTCGAACAGCACGACGTCGGCGTCGCGCGCGCCGACTAGTTGCTTTAGCTCGTCGACTTTGCCGCGCCCCAGATACGTCGTGATGTCCGGCTTTTGGCGCCGTTGTACCAGGCTGCCGACGACGTGCGAACCGGCCGTCATGGCCAGGCCCTCCAACTCTTCCAGCGCATCCTCGCGACGTGCGTGATTCGGAAGCAAGACACCCACCAAGATCGCCGCTTCGCTGGCGACCGAGTCGATGCGGGTTGTTTCTTTCACAGCAGGCAGGTTCCTCGGGTGTTGGTGTTCAACCGATCCCACTCAATTCTAGCCCGCCGCCCCAACGCGGGGCGGACCGATGCGGGTGGATCGTCGTTGGTTTGCAGTGGTCGCCACGGCCCAGCGCGCCGATAGCACGTGTCGTGCCGCCTGGGAGCACGCTGCAGAGCGCGCCATTAAGTAGCAGACACGTGGCCGGGCCGCAGGTTCGTCTCATTCGGCGACTCCATCGAACAGATGGCAATAGCTTTCGTAGCGTCGCAGGTCGAGCCGCCCGTCGGCCACGGCGTCTTTCAACGCGCAACCTGATTCGTGCGTATGCGTGCAATCAGGAAACTTGCAATGGTCGACGTAAGGCCGCAGGTCGCGAAAGTACCCGGCTACCTCGGCCGGAATCACGTCCCACAGTTGGAATTGCCGAATTCCGGGCGTGTCGACGACATATCCCCCGCCAGCCAGCGGCAACAGTCGCGCGGTGGTCGTCGTGTGGCGGCCTTTTTGCGAGTCCGCGCTAACCGATTGGGTCAGCAGTTGCAAGTTCGCGTCGACGGCGTTGAGCAACGACGACTTGCCGACCCCGCTCTGCCCGGCGACGACACTCGAACGGCCGCGCATCACGTCCCGCAATCGTTCAACGCCAAAGCCGGTCGCGGCGGACAGCATGAGCACCTGATAGCCCATTTGACTGTACACGCCCACCAGCGGCGCCAGCGACGCGGGATCGACGAGGTCGATCTTGTTGATGCAAATGATCGGCGCCAGCTCTGATTGATGCGCGCTGATGATAAAGCGGTCGATGAGATTGGGCTTGATATACGGCTCGGCAGCGCTGCTGACGATGAGCAGTTGGTCGACGTTGGTAACGATGACGTGCTGGCGGCCGCGCGTGGATCGCGAGAGCACGGTACGGCGCGGCTCCACGCGCTCAATGATGCCTTCGCCGTTTGGCTCGGGCCGAAACAGCACGAAGTCGCCGGCAGACACAACGTGGCGCTGATTCGTACTGAGCGTCTTGAGCAAGCGCCGCGTGGCACAGGCAAACAGCGTTCCGTCTTCCGCTTCGACCGTGCTGGTCAACCCGTGCACGCTGAGAACGCGACCGTGCTTGACCGCCGAGAGGTCGACGTCGGGCAGGACGTCGAATCCGGCCTTGTTTGGGTCGGCGACGGCGCCTACCACCGTTCGCTTGCGCGTCAGCTCGCCCTTGCCGCTGATGCGCTCATCGAGTGGGGCGTCTTGCTGGACTTCGTCCCCTTCGTCGCGAAAACGACGAGTCCAATCGTACGACCGGGATCGATCGGCCCGGTTCTTACGAAACTCAGCACGGATCTTCTGTTTCCGTTTGTCAGCCATCAAGCGTGGCCAAGCCCTCCGCGCTTTGAAAACCGCATCAAGATCGTGATTTGTTGCATAGGCAATCTCGCCGATGTGCCGGCGTCAGACGGGGCGATTCGGGTCTTTGATCTGACCCTCTTCATTGTCCAAGATGTCGTAGCGGCCGGCCCTGCCCCCGGTGTCGCGACGACGCGCCGGGGCCCGCCCGCCACGCACTTCCAATCCGGCGCGCTCGAGCAACGACTGCTTCATCATGTCGTCGGTCTCTTCGTCGACCGGCGGCGGCCCGACGGCACCCAAATCGAACGGTGAATACCGCACATCGTAGCGGTGCTTGGCGATCGAAAGCTCGTCGCCCGGGTCGAGTCGCTTCTCGTTGACCCGCATCCCGTTGACCTTGACGCCGTTGCGGCTCTTCAGATCTTTGACGTACCAGTAACCGCCATTGCAGACGAGCTGGCAGTGATGGGCCGAAACGTTGGAGAAGCGCAACACGATGTCGCAGCTTTCGCGCCGCCCGACCATCAGACTCTTCTTCAACAGTGGGATCGGATCGCCTCCGCCCAATGGAATCAGTTCACCATGCATGTCGCTTCGATTTCTCTAATCTTGTGGCCGCGCGGATGAGAATCTATGATCGATCGCGTGCCGAACTTCGCCAGAAATATCGGGTTTGGATTCATATACCCGTCAGCGTGCAGTTTACGCAGCACTCCGCCGATGGTCAACTGTTTTTTGCGATAAAGTGTCGCATTGTAAGGGGTTGCGACACCCTTTCACCGTCAGATCCACGATGAGCGCACCTGTTTCGGCAGATCGAAAAGGCGACTGGCTGGCCGCCGGTTTGCGCTACGCGAGTTACAACCGCGCGCTGCGCCAGCGATTCGGCGGCCGCGTGCAAAAAGTAAGCGTCGACGCACGGTTCACCTGCCCCAACGTCGACGGCACGGTGGCCACCGGCGGTTGCACGTTTTGCGACAATCGCAGCTTCAGCCCAAGTCGCCGGTTGCCCAAGCAGGACATCACCGATCAGATCGACGCCGGCATCCGGCTATTGCGACGTCGCTATCGTTCGGTCGACCGCTTTCTGGCGTACTTTCAGCCGGCCACCAACACGTATGCTCCCGTCGAGCGGTTGCGCGCGGTCTACGATCAGGCCCTGGCCCATGATGCGATCGTTGGCCTGGTGATCGGCACGCGGCCGGATTGCGTGCCCGACGACGTGCTCGACTTGCTTGAGCAGTACGCCCAGCGGACCTATCTTTCGGTCGAGTATGGCATGCAGACGATTCACGATCGCTCGCTCGACTGGATGAATCGTGGGCATCATTACGACGCCTTCCTCGACGCGGTCGCCCGCAGCCGAAATCGCGGCTTCCAGATTTGTGCGCATGTCATGCTCGGCCTGCCGGGTGAGTCGCACGACGACATGCTGGCCACGGCCCGCGAAGTGGCGCGGCTCGAACTGGATGCGGTCAAGATTCACAACCTGTACGTCGTCAAGGACACGCCACTGGCCGACCAGGTGGCCCGTGGTGAGGTGCAACTGATGGATCGCGACGAATACATCACCACCGTGGTCGATTTTCTCGAACTGCTCCCACCCACGACGCTGGTTGAGCGGATCAGCGGCGACGCACCGGGCGACTTCTTCATTGGCCCCGCTTGGTGTCTCGACAAACCGGCCGTGCTGCTGGCGCTCGAAGCGGAACTGGTGCGCCGCGACACGTGGCAAGGCAAATGTTGGGCGCCGTCTCGATGAGCGAACCTGAAGCCTATCTCGACGGCCGCTTCGTGCCCGCCGCGCAGGCCGTCGTTCGAGTGACCGACGGCGGATTCGTGCAAGGCACGACGGTGGCCGAGCAGTTGCGCACGTTCGGCGGCAAGCTGTTCCGCCTGCCGGACCACCTCCGCCGACTGGCCCATTCGTTGGAAATCGTGCAGGTCGAACTGCCAACGTCCGTCGAAGAACTCGGTCGCGTGGCGGAGCAACTCGCGGCGCGCAATCACGCTCTGCTCGCCCCGGGCGACGACTTAGGGTTGGCGATTCTTGTCACGCCTGGCAGCTATTCGGCGATGGTCGCCCATGCCACGGCCGAGCCGACCGTTTGCATTCATACCTTTCCCTTGCGGTTCGATCTTTGGGCAGCCGGCTATCAGACAGGCCAATCGCTGGCGACAACCGACGTGGCGCAGGTGCCAACCGATTGCTGGCCTGCTGAACTGAAGTGCCGCAGTCGGATGCACTACTACCTGGCCGATCGGCAGGCGGCCGCGCGACAACCCGGCAGCCGCGCCCTGATGCTCGATCCCGAAGGGTGTGTCACCGAAACGACCACCGCCAACCTTGTCGCATACAGCGAAGCGCAAGGACTCATCACGCCGCCGCGAAAAAAAGTCCTGCCGGGCATCAGCCTCGCGGCCGTGTCGGACCTAGCCGCGGCGCTCGAGATCCCGCTGGCTGAGCGTGATCTGCGGCCGGACGATCTGCGCTCGGCCGACGAGGTGCTACTGACCGCCACGTCCTACTGCTTGTTGCCAGTCGTCGCGCTCAACGGAAAACCGATTGGCGGCGGCACACCGGGAACGGTGTTCGCCCGGCTGATCACGGCCTGGAGCGAGCACGTCGGGCTGGACATCGTGGAACAAGCCCGACGGTTCGCCCGACGTTAGCACAGCTTGACTACGGTTTCATGTTGACCGCATCGTTGATTGCGCCAACGTAGAAGCTGAAAATGCTAAAGATCAAGAAAATGATCACGGCGACGATCAACCCGGTCACGGCCACCCCCATCAGAACTGTCAGCACGTTCATCGCCGTGCGGGCCTGATCCTGGTACTCCTGGGCCATGTGCGCCATCGACTCGACAAGCCGGCCGCTTTGCTCGCCCACTTGAACCGTTTCGAGCAAATCCACCGGAAACACACCGGCGGCACTGAGCGCCTCGTAGATGCTGTCGCCTTGCTGGATCGCGTCCAGCACGCGGGCCGTGTGCTGCGTATAGACGATGTTGTTCGTGCTGCCGATCGACATCTTGAGTGCCCGCCGCAAGTCCATGCCTGAATTAAGCGTCACGTGCAGGGCCCACGTCATGCGCGCCATCGCCAGCGTTTCGATCGCGCGGCCGAGCCGCGGGATGCTCATGATCACTCGTTGCACCGGCGCGACCCACAGCATGCCGCGTGCCGCCGCACGATAGGTGATCAACGCCGCGAAGGCGATTGCGGCCAGGATGGCCAAGTACTTGATCAGGCCGCTGGTGCCGGTGAGCCCGAAACCCAGAATGTCGATATTGGCTTTGCGCAGTTGGGGCAATGCCCCCATCAACCAGATCAGCAGTCCGATGACCGATAGCGCCAGGATCAGTTCGAGCAACGGCCACGAAATGGCCGCCAGAAAGATGCGCCGCAGCTTGACCTGGTGGTCGTAGTGATCGGCCAATTGCCGGAGCACCTCGGGCAAGTGGCCGCTCTGCTCGCCCACGCGCACCACTTCGCGGAAGAACTCGGGAAAGTAATTGCCGGTCTCTTTCAGAGCGTCGGCGACCGGTGTTCCGGCGGCGACTTGTTCGCTGAGCACGTCGAAACGGCTCCGCGCCAGCCCGCGCGCGGCGTTCGCCTCGCGCAGCAAGACGCCGCGCACGTCGACTCCCGCGCCCAGCGACGTGGCCATTCGGCGGCACAAGCCGGCTAGCGGCTTCAGGCCGATGCGAGGTTCGAACAGCGTCATAGCCGGCGCCAACCGCGGTGTGTGATCCCCCGTTGGTAGCTTAACGCCTCGCGCTGGCCGGTGAAACCATGGCCAAGGCGCCGCGGTCTCGATATGGCGCGATTCGTCTCGCGAAAGCCCCGCAAGTGCTGTGCCAACCCTGCAAGCCGCGCAGGCCATTTGGTACAATCCCCGCTTCGTCGGAGCCAGACGCAACTCACAAGACCGCTTCGCGCGGCCCAACCGCGATGAAACCGCTCGACTCCATCACGATCGTTGGCGTGGGACTGATCGGAGGATCGGTCGGGCTGGCGGTGCGCGATCGGGGCGTGGCCAAGCGGATCGTTGGCACCGGCTCGCGCGACGCGACGCTCGAAGCCGCAATGCAACGGGGTGCCATCACCGAACCGGTCTCGCAGCCCGAGGCGGCGGTGAAAGACACCGATTTGGTCGTCATTTGCGCGCCGGTCGACCACATTGTGCCACTGGTCGTGCGCCTCGCGCCACACTGTCGGCCCAACACGCTGATCACCGACGCCGGCAGCACGAAGCAACAGATTGTCCAGGACGTGGAGCAGGCCGCCACCGCCGCCAAGTGGCCGCAGGGTGTGCGGTTCGTGGGCAGCCATCCCCTGGCCGGCAACGAGAAGCGCGGCCCGCAGCACGCGTCGGCCGATCTATTCGACAACCGGGCCGTGGTCGTCACGCCCACGGCAAATACGCCGAACGACGACGTAACGCGGCTGTCCGACTTTTGGCAGGCACTGGGCGCGCGCGTCGTAACCATGCCCGCCGATGAACACGATCGGGCGCTGGCCGTGACCAGCCATTTGCCGCATCTGGCCGCGGCGGCCATTGCAGGCGCAACGCCCCAGCGGTACGTTACGCTTACCGCGGGCGGATGGCAGGATGCGACGCGGATCGCCGCCGGCGACCCGGTCTTGTGGCGGCAGATCCTGCTGGCCAATCGGACCAATCTTCTGGACTCGCTGGAGCAATTCGCGAATCTGTTGGCCGAGTGGCGAGCCGCATTGGAAGCTCGCGACGCCGCGGCGCTGGAACGACTTCTGGCCGAGGCCAAACGGATTCGAGATGCTGTGGGAAGTTGACATTTATCCGGCCGCCGGGCAGCTGAATCGGGCCGCCTCCGACGTGCGATCCGCCGCCGCCACATTGGGCATCCACGACGACTTGCCCGTGCTGGCCGCGCACGGGTACCTCGTCCAGGGAGACCTCGACCAACAGCAGCTCGATCGGATGGTGCGCGAGCTGTTGGTCGACAACGTTGTCGAGCGGGCCGTCGTCGCGCCAATCGGCGATCCGCGGCTGGTGGATCCGGCCCTAGCACATTCGAGTGCCCGCGACGATGCCAGCGATTGGCAGGCCGTCCACGTGCTGCCCAAGCCGGGCGTCATGGACCCGGTGGCCCAAAGCGCGCTGGCCGCCATGGCCGATTTGGATTTGCAAGCCGACGCGGTGCGCACGTTGCGCAAGTATTGGTTTGCCGCGTTGCCCGACGACACGCTGCGCCTGTTGGCCGCGAAGGTGCTGGCCAACGACGCGATCGAGCAAGTTGTGGTCGGCCCGCTGGCGTTCGATCAGCTCGAACTTGGAGCGCCGTATGAGTTCGAGTTGATCCGCGTGCCGATTCGGGCGCTCGACGACGACGCACTCACGCGACTTAGTCGCGAGGGACAACTGTACCTCTCGTTGGCTGAGATGCGCACGATTCAGGAGCATTTTCGCCAACTCAAGCGCGACCCAACCGACGTCGAGCTGGAAACTGTCGCACAAACGTGGAGCGAGCATTGCAGCCACAAGACGCTCGCCGGACGGATTGCGTATCAAGGACCCGACGGTGCCCGCCAATTCGACAACATGCTCAAGGAAACGATCTTTGCCGCGACGGGCAAGATCCGCGCCGCGTTGGGACCGGACGATTGGTGCGTCAGCGTATTTGCCGACAACGCCGGCATTGTTCGCTTCGATGAACAGAACAACGTGGTCTTCAAGGTTGAGACGCACAACCACCCTTCCGCCTTGGAACCCTACGGCGGAGCCAACACCGGCATCGGGGGCGTAATCCGCGATCCCTTGGGCACCGGTCTGGGCGCAAAACCGATCGCCAACACTGACGTGTTCTGCTTCGCGCCGCCCGATACTCCCGAAAGCGAGGTTCCGCCCGGCGCACTCCACCCGCGGCGCGTGATGCAAGGCGTGGTGGCCGGCGTGCGCGACTACGGCAATCGGATGGGCATTCCGACTGTCAACGGCGCGATCTACTTCGACCCGCGCTATCTCGGCAATCCGCTGGTCTACTGCGGCAATGTCGGCCTGATTCTGCACGATAAGTCGTTCAAGGAGCCCGTGGCCGGCGACCACATCGTGGCCATCGGCGGGCGCACCGGACGCGACGGAATCCACGGGGCCACGTTCAGCTCCGCGGAGTTGACGCATCAGAGCGAGTCGCTTTCGGGTGGCGCCGTGCAAATCGGCAACGCGATCACCGAGAAAATGTTGCTCGACGTGGTGCTCGAGGCGCGCGATCGTGGCCTCTATCACGCCATCACCGATTGCGGCGCCGGCGGGTTTTCGAGCGCTGTCGGCGAAATGGGCGAACACATTGGCGCCGAGGTCTGGCTCGAACGCGCGCCGCTGAAGTACGACGGGCTGTCCTACACAGAAATCTGGATCTCCGAAGCACAGGAGCGGATGGTGCTGTCCGTCGGCCCCGACCAATGGGAAGCCTTCTCCGCGTTGTGCCAGGCCGAAGGTGTCGAAGCGACAATCATTGGCAAGTTTGTGCCCACCGGCCGGCTCAAGCTCAAGTATGCCGAGCAGGAAGTTGCCGACCTGACGATGAGCTTCTTGCACGATGGCCGTCCGCCGGTGGTGCGCGAGGCCACGTACGCGCCGCCGCCGGTGGTCGACATCGCATGGAGCGAAACGGCCGGCGCGAACTTGGGCGAGGCACTGCGCGTAATCCTGGGCTCGCTCAACGTGGCGAGCAAACATTGGGTCATTCGCCAGTACGATCACGAAGTACAAGGCGGCAGCGTCGTCAAACCGTTGGTTGGTGCAAACAACGATGGGCCGAGCGACGCCGCCGTGCTGCGACCCGTTCTGTCATCGCGCCGCGGAATTGTCGTGGCATGCGGCATGAATCCCGCGTATGGAGATTTTGATACGCACCACATGGCCACCAGCGCCATTGACGAAGCGGTCCGCAATTGTGTGGCCGTTGGTGCGGATCCCACGCGAATCGCAATCCTTGACAACTTTTGCTGGGGCAATACGGATCGCCCGCAAACGCTTGGCTCGCTGGTCCGCGCGGCAATCGCCTGCCACGACCTGGCTGTGGAACTGGGCACGCCGTTCATCAGTGGCAAGGACAGCCTGAACAACGAGTTCAGTTATCGCGACGCCGAGGACCGCGCCCGATCGATCAGCATTCCGCCGTCGCTGTTGATCAGCGCGCTGGGACAGATCGACGATGTCGGCCGGGCCGTGACGATGGACCTCAAACAGGCCGGCAACTCGCTTTATTTGGTCGGCACGACGCATGACGAGATGGGCGGATCGCACTTCGCTCAGATTCGCGGCCTGGCCGGTGGACGCGTGCCACAAGTCAATGGGCCACAGGCGCGCAAGACGTTCGCCGCGGTGCACTCCGCGATTGCCGCCGGACTGGTCCGGGCGTGTCACGATTTGAGCGAAGGCGGGCTCGCCGTGGCTGTCGCGGAAATGGCCTTCGCCGGCGGACTCGCGGCCAGCGTCGACGTCGCCGAAATTCCGAACACGGTCGACGATGGGACGCACCGCGACGCTGTCCTGCTGTTTTCGGAATCGAATACGCGGTTCGTGTGCGAAGTGGCACCCGAATCGGCGGCGGAATTCGAAAAGCACCTGGCCGGTGTGGCCCACGCCCGGATCGGTAGCGTAACCGACGACGGCCAACTCGTGCTGGCTTCCGGCAAGCGCGTCCTTGCCACCCAGTCGTGTGACGAACTGAAGGCCGCGTGGCAAGCACCCTTGAACTGGTCCTAGGGAAACGACAAAGCGGATAAGCAAACTCGGCCATGGCTCAACCACGTGTTTTGATTCTGCGAGCACCGGGCGCGAATTGCGACCTGGAAACCGAGTTTGCCTTCGCGCAGGCGGGCGGTCGTCCGCAGCGCCTGCACGTCAATCGCTTGCTGGAATCACCCACGTTGCTTGACGAGTTTCAGGTGCTGTGCGTGCCGGGCGGATTCAGCTATGGCGACGACGTGGCCGCCGGACGCATCCTGGCCAACCAGTTGCGGCGGCATTTGTCCGACTGCTTGCAGCGTTTCAAAGCCGACGGCAAGCTGATCCTCGGCATCTGCAACGGGTTTCAGGTGCTGCTCAAATCGGGTGTCTTGCTTCCCTTGCAAGACGACGGCGCCGTGCCGGCCACGCTGGCGTGGAATGATTCGGGGCGATTCGAGGACCGCTGGGTACCGCTAACCGTTTCGAGCAACCAATCGGTCTTCTTCCAGGGCATCGACTCGATGTATCTGCCGGTGGCCCATGCCGAGGGCAAGTTTGTGCCGGCCAACGCGTCGGGTCTTGCCAAGCTCGTGGCGAACCAGCAGGTCGTGCTGCGCTATGGCACGCATCCGCCGAACGACATGCCGACCGCGATGTCCGCGTCGGTCGCCTATCCCGACAACCCCAATGGATCGCTGGCCGACATTGCGGGCGTGTGCGACGAGACGGGGCGCGTGTGTGGACTGATGCCGCACCCGGAACGCCACGTTGATCCGACGCACCATCCACAATGGACACGGCGCACGCCACAAAAGACCGGCGACGGAATGCGCGTCTTTCAAAACGCGATCGGTTACTTTGCGTGAGACCCGCAAGAAGTGGGACGCGGACGGCTCGGCACGAGGCGATGTGCGTGCGGGCAGGAAAACGTCAGATGAGAAATGCCCCCTTCGACCCGATGGGGCGCCACGGGCGGGCAGTACGCCCGTGCGCTGGGCATCGCCGCACGTGGCAGCAATGGCGCCCTGGGGTCGCGGGGAGTGTCGTTGACTTCATCGGTTGGCGCGTCGTGCAGCGCCAAGTGGCGTCGAAACGCCAGCCGGACTTGCCGGCGGGTGCGACTACGGACAGCACGGAGCCGGTTGCGGGCAACACTGCACTTGCTGCGGTTGGCAGCACGGGTCGCAATACTGCACCATCGTCGGCTGAGGCTGCTGCGGTTTCCAACCGAACAAGCCGCCCGATCCAACGCCGCAACACGCGTTGCGGTGGAAGCAACCGCTGGAGGCGGCCGTAATCAGACTCAAAACTGACAGAATCAGCAACTTGCGCATAGCTCTCTTCTCCGAGGCGGGAAACGGGATCGCGCTTCGGCAGCGCGATAGGTAGGGCTAAGGAACCATACACGCGGCCAATCGAAGTGCAACCCGCGACAGGGCGAAATTCCGCTCGGAATTCGGGGCGCGCATCGCCACCAATGGCACGATCGCTGAGGTTTACCAGGCCGGCAAACTTTCGCGCGCTGCGGCGGTTGACGCTCGGCGATGCGGTCGCGGCGTAATGCACTGGCAAGACAGCGCCGATCAGGTGGCTGCAGCCGCCCGCGTCAAAAGATGCCGGCGCCGAAACCGTCCTGCGTGGTTTTTTTGGCCGGAGGCCCGGCCGCATGGCGCGCCGGTCGAGACGATTCGTGCTTCGCCGCCGGACGATGCGGCCGGGGCGGCTGAGGCTCGGCAGGCTGAACGTGTGTTTCCCGGGCTGCCGCCTCCTTCGGCGGTGGCGCGGCAACGCTCTCGACCTGGTCGTAGTCGTCGTACGTCGACTGGTATCCGGGTTCCTGCGACCGATCGAGCTCGAGCTTGTACTCCTCGATGACCCGATCTTGGATCATCTCGCGGCAGGCCGAATTGATCGGATGGGCGATGTCGGCATAGAGCTTCGCGCGGCCGTCTTCGTCCTTCACGAGCCGCTCGTCGTCCAAGCGCGCGCCGCATTGATTGCAATGTGCGGCGCGGAGGTGATTCTTGCATCCGCAGCGCGGACAATGGGCCGTTAGCTTGCGGCTGGGCATTGCCACGAACGGGCCATGGGTTCCATCGATGATCTTCAGGTCGCGTACTACGAACGCGTTGTCAAAGGTGATGGAACAAAAGGCTTGGAGACGCTCGCTGGCATCCTCCATGAGTTTGACGCGCACTTCGGTGATTTCCACGGCCGTTCTCCTTACAATGCTGCGTTACTTGCTCGTCCTGGCGGCGTAGACCTGACCAACACCACGCATCCTCAAACGCCCCGCGACGCGGCGCGCATGGCGTGCATGGCGACAGATTCCAAAGTATGCCGAGCCGCTGCCACAAAGCTGCGCGGCAAGGCAGTCCTCGCGGGCAAACTCGCGTCGCAACCGGCCGACCCATGGCGATAGATCCGCGGCTGCCTCCTCGAGTCGGTTGTGCATCGCCCGGCGCAGCCCCCGCGCGTCGCCCCGGCGCAAAGCGGTGATCACCGGCTCGACCGGCATCGGCGCGTCGGGCACGCGGCAGTTGCCGTAGACTTTTGCCGTCGAAAGCCCGTCCGGCGGGCGAACGATCACCAGGTCGATCGCGCCCAATCCGGCCACGCGTTCGACCCGTTCGCCACGACCACGACAGATCGACGGACCGTCGGCCAGGAAGAATGGGACGTCGCTGCCCAGTTCCGCGGCCAGCTCGGCCAGCGCCTCGCGCGACCAGTCCAACTCCCAAAGCGCGTTGGCTGCCAGGAGTGCGGCGGCGGCGTCGCTCGATCCGCCACCCAATCCCGCTTCGGTCGGGATGCGCTTGACCAGCTCGATCTGAATTCCTTGCCCGGCACCGGCCCGCTCGCGCAGTAGCTCGACGGCCCGATAGGCAAGATTGCGGGTCATCTCGCCTGGCAAGCTGCCGCGCGCGACATCGAGAATCGCACCGTCACCGGGGGCTGCCCACCGGCACGCTACCGAAATGCGACCCTCGGGATCTGTCGAGGCAATTAGACTGTCGAACAGCCCAATCGGCACCATGAGTGTTTCGATCTCATGGAAACCATCGCTGCGCTTGGCGAGAACCTCAAAGAAAAGATTCAGCTTGGCCGGGGCGCGTACCAACGCGCTGGCGGCCAGCCGGTTGACGTTCATGCGAAGCATTCCCTGCTTGCGTGACACCTCATGCGTCCGACCCGATGCGACGATCGCGCATCACGAATCATTCGAGCCGCCAAACCAGCTCAGAATCTTGCTCGCCTGGCGCCTGTTGAACCGTCGGCGATTGTAACGGAGGGGATTCAAGCGTCAATCGGGGTATGGCCGGGCGCGGGGTGTTGGGTCGTCTCCGCCCAGCTCCAGGTGACACAATGCGAAACATAAGCCGTCTGCGCGAAAAGAAATGGCTTGGGAAATGGGGCAATTGCACCTGCTACGGACGCCACTGCGGCAAGACTCCGACAGCACGTGCCCAGCAATCGGCCCGTTCGCCGGACATGTGCCGACCCCCAAAGCCGGCCGGAAGGGCAACTCCGCACGATCCGCGTCAGTTTTCGCCGGCGGCCAGGCTGGCGCAGACCAGCTCGTTGTCGTTGCGGGCAAAGACGTGCCGGTTGGCATACGCCGGGTGCGCCCAGCACACTCCGTTGCGCATCCGCAGTTGTTCTTCGGTCGGCTCGATCAGCTTGGCACGGCTAATCTCCCGATAGCCCTCGGGCGAAAGCGTGGCGATGATCAGCTCGCCCCGTTCATTGAACATCCACATCCGCCGACCGTTGCGGACCATGTGAATCGTGCTCCAGCGAGACTTCGGCGTCGGCTCCAGACTTTCCCAAATCCGATCGCCGGTCAGCGCGTCCAGACAACGGAACTCGCCATAGCTGTCGACGCCGTAAACAAAGTCGCCCTCGAGATAGGGTGTGCTGATGATCGAGTGTAGGCTGTCGGTGTTGCGCTCATCGCGCCCGCTGCGCCGCCAGATGGGCTCGACCGCCAGCGCGTCGGTCTTCAGCTTGAGCATCAGCGAGCCGTCGTAAAAGCTAGTCAGGAACATACGATTGTCTTCGACCACGGGCGTCGCGATGTTGATGACCATCTTGGCCGGCTTAAATGGATGCAGCCAATGCACATCGCCCGTCCGAGGGTCCAAGCCGGCGACGCTGTCGCCCGTCCAACAGACCAGCACGCGATGGCCGGCCTGTTCGATGATGATCGGCGCGGAGTACGAGGCATTGTCGTCGAGCGCCCGCCAGCGCTCTTCGCCGGTGTGTTTGTCAAATGCCACGAGGCACGCACCTTCGCCGCCGATTTGCACGATGACCAGGTCACCATCGACGAGCGGTGCCGACGCGATTCCCCAGATCGGCATTCGAATCTTGTACTGCGCGTTGCAGTCCTTGCTCCACTTGACCTTGCCGCTGGCAACGTCCAAACAAAACAGATTCCCCAGCGAGCCCAAGGAATACGCGCGGTCGCCGTCGACCGTTACGTTGGCCCGCGGACCGGCGGTGTAGCCCACGTTTTCGTAAACGCAGTCGTACTCGTGCGTCCACAGCGGCTTGCCTGTCTTGGCGTCGAAGGCGTGAATTCGCTCGATCTGCTTGGGTTCGACGACACGGTCGGTAACAAACACCCGGCCATCGGCAACCGTCGGTCCGCTATAGCCGCTGGAGATGGGCTGTCGCCAGGAAATCTTGAGTTGGTCCGTGGCGAAGGTGTCGAGCAAGCCGTCTTCGCGCCATACCGCGTCACGCGTCGGACCGCGCCACTGAGGCCAATCGTCGGCCGCGGCAAACTCGGACATGCCAGCCGCTACCAACAGCCCCATGCCCAGGAACACGGGGAACAGAGTCGAGCGCGCAATCATCGGAAACGCTCCATCGCGATACGAAAATCGGACCACGGCCCACAACGGCCGACAACGGTGCCCAGTATAAGGGATTCGCGCCGTGGTCTGTAGCAAGACCGCCGATTCCGCGCTGGCGGGCCGAATGCGCTCGCCGATGGCCCACGCCACCCTTGCCCGAATCGGCCGTTAGCTGCGGGCCAGCTTGTGAAACTTGTCTTTCAAGTCTCGGGCAATTGGGCCCGGCGTACCCGAGCCGATCTTGCGGCTGTCGACCTTGACCACGGCAATCACTTCGACGGCGGTGCCGGTCAAGAAGCATTCGTCAGCGATGTAGACGTCGTGGCGTGTGATCGGTTCGATCCGAACTTCCAGCCCCGACTCGCGGGCCAGCTCGATCACCGCGTCACGGGTGATTCCTTCCAGCACGCCGGCGTCGGTCGGCGGTGTCGTGATCACGCCATTGCGGACCAGAAAGATGTTGTCGGCCGTACACTCGGCAACTTCGCCTTTGTGGTTGAGCATCAGTGCTTCCATGCACCCCGCTTGCAGGCACTCGATCTTGGCCAGGATGTTGTTCAGGTAGTTGAGCGACTTGATCCGCGGGTTGAGCGCCGCCGGATGGTTGCGTAGCGTACTGGCCGTGACGATTTCAAGCCCGGCGTCGTACAACTCAGCCGGATATACCGCGATGAGATCGGTGATGATGATCACCTGGGGATCGGATGTGCGGGCCGGGTCCAACCCCAGCGTGCCCGCGCCTCGGGTCACGATCAGGCGAATGTAGCCGTCGGCCAACCCGTTGGCCTTGAGCGTCTCGTCCATCGCCCGGGCGATCTGTTCGCGAGAAAGTGGAATCTCCAGCGCGATCGCCTTGGCGGAATTCCACAGCCGATCCAAGTGCTCGTTCAGCCGAAAGACCTTTCCGCCGTAACTTCGCAAGCCCTCGAACACACCGTCGCCGTACAGCAAACCGTGATCATAGACGCTGATCTTCGCGTCCGGTTTCTCATACAGTTGCCCGTTGATCCAGACCTTGAACGCGGCCGGACTGCTCTGCGCGGGCGCGCCGGCGGACTTCTGCGTTGGCTGCGACTGTACGGACACGGAATCCTCCGACGGCTTGGCGTGCGTGGCGACGCACGGCATGACTTGGCTGTCCGACTGGCGCCGGAAAACACCGCGGACCATGCGAAGTGCCGATCCGATGTGCGGGCACTGCTCGCCGGGCCCAACGCAAAGTTCGCGGACCGGCAGGCCGTTAGTCCACCGCCGCGACCTTTCCCTCGGCCAGCCGAACGGTGCGGTCAGCCTGCGCGGCAATGGCACGATCGTGCGTCACCATGACTATAGTGAGATTCTGCTGGTCGTTCAAGGTTCGCAGAATTCGCAGAATCTCCTCGCCCGTTGCAGTGTCCAAGTTGCCTGTCGGCTCGTCGGCCAACAGCACTTCGGGTTTAGCGATCAGCGCTCGGGCAATGGCGGCCCGCTGCATCTCGCCGCCCGACAGTTCGCGCGGACGATGGTTCAGTCGGTGCGATAGCCCGACCATCTCCAACAACTGCTTGGCCCGTTGCACGAAGCGTCGCCGGTTCAGCAGGTATCCCCACGTGCTCTGCTCGATCAAGAGCGGCGCGAGCACGTTTTCCAAGGCCGATAGTTCGGGCAATAGGTGATAGAACTGAAAGATCATCCCGAATTTTTGGTTGCGCAACTGATCTCGACCGGCCGACGATAGATCGTCGATCCGCTCGCCGTGAAATCGCACTTCCCCGCGATCCGGCGCGTCGAGCGTTCCGAGCAGGTGCAGCAGCGTGCTCTTTCCTGAGCCGCTTTGGCCGATGATCGAGACGAATTCGCCACCACGCACCTCGAAGTCAACGCCACGCAGCACCGGAATCTCGACCTGACCTTTGCGGTATCGCTTATGCAGCGCCACGGCCGCGAGCTGCACGCTCCGTGCCGTTTGGTCGTTGGCCGACTGCGACGACGCCATTGCAGCATGTGGGCCCGAGCCGTGATGAACGCGGGATTCCGATTGAACGAACGCGCGCGCATTACTCATAGCGCAAGGCCTCCACGGGATGTAGCATTGCGGCGCGGCAGGCCGGCAAAACGCTTGCCAACACGGCGATCAGCATCGCGCCCACCACGATCCAAGTCACAGTAAACGGTTCGACGATCGTGGGAATCTCTTGGAAGTAGTAGACGGTTGGGTCGAACACCTCTTGGCCCGTGAACCAGGCCAGAGCGTCGGCAATGTCATTGATATACGCGACAAACACCAGACCGAGCACCAGCCCGACGCCCGAGCCGACGATTCCCAGCGACAGCCCATAGGCCAGGAAAATGCCCAGGATGCCACGACTCGGTGCTCCCAACGATTTCAGAATGCCGATGTCGCGCGTCTTCTCGACGACAATCATGAAGAAGGTGGCCAGGATGCCAAAGCCTGCCACGGCGATGATCATGAACAGCAGCACGTTGAGAATGTTCGTTTCCAACTGGGCAGCGGCCAGCAGCGGGCCTTGCTTATCTCGCCAAGTTTGCACGGAGTAGATTTGCGGCGCGAACGCAGAGCGCAGCAGATCGCGTACTTTGGTTCCGTTCGCGTCGTCGTGCAGCTTGATTTGGATCGACGTGACATTGCCGATACCGGTCGACGGATCGATCATCCCGCGCATTTGTTGCAACTTGCGAATCGGCACGAAGACGAAGTTCGCGTCGTACTCGCTCATTTTGCTCTCGTAGAAGTCGACGATCGTAAACTCGCCGCTGACCGCCTTGGGAGGCGTTCCGGACGAGGGGACCGTAATCTTCACGTCGTCGCCCGGCAGCGCCAGGAACCGGTCGCTGCCGTCGCGCAGGCGATACGCCGCCAAAGCGAACCCCAGCACGACGCCAGTGTGTTGTTCGGTGGCGGGATCAAAGACCTTGCCGGCTTCCACGTCGGCCGCGGCAAACGGATTCGCGCCGGTCGAAGGACCAACCACTTCATCGTCGCCGGCCGATGTGCCAGGTTCGGCCGCCGGCCCCTTCGCCGCAACGTTGTCAGCGGCCGTATCGCGCGGCGCGGCGGAATCTCCGGGCGGACCTTCGCCAGGCGCGATGACCGGCATGCCGGCAGGCGGCGCCATCAGCGCTTCTCGCTCGGCTTGGTAACGCGCCTTTAGCCGGCGATACACCCAACCAGCAACGTCCATCCGCTCGCGCGGAATCGCGTTCTCGCCGGCTTGATGATCCAACTGATCGTACCCGTCTTCGCGCAGTTCAAAGCTGAGATCATCGCGGTTGCTTGGATGCTGCAAGTAGCGGCTGAAGTCGCTTACCTGATCGTGCGTCGCTTCATCAATGCCGATGAAGCTGATCTGCCGCGTCACGTATTGACCATTGACGTCGAGCACCAACATGGCCGGCACGACAACCGTAGGCGTCATTCCAGCGATGTACTCGCCGGCCACCTTGCGGATCTGCTGCATGTGACGCTCGGGATCGTGGAATCCCTCCATGCTGTGCGACTCGAAGACGACGTCGGACAGGATTCCGTGGATGCGGCCCTGCATCTCGCGCGTGAAGCCGGTCATCACGCTGTTGACCACGATCATCGTGGCCACGCCCAACATCACGCTAATGATCGAGGCCAGCGCGATGTAGCGCGTTCGCAGATACCGCCAGCAGAGCAGCAGCTTGTACATGGCCAATCCTTTGGCAAAAAACCGATGTATCGTCCGTGTGGGTCGCGGCGCGCGACTAGCGTGGCTCTTCCAAACGCAACAGCGGAAACAGAATCACGTCGCGAATCGTTTGACAATTCGTCAGCAGCATCACCAGCCGATCGATCCCGACACCCAACCCGCCCGCCGGCGGCATCCCGTGCCGCAACGCTCGGATAAAGTCGTGATCCATCTTGGCCATCGAGTCCTCCGCGCTCTGGCCGGCCAACTGCGTGCGGAACAGTTCTTCCTGCAAGTCCGGGTCGTTGAGCTCCGTGTAGGCATTGGCCACTTCCATGCCCGCCACGAATAGCTCGAAACGCTCGGCGATCTCCGGGTTGTCGCGCTTCCGCTTGGTCAACGGGCAAATGCTAGCCGGATAGTCGATGACAAAGATCGGACCGTCGAGCTGGTCCTCGACACGCTCCTCGAATACTTCATTCTTGATGACGTCCGGGTGAACCCCTTTAGTCTCGAATCCGATCTCGTCGGCCAATTTCGCGATCGCTTTGGCATCGTCGGCCGCCAGGCCGGTGTGCTCGGAGAACAGTTCGTCGTAGGTCTTGCGCGCAAACGGGGGTGAGAAGTCGAGCGTGCGATCTCCCCAGGCCAATTGCGGCGACTGACCCGTGGCGGCAATCGCGTCGACGATCAGCGCTTCGGTCAGCTCCATCATCGAGTTGTAGTCGCCGTACGCCTGGTACACCTCGAGCATCGTGAACTCGGGATTGTGCCGCGGACTGATTCCCTCGTTGCGATAGACCCGTCCCAGCTCGAACACGCGCTCGATTCCGCCGACCAGCAACCGCTTCAAGTGCAACTCGAGCGCGATCCGCAGCGTCAGCGGCATGTCGAGCGTGTTGTGATGCGTCGCAAAGGGGCGGGCCGCGGCGCCGCCGGCAACCGTGTGCAAGGTCGGGCCCTCGACTTCGATGAAGCCGCGTTGCCCCAGCGTGCCGCGAATCGATTGAACGATCTTCGCCCGATCGAGAAACCGCTGGATCACACCCTCGCCGTGTGCCAGGTCGACGTAGCGCATCCGCTGCCGCATTTCCGGATCGGTCAGCCCATGGTGCTTTTCCGGCGGCGGCTCGAGCGTCTTGGTCAAAAAGTGGAGCTTCTCGGCGAAGATGGTCAACTCGCCGGTCTTGGTGTGCTTTAGTTCGCCGTCAACGCCGATCAGGTCGCCCAAGTCGAAGCACTCGGCCAACGCCCAATCGTCTTCGCCGACTTGTGCCCGACCGATGAAGATCTGGATCTGTCCGGTCCAATCCCGGATGTCGATGAAGATCAGCTTGCCCTTCTTGCGGCGCAGCACGATCCGGCCTGCCGCGCGCACCTTGGGACCGTGTTGATCCGGTTGCCGTTTGTCGGAGTCGGGCGGAAGCGCCTCGGCGACGATCTCCCCCTCGCGCGAACGGATCGCTCCCACCGACATCACGTCGTCAAAACGACCGCCCCACGGATCCACTCCCAGCGACTCAAGCTTCCGCAGCTTCTCGCGCCGGGACGCCTCGTGCATGCCGGGCGAACTGCGATCCGAATCACCTGGGGTGTTCATCTTGGGCTGGGCGCTGGGCGCGCGACGATCGGTCACGGTCATAGTGATCTTGCACGGGCCGAATTGAATCGCAACATTCTAGAGCAACTAGTGTTGTGGTCAATGTCAGCTCGCATGACAGCGGCCCCTGGGGCCGCTCGTCCGACGAAACGTGCAACTGCGGCCATGCCAAGCTCTTGAGTCCTCCCACGCCGATGACCAAAGATATCCGCCGAGAAGATCGTCCAGCCCTCTACTGCATCGAACTGCGGACCTCGAACTGGCCCAAGCTGGTCGACTGGTACCGCAACGTGCTCGGGTTGCGCGTGCTGGTGCGCGTTGTCGACGATGAGTACGCTCTGCTCGAAGCCGGCGACAACCGCCTGGCCATCGTTGCGCGACAAACCCCCGGCGAAGCAACCATCCGCATCAGTCTGGCGTTCGAGGTTAGCAACGTGCAAGAGATTGTCGCGCGGATGCGCGTGGCCGGCGCACCGGTGAGCTATCCGGCGCGCGATCCCGAGGGACTGCGCGAAGCGGAGACGGCCGACCCGGACGGAAACCGCATTCGGCTGTTCTCGTGGCCGGGTGGCTAGCGCGGAGGCTGCGCGGCGATTGTGCCGTCATGCCATCACTTGTTTCGACAACTCTGAGTCTCTGTGAGTTCGCGCGAAGGTTTACGCGCGCTGCGCGATCTGAGTCGGCACTTACCACGATCACCGGTTCGCGCTCTTACGCTAGGATCTTCGGCCCAACCCTGGTGAATTTGATCCGTGTTGACGGCAATTGCCCTCAGTATTAGCCTGGATCGGCCGGCAGCCGCGAAACAAATTCCACTTTGCGGGGTTCATACGGTTGTCGGCTGGCGCACGTGGTGGGCCCGCGCGGCGTCGACGATTTGGGGCGCGTTCGGAACAGAGAAGGGAGCGGACCTATGTTGCGCAAATCTAGCGCGTACGGCCATCTGGCCGTCGAATCTCTCGAAGACCGGCAACTTCTCGCCGGCGATGTGTCCGTAACAGTCAATGGCGGAAATCTACTGATCCGCGGCGACGCCGAGGACAACGTCATCGCCATCACTGCTGGCGAAGATCCAGGACAATTCGTCATCGCCGGGTTTGACGACAGCAACGGAGATCCGACCAGCATCGAGGGTGTCGAAAACGGTGAGCTCGTCGTTGACGGCGTCACCGGCAATTTGTTCGTCGGTCTTGGCGGAGGTGACGATTCACTTTTTCTCACTGACGCCGAACTGCCCAGAAACGTCGTGGTCTTTGCCGGAACGGGCAACGATTTCGTGCTGGTCGGCCAAGGGCCCCAGCCGCTCGATCCGGAACCGACTCCGGAGGTTGCCCTCGACGCGCCGTTGCCCGAGATCCCCATCGATACCGGCCCGGTCCACGTTGCGGGCAATCTTGTGTTGCAATTCGGACCTGGCGACGATCGGTTGGAACAACATGCCGTGCGCGTGGGTCGCAACGAGGTCGTACAGATGGGGCTCGGCGACGATATTGCGCGCCTCGGCTTGGGACCGGCGATCGTTCCCGACGAACCGACCGATACGGCGGATTTGCCGCCCGACCGGCCCTTGGGCGTCGCCGTGCAGGGCAACCTCTCGGTACAACTCGGAGCGGGCAACAATGGGTTCGCCGCCCGACATCTTCATGTCGGTCGCAATCTGCACGTTGGCGGGTACAACGGCGAAGACCGCATCGCGCTGGTCGACGCCACGATCGGGCATTTCGCGTTCGTTCACACGGGCGGCGGAGCTGACAACGTGGTGCTCAACGGCGTCGAAGCTCGCTATGCGCTGATTAACACCGGCGCAGCCGACGACCGCGTCCGGATCACCGACAGCGTGTTCGGCGGATTGGGCGTGTTGCTCGGATCGGGTGACGATCACGTCGCGGTGGGCGGCACAAGTGTCCGCTGGCTGGCCTTCTTCGACGGCGGGCCGGGCACCGACACGGGCGAAAACCTGGGCGGCAACTCGTTCGGAAATCTGATTCGAATCCGGTTCGAGAACGAGCCCGAGCCCGACGAAGCGTGACGTAGCCGTCCCGCGATCATTGTGATCGTGGGCCGAGGCCATGACGTCGGCGCCGCCGGCTCACGGGCATGGGCGTCGAAGCAGGTAACCAACGTTGCGAGCAGCACTGCGCGGCCGTGCGACGCGGACCGGACTCCCTCTCCGCTGCGCCTAGCGCGGCCGCGCAATCTGCTTTGAGACCGCACGACGCTCGATCGCGCTGACGGGACCGAAGGCTAGGCCCGAATGACGGCCATCGTCAGGCGCCGACACTCTTCGGCGCACTCGTGACATTCCGCGGCGCATTTCCGGCACGGCTCGTGGTCGTGCCGCTCGCACTCGGCGGCGCAAAAGTCGCAGATCTCGGCGCACACGCGGCACACCTCGCCAGAAAAGTGCGATTCGCGTCCCATTAGCGCCATGGCCGTGCGGCAGAATTGTGCACAGTCGGAAGCCAGCGCGATGCAGTCGCGCACCGCCGCAGCATCCGAAAGCTCGCGGCACGCCTCAACACACTGTTCACACTTCTCGGCGCAGCGCAGACACGCGTCCATGCACGCTTGGAATTGATCGTGATCCATGGTTGAACCTCCTTGGTCCGATGGGTCTGACAACGTGCCCCCCACGTGCCGCGGTGATCGGCCTGATAACCGGCCGGCCTTGAACGACCATGCCGCGGAAAAGCATCGTCCGAGTCGCGGTAAGCTATTCGGAAGGCGTCTCGCCCCGCTCCCGCCGTTCGTACTCGGCCAGCCGCTGTTTCACCCCGGGGATCAGCCGCGCGGCATTCGCATTATACACCTTTTTGAGCACTTCGTCTGGCAGGTTTACGCCGTAGATCATCCAAAACCCTTGCGGCGGAAACGCGTTTTCCGCGTACGGGAAATATTCGTCAAACGTTTCCAAAAACCGCCAGTGATAGCCGAGTCGCTCGACAACGCGGGGCCCATCGGTGGCAAACAGTACGCGATCCTGGTACTCGATGATGAACCGCCGGGCCGTGTACGGCTGTCGCCCCAGTTCCGCGATGCGGGCCGCAATGTCGACGTAAAGATTCGGGTATTTGTCGAGCCACTGGCCGACCGCGCCCAAATCTTCGGAGCAACTCGCCACATGGGCCCCGATGAACGTCGTGTCCGAGTGCCGCTCGACGATTGCTAGCAGTTGGGCCATCAGCGCGTCGTACGACGGGAAGTCTTTGCCGTAGAAGCTCCAATCCGGATGCCGCTTTAGTTCCTCCCACCGCTCGTTCGTGGCGTCGGTCGGCAGGAAGAACGCCTGCGGGTCGGCCGTGTGAATCAATACAGGAAAACCCAGCTCTCCGCAGGCATTCCAAATCGGGTCCCAACGCGGATCGTCGACTCGAATCAACGACCCGTCCGGATTTCGATACAACAGTCCGAGTGTTTTGTGAACCTTCAAGCCGCTGGCGCCCATCTGCTTGGCTTCTTTGAGCTGCGCGACGATGCGCCGGGCAAAATCGGGCCGATGACAGTCCCAGGTGGCCGGGTCGTCCGCCTTGCCCGCTCCGCGCCAGTCGATCGTGGCGAAGATGACCCATCGATCTCGATACTCGGTCCACAGGTATTTGCTGTGTTCGACGAATTGTTCTCCCAGTCCCCCATCGAGGCTGACACACACGGCGATATTCTGGTCGTCCATCAATTTGACGAACGCGTCGAGTTGTTCCCGTGAGTGATGGAACCGAAACCGCGGATGCGTATGAACGTCGACGACCGGATACTTCGCCCGCGGCAGCAAGTGCTGCTCGACCTTCAACATCGGCTTGGGCCGGAACTCGTCAAGCGCCAAGTTGCGCCCTTCGCGTCCGTCGAGTGGTTGTGGATCTTCCGAGCAGGCCGTACCGGTCACCACCATCCAAATCATTCCGGCCGCTGTCAGGCTTCTTGAGATCGACATCACCACTCCCCAAACGTACGCGTGGCACCCAATGGTCAACTGCCACTACTATAGCCCAAAACGTCGCGGTGATTGTGCGACCGTGCGGTGGTTTCGACCGGCCCCCTGCCCGCCTGGCACTAGCGCGACCGAGCCTAGAATAGCCGCCGCTGATCGGTGCGTGTCGTTTGCGCGCGATTGCACTGTTCGAGCGGATGCGCGTTGAAGCCCTCGGCGCGCAGGCACTCGACGAAGCTGGCCGGCCCGTGCGTGCAATACACGACATCGGCCTCGACGCGCTGGACCGCTTCGAACAGCTCGTCATAGTCGGCGTGGTCGGAAAGCGGAACGGCATGGTCGACGCCGAGCCGATCGCGCGTCCCGCCGTGCATTGCCCAGCCGGTGACGGCGAACGTAACCGTTTTCTTCAGGCCGGGCAGTCGGCCCGGTCGGTGCATCCGCGGCGGTACAACCACCACGTGCCCCGGCAGCGGCTTGTCGGCATACCGGTGACAGTCGCCCAAGTCGACGCCGCACTGCCGGTAAACTTGCGAAATCTCGTAAATCTTGGGGTGCTGCAACACGGGAAACCCGGCGTCGGTCAGAATCCGCGTCACCTCCTGCCCCTTCCCCAGCACATAGGCTTCGACGACCGGCGTCGCGCCGTCTTGCAGCGCGTCGCGCACGCCGCTCAGCAACTGATCGATGACTTGCCCGCGGGGCGGATGACGATACATCGGCTGACCGTACGTGCTCTCGATCACCAGCACGTCTGCTTTGGGCAATTCGGCCCGCTGGGCCGTGGCCGATTCGCCCAGCTTGAAGTCGCCGGTGTAGAGCAGCGATTGCTCGCCGTCGTCGGCCAACAACATGGCCGAGCCAAGGCAATGCCCGGCTGGATACGTAGTCAGTCGCAACCCGGACCACTCAACCGATTGGCGATAGGGCAGGGCGCGCGTCGGCCGCGGACCGAATCGAAACTGGTACAGTGCCGAGGTCTGAGGCGTGCAAAGCGCCAGCTCGTGCCGCGCCATATGGTCGGTGTGAGCGTGCGAAATGAAACCGCGCGGTTGGCGCCGGCGAAAGTCGATCGCCAGGTCGGCGTCGGTAAGCTTTAGGCCACGGTCGAAGTGAAACACGAACAGTTGTCTCGCAGGGGCGAAGTGCGCGGTGCGACAGTCAGCGGACCGCGGCCGGACGTTTCCACCAGATCGCGATGAAACGACGGCGCAGGCAGAACGCTTGGATCATAGCACGTCCAGTCGTGCCACGCCGCGGATCGCTTAGGCGCCGGGCACCGCTGCCAGCTTTCCGGCCCGCGTCAGCCCGGCTTGCTTCCACACGCCGTCTAGCGCCGCGCCGGCCAGCTTCACGAGTTGTTCGCGGCCAGTCGCCGCGACTTTGCTGAGATCCGGCACCGGAGAAACCGGCCCGTCGTACCCCAGCTCGGCAAGCGCCACAAGCAGGGCGGCCAGGTCGATTCCCTGTCCCTCGCCCGGCAGCCGGCGTTCGTCCAACTGCGCGGTCGCGGCGGTGGTGTCGACCTCCGCATCGGCCAGCGTCACGGCAATGATCTTATCCGCGGTCAGCGACCGCAGCGCGTCGAGCGTCCCGCCGCTGAGATGCCAGTGCCACGAGTCGAACACCACGCCCAAATTCGGTGCGCCGATCGTGCGCAACAGCAACAGAATTTCATCGAACGACTGAATGAACTGAAATGCCGCGTCGCCGCGGGCGCTCATCGGCGCGACGTATTCCAGTCCCAATGAGATCTTGTACGGCACCAGCGCTTCGGCCACTTCGACCAGTCGCTGCCGGCAGAACTCAAAATTCTCGTGGTAGGGTAATCGATCGTGCGACGGTTCGATCCGCGTGATGGCGCGCGTACACTCCATCTCGTGTGCGATTTCCGCCCAACGTGGCAATGCGGCCATGTCGGCCTGATAGTGCTCTTTGTCGCCCCACCGAATCGGCAGCCGAAAGCTGCCCATCTGCAGCCGCGCACTGAGCAGCAGCCGCGACGCCCGCGCCATCCCCTGTTGCTCGACCTCGGCCGCGAACTCAATCAGATCCAGATCGATGCCTTTGAAACCATACGAAAGGGCCAGCTCGATTATCTCGCTGTCACGCCCGGAAATCCCTAATGCCTGGGCATTCAGATTCTTGTACATTGCTTCCCTTCTGGGCCCCGCACGACGCTCGTTTTCGCCGGGCAAGGCTGCGCTTCTCAGAACCAAACGAGCGGCCATTATGCCAGAAAAAGGGTCACGATTGAAGGGTCGGCCGTGCTGCCGCGGGCGACAACATCGGCCCGCGCCCAAACGTCAAGCTATATTTTCCAAATACTGCTAGCACGGCCACTCACGCTGCGCCGCATCCCGTGGGAGCTTGCCACGTTGAACCTGTTCCAGGCTATTATTCTCGGCATCGTGCAGGGACTTACCGAGTTTCTGCCGATTTCCAGCACCGCACATCTGCGGATCGTGCCGGCGTTGGCCGGTTGGCCTGATCCCGGAGCCGCGTTCACCGCCGTCATCCAAATCGGAACGCTGGCCGCGGTGATCGCCTACTTTCGCCATGATGTGGTGCGCATCGCTCGCGCTTGGGCGGTCGGGCTGGTCACGCGTCGACCCTTTGCCGAGCTGGAATCGCGATTGGGATGGATGATGATCGTGGCCACCGTGCCGATCGTCGTCTGTGGGCTGCTGTTTCAAGAACAAATCGAAAACCAACTGCGCTCGCTGTACGTCATCGCCGGGGCGATGATCGGACTGGCCGTCGTGCTGGCCGGTGCCGAAGCACTGGTGCGGCGCCGGCTCCGCGCAGGCATTCCGCAGAAGCAGCTCGAAGACGTCACTTGGACCGATGCGATCGTTACTGGTATGGCGCAATCCGTCTCGCTGATTCCTGGTTCGTCACGCTCGGGCACGACGATCACGGCTTGTCTGTTCCGCGGCCTTGCCCGCGACACGGCCGCCCGCTTCTCGTTCTTGCTGTCGTTGCCGGCCGTCTTCGCCGCGGGCATCTACGAGTTGGTCAAGGACGCCGACCAGTTGCTCAACACTTCGGACGATGCAGCGGCGCTGATCGTCAGCACGTTGGTTTCCGGCGTGGTCGGCTACGCATCGATCGCGTTCTTGCTGCGCTACCTAAGGACGCACTCGACGTACCTATTTATCGTCTACCGGTTGATCGTCGGCGGCCTGATCCTGTTCTGGCTGTACAACGGCACGCTCGAGGCTTGACGTTCCAGGCCCGCAATGGCTGTACGCGCTGTGGTATACTGGCGGCTGGCCGCGTGACGCTGCGCCTGATTGGCGAGACGCGGCGCGCGACGCCCACCCGAACCCCGCCTCTCCTCCCGCCGGAGCATGCTGATGCATCGCCGTAGCGACTCTTCCGCCACCCGCACTAATCGCCGCCAGTTTCTCAAAACCGCGGGGGCCGTGTCCGCCACTGCGTTGACAGCACCAACGATCATTCCGCGCACCGCGCTGTCTGCTCCCGGACGGCCGGGCGCCAACGACCGCATTACCGTAGGCGCCATCGGCGTGGGCGGACGGGCCGGTCTGCTGCTCGATCAATTGCCTGAGTCGGCACAGATCGTCGCGCTTTCGGATTGCAACCTGCCGCGTGCCGAAGCGTTCAAAGCCAAGGCCAAGGCGGACTGGCCTGTCTACCAGGACTATCACAAGCTGCTGGAACGAAAGGACGTCGACGCGGTGATCGTCGCGACCGGCGAGTTCCAACGCGTCGTGCCCTGTATTCACGCCTGCCAGGCCGGCAAAGACGTCTACGCCGAGAAGCCGCTCACGCTTTACGTGGGCGAAGGGCGCGCGCTGGTCGACGCCGTGCGGCGGCACGATCGAATCTTTCAGGTCGGCACGCAGCAGCGTTCGATGGAAATGAACCGTGTTGCCTGCGAGCTGATTCGCAGCGGCGGGCTTGGCAAAGTGCTCGCCGTGCGGGCGATCAATTATTCCGGGGCCGAGGCTTCGCCCGCCGCCGGACTGCCCGAGCAGCCCACGCCCGACGGCCTCGACTGGAACACGTGGCTGAACCAGGCGGCCTTTCGGCCGTTCCATCCGGATTGGATGGGCTGGATGCGATGGCGCGATTTCGCTGGCGGTGAGATGACCAACTGGGGCGCGCATGGCGTGGACCAGATCCAATGGGCCTTGGGCGCCGACGGCACCGGACCAGTCGAAGTGCGCCCGTTGTCAGACGGCCCCAACGGCCAAGTTGCGATGCGCTACGCCGACGGCGTCGAGGTGCGCTTCGTTTTGGAACCGGGCCACGGCCCGATGGGCGGCGCCGTGTTCACCTGCGAAAAAGGCAAATTGGAAATCAACCGTAACAAATTCGTTTCGAATCCGCCCCAGATCGCCGCCGAATTGAAAAAGAAGCTCGACGTCGCCGAGGAAGAGCGGAAATGGAGCGACGAGCTGGCGCTGTGGCAGGCCCGGTGGCACATGCAAAACTGGCTCGACTGCATCCGCACACGCGAGCTGCCGGTAGCCGACGTGGAGATCGGACACCGCTCGGTCACGGTCTGCCACCTGGCCAACATCGCCCGAGCCGTCGGACGGCGGCTCCGTTGGGATCCGGCAGGCGAACGATTCATCGACGATGACGAAGCGAACCGTCACCTTGATCGACCACGGCGCAAGGGATTTGAATTGCCGACGGGATGATGAGCGGCCGCCGCGTGCGACGCGCACGTCGCGGTGATGAGCGGCTCGGCAAGCGGCCAACGAATGGGAGCCATGATGATGAACGTGTTTCGATATTTCCTTGCCGCAATTTTTGTTTGCGTCGCCATCTATACGATCGTCGTCGGCGTCAACCACGGCTGGAATCTGCTGCCGATATTCTTCGGGGATATTGCAGCCATGACATGGCCCGGTCAATTCAATCTGGACTTCATGTGCTTTCTGGCGCTTTCGGGGTTGTGGCTTGCATGGCGCCACCGGTTTTCACCCGGCGGAATCGTCTTGGGCATTGTCGGGTTTTTCGGAGGCATCCTCGTGCTTGCCGCGTACCTGCTGGTTGCCAGCGTAGACGCTAATGGCGACATGCAGAAGCTGCTAACAGGCCGATGATTCCAGTTTACCGTATCCAGTGGAGTCGCACGGTGGCCTGCGCAAACGCAAATGCGTTCTTGCCCCTACAGGGGTCCGCACCACACGCCGCCAGGCAGACGTCCATGTTGCCAGTCAATCAGCACCGAAATTCCTGCGCCGAAACCATGACCAACAACGGAGGCCTTCCATGCACACGGAAAACTCGCAGCGGCAACGACGCCAGTTTCTGCTGGGCACGGTTGCCTCGGTCGCGATGGCATCAGTTGGCTTTCCGCGCAAGACCACGTTGGCAGCGACCATGAACAACGCATCGACCGACGACGGCCACCGCATCCTCGAACTCCGACTGCAAACCGCCTCGCCGCTCGACACGATGCGCGACTACTATCGCGATACCCTGGGGCTGCCTGTCCTGGATCAGACAGAGTCGGAGCTGGCCATCCAAGGTGGACGAACGAAGATCACGTTCATCAAAACGAAACAACCCGATCCGCCGCCCTTTTATCACTTTGCGTTCAACATCCCGGAAAACAAGGTCAAAACTGCGCACGATTGGCAGGCCGAACGCGGACCGCTGATGCCGACGCCGAAGCTGATGCAGGACCGAAACTTTCCACCGGCAGTGCGCCACTTTCGCAACTGGAATGCCCACTCGGTCTTCTTCTGGGATCCGGCCGGCAACATTCTGGAATACATCGGTCGGCACACGCTGGACAACGCCGCCGACGGACCCTTCACCAGCGACGATATTCTCTACGCCAGCGAAATCGCCTTCATCACCGACGACGTCGCCACGATGGCCGACACGATCGAGAAGCACTTCGACCTGCCGCAGTACCTACAAGGAAACGACGCCTTTCACGCGATTGGCGACGAGCACGGGCTGCTGCTGGTCTTCGAGCGCGGGCGGACTTCCGGCGCCGCGGTCAAGAATCCGCAGCGGTTCGACGTCTTCACCGCCGACGTGAAGATCCGCAGCGACAAGTCGCTCGATCTGCCCGACGCGCCGTATCGTATCAATCATTCCGCGTAGCGTTTCGCGCATACCGTCTCGCCAACACCCGCCCCCGCCTGGAAAGACAACATGCAAATTGCTCGCTCACGCCTGGTACTGGTTTTCGTCGTCGCGCTGGCCGTGACGCACCTGTCGACGTGGCCCGCCGCCGCGCAGCGAACGGCCGCGCCGAATAGCCCGTCGATCGTCGAAGTCGGCGTGCAACAGTTTGTTGCCGAAGGGTACGACCAGCCGGCCGAGAAAGCCGCGGCGCTGGTGGCCAAGATCCAGAAGCGAGACCGGATCCCCGGCATGGCCGCCGCCTGCGCGATCGACGGCAAGCTCGTTTGGGCCGAGGGTTTCGGCCTGGCCAACGTCGAGCTCGACGTGCCCGCGACGCCGCGCACGCGGTTCCGCGTCGGCAGCATCTCGAAAGTGCTGACCGTCGGCGCCGTGGCCAAACTGGTCGAAGCCGGCAAGCTCGATCTCGACGCGCCGGTGCAGACCTACGTCCCCTCGTTTCCCAAGAAAGAGCATCCGGTCACCACACGCCAATTGACCGGACATCTGGCCGGCATTCGGCACTACCTGCCGACCGACACGGGCGACTCGCAACACTTCGACGACGTGGTCGACGCCCTGACCATCTTTCAGGACGATCCCCTGATTCATCCGCCGGGCAGCAAGTGGTCGTATTCCAGCTACGCGTGGAACCTGGTCGCGGCCGTGGTGCAGGGCGCGTCGGGCCGACCGTTTCTCGAGTTCATGCAGCAAGAAGTATTCAACCCGTTGGGCCTTGATGACACGTGTGCCGACCAGCGGCGGAAGATCATTCCCAACCGTACGGCGTTCTACGGACGCGATGGCGACGACAACCTGTCCAATCTGCCGGAGATCGACATCAGTTACAAATGGGCGGGCGGCGGCTTCCTTTCGTCGGTCGAAGACCTGGTGTTGTACGGTTCCGCGTACTTGCCCGGCACCGACTTCCTCAAGCCCGAAACGCTGGAGCTGGTCTTCACCAAACAGCAGACGAACGACGGAATCGCCACGCGAAATGGCATTGGCTGGGCCGTCAGCAAAGACGCGGACGGCCACGCGCTGTATTCGCACGGCGGATCGCTACAGGGCTGCCGCGCGTATTTGCTGATCATGCCTCATTCGCGCGTGGTGGTGGCCATCGCGGCCAACAATCGGCACGGCGTGAATATCAACCTGGCCGACGCGCTCAAGCTGGCTCGAATGTTTGCCCTGTGATCCGCCGCAAAGTCTCACGCGGCGAAATCCCGCGCGGCCGACCCACGGCCGGCTTGACCGTGCGACTGGCCTAACGTCGCGTTGACCGGCGGACCGATCTGGTATACTTGAGGGTCTGCCTGAGCATTTTGCTCATTCGGGGGCGAACTGGGTTCGACCGGATAGCTTGAAGTGCCGGTGGCGTGCCGTGGTTGGTCAGTTGGCCACGTAAAAAAGCTGACCAAACATCTTCAATTGCTGAAGATAACCTTGCTTTGGCTGCCTAAATAAGGGCAACCCGAGTTGCGGGCTTTTGCCGGAGAGGCCCAAAAACTCGTCACTAATTCCGGATCGCCTTGGGTCATTGCTGGGCACGCCCGAGGTTAAACACCGTTCCTGGCTGGTCGGTCCGCGACCCCGTCGGTTGGGGCTCGGTCGACGAGACGCGTAAATCATCCGACTACGCACGTAGAAGCCGTCATGGAAATGTCGCGGGACGCGGGTTCAATTCCCGCCGCCTCCATTTGTCGATCCGTAAGTTCTTGTCGATGAAGAACTTACGAAATCAAGGGTGGCGGGTAACGTACCCGCCGCCTCCCTGGTTTCGCACTCCCCGGTTTAATCGCAAATGGTCCTTGCCGCTAGCCTTGCGCACGATCAGCGCTATCGGCTGAGCGCCGTCTCAAACGAATTCGTGCAGCCAATATGCAGCCACGACGAGCGTCGTCACGCCTTCTTGACCATGCGTGGCAATTCGTGACTCTGCGGCGTGAGTTCGCTCCGGCCTAATCAGGCATTCAAAGCGAGCTGGAAGAATCGGACGTCGGTCGGTTTGGCGCGTCCGAACCTGGGGCATTCGCGACCGTCTTGGGTCATGAAACGCGGCAATTTGAAGGCACCTTACTGTTCTCGGTTTGACCGCGCTCTTTGGGCTGACTTGATCTGCGGCGGGTCGATTTCCCCGGTGAGAGTTTCGTCTGCACCAATCTGCGTGGGCCCCACCCCCAAACCGGACATGCATGCTGAAATCGGACTGCCCTTTCTGTCGCGATTTCGCGTTTTTTCGCCGATTCCTGTGGATTGGTAATTTTTCGACAATACCTGTTGACACGGTATCTGTTGTAACATATATTTGAGGCATGAGCAAGGCAAAGTCTAAAAACCTGGCCGACGAGGTTGGCAAGCGGCAGCCCTTTGAGTCGCTTCGGCAGGAAGCGTACTTGAACTTGGTACGGACACATACGCAGCTTGCAGGCCAGCTTTCGCGGTTGTTCAAGCAGCATGGTCTTACCGATCCCAAGTACAACGCGTTGCGAATCCTGCGAGGAGAAGGTAAGCCGATGCAGGTCTACCAGATTGCAGAACGGATGGTGACACCGCAAACCGACGTCACGCGGTTGGTGGATCGTTTGAATGAAGCCGGGTTGGTCGAGCGTGAGCGCTGCGACGAAGACCGGCGAGTCGTCTGGGTGACATTGACCAAGCAGGGAATAGGTGTGCTGAAGAAGCTGGACAAGCCTGTCGCTGATTTACACGAGTCGCAGTTCACTGGCTTATCGAAGGCGGAGTTGAAACAACTGAATGACCTGCTTTTTCGGTCTCGGCGAAGTTGAGGACTTTTTTTGCGTCGATACTTGTTGCAACAGATACATTCGCTGGGAAGAACACAAAACGAAAGTGCGGAATCCAATGACTTCCACGACTTCTGGACGTACGCACCTGACTCGCAGGACTTTCAGATGCAGATGATCCAGTTCATGAAGAACCTCGGACTCATGGGCGCGATGTTGATGATCATTGCCAACGGCCCCGGCCCCGGAAGTCTGGAGAACCGCAAGACCTCAACAACGGACGGAGAAAACTAATGATTACGGTTCGCAAAGCAGACGATCGCGGCCACGCAGATCACGGCTGGCTCGACACCAATCACACGTTCTCGTTCGCGAGTTACCACGACCCGCAGCACATGGGCTTCCGCAGCCTGCGAGTGATGAACGAAGACCTGGTCGCACCAGGAAAAGGCTTCGGAACGCACGGCCACGACAACATGGAGATCATCTCGTACGTGTTGTCTGGTGCCTTGGAACACAAGGACAGCATGGGCAACGGCGAAGTGCTCCGGCCCGGCGAATTCCAACGCATCTCCGCCGGTTCAGGCATCACGCACAGCGAGTTCAATCCGTCGTCAGAAGAACCCGTTCATTTCTACCAAATTTGGCTCGTGCCGAACGTCCGTGACATAGCACCGAGTTACCAGCAGCGTGAGTTCGACAAAGGCGAGAAACTGAATCGCCTGCGACTGGTGGCTTCTCCCGATGGCGAGGACGGTTCCTTGTCGATTAACACCGACGCCAAGGTGTATCTGTCGAAGCTGGCCGCGGGAAGCGAAGTCGGCATCGACCTTACACCCGGTCGGCACGGCTGGCTTCAAGTGCTTTCCGGCTCGGTCGCAGTCAGCGGA
>CALFYT010000073.1 GCA_937952415.1 uncultured Planctomycetaceae bacterium | reverse complement strand
CCAACCGGCGGGGCGTCCATCATGTTGACCGGCGACGGTTCAGTGGGTTCGCGTTGCATAGAACCCGTCAGTATACCGCGCGGGCGCCGGCCGGGTCAGGGGGGCGATTCGCCCCGAGCGATACGCAGCAGCATAGATTCGCCCGCCGTGTCATGGCGGCGGGACCGACTCGCCGCCGTTGGCAGTGAGATAGGCGCGAAGCGTTTCAGGTGGCAAGTCGCTTTCCAAGAACAAAACGCTGCCGTCAAAGAATAGGACGTTGGCTCCACCGGGATGGGGACTGGAGACGCTGAGTTTTACTAATGGTGGATTGACTCCATCCGTTGCTTCCCCAAACGTCAAATCCCGTGGCTCGAGCCAGTGTATTCCTGAGTCGGCGATCTCGGTCAGAGCCATCGTGTTGGACAGTCCGTCGCGGAACTCCATTACACCACGGCCCCGCGAGTGTGGCCAACCGGTTTTGGGTCCGACGATCGCAACGTAGCACGTCTCGCCCACGGGCGCTTTGCTGCTGGGACATCGATACACGGCGGGCATTGCCTCGGCCAACTGGCGGTTGTTCGGGCCATTCCACGGCTCACTCAGATCGTATTGTTGATAGAGAACGTGTGAATCCTCGTCTTCAAAGTATGGCAAGAGAAGTACACGCCAGCTGTGCATGGGCTTGCCGTTGGCGTCGGTTGCATAAGCCGGCGGAAAGACTCCGTGGACGTCGCGGTAGGTATGCAACGCGATGCCAATTTGCTTCAGGTTGTTCACGCAGTTGCTGCGACGGCTAGGAGTCCTCGCATGGCTTTCAATCCAAGCAATGAATCCTTGGCCCAATAGCAGCAAACCAGCCACGATCGCCACCATCAAGAATAGGGCCCGCAGCGAGTATCTGGGCATGACTCCAGGTCCTCCACTTCGGCCGACCGCGCGAAGCTGCGCGGTGCGTCTCACTCCTCCCGCGTCAGTGCCATGTTGTCGCGGTGGATAACTTCATCATACGGGCAATGGCCCAGCGTGGCGGCAATTTTTTCCGTACGCATTCCCTTGATTTTGGCCACTTCGGCGAGGGAGTAATTCGTCAAACCGCGTGCGAATTCCTGCCCATTGGTGTCGGCCATCGTGACCACGTCACCTTTTTGGAACTTGCCACGCACTTCCACCACGCCGATCGCCAGTAGACTGCCGCCGTTGCGTTCGACCGCCTTGCGCGCGCCAGCATCGACGACCAGCGTGCCCCGCGGCTGTGCCGTAAAGCCGATCCAGCGTTTGAAGGCCGACAATGCCTGTCCTTGGGCCAGAAACAGCGTACCGACCACTTCGCCGGCGACGATGCGCGCCAGGTTGCCCGGCGTGCGCCCGCCGGCAATGATCACGTTCTCGCCGGCCGCGGTCGCCATCCGTGCCGCTTCCAGCTTGCTTGCCATGCCGCCCTTGCTCACGCCGGTCACAAGATCGCGGGCCAGCGCCAAGGTCGCTGCGTCGAGCTTCGTCACCGTGGGAATCACGCGCGAGGCCGAATCGTTCGGGTCGCCGTCGTACAGCCCGTCGACGTCCGAGAGCAGCACCAACAGCGGTGCCCGTAACAGGTTGGTGACCATCGCGGCCAGCCGGTCGTTGTCGCCGAACGTGGTCATCAGCTCGTCGACGCTGACCGTGTCGTTCTCGTTGATGATCGGCAGGGCCCCGTACTCGAACAGCGCCCGGATCGTATTGCGCACGTTGAGATACCCGGCCCGTTGATCGAGATCGTGGGCCGTCAGCAGCAACTGGGCCGCGTGCCGCCCGTGAGCCCGCAGCGCGCGATCATAGACCTCGACCAGATGGTTCTGCCCCACGGCGGCGACGGCTTGCAGCTTGGCCAAGGTGGTCGGCCGTTGGGAAAGGCCGAGCCGCCCCAGCCCCGCGCCGACCGCACCGGAGGTGACCAGCACCACTTTGCGCCCGGCTTCCATTAGCGCGAGCAGTTCTTCGGTCAGCGAGGCCACGCGATCCTGATTGAGCAGACCGTCGGCGCCGGTCAGCACGCGGGTGCCGACTTTGACCACGATGGTGTGCGCGGCGGTCGCAATTTCCTGCCGGACAAGATCGGTCATGGACGGTGGGGACAACTGGGACTCGTTAACTGGCGCTACAACTTGGCACGATCTTGCCATCATACTCGTGCCGCCTGGGCGGCAGTAGCCGGCGTCGGCGTGATTGTAGGCCGCACGCGGCTATGCACTTGGGCACACCGGCCGCGGGCCCATGTGCCAACTAAGGCAATGCTCGGCTGTTTAGTTGTCACACGCCGCCGATTTAATGTTCGCCGACTGGGGCCGCGCGATTCTGAAACCGCAACGTGCGCCCTTGCGCAGCCGGCAAAAAGCGCCACAACGACCGTTGGTTGAGCAAACAGGCCGTCGCCCGTACAATGGGTCTTTCGGACGCGCGCACGTTAGTCGCCCTCGAGTCGCAACCCATCGAATCCCCGGGGCCCACACGTCGATGAGCGAACTGTTCCACGAATGCGGCGTGGCCGCGGTGTATCATCTCAGCGGCCGCGGCAAAAGCCCGCTATGTCCGGAACAGGGGCCCGAGGCTGTCTCGCGACTAATTCCGCGGATGCTTCAGGACATCCAGAACCGGGGGCAGCTTTCCGCCGGGTTGACGTCGTACAACCCGCGACGCAACCAACTGATCGACACGTATAAGGATCTGGGCAGCGTCAACGAGGTTTTTCGTCTGAACCATCGCGGCAAGTCCGAAAGCCTGATGCGCAAATACTCGGGCCGGGCGGCGATTGGCCAGGTGCGCTATGCGACCTGCGGCACCGAGGACCGCAGCTACGCCCAGCCGTTCGAGCGGCACCACGTGCAGAAGCACAAGTGGTTCAGCTTTGCCTTCAACGGCCAACTGGCCAACTACCAGCACTTGCGGCAGCAGTTGTTGGCCGATCCAGACAACTATCTGGCCCGCGATACCGATACCGAAATCATCATGCACGCGATCGGCCGCGAGTTGTCGGAGAAAGACCGCCCGTCGCTGATCGAAATCATGCGCAGCGTCGGGCAGCAGTTCGACGGAGCGTATTGCCTGGTGCTGATCAACGCGTTGGGCGACATGCTCGTGGCCCGCGATCCGTTGGGCCTGCGCCCGCTGTGCTACGCGATCGAGGGCCCGTTGTTCGCGGCGGCCAGCGAGAGCGTGGCGCTGTTGAACCTGGGAATCGCGGCCGAGAACATCAAGTCGCTGTTGCCCGGCCAGGCCGTGACCATCACCGACGGCCAGCTCGAGATCCAGCGGTTTGCTTCCAGCACCCGGCAAGCGCATTGTTTCTTTGAGTGGATTTACTTTGCCAACGTGGCCAGCACCATGGACGGGCGTAGTGTCTACCTGTCGCGCAAAGCCTTGGGCGAGGAGTTGGCCCGGCTGGAAGACGTGCCCATCGACGAAGACACGATCGTCGTCCCGGTGCCAGACACGAGCAAGGCGGCCGCCGACGCGATGGCGTATCGGTTGAAGGTTCCCTCGCTCGAAGGACTGATTCGCAATCGGTACACGGGACGTACGTTTATCGAAGGCAGCGGCAGCCGCAAGCGGAAAGCCGAATCGAAGTACACGCCGCTGCGCGAGGTGCTCGAGGGCAAGCGCGTGATTCTGGTCGAGGATTCGATCGTTCGCTCGACCACGATGAAGGTGCTGTTGAAGCGGATTCGCAACTTGGGGGGCGCCCGCGAGATTCACGTTCGCGTGGCGTGCCCGCCGATCATCGCGCCTTGTTTCTACGGCATTGACATGTCGACGATCAGCGAATTGTTCGCGCCGGGTTTTCTCAAGGACCAACCGCTGAACGATGCAGCGCAAGCCGAGATGGCCGCGAAGCTGGGTGCGAATTCGCTAAGGTACCTGCCGATCGAGTCGATCGCCCGCGCCATCGGGCTCGACGGCGATCAACTGTGTCAGGCGTGTATCACCGGCAACTATCCGTCCTCGGCCGGCCAGGCCCTGTATCAAATCGCCAAGCAAAACAGCGATTCGGCCACCGTCACGCGGACCTACGAAGCCGAACCGGTCCCGGTCGAAACGGCACGGCGCGGCTAGCGGCTGCGTGTCACTCATGGCGCGGTCGAATGGCGGCTGCTGGCAGGGCAAAAGTCAGCCGCGAGCCAGTGCCGGCTCACGCGGGCTTTTCGAATTCGGCCCGATAGACAGCCTCTTCGTGCAATCGCACGCGCCGTTCGAAGTGCGTCCGATAGTCCAGATCGTGGCTGGCTGGGCTTTCGCTGACCGGATGCGGACCTTCCAACCCGGTCGCCGACGCAATCATCTCCAGCGATGCTTCAAAATACTCCGCCACGTCGGTCCAAAAGTGCAGCTTTCCGCCGGGCAACAACACGCGCTGGACATTTTGCACAAACTGGCCGTTCATCACCCGCCGCTTTTTGTGCCGGGCCTTCCACCACGGATCGGGAAAATAGACGTGGACCGCCCGCACGGACGCATCCGCCAGCCATGATCGAAAGAAGTGCCCCGCGTCGCCGTGGACAATCTTTGCGTTGGGCAGAACCTGCGTGGCCAGTCGCGCGGCGGTAAACCGCGCGTACTTGGCCAGGATCTCGATGCCCAGGTAGTTGGCCGCGGGGTCCGCGGCGGCGGCGGTCGCCAGAAAGAGCCCTTTTCCGCAGCCCACTTCGATCTCGACCGGCGCACTTCGCCCGAACAGCGCGTCGGTGTCGAGCGGCTGCGGGAGATTCTCCAGCACGAGCAAGTGTTTGGAAAGATCAAGCGTTGGGTCGATACGGCGCAAGGCGCGGCGGCCCATCAGGGAATCCTCACGCAAGGGCTAGTTCGGCGGTTCATCGCCGAACGAAGAACGTTTTTTGACTTCGTCGGCCCAGGACCCGTCGGTCGGCGGCGCACCGAATGAGAGGATCGGCATCAAGGCGGCCCCCGCGACAAACCCTCCGATATGCGCCCAAACGGCGACTCCCAGGTCGCGATTGAACGACGCGTCGAGCAGTTGTCCGCCGAACCAAAGCCCGAGCCAAACCAGCGCCGGCACTTCGATCATCATGACAAAGCCGAAGAAGACGAGCGTCGTCACCGTGGCCCGTGGCCAGGTCACGGCATAGCCACCCAGCACCGCCGCCACCGCGCCCGAGGCGCCGATGACCGGCGTCAGGCTTTCGGGATCGTACGCCCAATGACACGCCGACGCCAAAAGCCCACCGACCAGGTAGAAGCACGAAAACAGCACGTGCCCCAGCCGATCTTCAACGTTGTTGCCGAAGATCCACAGAAACCACATGTTGCCGATCAGGTGCATCCATCCGCCGTGCATGAACAACGACGAGATCATCGTGCCGAGAATCTCGGATCGCTTGGGCGGCAGGGACAGTTTGCCGACCTCGCGCACCACGGGCACGGGCAGACCGGCCTGGTCGCGCCCTTCGACTACCGCCCTGACGGGTACTTCCAAAACCCGCGGGTTCTCCAATTGAGACACCCGCGCGGGGATGAAGCCGTGCCGCAGGGCGGCTTCCTGCTGACCCAGCGGGGAAAGGGAAGCCAGCCAGATCATGACCAGCGTGTTGACGGCGATCAAAACGTAGGTGACCAGTGGTCGGCGTTCGGTCGGGTTGTGGTCAAACAGCGGGATCATGTGATACGCAAGCCAGAAGGTTGCTCGGTCAGGACAATCGTGCCTGCGGTGCCGGCCTTGGCCGAGGCGTTTGGTCCACGCAGGTAGAGTTTGCGATCAGCGGCAACGAGCGGGCTGCTAGGTCGTCGCTCGATGTTCGCTCTTCAACTCGTCGACCGGCAGGGCAATTCCCTTGATCTTACCGTCGGCAACCAGCGACCCGCCGACGAACTCTTGAAACCGGCAGACGACAATGGCCCCGGCACGCACCTTGAGCAACTTGCAGACGACGATCAGGCGGTCGCCCGGCCGCACCGGATCGCGAAACCGCACGTCCTCCATGCCGCCGAATCCGACGAGCGTCGAGTCGCCCAGCAGCTTGTGCTTATGCGCGTAGTAGCTGCACATTTGGGCGGCCGCCTCGCACATCAAGACGCCCGGCATCAACGGCATGCCGGGCATGTGGCCGCGCACCCAGAATTCCTTGTCCGAGATGTCTTTGTAGCCGGCGCAGATGGCTCGTTCGGCATGGTCGAAGACGATGGCCGTCAGTTGCTCCATCTCGTGGCGCTGCGGATTGTAGCGACGGATCTCCTCGATATCGGCCACGACGTTGTCGAGGTCGATCTCCGACAGATCCATCAAGAAGTTCTTGCTCGGCACGATAATGGGCTCCGCAGCGTGGGCGCTTGCAGGCTAACACGTTCGATTACCCAATCGCCGCATTCTAGCGGCCTCCGCGCAGCCGGGCAACGCCGCGGATTCGCCGGCCGGTGTTCATGACAAACACGTTGCGTGGGCGTGCCGCTGGGCACAATGTGCAGCCGAAATAGCGCGATTGCGCAAGGAAAGGCTCGGGCTGCACCGACGTTGTGCGCTGGTCGCTGTGCCGCTAGTGCGAAGAAGGCGTGTGCCGGTCCCGGCCGCGCTGAGGCACCGCTCCCGCTCAGCATGCATGTGAACGACCGCTTACGTGCGGATGTTCTTGCGCTTTTGTTTACGGCCCTTGCCGTTCGCGGGTCGGCGGCCGTGATTGGCCTTCTTCAGTTTGCGTTGGGGCTTCGCCATGCCGATATCTCCAAGATTGCCTGAATCGAGTAATTATAGAGCCACCGACGTGCAGGGGTAGCCCTACTCGTTGCTGATCGCTACGAGCTGCTGGAGCAACTCGGCCGCCTGTCCGCCGTCGATTGCGTCGGCCGCTCGCTGGGCAGCCGCTCGCGGTGCATCCTCTTGCCCGGCGGTCCACAGCGCCGCGGCGGCATTGATCACCACGATGTCGCGCGCCGGTCCGGACTGGCCGGCCAGGACGCCGCGAATGACCTCGGCGCTTTGCTGCGGGCCGTCGACCCGTAGCGAGTCCAACTCCGTCGGTTCCATCCCGAAGTCGGCCGGAGTCCAAGTGAAGTTGCGCAATCCGCCGTCGACCACTTCCGTCACGCGAGTCGGCCCCGACAAGGTTACTTCGTCGAGCCCGTCTTCGCCTTGCACGACGATCGCACGCTGTGCCCCCAGCAGCCGCAGCGCTTCGGCCATCAACGGTCGAATGTTGGCAGGGCCCACCCCGACGACCTGAAACGGCGCGCCGGCCGGGTTGGCCAGCGGACCGAGCAGATTGAAGATCGTGGGCACACCCAATTGCTGTCGAACGCTCGCTACGCGCTTCATTGAGCCGTGTAGCAGCGGGGCAAAGCAAAAGCAGATTCCGAGAGTATCCAGGCAGGCCTCGACTTGCCGGACGTCGGCCTCGACATTGACGCCCAGGGCCGCCAACACGTCGGCCGAACCGCTCTTGCTGGTGATTTTGCGGTTGCCGTGTTTGGCAACCGATACGCCCGCGGCCGCGGCCACCAGCGCCGCCGCGGTGCTGATGTTGAAGGTGCCTGACCCATCGCCGCCGGTGCCGCACGTATCAACCAGCGAGGTTCGTTTGGTCTGGATCGGCGTCATGTGCCGCCGCAGCACCTGGGCCGCGCCGGCGATCTCTTCGGCCGTCTCGCCCTTGGCCCGTAGCGCGGTCAGCAGGATGCCGATCTGTCCGTCGTTCAGCTTGCCCTGCATGACGGCCTCGATGCTGGCGGCCATTTCGTCCATCGAAAGGTTTTCGCCGGCCGCCAATCGTCCTAATGTCGCTTCAATCATGTCGGATTCCTGGCCACCATCGGGTGCCGCATTGCACGATTCTACCCTGCCTAAAGTGCGTGGCATACCGTCGATCCGCGTCGGAGACCGGACGAAGACACTCTTGATTTCGATCGGCGTCGAGCCCTAAAATCCCCCGCGCAGTTCCAAATCGCGCCGCTCGGCGACCGGCAGTTGGCGGATTGCCCGCAGGCGTGTGTCGCATGGCCGCAACAACGGATGACCGATGGCCAAGAAGATCCTGTTAGATGTCGATCCCGGCATCGACGACGCTGTGGCGATGTGCATGGCGTTGTTCGACCCGAAGGTAGACGTTGTTGCCGTAACGGCCGTAGCCGGCAACGTGACGGCGGAGCAGTCGACGCGCAACGTCCAGACGATCATCGAGCAGCTCGATCCTCCCCGCTGGCCGCGGATCGGCGTGGCGAGCCAGCCAGAATCGGGACTGCCAGCTCGTGCCACGCACCACCACGGCGTCGACGGATTGGGCAATGCGGAGTTTCAGGTGTCGGAGTTGCAGCACCGCCACCCTTCGGAAAAGCTCATTTGCGACGAGGTCCGCGCGGCACCAGGCGAAGTGACGATCATTGCCCTGGGCCCGCTGACGAACATCGCTCGGGCGATCGCGCGGGATCCGGCCGTGGCGGAAATGGTCGGCCAACTTGTCATTATGGGCGGGACGCTGACGGGGCCTGGCAACATCAGTCCCTCGGCTGAGTTCAACGTCTTTTGCGATCCGGCCGCCGCGCGGACCGTGTTTCGATCAACGGCCACCAAGACGCTCGTGCCGCTCGACGTGACGCGCCAAGTCTCGTTTGACTACGACTTTCTTGACCGGCTGCCGGAAGACAACACGCGCGCCGGGCGGTTTCTGCGACGGGTTCTGCCCTATTCGTTTCGCTCGTATCGCTTGGAGCTTGGCTACGAGAATATTTGGCTACACGACGCGGTGGCCTATGCCGCGGCGCTGCAGCCCGATTTTTTCCAGACCGAGCTCTCGGCCGGCGACGTGGAACTGGCCGGCGAACTGACGACCGGAGAAACAGTGTTCGATCGGCGCCGCGTGCGCGAGTGGCGCACCAACATCGCCGTGGCCACGCGGGTGGACACCGCAGCCGTGCGAGAATACGTCGTCAAACAACTGGCTGCCGCGGGCGAAGCGTCGCAAAGCGAAGCCTAGCGACCGCCCGACGCCTGAGCGCGCTTACGAGACGCAGCCTAGTCCTCAGTCCGTTCGACCGCCGCCGCCGTCGACGGGCGGCTGCGTGCCTTAATCGTCATTGCAATGGCGCGGCCGTCGCGGAACACGACAACCGGCACTTCGCTGCCGACGTCGGTTAGCTTAACCAGGTTGATCAGGTGGCTGTCGTTGGCCACGCGGATCCCGTTGTAGTTGATGATTACGTCGCCGCTTTGCAGCTTGGCGGCGGCTGCCGGTGATTCAGCGTTCACGTTCTTGATCCGTGCCCCGTGCGGCCGCTTGAGTCCCATCCGCAATGCCGCATCGGAATCAAACGTGCTATCGAGCATCACGCCCAAGAATGCCCGAGTCACGCCGTTGCGCTCGACGAGCTGCTTGGCGACCGCCATGACCAGGTTGATGGGAATCGAAAACCCGATGCCCTCGTTGCCTCCGGAATTGCTGGCGATCGCCGTGTTCATGCCGATCACTTCGCCGCGCAGGTTGATCAACGGTCCACCGCTGTTGCCTGGATTGATCGCGGCGTCGGTCTGAATGAAGTCTTGGATCTCGACTCCTTGGCCGAGATTAAAGTCCCAGCGATTCGTGGCGCTAATAATCCCGAACGTAATGGAGTGGCTCAACCCGAAGGGGCTACCGATTGCGAGCACGAAGTCGCCAATTTCCAACTCGGCGCTGTTCCCAATCCGCGAGGCCACCAGGTCGGGCGCGTTGACCGCCATGACGGCCACGTCGGTTTCACGGTCGCTCCAAACGCGACTCGGGTATAACGTGCGGCCGTCGGCCGTGCGGATTCGGATCTTCTCGGGCAGCGCGTCTCGAATGACGTGACCGTTGGTCAACACGTAGTTGCGGTCCTTGATCTTGACGACGTAGCCCGATCCGGCTTCCTCGATCCGGTCATGGCGACCGTAGCGGACGCTGGTGGGCTCGACCTTGTCGGCTTCAATATGGACGACCGTCGGCCTGACGAGCTTGACAACCATCTTTAGGACGTTGCTTTGCCGCTCGAGCCCCGCAACCTCGCGATCCAGCAGGTTGTACATCTTGGTGCGCACGTCCTGTGCGGGTTCTGCCTCCTCGTCGTTCTTGTCCTGAGCCGAAACACCGGCGGGCATTGCGAGCAATACGAGCAAGATGGCCCAAGCGGCGGTCGGTGCAGTTGCCAAGAGACGTCGACGAATCATCAAATCGCTCCAAAACGGCCGGTACGATGCAGCAAACGACGTCGGCGCAGATCTTTACGATAAGACCCCAACCGCGACTTGGCAACGGCTGTTGGTGGAGATGAGCCGCGCGCGGGGGCCCAAAAAAGAAACTGCACCGGCGGAAGCAACGGTCCGGACGTTTCCCGGAACCGCTGTGTTCCACCAGTGCATATTACAAAGACGTCGCGTTGTCCTTGCCCGTTGTCCTATACGTCGATTTCGATATCGTTGATCGATACGTCGCCGTCGTTGCCGCTATCCAGGACGCGGCCCCAATTGGCGTCGCCGCCACCGACCTCGCCATGGATTTCGGCCTCGCGCTGGCAATTGATGCACAAGGTTGCATAGGGCAACGCGTTGAGCCGGGCCATTGGAATCGAGGTGCTGCACGCCTCGCACACGCCATACTGGCCGTCGCGCATCCGCTGCAGGGCGTTTTCGATACTGGCTAGCTCGCGGCTTTCCACTTCGGCCAACTGCGAACTGATTTCGTCTTGAGCCGCGTCGAGCGCGGCATCGACCACGTCGCCGGCAGTCTGGGCTCGAAGTTCCTTCAGCAAGCTAAGGTCGCCCGCCAAAGCAGTCCGCAGAGCGTCACGGCGCATGATCAGGATCTGGCGCATGCTCAGAATTGCGTCTTTACGTGCCATTTTCCATTCACCTTCTCTTTTTCCGAACTTGGCCGCGGCTGAAGGTTGGGAACCCCCCAAGAACGCCAGCGCCCAGATTCCTTTGTCAAACCCGCTTGAAGGGCCGAGTCAATCGGTCGGGTTTACCCCCGTTGCGTGTTCAGCAACCAAACTATAGTACGCAGTACAAACCCCAGGGGTCACAAAATTCCGACCTCTTTTTTTCGGGTTTCGGCGGCCCGAAACTTCGCCCGCTGTTCCCGGCGGAAACGTCCACCACGCGAGCACCACCTAGGCACTGACCCAACCCCGCGGTCGCTGCCGCGAACCGGCCAAGGACACCTTGGTCGGCCGACCGACGCCTCATTTAGAGACAGCTAAGCCGACCGTAGGTTTCGCCCACCGATATCGGATAATCGACACAACCGGCAAAGATGTGCAGCCGTTTTGTCCAATTCGCGAAAGTAGGCCGCCGGGCCGTCAGCTACCACAGGCAGGCGTGGTTTGACCGCCACCAATGCGTAACCTAAACCTGCTGTGAGTGTTGGGGAATTCCGTCCCCGTTTTTCGGGTGCTTTTCGGCTTCCCTTCCTGCATCTCCGCCCCCGAGGTTTGGGTAATGGTCGACGTCGCGAATGAGCAGCCGTTTGATTTAGTACAGGGACGCGCCGCCAGCGATCTTTGCCTGCGTGTCGTAGGCAGTTCTCGCGATGGCCAACTGATTCGTCTGGCCGCTGCCAAGTGCACGATCGGCTCATCCCGCCGTTGCACGCTCCGGCTGAGTGGGGCAGGCGTTCGCCCGGTGCACTGCCTGATTCTGCGCGGCTCGCGCGGGACCGTCATCCGCTCGTGCGGTGCTGGAACGCTGCTCAACGGTGCGACGTTCGCCGACGCGCCGCTGGGCCCCGGAGATCGACTCAGCATCGGCCGGATTGAGCTGGAAGTGCTAGCATCGAAACTGCGCAGCCGAGAAGCGGGGAGTCCCGGTACCGCGAATTCGCCTGCGCTTACCACCCAACTGTTTGAACGCCGTTTTCGCGACCAGGTCCGTATTAGTCGGGCCAGAACGCGGATGCTGCTCGACGCGGTCCGTACGCTAAGAGCCGAGGTGGCGCGGCTCTACACACTGTCGATCGGCGAAACATCCCAGCAGAACGCCAACCTCGAATCCGAGCTGTCCGAACGGCGCGATGAGCTGCAACGGCAATATGCGGACCTAGAGTCCCAACGCCAGGAACTGGCCGACCGGTGGCAGCAGTTCGAGTCCGAATCGGCCGAGTCGCGGCAGAACCTGGAATATGAGTGCAATTCGCTAGTCGAAGCAGAATGCGAACTGACGCACCAGCGTGAGGCATTCCAGCAACACAAGGCCGCGCAATTGGCGGAAGTCGAGCGCGTCCAAGAAGAACTCGACCAGACTCGCGGCGAGTTGGAACAACTTCGCGAGGAGCTAGATCAGCAGCGGCAGGAATCGGAGTCAAACCGCTTCGAACTAGAGACGCAGCGCGCCGAGCTCAGTGCGCAGCGTGACGAACTGGCTCGTGCCCAAGCCGAGCTCGAAGAGGCCCGGTCGCGGCATGCCGACGAAGTACAACAGTTCAACCAGCGGCGCAAGGAACTGGACGATGCCCAAAACGCTGCACAGACTGGGCGGGACGAAGCGGCAGCCCGGTTGACCGAGGAGCGAGACCAGCTCGACGCCGAACGCGCGGATCTCGAACGACGCAATACCGAATTGTCAGCACGGTGGGCCGAGTGCGATCAACGCCAGGACGCCCTGGAACGCCAACAGACCGAGCTAAAGGACGAGCTCCACAAGCTGGCCGAATGGCGCGGCGAGCTTGAACGGAGTCAATCGGAGCTAGAGAGCGGCAGGGCCGAAGTCGAAGCAAACCAGGCGCGGAACGCGCAACGCGAGGCCGAGATCGACCGGGCCCAACAAGACCTGCAAACAAAGGCGAACGAGCTGCGGCAACAGCAGGCGCGGCACGAAGCGGACCGAGCCGAGTTGGATGCCGCCCACCGCGAATCCTCTGAAGCCGTCGCAACCGCGGCCCAACAGAGCGAGCTCCAGTGCCAGGCCGCACTGGCTCACGTGCATTCGGTAAAGGCGACTTGGGCCATCGAGCAATTGGCGTGGGAATCAGCCCAGGCCGTCGCCGAGGAACAACTCGATCGCCGCAATCAAGCGCTCGTCGAGCAGGAGCAACGGGTCGCCAATCAGGTGGAACACCAGCAATCGCTCGATGAACGGTTGGCCGAGATCCGCCGCGAAACCGAAACTCTGGAACGAGCGCGGATCGGGTTCGAGACGCATCGCCAGGAGCACGAACGACGGCTGCGCGCTCGCGACGAGGAACTCGAGCAGCGCGAGTCCGTACTTGAGGCTCAGCAGCAGGAACTGGCCGCAGAAAGTGCGAGCGTCCAAGAGAACACTGAACGCGACGGCGAACGACTAGCCGAGCTGGAACAACTGCGTACGACACTCGCCGACCAGCGCGATGCATTGCGAAGCGAACAAAGAGACGACGTCGCTCGCGAACCCGAGGTTGACCACGACGACTCGGAGCCGAGTGGTGCATTCGACGCGCAAGCGGTTGCGTCGGACGAAGCGACCGAAGCCGCGCTTTACGACGAAGCACCGTCCGCCAACGAATCGGTCGACGGGGAAATCGAAGATTCCGTGGAGACCGTGCAAGTCGAAGTCGAAACCACCACGACCAGCATGTGGGACGACGATTCGGATACCACGGAGTCTCCGGTGGTGGACGACGCGGTGAACGAAGACGTCGGAGAAGGTGCATCGGAAGATGCGCGCAAATCGCTGGACGAGGATTCGATCGAACAGTACATGGAGGCTTTGCTGAGCCGCATGCGCGGGGTAAGCGCCGCAACCTTTGCACCGCAAGAACCGGTTCGCAACAAGCGCAAGTCGGACCCGAAGCCGGTCGAGACCCTCGAGCCGGTCGCCGCGGAAACGCCCCTCGACGTTCCGGTCGTCGACGTTGCGTCAAGCGAGCCGGAATTGAAGCGCCGTCCGGCCGTGACCACCGGTGACTTGGCCTCGATGCGCGAGTTGGCCAACACGCAGGCGCAACTGGCCCTCGACACCCACGGTCGCAAGCGGCTTGTCCACACGGCATTCATCACGTCGAGCGCCACGCTCGGATGCCTGTTGGCCACGACGCTGGTGTTGTACTTCTTGCCGTACCATCACACGGCGCTGCGCACACTGGCGATGAGCGGTTTTGTGGGATCCGTGTTTTGGCTGGCTGCCGCGAGCACCGCGGTGCAACAGCTCTTCTCAGCGCGCAAGGCACAAGAGGCGGGCTTGCGCGGCAACATCGAACGGGCCGACACTTGCCGCGTTACGCCAACAGACGACTAGGTCGTCTCGGCCGTAATCGGCGGCCGACCTAAAACCCGCGGGCGGCGCGAATGTCGTCGAAGTCACGCAGGTGGTAGTCGATCCGGGCGTAGTCCAGCACCCGGCACAACGAGCGTAGCGCCACGCCCATTCCGTCCGGACCGCTGAATCCGCCATACTGCCCCCCGGCCTTGACGTGCGGCTCAAGGTCGAGAAACACGCCGGGAATGCCACGGCGCCGCAGCGTTTCGTCGAGCATGGGCAACAGCTCGCGGAGTTCCTTGAAGATCGCCTCGTGTCCGCTATCGCCCTGGTCGGCCGGCACGAAGTGTTTGAGCATCTCTTCGTCGACGTGTGCTTGGCGCGTGGCCGGTTGCGGATGGCGATAGTCCTTGATGTGGACCCAACCGAGCCCGGCTTTCATGGCCAAGAACTGTTGCAAGATCTCGTCGGGTGAGTAGCCCTGGCAGGCGAGGTTGCCGCCGTCGAACACCAGCACCAGCGCCGGATTGTTCACCTGGCGATGGATCTCGGCCAGGATTTCGCCGTTTTGGCCGACAAGGTTGGCTTCGAGCTCAACGCCATAGGTCAAGTCACTGCGCAGGCAGGCTTCGGAGATCTGGCCCAACTGGTCGACCACCTGGGGCACGTGGTCCCAAGGATTCGAGTCCTTGGGGTGGTAGAACGAAAACCCGCGAATCAGCTTCGTTTCGAAAGCATGGGCCAGCTCACAGGCGCGCGCGACTTCTTTGTCGAGATACTTGGCAAACGGAACGTACGTGTTTTTGGTGCCGTCATCGACGTCGAGCAGCTTGACCTTGCCAAGCGGAGATCCGATGGAAGCCACGTTCAAACCGTATTCGTCTTCCATATGGCGAATGGTTTGAATCTCGGACTTGCTGAGATTCATCACGTTCTTGACGCCGTCGCCGACGTCGATGAAGCGCAAGCTGTAGTACTGCAGGCCCACGGCGGCAAGTGCCGCGAATTGTTGAATGGCCGTCTTCTGATTCGCGGCCTCATCACCGAATGCGCTGAGCGTGACACGCGGTTGATCGGACATCGGCACACCACTTGACGTTTCGCGGCGGTAATAGGCTGCGCGGACGGCGCCCTGGGGCACCGCGCTGCGCCGCACGGGAGGGACCATTGTCGAAGCGCGCCACGGTGATGACAAGGGGTTGATCGTATCTTGCGGCAAAGTTCCGTGCCGCTTCGTTGGCAACGCCGCACACGATCAGGTATCTTGTGGCGCATGAATCGCACGCCGAACAGCGAAGAGCAGAGTGTCGCAACACATCGCCTGAACGCCGGCATGGTCGGCATGGGGATGATTTTCGACGAAACGTATAGGCCATTTTTCGAGGGTGTTTACCAAAGCCCACTCTACCAGCCCAACTTCGGCATTTGCCGCGTTCAATTGGCTGCCGTGGCCAGTCGCACCGGGCGCAGGGCCGAGGCCTATCAAAAGGCCACCGCTGGGCGGATCGGCACGTGGCAAAGCTTTTGCGAACCGGATTCGATCGGCCAATTGGTGGGTGCCGGCGTCGACTTCGTGTGCGTGGCCACGCCCGACGACCGACACTTCGAGGCTGCCAAGGCCGCACTTGCGGCCGGCAAGCACGTCCTGGTGGAAAAGCCGTCTGTCTTGTCGCTGGCCGAGCTCGACGAACTCGACCAACTCGCGCGCGAGAAGAATGTACTGGCCAAGGTGGTCTACCACAAACTCCTGGATCCGGACCACAAGAAGCTACGCACCCTGGTCGTCGATGGCGAGCTGCAACACGTCAACAGCGGCTATTGCACGCTGCTCGAGCCCAAAGCGATCTCGACCGGCCAATTCGCCGAGTGGATCACCGGTCGCAATCCGGGCACGTACGTCGCGGTGCACTACATCAAGCTGATCGACTTCACGTTTGGCGGCCGGCTGACGAGCGTTCAGTGTACCGGCCAGCGCGGCATTGTTGGTCCAGCCGATGGACCGACCTGGGACTCGACCCAACTGCGAATGATTTACCAATACGACGACGGCCGCGAAGCCGCGTTCGACATTCACACCAGTTGGGTCACCCCTGACAACTTTCCTGGGTACGTCGAGCAGGAGGTGCAATTCCGCTTTGACAACGGCGTTTGGAATGGTCACAGCCGTAAACGGGGTGTCGAGTGTACGATCGAAAGCCGCACGCCGCTGGAGCGCAAGAACTCGATCAACAACCATTACAACGGCGAGTTCCTCGAGCCGTGGGGAGCCCGGTCGCAGCGAGGCTACGGCGTCGAGGTTCTGGAGCGATTTGCCCGCGAAGTGGCCGATGTGGAGTTTGGCGGACCGGCGGGCGAGCGCGCCGCGCGGATCGACCGGGCGCGCGGCTTGATCTACAATGACATTTCGGCCGATCGCCAGACGGTGGCCGCCGTGCAGGCGATGGAAGCCATCCTTGCCCGTCATGCCAGCGGCACGCCCAATTGCGTGGTTCGCGTCAACGACGCGCGCGGTGGATTGGTCCTGTATGCTCCCGGCTCGGCCGAGCCCCAGGTGTTGTACGCGCCGCGCGTTTAGTCCCCCGAATCCGACTCCCTTCCCCGTCCCATGAAGACCGACCCCAAACAGCCGCCGGCGATCCACCACTCGGGAGAGACCCGTTCCAACGAGTTGCGCCAACAGGCGGCCAAGACCATTCCCGCCGCGCAGCGCACCTACACGCCGAGTCTGGCCGTGCTGGCCAAGAGCGAAGGCTCGTACCACTGGACGCCCGAAGGCCGCAAGCTGGCCGACTTCACTTCGGGCGTGCTGGTGGCCAACCTGGGACACAATCCGCGCCAATGGTGGCGTCGCGTGTTCGAGTACATGGGTCTTAGCGAACTGCCCGAGCGAGGCGAATTCTTCCAAGCGCTCACGTTGAGTTCGTACAACGCGCTGACCGAGTTGGAAGTGGAGGCCAGCAGCCGTCTGCTGGCGAACCTCCGCGCGCAGCCAGGCGGTGCGCGGATGGAACAAGTCATGTGGGCCGCCACAGGCAGCGAGGGTGTGCAAAAGGCAATTTGGGCCGCGCTGGATCGCGAACCCGAGCGAAACATCATCCTGGCCACACGCAGCGGATTTCACGGCAAGAAGGGACTGGCCGGCGCCGTCACCGGCACCGAAAACGATCCGGAGCGCGATCCGCGCGTCCGATTCATCAGCTTTCCAACCAGCGAGTGCGAGAACATCCAGCGACGGCGCCAGCCGCTCGACCTGGCACCGTACGAGCGCGAGCTCGAGGGGATCGCCGAGCAATATCGCGACCGGCTCTGTTGCCTGGTGACCGAGCCGTACTTGGGTGGCGGTGGTTCCTTTCATCCGCAGAAAGAATACCTCCAACTGCTCGAGCGGTTCTGCCGACAGCACGATCTGGTGTTCATTCTCGACGAAGTGCAGTCCAACTTCGGCCGCACCGGGCAGATGTACGCCTTCACGCACTACGAAATCGAGCCCGACATGGTGGTGCTGGGCAAGGGATTGGGCAACGGAATTCCGGTCGACGCGGTCGCGGGCCGGGCGGACCTGTTTGCCAACATGCACTACGGCGAAGGATCGGACACGTGGAGCGCCGCGCCGCTGGCGTGTGCCGGTGTGCTGGCGACGCTCGATGAGTTCGAGTCGACCGACGTGCTGGGCCATGCCCGCAAGTTAGCCGACGTGATCGAGCGCGGGCTGACGCGGCTGGCCGAATTGGATCTGGTTGCCAATATCCGCGGCGAAGGCGTCGTGTGGGGTGTCGAGTGTGCCGCCGTCGGCGGCCATTCGGCCGATGCCGTGGCCAACGCATGCGTCGAAGCGTGTTACCGCGGGGACGCATCAGGACGCGCAATCCACTTGCTCGGACCCTTGGCCGGCAAGGTGATCCGTGTTAGTCCGCCACTGGTGATGCCGCTGGCCGAAGCCGAGGAGTATCTCGACGCGATGTATTCCATCTTCCAGGCCACGCAGCAGAAGCTGCAAGCCGGCCAGTAGCGTTGCGCGTGTGGCGCTTCATTGCAGGCGGGTGGACGCTGCGGACTCACTCGGGCGTTTCGTACGATGCCGTGACGGTCGTCGTGATGCCGCCGCGAGCCGTGAACTCGGCAACCAGCATCATCCACCGCGGCTCCACCATGGCCACGAGGTCGTCGAGAATGCGATTCGTCGCGTGCTCGTAGAAAATGCCCTCGTTGCGAAACTGTTGTAAGTACAGCTTCAGGCTCTTCAGCTCCACGCACTTCGCTGCCGGCGTGTAGGTGAACGTCAGCACGCCGAAATCGGGCTGGCCCGTCTTCGGACAGACGCTGGTGAACTCCGGACAGCGGATCTCGATCGTGTATTCCCGATCGGGAAACTGGTTGGGAAACGTCTCGAGGGCCTTGCGAAAATCGTCGTTCATGGCGGTCCTTTCGCGGAAAACGCCATTGTGGCATGATGGAGTCGTTCAGGCCAGACGCGCCGAACCACGTTGGCGCCCTTCGGTGACTTCATGTCCGATCCCGCGGTGATCCTACTGTCTGGCGGTCTGGATTCGGCCACGACCGGCGCGATCGCACGCGCCGAAGGCTTTGACCTGTTTGCCATTTCGTTCGACTACGGGCAGCGGCACCGCTGTGAATTGGAAGCGGCGCGCCGCGTGGGCCAGAGCCTGAACGTTCGCCGCCACGCGACGCTGGAGATCGACCTGCGCCAGTTTGGCCACAGCGCGCTGACCGACGCGATCGACGTGCCGCGCGATCGCCCGATCGATAGCATGGCCAGCGGCATTCCGGTGACGTACGTGCCGGCCCGCAACACGGTGTTCTTGTCGTTGGCGTTGGCGTATGCCGAGGTGACCGAAGCGGCCGACATCTTTATCGGCGTGAACGCCGTGGACTACAGCGGTTATCCCGACTGTCGCCCGGAGTACATTAACGCCTTCGAGCGGATGGCCAATCTGGCGACGAAGGCCAGTGTGGAGGGCTCGCTGGCGTTCAAGATCCACACGCCGCTAGTACAATGGTCGAAGGCCCAAATTATCCAGCGCGGCCATGCATTGGGTGTTGATTACGGACTGACGCGCAGTTGCTACGAGCCCGACGCCGAGGGCCGCGCTTGCCGGCGCTGCGATTCGTGCCAACTGCGGCTGCGGGGCTTTGCCGAGGCCGGGCTCGACGACCCCGCGCCCTATCAATTATGAAAATCGCCGAAGTCTACGACAGCGTGCAGGGCGAAGGGCTGCTCGCCGGGACCAGCAGCGTGTTCGTGCGCACAAGCGGCTGCAATCTGCGCTGCTGGTTCTGCGATACGCCCTTCGCCTCGTGGCAGCCTGAGGGCGAGGATCTTTCCGTCGACGAGATCTCGGCGCACGTCGTTGCGCTCGACAGCCGGCACGTCGTGTTGACCGGTGGCGAGCCGATGCTGTTTGCCGAGTTGATCCCGTTGGCGCGGCGGCTACGTGTCGCCGGTCGACACATTACAATCGAAACGGCCGGCACGCTCTATCTGCCGGTCGAGTGCGACCTGATGTCGATCAGCCCGAAACTTTCCAATTCGACACCCACCGCCGATCAAGCGCCGCGCTGGCAACAGCGCCACGATCGAACGCGGCACAACCCCGAGGTCATCCGGCGGCTCGTGGCTGAGTATTCGTACCAGGTCAAATTCGTCATCGACGAACCGGACGACTGCCGCGAGGTGGAAGACTACTTGCATGCGTTTCCGGAAATCGATCGATCGCGGGTCCTGCTGATGCCGCAAGGGACGGATCTGGAATCGCTGGCGTACCAGGCGGAGTGGTTGGAACCGTACTGCCTGGAGAACGACCTGCGGTACTGCCCGCGGCGGCAGATCGAGTGGTTCGGATTCGCGCGCGGCACGTGAGCGCGGCCTCTTTGTGATTGCAGTCGCCCCGTGCGCCGAGGTGAGATGCCGCCAGGCAATGTGGCCGTCGGTCACTCGGCGGATTTGAGAATCCCGCCAATTTCTGCGACGGCAGCCGTCAGCGACGCGCGGGCCATCTGGAAATTCGTGTGCGACGAGACTTCAGGCTGTATCTCGGCGAATTGGTCACTGGTAGCGCGCAACTTCGAGAACTTCTTGCGCGCAAGTTTCAGGTATTTCGCGGCGTCTTGCTCGCTCCAGGCCGGTCCGACCGCCAACTGAAAGTCGTACAACCCGCGGTATATGCCTTGCAGCTCTTCGTCTTCGACCGCTTCGTCGCTGTGTTTCAGAAACGTGCGCACCATCCAGACATGAGCCAACTGCGACTCGATTTGGCGCATTGCTTCGTCAGCGTTCATAAAGATCGAGGCTCGCTGCGGCTGGCGGACCGCATGGCGGCTTTTGGAAACGGGCTCAGGTCGAGGCCGCCTCGGGCGCGGGCTCGGCCGGCTTGGATTCGGCGTGTGGCGCCGGCGGCTTGGGAGCAAAGACCAGGACGGTTACCGCGCCGGCGGCGACCACGATCAGCCCGGCGTAAAACATCGGGTGCAGTTGTCCCCATTGGCCGGCTTGGGTCACGCTGACAAACGTGTTGACCACCGGCGCGCCGCCGAAGACCAGCGGCATGACGAAGATCGGCTTTCCGCCGAAATTGAACGCCAGGATGATTCCCATCGCGCCAAAAGCGCCGGCCGCTCCGCCTAGCAGACTCCAAACCGAGCCAGAGAATGTGAACTTGCCGGGCTCGTCCCATTGCGTCAGCAACAGCGAGGGGACGATCACAGCGATCAGAAAATACGCCACGCCGACGCAAATAAACGGCCGCAAGCGGCTGCCCGCCATCGCCGTCTGTCCGCGGTGCAGCGTGGGACCATACGATCCCCAGGCCAGCGCGGTCATTGCCGTGAACAGAAACACGAGCGAATAACGCACGACCGCCCTTTCCGCGCGGGCCATCGCGCCGCCTTTCTTCTCGGCGGCAGGTTGATCGGCATCGGACGATGCGGCAACTTGCTCGTCCCGCGGCGGGCCACCGTGCGGCCGAAACGAAAGCACCGTCACCGCGCCCACGATGACCAAAATCAATCCCGCGATGAACGTCGGGCTGACCTGGCGAAACGTCTTCGTCCAATACATCGTCAGAAATGTGTTGACGACCGGCGCGCCGCCAAAGACCAGCGGCATCACGTAGACCGGGCTGCCGCGAAACTTCAGCGCCAGGATCACGCCCAAAGCACCGACCGCGCCGACCGCGCCGGCCACCAGGCTCCAGACGATGCCCGTTGTCGACCACTGGCCCGGTTCCGGGCGCATCCGTAGCATGATCACTGGCGCCAGCACGGCGATCAGAAAGTAGGCCACGCCAACACAAATGAACGGGCGCAACGAGCTACCGCCCATGCTCAGTTGACCCTCGTGCAATACCGGGCCATACGTCCCCCAACAAATCATGGCCAGGGCGATCGAAAGCAGCAGCGCGGCGAGGCCTCTCATGGCGGGCACTCCGGATTGGGGACGGACGAACGACGCGAACCGCATTATCGACAACGATCGCGAACGTTGCTAGAGGAATGCGGCAGCGCCGGCGATTCAACCGATCGCGGCCGAACGGCAGCCGTTCGCGTCGAAAACGCGCATCGCCGGTCGTGGCACGTTGCAACCGGGTCACTCAGGCGCAACTACTCTTCGCGCAGTGCGGGCAACAATTCCGCCCGCAGCGTCGCGCGCACTGCAATCGCCCCGGCCGCAAGCCCCACAATCAAGACCACGGCCAACGTCAGTGCCAGCGAAATCCAGGGGACTCCGGCGCCGCCACTCAACAAATGAGGCAGCACCGCCACCAGCGCGGCCAACACTCCGACCGCTAGTCCACCCAGCAGCAACAGCGAGTTTTCAATCAGGACCAGCCGGGCCAGCACCGCGCGGCGAAAACCGGCGGCGCGTAGCAGCGCCAACTCACCGCGACGCTCCAGCACGCTGCGCAGTTGAACCGTGGCCAGTCCGAAGGTTCCCAGGAGCAGCCCCAGCCCCCCAAGACTTTGAAAGGTCGAGAGATAGGTGTTCTGCACGGCAAAGAAAGCAGCCAGTCGCTCCTGACTCGACTGCGCGTCGAATCCGAAATCTCCCAGCGACGACTCGAGCGCGCGGCGCGCGGTGGCCAGCGATTCGCCGTCGGTATCGATCAGGAAGAATCGATAGCCACTGACGTCGGGAAAAAGCCGCAAGAACGCCTGCTCGCCGATCAACAGGTCGCCTTGAAAGATGCTGTTCTGCAAGAAGCCGACGATTTGCAACTGCACTTTGCGCCCCGTGCCGTCGCTGATTTCCACACGGTCACCCAACGCGCCCTTGTGCAGGCTGTACTGGGCCGTGTTGAAGTCCACCACCATGGGCACGACGGGAGTCGTTCCGTCATCGGGCAACGATTTGTCGAGCAGCAGCCAGGGATTGTTCTGTTCCTCGGATGTTGTGGCCGCGCTTGCGGCCCAGGCGAATCCGCCGCGCTCGACAAGCGACTGCGGCACACCCAACACGCGCGGCTGCGTGGCTTGATAGAGGTTCAAGCAACTGGCGTCGTCGCCGGCCTGTACCCGTAGCGCGACAGTTGTGCATCGTCGCAACATCTCGTCGTCATCGGTGGCGAAGCCGAGCACGTCGCGGCCGGACGCGGTGTTGAGGTTCTGGTAAATCGGCTGATCGCTGGTAGCGATCAGGTTGAACCCGCCACTGCCGCTGTCCTGGCCACGGCCTTCGGCTGCCGGGTCCAATCGAAAGGCGCTCAACGCGACAATCAAAAAGCTGGCTGCCGCGATTAGCCCAATCGAAAGCGTGCTGCGGCCCGGATTGCGGGCGCCGTTGCGCAGCGCGAGTCGCGCGACGGGCATCGGTGCGGTGGGAGCTAGCGTGGCCGTCGCCCCACTACCCAGGCGGCTCCAAATGAACGTCAACCCGCCCCCCAGCACCAGCGCTCCCGAGCCGACAAAGGCACCAGCCTGGGCCATGCCAGATAGCGGCAAGGCCGCCAGACCCAACGTGACGGCTGCGACAAACAAGGCGGCTGCGGCGATCCGGCTGCGACGTGTTTGTCGCCGCTGTGCGAACCGCCCTGCGTTGGCTTGGCCGGCCAACATCCGCCGAATCGAGATGCGACTTAGCCGCGTCACGGTCCAAACCACAGTCGCCAGCGATACGACCAGTCCGCTGACCAGTCCGAGCAGCAGGCTTTGCGGCGTAACATGCAACTCCAGAAACGGGGTACTGATTGCTCCGAGCCAAAGCGTTTGCAAGCCGACCAGCATGAGCCAGGCATAGCCGACTCCGGCGACAACGCCCAGCGCGGAGCCGAGCAGCGTGATAATCAGGGCCTCTCCACCCAATACGAGCGCAATGCGACGCCGATTGAATCCGACGGCCCGCAGGATGCCGATTTCGTCGGCCCGTTGATCAATGCCGAGTCGAAACAATAGCGACACGAGCATTACCGCCGAGATCATGATGAAGAAACTGAAGCCGACAAAGAGGCCGTCGAACGAGGTCGTGCCCCGGGCAGCCTCCAACCCCAGCCGCTTGATCGGCGTAAATTCGAATCCCAGCGCCGGTGGGTCAAAATGGATCTGCTCGCTGAGCGACTCGGCGGTGGCACCGGCCGGCGCGGCGAAGCGTATGGCCGTCGTATCGCCAAAACGACTCGACCAAAGCCGCCGTCCAGTAGCCAACGACACAAAGGCCTTCGGCGTGGTGCGATGCTCGTCCCAGTACTCCTCGTCCTTGTCGCGGACACGACTGGCTTCGAATGGAAACGGGGGATCCCAATCGCCGATCGAGAGTTGATCGGTCACGCCAGGCATCTGCGGCGTCAGGTCGGGATCGGCCGCCAGTCCCTCGATGGCCACGACTGCCTTGAGGCGAAACGTCGCCCGCGACTCTCGTACTTCGCCGTGCGTGCTGGTCGGCTCGAAGTAAGTGATTTCGATCTCGTCGCCCGGCTGGGCGCCAAGATCCTCGGCCGCCCAGGCATTGAGCGCGATTTCGTCATCGGCCAACGCATCGATGGCAGCGCCGTCAGGCGTCTTGAACGGACCCAGAGGCGGCTCAGGCCGAAAATCGATCGCCGTGATCGTCGAGTAGGGGATCCCTGAATCACCGCGGGCAATCGTGTTCGCCAAGTAGGTGAACAGGTCTTGCGGCGCGTCGGTGGCAAACGCCCGATTGATGGTCTTGGCCGCGGCCGGGCCGATAAGCATTCGATTGCTCGTTACCTGCGCATAGCCCGGGTCGTGTAGGCGAACTTCGATTCCGTAGTCAACCAACTTGGGACGCAGGTCGTCGGCGAGCGTTTCGTGTGCGGCAGCCAAGGGCACGGTCCCTTCTCGTCCGGCGACGAAGATCGCGTTGACCTTGTCTGGTTGCTCCAGGGCACTTTGCAGCGTCTCGGTAGCGACAAACGCGTTCAGCGGCATCCGCTGGCTGGGGTGCAACGAGAATCGGCCCAGTCCCTCGGCCGGCACGATCGCAGAAATCGTGAGCCGCCGATTGCGAATCGTTTCCGTCTTGCGACCGAGCGCGCTGTCGGGCGGGATCTCGCTGCTGCTGCCGATGCGGAGCAAGACCTCATCGCCCACCGTGGCGTCGATTTCCGTGGCCAGTGGCGCATTGAGCACGATCTGCCCGCGCTTGGGCGATTCCTTCGGACCGCCATGCCCGAGCTTCCAAAAGCGATCGTCGCAGCCGACGACCATGACTTGTCCGGCGCGTAACGATCCGTCGCCGCGCGGATTCTCGACGGTGCCCTGCACGACGACAGCCGGCACGGCGGCGCTAAAGTAGCGGTCGAAGTCCGCGCCCGCGGCGACTTCCTCGGCCAGCATGTCACGGAAAAACCGGTCGGTGACCAGCACTTCGTCGATGCGGCCCAACTGGTCCAACAGCAGGTGCCGCAGGCTGCCGCGCATCGAATCGCCAACGACCAGCGCCCCGGTGAACACGGCGCCGGCCGCCATGACCGCCAGCACGACTGCAAGGTTCGTGCGCCAGTGGTAGCGAAGGCCATCGAGAATCAGTTTGCCGAGCGACGTCATCGCTTGCCCGTGCCGTTATGGCCTGTGTTGTGCGTCGAGTGTCATGAGCGACGGGCCGAAACGCGGCGCATGCGCCCAACCGCGTCGTGCCCTATTTCAAGGTGCCGTTGTCCAGCTCCAGTCGGCGATTGAGCCGGCCGGCCAGTTCCATGCTGTGCGTCACAATGACTAGCATCAGCGATTCCTGCGTTTGCAACTCGAGGAGCAGTTGGGCGACGCTGGCCGCCGTGCTGCGGTCGAGATTGCCGGTCGGCTCGTCGGCCAGCAGCAGGGCAGGGCGGTTGACCAGCGCGCGGGCGATCGCCACACGCTGCTTCTCGCCACCGGAAAGTTCGGCCGGCAAATGATCCAACCGGTCGGCCATGCCCACCCGATCCAGCAGCATGCGAGCGCGGTCCACCGTGTCGGGCGAGGGCCGTCCGTCAGCCAGCGTGGGGATCAGCACGTTCTCCTGCGCCGAACACTGCGGCAGCAAATGGTGATCCTGAAACACAAAGCCGATCTGGTGATTGCGAAACGCGGCCAAATCGCGCTCGCCGAGTTGAAACGGATCCTGGTCATCGAGCGTCACGCGGCCGGTAGTCGGAGTGTCGAGCGTGCCGATGATGTGCAACAGCGTGCTCTTGCCGCATCCGCTGGGGCCCAGAATGGCGAGGTTGTCGCCCGAGGCGAGTTCGCAACTGGCGCCGTCGAGCACACGCAGCGGTTCGGCCCGAGTCGGAAACTCTTTCGTAACGTTTTCGACAACAAGTTTCGCCATCAGGCTGCAGTGTCGTCGGGGTTTGCGGCTAGCAGGGCCGAAGCCCCCAGCCCATAGAAGGTGTACTCGACGTCATGTGCCGGATCCCAGGCAGCGCCCTGGAACCCGCCCTCGTCCAATTGTAGCGAATTGACGAAGCGCCGCGCGGCACCTGCGTCTACCATGTCGAATCGACCAAGATCGGCCAGCGTCAGCAAGCCGGTGAACGTGCTGAGTAGGTCAGCGATCGGGATCCGGGTGTTGGCCCGCAGCCCGCCTTCGTCGGTTTGCATTTCGGCCAGGAACTCGGAGGTCGCGTCGCGCGTATCGTCGTCCAGGGCATCGAAGATCGAAAGCAGCCCGATCGCGGCGGCGGTAGGGTTCGTGCCGCTGCGCTTCATGACGTTCATTTCCACGAACCCGCCATCCTCGCGACGGCGTGAACGGACGAACTCGATAAGCCTTTCCGGCTCCGGCGTGGGCTGTTCGATCAGTTGTTGGCACAACACGACGAGAAACGAATGGTACATGCTGCTCGCCTGGCCTTCGGGCGTCTTGGCGTAGCCGCCGTCGGGCCGCCGCAGCGGTTCCAACGCTGCCGCAACGGACGTTTTCCAATCGGTCGGTTGTTGATCGAAGGTGTCCAGACCGCTAGCCATTTCGACGACGGCGGCCGCGTAGATGAGCGATAGAAAGTCGACGACCGGCACGTTGCCGCTTAAGCGCGTTTTCAGAAACGCCATAGCTTGTTCAGCCGGCGTTCCGTCGAGCGTTCCTAGCAGAGCCAGACCGCGCAGGGCAAACGCCGTGTAGTACAAGTCGCTGGGGCCCTCACGCCCGGCGAAGCCACCGTCGGGCCGTTGGGCGCGGGCCAAGTAGTCCGCGTGCAGGCCGCGCCACGACTCGGGCATTTGCCCCAGTCCCGCACCGAGTCGCAGCGTGAGATCCCGCAGATACATCGTTGACCGTTGGTGTGGTTGCGCCGCGGTTCCGGGCCATGCAGGCACTACTCGGAGCAGAACTGCGCCAGCTTCTTTGCAATGCGGTCCGGAATGGGGACCGACGTCGGGTGCCCGTCGTCCTTGAAGCGGCAACAGACGGTCGTGGTCTGGCCGCTGGCCACGGGGTTTCCGTCGTGCGTAAACGAACACTCGTAGGTGACGCTCTTTTCGCCCAGTCGCACGACTTCGATTTCGATCTCGACAACGTCCTCGAAGCGGACAGCCCGTTGGAAATCGCACCGCGAGGCGACGCGTGGAAACGAGATGGTGCCACTTTCGTCGGCCGTGTGTACCGTCAGGCCAAGATGTCGCAAGAGCTCGTGCTCGGCCTGTTCCATCCACACGAAGAACATGGAGAAATGCGCCATGCCGGCGGCGTCGGTGTCGCGGAACTCAACGCGTCGAGTTGTCCGATAGCGCTGCGTCATGAAGGAAGGGCGGGCTCTGCACGGCGCTTAAAGAATCGATCAACGCGGGACGATGCGCGAATCCACGGTCGTCCGTCCAGCGGCGCTACGCCCTGCGTCCGCAGCGAGCCACGTTCGACTTTCTGGCGCCGGTCGACCGGTGGGCGGTGTGTGCGAGGAGCGACCGGCGCGCGTCGCGAGCGCGGCCACGTGGCGCAACGCTAGTCGCCGACATACGGCAACAGGGCCATGAAGCGAGCCCGTTTGATGGCTTTGGTCACCGCGTGTTGGCTGGCGGCGGTGCAACCGCTCTTGCGACGCCCGACGATCTTGCCCTGGCGATTGGTCAGTTTTCCGAGCAGGTCGAGATCCTTGTAATCGACGTACATCGGGCGCGGCCGCTGACCATCGACGAAGATCGGGTCCTTCTTCTTGGCTCGGATCTTGTTTTTGCTGGAGCGTCGGCGCGGAGGCCCTTTCGATTTCTTCATCAATTCCAACCTGTGATTCGTGAACTAAACAAATAGTTTTTGCTGCGTGCCGCAGGGCGACGAAACCGAGCGACCGTTGAGCAATACGGCTGCGACGCTTCGGCTGGCGAACTCGCATTGCACAACGTGTCGGTTATCAATCGTGGGTGCGGGCGGGCATGCCGGCGGTGCTACCTGCCGTAGCCGCGACCGCCTCGTCCGCCACCGCCGGAGCGAGGCGCGCGTTCGCGCGCTTCGTTGACGGTGATTGCGCGGCCATCCACTTCCGTTCCGTTCAATGCCGCGATCGCCTGTTGACAGGCTTCCTCGGATTCCATCTCGACGAAACCGAATCCGCGGGATCGTCCTGTCTCGCGATCGGCGACGACTTCAGCCGATTGCACGTTGCCGTGGGCGCTAAACAGCGTTTCCAACGACGCCGACGTGGTCGACCAGGGAAGATTCCCCACATATATCCGCTTTGCCATGACAACTGTCCTTCGCGCTCGACGTGGGCCGACCAAAGCAGCCCGGACCAACTTGGCGCGACGGCATTCGACACAATCCGGTCACCGCGCCAGTCCACCGGCCACATAAGACCGTTAATGTACCCCTGGGACAGCCGTCGATGCAACACCTGGGCCGCCAAGGGATGCAAAGGGGCCAACCCCGGTCCGACGCGTGGCTATCCGTCCTGCCCACAAACTCGACGGTACAGCTCGCGCGTCTTGCGGGCCATGCCGGCGGCGTCAAAGTCGCGCCGAATGGCCGCGTGCCCAGCATCGCCCAACTCCATGGCCTGGCTGGGATTGGCCACCAATTGGCCCAGCACGGCTGCCAGCGCGGCCGGGTTGTCCGGGGCGTGGAGCAATCCTCCGCCGGTCCCCACGATCAGCTCTGGGAAAGCACCGTGATCCGGCGCCACCACGGGCACCCCGTTGGCAAGCGCCTCGATCGCCGAGATGCCCTTGCTTTCACGATAAACGGTCGGAATGCTCATGCAGTGCAGGCCTTGCAAGAATCGAATCTTTTGGTCGCGCGTCAACTCGCCGGCGTACTGGAACATTTGGGGCGACTTCCAGGTCGCGGTTCGTCGGCGGATCGTGTCCAGGTAGGGTCGATCGGCAGCGGACATGTAGCCGGCCGCGCGAATTCGAAATGGCGGCAGCCGATCGTCGGCCATGAGTTGTTCGGCGGCGGCGACCAGATGGTGAAGTCCCTTGTCGGGCGTTATCCGCGCCAAGTAGCCAATGGTAAACACGCCGTCGTCCGGCTCGATTCGTTTCCCGTGGCCCCTTAAGTTCAGTCCGTGTGGGATGACGTGAATCCGCGAACTCGGAATGTCGAGATACTCGGTCATGAAGTCGGCGTAGTACTGATTCAGCGCGACGAAGGCATCGATTTCGGCGGCCCTTTCGCGCAGCGCGGCTAGCGCCTGGGCGTGGAACGGCTCGGTCAGTTTTTCCAGGAAGTTGTCCTCGCCCGAAAGGGTCGAGATGACGCGAATGCCGAGTTTGCGAATCTCGCGCGCCGCGCCGATCAGCATGCTGTTCGAGAGATGGACGATGTCGGGCCTGGCTTCGTGCTCGAGCCAGTAGATCAGCTTGCGCAGTTCTTTGCGCTGGCGCCCGTGTTCGCCCAGCAGCATCGAGACCGTCAGGTCGCCCAGTTTTTCGGCCTCGACGCTTGGCCCGCCGCGCGTGGCCCAACGTAGCACGCCGGGGCGATTCAGCAGGTCGTCAAAGAACCACGGCGTGTGCCGAAACAGCGACATCCGCTGCTGCAAATAGACGTTGACGCCGCCGAAGAACAGGTGCGAGTCGCTTACGTCGTCTTCATCGGTGCGCAACGGCGTGTAGGTAGGCACCAAGAGCACGTCTTCGCCTTGCGCCATCAGTGCCGAGGCAAGCGTGTTGTCGTGCAGGCAACTGCCGCAGTACATTCCGCCGGCGCCGGCCGCTAAGTAGACAATTTTCATCGTCTCAAAGTCTCGATCGCCGGACTTACGCCGAACGTGGAATTCCTCGCGCCAGCTACGTTCACCAGACCCCACTCGGCCCGCTTGTTGTGCCCAGGCAGCATCTCCGCCAGCGTAAACGATTGTGTCGCGCCACGCCAGCGGCACGGTGTGGGGCCGCGTTGCCGTGGACGATGCGGAAGCCACTCGATTGCGACGGCGTCGGACACCGCGCGAAAAACGCGCTGCCAGCCGTTCGGCCAGCAGCTATGCTGGGCGCAACCAGGAACCGCACTGTGTTCCGCGCGCAGGATCATCCCATGAGCACTGGCCGCGACATCTTCGAACAGGCGCTCGAGCGGCACGCCGCCGGCCAGATCGTTGAAGCGGCACGCCTGTATGAGCAAGTCGTTCGCGCCAATCCACGACACGCGCACGCCTGGCACCAATTGGCCTGCATTGCCTCGGCTCAGGCGCAAACCGACGTCGCAATGGACTACTTCGTGCGCGCGATTCGGTTGGACGGCGGGCAAGCCCTGTTTCACAGCAACTTCGGCGAATGTTGCCGTCTGGCGGGGAAGCTGCCCGAAGCGGAATCGAGCTTTCGCCAGGCGATTCGGCTGGCGGCAGACGACGTGGCTCCGCGGGTGAATCTGAGCCTTACGCTGTACGCTCTGGGCCGCGCGGATGAGGCCGAGCAAACAGCGCGCGAGGCGCTGCGGATGGACCGCCGCACAGTTGAGGAACACTGCCAGTGCGCCACGTTGGCGCTGCTGCGTGGCGACTTCGAGAATGGCCTTGCCGAGCACGAGCAGCGGCTGCATCGCCCGGGCGTTGTGCGACCGGATCTGCCTGGCGCCGCCTGGAATGGAGAGCCGCTTGAGGGCCGGAGCATTCTCTTGTACGCCGAGCAGGGTTTGGGCGACACGTTGCAGTTTGCCCGCTACGTTCCGCACGTGGAAAGGCGCGGCGGCCAGGTTCATCTGGCCGCGCCGAAAAACTTGCACCCATTGTTGCGAGAAGCCGACCTGTGTCCGGTCGTCGGGCTGGAATCGCCGGGTGACTCGCCGGACTTTCACGCGGCGCTGATGAGCTTGCCGTTTCTTTGCGGCACCACGCTGACGACCATTCCCAACGAGGTGCCGTACTTGAGGGCCAATGACGATCTGTCCCGGCAATGGCGAGGGCGGCTGGCCGACGTCGACGGATTTCGCGTCGGCATCGGATGGCAGGGAAATCCCGCGTACGCGGCGGATCGCACGCGATCGATTCGGCTCGAACACTTTCAGGCCCTGGCCGACGTGCCCGGCATCAGCCTGGTCAGTCTGCAAAAAGGGCCCGGTGTCGACCAATTGGACGAGGTTGCCGACCGATTCGAGGTGCACAGGCTGCCGGCCGACTTCGACACGGACCGTGGAGCATTCATGGATACCGCGGCGGTCATGCAGCAGCTCGACCTGATCGTTACCTCAGATTCGGCAATTGCGCACCTGGCCGGCGCCCTGGGCGTGCCGGTTTGGGTTGCGCTGCCGATCGTGCCCGACTGGCGATGGTTGCTCACCGGGGAGAGCTGTCCCTGGTATCCGGCGATGCGCTTGTTTCGCCAGTCGCGTGCCAGTGACTGGTCCGAAGTATTCGGCCGGATTGCCGATTCCCTACGTGACGCTGTCGTGGCGAAGTAGCGTACCGTAGCCCAGGCGCCGTAGACGTTTTGCGGAATGGTCTGCGGCCCTTCCGTCTCGATCCGGGAGCGGATTTGCCTAGAATGGAGTTCGCCTGTTCCTTGGCACGATCCGCCGCACCGTCACCTGAGCTGCTTTGTCGCTTACCGCCATGTCGTCACTGCCATCGCTTCGAATCGGCCCGATCGAGATCGGTTTTCCGATCGTCCAGGCAGCGCTGTCCGGCTACAGCGATTGGGCGATGCGCGTGGTTGCGCGCCGGTTAGGCGCGCCTTACACGATCTGCGAGGTCATGCTCGACCGCTTTGTCAACGAGGTGCGTAAAGGTCGCCGGGTGGCGCGGTCGATGTGCGTCACCGACGAAGAGCATCCGGTTGGAGCACAGTTGATGGGCGCCAATCCGGACGAATTTGGTCCCGCCGCCCAACGCCTGGTGGGTGCGGGTTTCGACGTGATCGACATCAACTTCGGCTGCCCGGTCAAGAAGGTGCTCGGGCGGCAGCGCGGCGGCTATCTTTTGGGCGAAGTCGACAAGGCACTCGAGATCGTGTCTCGCGTGCGCGAGTCGGTGCCTTCGACCGTTCCAGTGACGGTCAAGATGCGCCGCGGCGTCGACGATTCGGCCGAGAGCCGGGACAAGTTCTTCCGCATCTTCGACGGAGCATTTGCGCGCGGCGTGGCGGCGATCACGGTGCACGGGCGCACGGTTCGCCAGAAGTACGTGGGCCCGAGCCGCTGGGAGTTCTTGCGCGAAGTGAAGCAACATGCCGGATCGCGCGTGGTGTTGGGGAGCGGCGATTTGTTCACCGCCGAAGCGTGCATCAACATGGTGCGTGAAACGGGTGTCGACGGCGTGACCGTGGCCCGCGGAGCGATTGGCAATCCGTGGATCTTCGGCCAGGCCCGCGCGCTGGCCGCCGGATTGCCGCTGCCGCCGCCGCCAACGGTTCACCAACAGCGGGTAGTCATCGCCGAGCACTATCGGCTAGCAGAACAACTCTACGGCCCACAGCACTGCGGCCGACAGATGCGCAAGTTCGGCATCAAGTATTCGCAGTTGCACCCGAATTCCACGGAAGTCCGCGACGCGTTCGTGCGGGTCGCTCGGCCCGGACAATGGATCGACGTGCTCGATCGGTGGTACGTCGACGATCAGCCGGGCCGGCACCCGGCGGCTGTGGCTGACGCGTCCGACACGTGTAACGCAGCGCACTCCGTCGCGTCGTAGTCTTCGAGGCGGACGGGCGAGTCGCGTCTCAACGCAGTGCCGCGTCGATTTCTCCGCACACTTCGGCATCTGTTTCGATCGCCAATCGGTCGGACAAGGCTTGCCGCGCCGGCGGATCGCCGTACTGTCCCAAGGCCCATGCACAAGCGCCCCGCACGATCGACTCACAGTCGTGAAGTCCGCGGACTAACGCATCCCGCGCGTCGGGAAGTTGTTGATTGCCCAGCACAATCGCGGCGTTTCGCAACAGTCCTCTCCGCCGTGGTCGCCATAGCGGCGTATGACGAAACCGTTCTCGAAACGCCTGATCGTCCAGGTCGAACAGCGCGATCAGGTCGCATGTTGTCGCGCCGTTGATGGGTTGCAAATCCGGTTCGGGCGTGACCGGGGCGCGGTCGTTCCATGGGCACACATCCTGGCACACGTCGCAGCCAAACAGCCAGTCGCCGATTCCCGCGCGCAGTTCCGGCGGCGTTTGCCCGCGCAACTCGATCGTCAAGTAGCTGATGCAGCGGCGGGCATCCAGCACATAGGCATCGACGAACGCGTCGGTGGGACACGCGTCGAGACAGGCGCGGCACGTGCCGCAATGGTCCGTTTCGTGTGACGTGTCGTACTCAAGCGTGACGTCGGTCAACAGCGCGGCCAGGAAGAACCAGCTACCTCGCTGCTTGTTCAGCAACAGCGTGTTCTTGCCGATCCATCCCAATCCGGCAAGTTGTGCAAAGTCGCGCTCCAACAGCGGCGCCGTATCGACCACGGTTCGTGCGGTGCACTCGGGTCGCTCGCGCTGCAGGAAGTCTGCCAACGATTGCAGACGCACGCGAATTAGATCGTGATAGTCAGCGCCCCAGGCATATCGCGACACACGGCCCCGCCCAGGTTGAGGCGCTTCGGGTTCGGCGGTACGATAGTCGAAGGCGAGCATCACGAGGCTGCGGACCGGTTCCAGCACGTGTCGCGGATGGGAGTACGCCGTGGCGCGATTGGGCAGGTAGTGCATCTCGCCGGCGTATCCCGCGTCGAGCCATTCTCCGAGCCGGCTGACGCCGTCGGGTTCGACAGCCGGACAAACGCCGGCCAATGAGAAGCCCAGTCGCTCGGCTTCGGTTTTCAGGCGCGCTGTGAGCGACGGATCGACGGGGTCGTTTGCGTGGGGTTCCAAGGGCTGTTGCAATGTCGGTTGCCTGGCGAGTGCGACGTTGGTGGGCCAGCGGCAAGGCTGCGTGGCTACTGGCTTGTCTCGTGGCGGTCGGTTGCGCGCCGGCGCTAGACCCCCAGCAGTATGGTGAAGTCATTCACGAACTGCCGGAAATCGAGGGCGCCGACAAGGAGTATCCCCTGCCGGAACTCGAGGAGCAGGAGCCGCCGACACCTGAAGACGAAAAATAGCGCCCATTTTCCCTATTTTGCGGATTGCACCACCGCGCCGCTCGAAATAGCCTGCAATCTAGGTGCGTCATTCTCCCAGGTTCTCTCGCGATGTGAGGCAGTGTCATGACCAGTCGGCTCGGTCTGTGGATGGTTTGCGGTGTGGTATTGGCCGCCAGCGTTGGTACTTCGTCGGCCAAAGCGCAGTTTCTTAGCGGAGGTGGCTACGGGCTGGGCTTTTTCAATTACGGCAACAGCAGCTACATGGACCAGCGGATTCCGTACTACGCGCTCTATCCTCCAGTGTATTACAGCTATCCGGTAGCGCGCACCTACGGCTACAGCCCCTTTGCCTACCCACCGGGCACGATGACGCCGCAGTCCGCTCCGAGGCTCGAGGCGGCAACGTACATTAACCCGTATGTAAAGCCTCGCGTGCAACCGGCTGCGAAGCAGCCCAGCGAGGATCGTTCGGTCGACGCCCGCCAGCAAGGCACGCCGGTGCGTGTGGCCCGCACTTACATCAACCCGTACGTGCAGGCAGACCGTGCCAGCAACGTGGCACTGACATCGCGGACCGAACCGTAGCGGTCCGGCCAAAACGATCTGGCCAAACCGGTCTGGACGCCACCGGTTCAGATGCTATGGTATCGCCCCCCTCGATTCCGGCGCGCCGGTGCGCGCTGCCCGGCAGGGGTCCCGTCTACGGTGTTTCGCCAATCTCATCTGACTGTGGATACTTCGGCGCTTGCGATGTCGACGGCCGCGCGGCCACGACGATCGACACGGCACGTTTTCTAGCGCCGCATGAAAGGAGTCTTCCGATGAAATGGCCCCCTGCGGTCATTCTCGCGGCAACGATGCTGGTGGGTTGTCGCAGCGCGCAACAGCCGACCAATCCCTTCTTGCGCACAACCGTTCCGCCGCCGGGTACCGGCGAAGCCGCGGTCGTCGTCCCCGGGGATCCGTATTACCCGGGCACTACGCCGACGCCCACGCCGCAGCCACAACCGATCACGCCAGTACCGGCCGCGCCCGTGGCGCCGGTACCGGCGCAGCCGGTAGTTTCGCCGCGCGACCAAAAGAAACCACCGCCGGGTGGAAACTACTTCTACCACCAAAGCTCCGTAGACCGTTCGGGCGACGCCGGCCCTGACGCGTCGCAACTGGCCGACGACCAGTCCGGCGCATCGGCCGACGACCTGGCGATCAATGCCGCCGATCCCGACGCGCTGCCCCTGGGCGGCCAATCGAACGCCGTGGATCAGGCGTTGGCGCTGGCTAATGAGGAAAGCCCGGTCGACGCAGCCAGTTTCGAATCAATCGGCGGCGTGCTGCCGGGCGAGTCACCGCCGCACACGGCGGCGCCACAAAGTCGACGGCCCGGCGCACCTACCGAAATGCGCTATAGCTCGGAGAGCGGCGTACAGATCCTCGGTTCCAGCACGCGTGACAGCTCAGTGCGCACCGACGACTTCGACTCGTCCTCATTGTCGCGACGCAACGACACGCGCGTCCTGGGCTGAGCCGACGCTTGTCGCCCACGTTCCTTCGGACCGCTCAGGGGCGCTTGCCCACCCGATTTGCTTGCGGCGCCGGCTATCCGCTCCGGCCGGTCGTGCCGCAATTTCCGGTCGTGCCACCCGCGCCGTCGCGCGCGACCCGCCGCCAATGCGGCCCTGCGCAGCCCGTGGGCCAATGGTGTCAAACCTGGGTGCTTGACTTACAATAGAGGGTAGCCCGCCAACTGCGACGTTGGTTGGCTGGCCCGACGGGACGCGCTGGGCGGGTTCTTTGGGACATGGTATCCCCGGTTCGAGCGCACGTACCCGTGCTGCATACACCTCGGCGAGCGATTTCAGGCGAGCATGAGTAGGATCAGCTTAGGACGGCGGATTTCTCGCTGGACGGCTTTGCTGCCGAAGGTCGCCTCGTACGAGGACGAGTTGAAGCAGCTCAATATGTACGATCTGCGCAAGCGGAGCCTGTCGCTGCGGTATCGCATTCGGAGCCAGGAGCCGGTCGATCGCGTGCTGCCCGAAGCCTATGCCCTGGTGCGCGAGGCGGGCCGCCGAACGCTCGACATGCGGCACTTCGACGTGCAGATCCTCGGCGGGATCGCGATGCACAACCGCTCGGTCGCGGAAATGCAGACTGGCGAAGGCAAGACGCTGACCGCGACGCTTCCCTTGTATCTCTCCGCACTGGAGGGCAAGGGCGCGCATCTGGCCACGGTCAATGACTATCTGGCACGCCGCGACGCCGAATGGATGCGTCCGCTGTACGAAGCGCTGGGGATCACGGTCGGCGTTGTCGAGACCCAAATGGGCCAGCCCGAGCGGCGCAAGGCTTACAACAGCGACATCACGTACGGGACGGCCAAGGAGTTTGGATTCGATTTTCTCCGCGACCGGTTGCTGCTGCGACGGATCGGCGAGGGACAAACCGACTTTCTCGGCGGTATGCTCGGCATGCACGGAGCCGAGGGCGGCGAAAAACCGGTGCAACGGGCGCCGTTTTCCATGCTCGTCGACGAGGCCGACAGCATCTTGATCGACGAGGCCCGCACGCCGCTGATCATCGCCGCGCTGCCCAGTGAGGAAGCCGTCGTCGCCGTCGAAGCCTACAAATGGGGTGCGTCGGTTGCCGGCGAGTTCGAGGAAGACGAGCACTACGAGTACGATCACGACGATAAGAAGGTGGAGCTGACCGCCGAAGGGCGCCGGCTCGTCCGTTCGTTGCCCAAACCCGACGCGCTGCACCCGGTCGGGATGTTTACGATCTACGAGCACGTCGAGCGCGCGATCAAGGTGAACCGCGAGTTTTTCCGCGACAGGCAGTTTGTTGTACGCGACGGCGAAGTCGTGATCGTCGACGAATTCACGGGCCGCATGGCCGAGGGGCGCAAATGGCGCGCCGGACTGCATCAGGCGATCGAGGCCAGTCAGGAAGGCGTGGAAGTTTCGGCCGAATCGGGGCAGGCGGCACGGATCACCGTGCAGGACTACTTCCTGCTCTATCCGCGGCTGTGCGGAATGACGGGTACCGCCGCCACATCGGCCCGCGAGCTGCGCAAGATCTACAAGGTTCAGGTCGAGTCGATACCCACCAACCGGCCGGCGATCCGCGAGCAGTTGCCGTCGCGCGTCTTCGCGGCCGAGACGGCCAAATGGGACGCGATCGTCGAGGAGGTCTGCGAAGTACACGCCACCGGCCGCCCCGTTCTGATCGGAACCCGTTCCATCGACAAGTCGGACATTCTTTCCAAACTGCTCACCGAAAAGGGCATCGAGCACGACGTGCTCAACGCGAATCATATTGCCGAAGAGGCCGAAATTGTGGCCAACGCCGGAAAGCACGGCCGTGTGACCGTGTCGACCAACATGGCGGGCCGCGGAACGGACATCAAACTCGACGAAGGCATCACCGAGCTGGGCGGGCTGCACGTCATCGTTACGGAAATGCACGACTCGGCGCGGATCGATCGGCAGTTGGCCGGCCGGTGTGGTCGGCAGGGCGATCCGGGGACCTTTCGCATCTACTTGGCGCTCGACGACGAACTGCTCGAAGGTTTGGGTCCCAAGAAGGCCCGTCGCTACAAGCAGCTCGGCGAAAATGCCAACGGGGCCCGCTTCGATCAATGGGCCCGGTTGTTCCGTAAGGCTCAGCTCAAGACCGAGCGGAAGCACTTTCGCGAGCGCCGCATTTTGATGTACCACGAAAAAGAGCGCAAGAAAGTTCAGCGTCAAATGGGACAGGACCCGTACCTGGATACTCCCGGCTAGCCGACCGCTTTGCCCGCCACGTCGCCCGACGACTACGACATCCGGCATTCGGCCACGTCACACGCCCATGATCGACGATTTCTACCAGGCCGCACTCGGCGCGATCCGGCATCATCTCGACGAGGCGGGCGGCCAGTACTCGGTGGACGAAGGCGAGATCCTCGTCGGCGGGCATCGTCTGGGGCTGTCGATCACGTTCGACGAGTTCGTACCGCAGGGCCAGCACGTTCTGGCACCGCTCGACGTGCAGATTCACCTGGACGGCGATACGGGCGATCGGTTTCGGGTGGGCACGCTCGGTGTGGGGCCAGACCGCCAATCGGCAATGCGCGACGCAGTTAGTGAATGGCACTTGCTGGCGGCCGCGCCGCTATTGGCCGCGTTGGGTGCGCCGGTCGAGAATCGCCGCGCGGCGGCGCTGCCAAAGCAATTGGCTGGCTGGGATTTGTTTGTCGGCCGCGTCGGCATTCGCGGGAAAGTGCCTGCCGAGCTGCGCGCCGGCAGCACATTCTACAAGGCACTGCTGGCACGTTTACACCACGTCGTGGCCAACTGGGAACAGCCTACGCAATTTACGCTGCGGTCGATCTTCGTAATGGCGAGCCACGGAGCCACAGCCTGCGAAGTGCAAGCCGCGATCGATGGCATGGTCCAGCCGGAACTGGTGACATTGCTGGAAGGACTTCCCTGGCCCGCGAGCGAAGAACCCTACCTTTACAAGCAGCTCTTCGTCCTGCGCTCGGGCAGTGACGCGTAAGTGGCGGCACGCTGCACCCAATTGGCCGGTTGCCATCGCCTGCGAGGGAGGCCACGGCGCGCCGCCGAGCCCCCTTTCGGCGGCTCAGATTGACGATCGGCCTTCTAGCTGTCACGTTTAACGGAAGTTGGCCGACGGTTCTTTTCCGCCCAGGGAGCCCGCCTGCGATGAACGTTGTCTTCGTGACGGTCAGTTGCTGCTTGTTGTTACAACCGCCGGCCGAACCGGATCCGTACCGACCGCGCGTAGTGCCCACTCCGAGCCCGCCGCTGGCGATTGAGGATCCAGGTTCAGGAGTTGATCCGTCGGCCGATCCGGCAGACCCCGTGACCGATCCGTCCACGGCCGACCCCAGCGCTCCGGCCGCAGATTCGGCTGTACGAGAGCCATCAGTCGCGGATCCCGCGAGTGATCCAGCCGCCGCGCCGAGCCCGACTCAGCAAGGCGGCACATCGGACGACGAGAATCTCGCGCCGGTACGCAACGTGCCCCGTCAGCGGCTTCGTCCTCCGGAACTGTTGGCCGAGGCACTGGCGACGGTTCCCGAGGCCGAATTACAGGGCGAGCCGCTACGGCTGGTCACCGCGATCTCAAGCACCACGGACCGGCAACGACAACTCCACATCGCGCAGGCGTACTGGCAGCTTGCGGCGGCGCAGGCGAGTTACCACTGGGCGCGGCACGAGCGCGAGTTGCTGGATCAATACACGCAGCAGCACGGCGACTCGCTAGCCGTTCAGGGCGCGCGCTCGGCTGCCGCGGCGAACATTCGCGATGCGCAATTGTCGGTGGCCGAAGCACAGCAAGCGTTGTCCGATGTAGCCGGCACAGGCCAGTCCGCGATGCCGTTGTCGGTCGATCGGCCTCACGTCGGCAATTACACGACGTTGTTCGAGCAAATCTTCGCCACCGGCGCGCCGCCGGCCCGGATCCGATTGATCCATCGCACGCTGCCGATTCAGCGACAAGCGATCGACGCTCACGCGGCGGCGATCGTGGCCACTGCCGACGCAGTCGAGGCAACCGGCGAGCAGTTCGAAACGACAGGCAATGGGTTGGCCACGTTGTTGGCGCTGCTGGCCCAGTTGCACGGCGAGCGTCAGGCGTTCATCTTGGCAGTCCGTCGATACAATGACTACATCGCCGAATATCTGCTGAATGTTGCCCGTCCCGGCACGACCAACGAAACGCTCGTTTCGCAACTGATCCTGCCGACCGGCAGGGAGCGTCAAGCGCCTGCGTCAGCGCAACCGTCCGGTTCCGCGCCGGTCCAACAGCCTTCGGCCGCTCCGTTACAGCCGCAACAGCCCTCGGTAACCCTACCCGACGGTAGCGGCCTGCCTGGCGCACCCGGCGCGCCAGCGGCTCCGGTCGACCCGGCGGCGCCCGCCGCCGATGCAAGCGTCGCAGCACCGACCGGAGACGACGGGCTACCGCGCACGTTCGCCAATCGCACGTCCGAGCCATCGGGTGCATCGCCCATCGATGCTCCGTCGGCTGAGTCGCAAACCTCAAACTATCAACCGGCCGACGTCGACGAGCTGCTCACCAACGGCGGCGGCATGTATCGTGGGCTGGCCGACCTGCAACCGCCGGCGCGTGCCCAGAAACTCTCCGAGCTGCTGCACTGGGACCGTGCATTACCGCCCGACACGGGCCAACGCATCGCGCTGCCCGACTGTCTCGATAAGGTGTCGCAGGGCGAGCGCTTGGAGCTGCTAGCCGCCTATTGGCAAACCCGCGAGTCGGTGGCCCGATTCCAGGCGCTCAGCGATCGAGCGGACCAACTCGATGCGCTGGCGACGGCTTTGGGCGCGCTGCGCGCTGAGCCGGGAATTGCCGAGGCAGGCGTCCGGTTGCACGCGGTGCGCTGCGCTGCCAAGGCTGCCGTCCACGACGCGCATATTGCGCTGATTGATGCACAGTTCAACCTGACGCAAGCGGCAAACGCGCCACTGGACCAGCCTTGGGTCTTGCCAGCCACGCCGCCTCAGTCGGGACGCTACGTCGTCGCCAAACACGACTCGCAGCCGCTGCAACGCTCGGCCGAAGCCGTGTTGTTGCGACAGGCCGAGTTGGAGCAGCGGGCCGAGGCGGTGATTCGTGCCGACCTGCTCCGCGCCAACTTGGGTACCACCGCCAGCGGTGATGCGGTCTCGGCGGCGGATCTCGCGGCCAATGAACTGTCGTCGATCGATCGCGCGATTTGGGCCATCGACCAGCAGACCGGTGCGACGCTGGCGTTTTTGGCGAATCTCACGCGGTACAATGAAGCCATTTCCCGTTACGCATTGGCGACGGCTCCGCAGGGGATGGTCGGCAACGAGTTGGCCAAGCGGTTGGTGATTGTACGTACCGTGCGCGGCGACAGTTGACCGGTATGGACTTGTGCAACTTTTGGCACGCATCGCACGCAACTGGCCGCGGGTCACAACACCGACGCTTGCCGGCGAAACCATGACACAACTCGCTCCTGCAAAACCTGAGTCGACGCGCGACACCCGGCCGGAAGTCCGCCCCTTGCGGATCGGCCCGTTGGTGATCGATCCGCCCGTGTTGCAGGCACCGATGGCCGGCTTCACGAACTACGCCTATCGGCAAATCGTGCGCGAGTTCGGCGGCGCGGGACTCTTGGCCACTGAAATGGTGCATGCCAAAGGGTTCCTGTGGATCACGCACCAGGACGACGAATTGCCGGACCGGCTGTGGGGTGTCGCGGCGGAGGACCGTCCGCTGGCGGTGCAGATCTGGGACAACGATCCGGCCACCTTGGCCGAAGTCGGCGCGAAGCTGGCCCACGAACTACGCGTCAGCGTGGTCGACATCAACTTCGGATGCCCGGTGCGCCAGGTCACGGAGAAAGCGCACAGCGGATCATATTTGCTGCGTTTTCCGGATCGGGTCGGCGCGATTGTCGAGCGCGTCACGCAGGCCTGCGCGCCCGTGCCGGTCACGGCAAAGATCCGATTGGGCTGCACGCGCGATACGATCAATGCCATCGACGTGGCGCAGGCGGTTGAACAGGCGGGCGGCGCGGCGCTGACCGTCCACGGCCGCACGGCGCAAGACTTCTTCAAAGGATCGGCCGACTGGACACAGATCTCGGCCATCAAACCCCATCTGCGACACATTCCGCTGATCGGCAACGGCGACTTGAACTCGGTCGAGGCCGTGCTGACCGCGTTTGCGCGCTACGACGTCGATGGAGTGATGATCGCGCGGGCGGCACTTAGCCAACCGTGGCTGTTTCGTCAGGTGCAGGCGGCGCTGCGCGGTGATCCGGTGCCGCGCAGTCCAACACTCGACGAGGAACGCTCGCTGCTGCTGCACCACTATCGGCTGGTTTGCGAGCGATTCGGGGCCGCCAAGGGGTCGATTCTGATGCGGAAGTATGCCTGCTGTTACGCGCAGGGTCGCCACGGTGCCCGCGAGTTCCGCACGCGTGTCTCGCGCGTCGCGACGCCCGCCGAGTTTCGCGACGTCGTGGCGAACTACTTTCCCCGCCAATAGCGCTGCTACTCTCGCGGTCACCAGTTAGGTTCGGGCCGTTGGGTAGATCTGATCAACGACGTAAAGTGTTGTGCATCATATGCTTGTGGTCGTGTGATTCGCCGCGGTATTTTCCAAACATTGAGTTGTCTAAATTGTGGAAATGGGTATGATTTAGGGTGAGGGGCACAGAAATCGAGGATCGCATGGACAACGTCACGGAAAGTTCCGACATCGGCATTCTCGACTTGCTGCGCAAGGCGGGCCCGATGGGAGTACGCGAGATTGCTCGCGCGACGCGCGTCACCGCGACGGCCGTTCGCCAGCGACTTTCGAGGCTGATGGCGCAGGGACTCGTGCATCGGGATCTCGAACGGGCCGGCCGCGGCCGGCCGAGCCATCGGTATCAACTCACCGAAAAGGGACGGCGGCAAACCGGGGCCAACTTTGCCGATTTGGCCGTCGCGCTTTGGAACGAGGTGCGGGCGATCGAGGACGTGGAGGTCCGCCGAGGTCTGTTACAGCGAATCGCTCGGAAAATGTCCGATGCCTACAGCGATCGGATCCGGGGAGCGACGACGGCCAAGCGGATGGAGTCGATTGCCGAGGTGTTCGCCGAGAGGAACGTGCCTTTCGAGGTGGAGGGGAGCGACGACTTGCCGGTTTTAACGGCGGTGGCGTGTCCCTATCCGGAGTTGGCCGAGATGGATCGCGGCGTGTGCGCGATGGAGCGCATGATGTTGGCGGAACTTGTCGGCGAAAGCCTGCGGTTGGACGAGTGCCGGCTCGACGGCGACACGTGCTGCCGATTTGTAACGAACTAGCGGAGGCCGCGAGACCTTTTAAGCCGCAGATCAGCAGGTTACGCTTACGGGTTTACCAGGTGCACCCCCGCCCGACGGCCAAGGAATCATCGAACATGACGCAACCATGGATTGAAGGACGTTTCGAGGAAAACGTCATCACGACCACCATCGAACAAGCCATCAATTGGGCCCGCCAAGCCAGTGTCTGGCCGATGACGTTTGGCCTGGCCTGTTGTGCTATCGAAATGATGGCCTCCGGCGCGAGCCGCTACGACATCGATCGTTTTGGCGCCGGTGCGTTTCGCGCCAGTCCGCGGCAGGCCGATCTGATGATCGTCGCCGGCACAGTGACCTACAAGATGGGCAGCCGGGTGCGTCGGCTCTACAACCAAATGCCCGATCCGAAATTCGTGATCGCCATGGGTGCCTGCACCGTCGGCGGCGGACCGTATTTCAAGTACGGCTACCACGTGGTCAAGGGAGTGGATTTGGTCGTGCCGGTCGACGTGTACGTACCGGGCTGTCCGCCGCGTCCCGAGTCGCTGCTCGAAGGCCTGATGCGGATTCAAGACAAGATCAAAGGACACAAGATTGCTCGCCAACGCGGCGCTGCGGTCGGCACCAAGGTCGGCGACGAATTGCCCGTGCCGCATCACTCGGGCTACGTCACGGCCGACGAGTCGGAGCCGGTCTTCGACCATCAGAAACTCACCGGGTAACCACGCGATCAAATAGGAAACCAGTCGAGCGAACGGACGGCAATTGCAGCGCGATGCGCTAGCGGCCGTCCATCGCGAAACGATTGACACGTCGTATGTCACAAGCACTCACCATTACCGATTTGCACGTTGCCACGTCCGAGGGAAAGGAGATTCTTCGCGGCGTCGACCTTGAGATTAAGCGCGGCGAGGTCCATGCGCTGATGGGGCCCAACGGTTCGGGTAAGAGCACGTTGGGCTACGCGATCATGGGGCATCCCGGCTACACCGTCACGCGCGGCAACATCACGCTGGACGGCAAGGACGTGCTGGCGATGGACCCAACCGAGCGGGCCCGGGCCGGCATTTTCCTGGCGTTTCAGCGGCCGATGGCGATCCCCGGCGTCAAAATGGCCGACTTCCTGCGGCACGCGGCTACCAACGTTCGCCGGCCAGACCGCAAGGAGGGCGAAGACCTAATCCCGATGCGCGAGTTTCGCAAGGAACTCAACGAGAAAATGTCGCAGTTGCGGATGGATAAGGAGTTTGCCCGCCGCTACGTGAACGAGGGATTCTCGGGCGGCGAAATGAAGCGGGCCGAGATCCTGCAATTGGCCATGCTGCGGCCGCAGTTTGCCGTACTCGACGAGACCGACAGTGGATTGGACGTCGACGCGGTGCGGCTGGCCAGCCAGAGCATCGCCGACATCGGCGGCCAGGACATGGGCATCTTGATCATCACGCACCACGAACACCTGCTCGAGCACAATCGTCCCGACTTTACGCACGTCATGCTGGGCGGGCGGATCGTCGAGACGGGCGGACCGGAACTGGCCGTCGAGTTGCACAAGAAGGGGTACGATCGCATTCGCGCGGCCTACCCGGCAGCCGCCGCCGCCGAAGACGCGATGCGCGAGCAGGATGCGGAAGCCAGCAGCGCGATCGGCAGCACGAACTAGGCTGCTGCCCGGCGCGCAACCGATAACGAAATAACCACCGGCCTTAACCAAGGCGAATTGACATGGCTACCGACGCCGTTACCAAGCCACAAATTGGCGACATCAACAAGTACGACTTTCGTACCGAATCGAACTACGTCTTCAAGGCCCGCAAAGGGCTCGACGCCGAGATCGTCAACCAGATCTCCGAGATCAAGGGCGAGCCGGACTGGATGCGCGATTTTCGGCTCCGCAGCCTCGAGATCTTCAATTCCAAGCCGATGCCCGCCTGGGGCGGCGACATCAGCCTCAATTTTCAGGACATCTACTACTACCTCAAGCCGGCCGACCACCAAGGAAAAACGTGGGAGGACGTGCCCGAGGAAATCAAGAAGACGTTCGATCGGTTGGGCATTCCCGAGGCCGAAAAGAAGTTTCTGGCCGGCGTTAAAGCCCAGTTCGAGAGCGAAGTCGTCTACGGATCGCTCCAGGAAGAACTCGGCAAGCAGGGCGTTATCTTCACCGATACCGACACTGCCGTCCGCGAACATCCCGACCTGGTACGGGAATACATCTCCACGATCATCCCGTCGACTGACAACAAGTTCGCGGCGCTGAACTCGGCCGTTTGGTCGGGCGGGTCGTTCATCTACGTGCCCAAGGGCGTGAAGATCTCCTTCCCGCTACAGGCCTATTTCCGCATTAACGCCGAGAACATGGGTCAGTTCGAACGGACGCTAATCATCGTCGACGAAGGGGCCGAGGTCCACTACGTCGAGGGTTGCACCGCGCCGATGTACAGCACCGAGAGCCTGCACTCGGCGGTCGTCGAGATCGTCGTCAAGAAGCACGCCCGCTGCCGCTACACGACGATCCAAAACTGGGCCAACAACATTTACAACCTGGTGACAAAGCGCGCCGTTGCCTACGAAGGCGCACTGATGGAATGGATCGACGGCAACCTCGGCAGCCGACTGACCATGAAGTATCCGGCGGTCTACATGATGGAGCCGGGCGCCCGCGGCGAGATCCTTTCGATCGCGTTTTCCTCGGCCGGCCAGCATCAGGATGCCGGGGCAAAGGTGGTCCACTGCGCGCCCGATACGTCGAGTCGGATCATCTCGAAGTCGATTTCCAAGAACGGCGGTCGATCGAGCTATCGCGGACTGGTCAAAGTCGAAAGCGGCGCGCAACGATCCAAGTCGAGCGTTGTTTGCGACGCGTTGATTCTCGACCCGCAAAGCCGCAGCGATACCTATCCCTACATCGAAGTCGATGAGCAGGACGTGTCGATCGGGCACGAGGCCAGCGTTTCGCGCATCGGTGAGGAGCAACTGTTCTACCTCACCAGCCGCGGATTGTCCGAACCCGAGGCCAACACGATGATCGTCAACGGGTTCATCGAGCCGTTGATCAAAGAACTGCCGATGGAATACGCGGTGGAAATGAACCGCCTCATCGAGTTGCAGATGGAGGGATCGGTCGGCTAGCGGCGTTCCGCAAGGACCGTCCGTTCGAAGATGCACTCATGAGCGAAGCGACCACGAGTTTGGGCTTTCATCAGGAAGCCTTTGATGCGTTTCTGCAGTCGCGCAACGAGCCGGACTGGCTCAGCAAGTTGCGGCGCGACGCGTGGCAGCAGTTCGAATCGCTGCCGCTGCCCAGCCAGCGCGACGAAGAGTGGATGCGTACTGACATCCGCTTGTTTCATCTGGACAAATTCGGTCTCCCGTCCGATGCATCGACTGCCGAACTACCCGACGGTCTGCTGACACGCGGCGTCGATTTGGGCGGCCAGTGCGCGTCGGTCGACAGCCAGTCGCAAGCTCAGCAGTTGCGACAGAAGTGGGCCAGCCAGGGCGTCTTGTTCGGCAGCCTCGACGAATTGGTGGTTGACCACGGGGATTTGGTGCGCGAGCACCTGTTTCGTGCCGTCGACCGGTCGGCCGACAAGTTTGCCGCGTTGCACGCCGCGACCTGGTCCGGCGGAACCCTGCTGTACGTGCCCCAGGGCGTCGTCATCGACGAGCCGTTGCACATGCTGTCTGTGTTGTCGCCCGGCGGGTCCGACTTGGGGCATGCGTTGGTCGTTCTCGAAGAAGGGGCCGAAGCGACGCTCCTGGCCGAGACGGCCAGTCTGGACGCCGCCGCGCCCGGACTGCACTGCGGAGCCATCGAATTGCTGGTGGGGCCCGGCGCGCGTCTGCGCTACGTCAACTTTCAGAATTGGTCGACCGGCGTTTGGCACTTTGCCCATCAGAAGGCGACGGTCGCAGCCGGTGGATCGCTGCAATGGACTATTGCGGCGCTCGGCAGTCGACTGGCCAAAGTGAATCAACATGTCGCGCTGTGCGGGCCCGAGGCGCGGGCCCAGGTCAACGGTGTGATGTTTACCGAGGGTAAACAGCACTTGTCGTACCACACGCTTCAGCACCACGAGGCGCCCTCTTGTACCAGCGATCTGCTCTACAAGATCGCGCTTCAGGATCGATCGCGGACCGTCTGGCGCGGCATGATCAAGGTGGATCCCGAGGCGCAGCGCACCGACGGGTATCAGCGGGCCGACAACCTGATGCTCTCGGAGCACGCCCGTAGCGATTCGATTCCCGGGCTGGAAATCCTTGCCGACGACGTACGCTGCACCCACGGATCGACCACGGGCCGTGTGGACGACGAGCAGCTCTTCTACGCGCGCTGCCGCGGCCTGACGCGCAACGAAGCCGTGCGGATGGTCGTCGCCGGTTTTTTCCAACAGGTGTTCGACCGCATTACAATCGAGAGCGTGCGAGAAGCCTTGGGCGAGGCGATTGGGCGGCGCATCCGCGAGTACGACTAGCGTGCGTCTGTCGATCGCCTGTTCGCCCTGATGCCGCGAGTATTCCTCGGTGCGGCATCCAGCCGCGATACGCCCGCCGGGGCCGAACCGTCGTCTCTCGCGAGCCTTGCCAGGATGAGTTGCCATGTCCGAGTATGTTCCGGTTGCCAAAGTTGCCGACATTCCCGATCCCGGCCGTAAGGTCGTGGAAGTGGACGAGGAGTTGATCGTCTTGATCCACACGGCGGGGAATTTTTACGCGATTGACGACGTCTGCACGCACGACGGCGGGCCCTTGGGCGAGGGGACGCTAGAGGGATTCGAGATCGCTTGCCCGCGGCACGGAGCCAAATTCGATGTCCGCGACGGACGCGCGTTGACCATGCCGGCGACAAAGCCGACCCGGTCTCACGAGGTAAAGATCGACGGCGACGACGTCCTCGTGAAGCTCAGCCAGTAGGGCGAATGCCCGACGGCGGCACCACGATTCGCTGGATGGCAGGAGGGAAATGCACGTTGTCGCGCGCGGACAATCGTATCATGATGGTAGGATGATCTGTCTCACAGCACCCGGATTCTGACGACGGAGGCACAGCCATGGCGATTAGCGAAGATTCGGTACGCGAGGCGCTCAAGGAGGTGGTTGATCCGGAGCTCTTCGTCAACATCATCGACTTGGGATTGGTTTACGTCGTGAACCTGGAAGACGCCGACGACAAGACGAACGTGACGATCGAAATGACGCTTACCAGCCCGGCGTGCCCGGCCGGCCCGCAATTGGTCTCTCAATCGAAGACAGTGCTGGAGCGACTCGAGGGCGTGGGCAACGTCGAAGTCAAGATGGTGATGGTGCCGCCGTGGAGTCCCGATCGGATGACCGAGGCTGCCCGCGACCAACTCGGCATCTTCTAGCCGACGGGCTTATCCGCCGACGCGCAACGCGGAGTGTTGTGGAAGAAGGGGCGGTCCACCTTGCGGATCCTGATCGACGAGTTTGTCACCGGCGGCGCCTGGTATGCGACAGGCGATGCGCCGCCTCCGGAGTCGCTGCTGGACGAGGGCGGCGCGATGCTGCACGCCACCGCGGCCGATTTCGCGGCGCTTCGTGGTGCACGCGTCGAAGTGACGCGCGACGTGCGCCTTGGTCCGTGCCAGGTGCCGGGCGTTACGACGCACGTGGTTCGGTCCGCGCGGCAGTCGGAACAGATCGCGCGAAGCCGGGCCGCCGGTGCCGATTGGACCTTGATCATCGCGCCGGAGTTCAATGGGCATTTGCTCGGCCGGTGCCGCCTGGTGGAACAGGCTGGCGGCCGATTGCTCGGCCCTGCGCCGCCGTTGGTGCGACTTGCTTCGGACAAGCAAGCCACGATCGAGCACCTGGCCGCACACGGAATTCCTGTGCCGACAGGCATTCGGATTGTCCGAGGCGATCGATTGCCGGACGATGCCCTGTACCCGGCGGTGCTGAAGCCGTGCGACGGAGCGGGCAGCTTGGGCGTGCGGTTGATAGACAGTCCCGGAGATTTGTCGGACGTCGCCGATTGCGATCTGCGATTGGAAACGTTCTGCGCCGGTACGCCGGCCAGCGTGGCGATTCTGTGCGGTCCGCGCGGCATGGTGCCGCTGATGGGTTGTCGTCAGCACATCGAGCAGGACGGAAGCTTTGCGTACCAGGGCGGATCGCTGCCGCTTGAGCCGATGCTGGCCAAGCGCGCCGTTCGTCTCGCCATGCGGGCCGTGGAGACTCTCGAGAGCCCATTCGGCTACATAGGCGTCGATCTGGTGCTCGGACACGATCCGCGCGGGGCGCAAGACGTTGTCATCGAAATCAATCCGCGCGTCACGACGTCGTACGTCGGCCTGCGCGCATTGTGCGTGGGGAACCTGGCGGCGGCGATGATTGCGGTTGCCGAGGGTGAGCAAGTCGAGTTGTCTTGGAACGAGGGACCGCTACAATTCGAAGCCGCCGGGCGCGTGTGGAGCGGGAACGAGGTTGCCATTTGATACCGCGCTGCGGCGAGCGTATGACCAGCGGCAGGGCGAAGCATTTCGTCGCTGGTACACGGCGCGAAGCGAGTTTGTGACACAATCGGGTGGCGTATGAAATGGTTGGCTCTCGATATCGGTGGCGCCAACCTCAAGGCCGCTGACGGCCTGGGCTTTGCCGTGTCGCAGCCGTTTCCGTTGTGGGAGAACCCGCATCAACTGGCCGATGCTTTGCGTTCGTTGATCGCGCTGGTGCCCAAGGTCGACCATATTGCGGCCACAATGACCGGCGAGTTGGCCGACTGCTACGCGACCAAATCAGAAGGCGTCCAAGCGATTCTGGCGGCTCTTGAGGTGGCAGTTGACGGCCGCCACACGCGCGTCTATTTGACCAACGGCAATCTTGTTTCGCTGCAAACCGCCAGACGTCAACCGCTCTTGGCGGCCTCTAGCAATTGGCACGCGCTGGCCCGATTTGCCGGCCGTTACGTGCCCGAGGGCACGGGATTGTTGATCGACATCGGTTCGACCACCTGCGACTTGATCCCGCTGGTCGACGGCGTGCCGGTGACCATCGGCAAGACGGATCCGAACCGCATGGTCAACGGTGAATTGGTCTACACCGGCGTGCAGCGCGGACCGGTCTGCGCGATGTCGTCGCTCGTGCCGTGGCGCGGCCGCAAGTGCCCGCTGGCGCAAGAGGTGTTCGCCACGATGTGGGACGTGTATCTCACGTTGGGCGATCTGCCGGAAGAGCCGAACAATCGGGCCACGGCCGACCGTCGTCCCGCGACGAAGCAGGCGGCCCACGATCGTCTGGCGCGATCTATTTGTGCCGATCGCGAGATGTTCAGCGAGACCGACGCGCGGCTCGTGGCCGATGCGCTCTCCCAGGCACAGTTGCGCAAGATCGGCGGGATCGCCGTGCAATTGATTGCTCGATTGCAGCAGCCGCCCCACACGGTCGTGATTTCCGGCCGTGGAGAGTTTCTGGCCCGCCGGCTGCTCGACGAGTTGAAGTTGAAGGCGGCCGTCGTTTCGCTGTCGCGCGAGTTGGGCGCTGAGTTGTCACGCTGCGCGCCGGCCCACGCACTGGCCGTCATCGCGCGCGAAGGATCTCAATGAGCGGGCCGGTGCGTGTCATCAAGCTTGGCGGGAGTCTACTCGACTGGCCCGATCTGGCCGACATGTTTTGCCGCTGGTTGGCAAAGCAGTCGCCGGCCACAAACGTCGTTGTCGCGGGCGGCGGGGCGATCGTCGAGGCGCTGCGCCAGCTCGATCGGGCCCAGGCGATGCCGCCGGAAACGGCCCATTGGCTCGCGATTCACGCGATGAGCATGACCGCGGCACTGGCTGCCGAGTTGTTGCCCGACGCGTCGCTGGTACACCGGGCCAATGATTTGCTCACCACCGGTACCGCCGGAGTGCGGGTGTTCGACGTTGCCGACTTCATGCGCGACGACGCGCAGCGCAAGGACCGGTTACCGTACAACTGGGATGTGACGAGCGATTCAATCGCCGCCCGGGTGGCATGTCGCTTGGAGGCGCACGAACTTGTGCTGCTCAAGTCGACGCTGCCGGCCGACGGTGCCACCCGCAAGCTGCTGGCCGACCAGGGTTTCGTCGACGTCCATTTTCCGGTGGCAGCCGCCTCGTTGCCCGTGCGGTGCGTCAATTTGCGCCACCGGGCTTTTCCGCAGGCTGCCTTGTAGCGCGCAACTCCAACTGCGAATCCGGCGCCTCGACGCCGGCGGTGTGGCGCGCAACCAATTCGCGAATTTCCGCGATCACTTCCGGATGCTTCTTCGCCAGATCGTGGCGCTCCGAAGGGTCGTGTTCCAGATGGTACAGCAGCGGCGGATCGTGCGACTCCGCACGCGGCTGACGATAGCCGGCTTGCGTCATGAAATGGGCCTTCCATGGACCTGAGCGAACTGCCATCAGTTTACGGCCCCGGTAGTAGAACATGGTTTGTCGAGGTCCACTGCCGTTGTCGAACAACACGTCGCTCAGATCGAGCGAATCCAGCGTGCGGTCGTCGGGCAAGCTGGCGTCGGCCAGCGCGGCGATCGTGGCCAACAAATCCAGCGAGCTGGAAATCGCGGTCGTGACGCGCCCGGCGGGAATGCGTCCGGGCCACCAGGCAATCGCTGGTTCGCGCATGCCGCCCTCCCAGGTCGAACCTTTGCCGCCTCGCAACAACCCGGCCGAGCCGCCATCGCGATTCTTGATCAGCCAGGGACCGTTGTCGCTGGTGAAGAACACGAGCGTGTTGTCGGCGATGTCCAGTTCGCGGACCGTTTCGAGCACGCGCCCGACGCTCCAGTCGAGCTCTTCGACGACATCCCCATAGAGTCCGCGGCGGCTGGTTTCGCGGAAATCGTCGGACGCAAACAGCGGCACGTGGAGAAACGTGTGAGCGAAATACAAGAAGAACGGCTGCTCGTGGCTCTGGCGGATGAACGATACGGCCTCGTCGGTGTAGCGTTTGGTCAACGTCGTTTGATCGACTGGCTCTTCGACCACTTTGGTGTCGCGCATCAGCACGGCGGGCTTCATGTCGTTGCTGTAGGGTATGCCGAAATACCGGTCGAATCCGTGCTCGGTCGGTAGAAACTTCGGCAGGTGACCCAAGTGCCATTTGCCCACGCAGCCGCATGCGTAGCCTTTGGTCTTGAGCAACTCGGCGATCGTGACTTCATCGTGCGGGAGCCCGCCGATCGAATCGGGAAACAACACGCGTCGCTTGTCGCTGCACATGCCGTTACGAATCGGCAGCCGACCGGTCAACAGCGCGGCCCGGCTGGGTGTGCAGACACAGGCAGCCACATAGAACTGCGTGCAGAGCACACCTTCGGCCGCCATCCGATCCAAGTGCGGCGAAGCTATCGTTGGATGCCGGTAGCAACGCAAGTCGCCATAACCCAGATCGTCGGCAAAGATCACGATCACGTTGGGCGGTCGGGTCGCGCGTTCATGCGGCTCGGCGCCGGGGGCCGGCGACGCCGTGCCCCATAGGATCGAAGAGATAATGGATCCAATGCAGATGCCGCGCAGAAAGACTCGCATGTTGCTCTCTCGATAGGTGCGTTGATGGCGGAGCGATGGCAATGGTTGAGTGGTACCCATGATAGCCTCGCGGATGGCCTCCGACACGCGACGGGCCGCGCAGCAAGTGCTTTCTGGCACACGCGCAATGGCAAAGCGCGCTGCAATCGGTCATGGCTGCGCCGCCGAAGGCCGCGACGTCGAATTGCGAGGCATCACTCAATCACGGGGCAAACGTCGAACCAACTTCGGCATTGGCCTTCCATCCAGTCGGCTGCGCTGGTCGGACCCCAGTATCCCGCTTCGTAGATTTCCAGCGGCGGCCCGTCGCCAGATTGCCAGGCCTCGACGATCGGATCGATGATACCCCAGGCCAGCTCCACCTCGTCGCTGCGAGCAAACAGGCTGGCATCACCTGAAAACGCGTCCAGCAGTAGGCGCTCATAGGCTTCGGGCAGCGCTCCGGCAAACTCGCGCTGAAAACTAAAATCGAGCTCGCTGAGCCGGAGCCTCATCTCGGTGTCGGGCACCTTAGTTTGAAACAGCAGTTGAATACCTTCGGCCGGCTGAATTTGGATCACCAGCTTGTTGGCATCACACACCTTCGTTGAACCAGCGCCAAAGACCATCGTCGGCGGGCTGCGAAACTGAATCACGATCTGCGTCGTGCGGCACGACATGGCCTTGCCGCTGCGCAGATAGAACGGCACGCCCTGCCAACGCCAGTTGTCGACGGCCAGCTTGATCGCCGCGAACGTCGCGGTCTCGCTGTCGGCGGCCACGCCCGGCTCGTCGCGATAGCCCCGGTACTGCCCGCGCAAGGTGTCGCTGGCCACCTCGGACTTGTCCATGGGCGTGATGGCGCTGAGGATCTTGACCTTCTCGTCGCGCACCGCTTCGGCGTCGTAGCGAACCGGCGCTTCCATCGCGGTCGTCATGAGCAGTTGCAGCAAGTGGCCCTGAAACATGTCGCGCAGCACGCCAGTCCGATCATAGAACGCGCCGCGCTGGCCGACGGCCACTTCCTCGGCCACGGTGATTTGCACGTGGTCGATGTAGTTACGGTTCCAGACCGGCTCGAAGATGGAATTGGCGAACCGCAGCACCATGATGTTCTGGACTGTTTCCTTGCCCAGGTAGTGGTCGATGCGATAGACCTGCTCTTCGTCGAAGACCTGGTGAACGGCCTCATTAAGCCGGTGGGCCGTTGCCAAATCGGTGCCGAACGGTTTTTCGATGACGATTCGCCGCGGGCCGTGGGCTTGGATGGCCAGGCCGCTGGCGCCAAGCCGGCCGACGGCCTCTTCGTAGAATTGCGGTGCGGTGGCCAGGTAGTAGACGCGCACGACGCGGTCCGCGTCTTCCAGCCGCACCAGCCGCGCGTGCAGGGCATCGAAGTCGTCGTCGCTTTGCAAATCGCCTGGCTGGTAATGCAGCAGCGGCGCGAAACGTTTCCAAGCATCCGGATCGAATCGCTTGCCGCTAAACTTTGCGGTCGTTTCGGCCAGCGACTCGCGCCACGCCTCATCGGAATAGGTAGTTCGGGAAAAGCCCACGATCCGTGTGTCGGCGGACAATCGGTCCTTTTGAAATAGGTGATAGAGGGCCGGCACGAGCTTACGGCTCGTCAGGTCACCGGAGGCACCAAAGATAACCAGCGTGAGCGCCATGACTGAGAACTTCCTCCGTGATTGTTTCGCGGCCGACCCGCGCCATTCTATGCCGGTTGCCGTCCGGCGTGCCAGTCACCGCCCGAGGAGAACGCGCCGGCGGACCGGATCCTGCCCGGCCAGCGGCGCCACTTGATTGTAATGCACGTCCGACTCGATTGGCGGCGCGACTAGCGAACCACGCGCCAGGCAAGAGCCGCGGCAAGCGGAGATCACATGCCGCGATGCAATCGGCGCACAGAGAGCAGGCCAGCACACCGTCTCCGTACTGTGGCTGGTCATCGACCGCATGAGGATCCGAGCGCTGCTGGGCGGCTGCGCACGCCGCGGCACGTAGTCAACTGTCGCTCGGCTTGACCCGCGTGTTGCCCGCCGAATAGACTGGGCCGCGCCACGACAAGGGACGGGATCGCGTTGAGACCCTGCGGCACGTGACGAATACATCTGCGCCGGCCGCCGTCGTGTAACATTTCGCATTCGATCGCGCTGGGCGCATTGTGGGATTTGCTTCGCGCCGGACGGCCGATGATGCGCCGCGTCGGCCCAATCGCCAGAATTCACGGGAAACACCCATGAGCCAGGACACGACTTCTAAACGCGGTAATTTCGCCAGTAACTTTGGGTTCATGATGGCCGCGGTCGGCAGCGCGGTGGGGTTGGGAAATATCTGGAAGTTTCCCTACATCACTGGCGAGTATGGAGGCGGCGCTTTCGTCTTGGTCTATCTGATCTGCATCGCGCTCGTCGGATTGCCGCTGATGTACGCTGAGTTGATCATCGGGCGCCGCGGTGGCCGCGATATCCTTGGCGCGCTGCGCAACTTGACCAAGAGCAAAGGGGTGACCGGAACATTCTTCAGCTATTTGACCGGATTTCTCGGAGTCCTGTCGTCGTTTCTGATGTTGGCCTTTTATTCGGTCGTGGCCGGTTGGGCCATTTACTTTTTCCTGCTTGCGCTGGGGTTGATCCGCGGCGTCGAGTTTGGCGATGTCACGGCCTTCGAGACATTGGCCGAAAATGCGCGCACCGCAAGCATCTGTCATACCGCGTTCATGGTGATGACGATCGGCGTCGTGATGCTGGGAGTTCACCGCGGCATCGAATTCTTGTGCTCGACATTGATGCCGCTGTTGTTCATCATCCTGTTCGCGATGGTCGCCTACGTAGGCTACACCGGCGGCCTGGACAAATCGCTATCATTTCTGTTTGAGCCCGACTTCACGAAACTCACCTCGGCGGCCGTTCTCGAGGCACTGGGGCACGCCTTTTTCACGCTTTCGCTCGGCATGGGCGCGATGGTCACCTACGGTTCGTACCTCAAGGACGAGCGACACGTGATTCGCGATAGCGTGACGATTGCCGCACTCGACACGATCGTTGCCCTGTTGGCCGGCACCGTGATCTTTGCGATCGTATTCGATGCCAATCTCGAGCCATCGAAAGGCCCAGGACTCCTGTTCCAAACTCTGCCCGACTTGTTCGTCACCATGCCCGGAGGCGCAATTGTCGCGCCGGTTTTCTTCGGGCTGGTCGTGTTCGCCGCCTGGAGTTCGGGCATCTCGCTGTTGGAAGTAACCGTGGCGTACGTCGTGGACGAATTCGGTTGGACGCGTCCTGTAGCGACTTGGGGCGTTGGGTTGGCCATTTGGGCGCTTGGCCTGGCATGCGCCGCCGGAGTGACCGTCGCCTGGGCTTCGTCGGGGGGCGAACCACTGACGCTGCAGACCTGGCTCGACGACCTCGTGTCGAGATACATGCTGCCGGTCGGCGGTCTGTTGATCGCGATCGTCGCCGGCTGGCTCGTCCTGCCTGAGGATAGCCTCAGCGGGTTCCGTCACCTGGTCAGATCCGGCGCCGCGTTGGGTGCCGTCTGGAAGGTGTTGATTCGATTCGTGACGCCGGTGATGGTCACGATTGTGCTGCTGTGGCAGGCCGGATTGTTCGAAGGCATGCTCAACGCGCAACAGCAAGCGCCCCAGCCCGAGGGCGAACTGAGCGTGCCGGCCGAACCCGAGGGCGAGGCGTAGTCCGCCGACGAGGCAGCGGTAGCGCGCCGCTACGCAAACAGCTTGAGCGTCGATCGATCGCGGTCCAAGACGACGCTCGGATCGACACCCAACCAATCGCCGAGCAACGCGGCGTACACATCGCGAAAGTCGACTTGATGCCGCAGGTCGCCATTGTCCAAGTCGGCCAGATTCGGCACGCCGCCTTGAATGCCGCCAGCGACTCGATTGCCCAGCACAAAGACCGGCGCCGCTGCGCCGTGGTCGGTTCCGGCCGAGCCGTTTTCGTGGACTCGCCGACCGAACTCCGAAAAGAGGAACACGGTGACGTCGTCGTCCAGCTTGGCTTTCTTGAGACTTGCCAGAAACTCGCTGACCGCGGTCGCGGTTTGCCGCCACAGCCGCCCGTGCGTTCCGGACTGCTGAGCGTGCGTGTCGAAGCCGGGCAGGGCGGTGTAATAGACGCGAAACGGTTCGTCCCGTTCGATCAACGTACGAACGATCTCTAGCCGTGCATTGAGCACTTCGTTGGTCGAAACGGTGGTCGGGTCGGGTTCGCTCTGCGGCTGCGGCAAGCGATCCGACAACTTGCGCACGTCGCGCATCCGCTTGGCGATGGCCAACGCCAGATCTTCTTCACCGGGCCCGCTGGTCAATCGCAACGGCGGCACACCTTCATCCAACCGCAAGTCGGTCAGCCTCTCGAGCGCGGCCACTGTGCCGAGACGCCGCGACAGGGCCAACGACGCGGCGCCGTCGCCGACGTAACACAACTCGCCCGCTTCGCCACGATCCGCGGCGCGCCCCAACCAACCGGACGTTGCAGCCGTACCGATCTGGCCGGCGTGCCAGATATCCATCGACTCGAAGTGCGACCGATTGGGGTTGGGGTATCCGCAATTCTCGACGATCGCCAGCTTGCCGTCCTCCCACAACGGCTTCCACGCCGTCATCTCCGGGTGCAGCCCGAGATGATCGTCCAACTTGATGGCGTCCTCAGCCTTGATTCCCAATGTGGGGCGGGCCTTGTGGTACCGATCATCCGCGAACGGCACCACGGTGTTCAGTCCGTCGTTACCGCCGCGCAACTCGATGACCACCAGCTTGCGGCCGCTAGTCGCCTTTTCGGCAGCGAGTGCAACGCGTTGCCACCATTGCGGCGCGGCTGATCCCAACCCGATCGCACTGCCACAAACTGCGCCGCTACGAACCAGGAATTCGCGTCGTGACCACATCGGGGTGTCCTCCGTTAGCAGAGTTGGGCGTTGGGGGCACAAAGCACGGCGCGGACCAACCGTGCCCGTGCGTCGGGTTTGTTCTGATCGAACGGTTCGGCCAGTGCGGCCTGCTCTTCACTGCTGGCCGTGCGTCCCCAGAGCAATGTCGTCCAGAATTCGATTTCCGCGTCGCCCGACGCGACCTGATGCTCGACGCGGACCTGGTCCCAATGTTCGACCGGCACTTTCGATTCGCCTCCGGTAAGCCAGGCGGCAAAGTTCTGACGCGCGACCAGACCCGGCCCGGCCAGCCACTCCATCCCGCCGGGCCAACCGGCCACGTTCGGCGGCCGGAAAAACCGCTGGCCCATGCGGTCGATCGCGGCCGATACCTCGATCAGGTTCGGCCGCGGCGGAAACGCTTCGCACGATCGCAGCACGCCCACCGTCCACTCGACCGGGCTTGGCACGCGACGATCGACGTAGGCCGTGGAGTGAAACAGCCGGCTGCGCAACAGGGTCTCGAGCCCGTGGCTCACGTCCACGTCGCCATCGACGCGCATCGTCGCTGCCAGTCCTTCCAACAGTTCGGGCGTCGGCTCGTCGACGTTCGAGACAAACGTCCTCCAGAGCCGCCAGGCAATGCGCTGCGCGGCGGCCGGCTGAGCGCTGGCTATCCGCACGACGTCTTCGTCGCGCCAGTTGCCAGTATGGTCGAGGATCGTCATCTCGCCCGGGTCATGCATCGACTCGAGGTATTTCAGCTCCTTGGTTCGTTCCGGCACGCGCTGCCAGCCAGTCAGTGCGCGAGCCGACTCGCGGACGTCTTGCTCCGAGTAGTTGCCCACACCCAGCGCCAACAACTCGAAGAACTCGCGGGCCAGATTCTCATTGACACTCGAACGCAAGTTCGACGCGCCGTCCAGCCAGTAGAGCATGGCCGAATCGCGCAGCATGGCCAGGTGCAACTCGCTCGTGGGAGCGCGCCACAATCGGCGCTGAACCAGGTGTTGTTCGACAAGTGTTTCTTTCTCGAATACCTTCGTTTCGCTGGTGGCATAGTGCGTGTGCCAGGCCAGAATCATGCGCTCGCGCAGCGGCCAGGCGGTGAACGTCAGCCGGTGGAGCCACGCGATTCGGACCGGGTCGAGCGCCGCGCTACCGGCCCGATACGAGTCGAGCATCGCGTCGGCGAACATGTCGAGAGCTTCGGCTGTTCGTCCGTCAGGTCCGGTTGGTGCGCCTTCGAGCAGGCGTTTGATCGCCGCATCGTACCCGTCAGCCACGTCGCGCTCGGCATCGGCCCACGTGGTCCCCAGGCCCGCTCGACGGTGCATCCGCAACACCTTGGTCAAGTCCCACGGTTCGTCAGGGCTTGGCTCGTAGGCCAGCCAGGCATCGCGAGGCTGCTGCTTCCAGTCGGTGGTGGTCGTGTGATTCATGAGTTTGGCGCGATGGTTCAATTGGGCGAGATTACCAGTTCACCGACGTCGCGGACCTCGCCCGGTTTGAGCGTTCCGATCGGGTAGTAGCCCTTACCGTTCTCGAACTTGAAGTTCACGCTGAGATAGTAGTTTACGTCCGGCACGATGCCGTCGAGCACGAAGTTGCCATCGGCGTCGGAAATGTGCGACGGCGGTCGATAGCGCGTTAGGTTGTCGTAGAACGGTAAATTGAAGATCCTGTCCTCGTCGGGCTGTTGATCCGGGCGAAGCGCAAAGTGCGAAAAGTTGGTGACCTCCGGCGCCGGAGAACCGGTCTCGTAGACGTAGCGCCCGCGAACCGTGGCACAGGGCTCGAGTTTTACTTCGAGCGGTTTGCCATCGGTCGGCGCCGCCAACTCGGCGACTTTGCCGGCTTTGGCATCTTCGGAGAAAAGGAACACGCGATACGTGCGCCCCGGTTCGGCCGCGTCCATTCGGAAAACGCCATCGTTGCACTCGCGGCTTTGGAACATCGGATCCATTTCCGATTCCTCATATCCGGCCAGGAGCTTTTTCACCCGCTTGCCGTCCGGACCAACCACATGGGCTACTAGTTCCGTGCCGCGCTTCAGCGCAATCTCGTACGGTTCAGCCGAGCCCTCGGACGGGATATCGACTTCCAGATACCCATGCGGACTGAGCGGGCCGCGACTGGAGTTGGTACGCTCGTCGTCCAGCTTGACGCGGTAGAACCCCGTGCCCGGCGCATCAACCAACAGGAACCCAACGCCATCGACCGCGGTGACTTCGAAGTTGCCGTCCGCGTCGGTCTCGACGGGTCGGAATTCGCTGTTGATTCCCAGTTTGCGTTTGCGTGGCGGCTGATAGACGACTCCTGCGCCCGCAACAGGCTCGCCGGTGTCTTGGGCGACCACGCGACCGCGCACGAGCAGTCCGGGACGCAGTTTGACTTCATAATTCACGATTTTTCGCATCCCGCCCAATTGGTCGATCTCGCGCGAGCTGATCGAGCGGTTGATGCCGGGATAGCCGGCCGGCGGATAGATCTGGGTCCAGTAGGTGTCGGCGGCGCCGAGTCGCAGTGTGTAGCGTCCCTCGTCGTTGGTCGTCACTTCGAGCGAATCAACGCGGTTGCCGCCGCGACGATTCGACATTGGCATCACAGTCAATCGGACGCCAGGTATCGGTTCGTCGGTCTTCTCGTCCAGGAAGCGGCCTTCGACGACGTACGGCGGCTCCAGCACGAGCATGAACTTAGGATCACGGTAGGTCTCGTAGTCCGGCTTTCGCGAGTTGGGACCGGCAACCGCGACCCGGGTTGGCGCGTATTCATCGGTCAGGACGGTCATGACGGCCGCCGCCGAACGAGGGATCAGGTCGTCGTAGCGGAACTGGCCTTGGTCGTCGGTCGTGACAATCTCCGGCCAGTACGGTCGAGGGTTGGTCGATTTGATCTCGTCGGGGGTTAGGTTCAGGTACCAGGCTTGCTTCCGCTCCTCCTCCGAGGCATCGCGCTCGACGGTCCGATAGATCTGCTGCACGCGGACCTTCGCATTGGGTACCGGCTGGCCATTAGGCGAGTAGACCGTACCTTCAATCGGCTGGGAGGGTTCAAGCGCAATCTCGATTGGGTCGTCAACGTCGTTGACGGAAAACGTCTTGCTCCGCACGCCGAATCCCCGCGCGCGAATGGCCAGAACCAAGCTATTGAGATCTTTCTTTAAAAACGACGACTCCAGTGAGAACTGTCCGGACGCGCCAGTCGTGCCGCTAGTCAGCCGTTTCGGGCCGGGCCATGACTCACCGACACGCGTTGCTACGTAGGCCGCTTCCAAGTAGACATCGGCTCCTGCAAGGGGCTTTCCATCTGGATCGACGACGCGGCCGGCAACCGTCTTGTGGTAGTCCGTGTCATCCGCGTCAGTTGCCTGCTCGTCGCCGGCCGGAATCTTGTTGGCGGCTGCCATCGCTTCGGTCAACGCGGACCCGCCCGGGATAAACACGCCCGTGGCGCTTGCGCCTCTTGGGCTGCGGGAGGGCATGTCCGCCGGCTTCGCTGCCGGCTTGGCGGGTTTCGCAGCTTTCTTAGGTGGCGCGGCTTTCGAGTCGGCAGTTGCGTCGGCGCTCGCTTCGGCGGTGGCTGGCGGAGCCGAATCAGCGCGGGCCACGCCCCGCTGGCACACCGCGGCGCCGCCAATCCCCAGCAGGGTCAGCCCAAGCACGGCGACTGCCCAGAGCCGCCCGAGGCTCGGACGCGGCACGGCCTGGGTAATGATGTGTTGCACGCGCGCGGCCAAGCCGGATCGGCGACGCACGGCGGCCAGTGCCAGCGGCGGATCGGCCTGCGCGGCCAATCCGAGCAGGACTTCGGCGTAGTCGACCGGCGAGTGTCCGGCGGCGACCGTCCAGTCGTCGCACGCTTGTTCGCTGGTGTGTTCGAGTCCTCGCTTAGCCCACCAGGCCAGCACTTGCCATGGCAGCGCGATGCAAACCAGCTCGGCCAGCAGGGCCGACCAGTGGTCGCGCCGCTTCCAATGGGCCAGTTCATGGCAGAGCACGGGCGTCCAAGTTTCGCGCGACCAGGTCGTCGCCGCGTCGTCTGGCAGGATCAACCGCGGCGCGCGTCCCCAGCACCAGATCATCGGGCAGCGTACCCGGGCCGACCGCAGCGTGCGGAACTCAACGTTGCCCAGGTTCAATTGTCGCCGCGCAGACTCCAGGGCAAACGTCACCTCGGCGCTTTCGCATGGCCCCGCGGAGGCGAGCAATCGATGTCCGGCGATCGCGCCGCGCATCAGGCGAACGGCCAAGAGCAGCGTCACGCCCATCCACGCGATGGCCAGCACCGCTGGGGCCAGTCCGGCGAAACGGTACGGCGCGTCAGCCGGCTTGAGGATGGCCGACTTGATCAATGCGGGCGCCGGCACCGCGGGTTCCGCCGTGCGGGGCGACGCGACTGCGTCGAGAGGCGGTTCACCCTGGTCCAAGAAGCGGTTGGTTGAGATGCCTTGCGACTGTTCGTCGTCGGGCGTGCGCACCGTGTGCAAGTCGGACGGTTGCGGCTCCCGCGTCATTGCGACTGAGTACGCTTGGACAGGGCGATCGGCCGCGGCGACTTTCTTCGGTTCGGGCGGCAAGAGTCCCCAGCCACCGTGGCGAACCGCCTGGCTGGCCAGCGGTGCCGTGACGGCGGCCACCAGCGACAAGGCCAACACGGCATGGGCCTTGGCAGGTTGCTGCGTGATGCGTCGCGCAATCAGCAGCCCCAGCGCAAGAATGACGCTGCTTTGCCAAAGGATGTCCCACGTCAAAGTGCCAATGATGTTTGCAGTGTTAATCATCGCGCAGCTCCTTACGGCGTCGCTCAAGAATCTTCCGCAATTGGGCCAATTCCGAGTCGGTCAGGCGTTCGTCATCGACGAGGTGTTCGAACAGCACGAGCGGGTCGCCCCCGAACATCCGCTCGGTGAATTGTCGGAGCGCGTTGCGGCCGGCATCGGTTCGCGAGCGTCGCGGAAGATAAACGTAGGTGCGGCCATCGGTGCGATGTTGCAGCCAGCCCGCTTTTTCCAGTTTCTGCATCACCGACAATACGGTGGTATAGGCCAGCTCCTTTTCGCTAGCAAGCTTTTCGCGGACCTGGCCAACGGTCGCTTCGCCCAAATCCCACACCGCGTTCATCGCGGCCGCTTGCAGCTCTCCCAAATTGTCGAAAGACCGTTTTGTCATCCGTTGCTTCCCCGCGGATTTACTACTACGAATCAAAGTACTACGGATCGTAGTAATTTGTCGGCGGGTTGTCAACTACTTTTTTTGGCCTGGAGCGAGGCCCGAAAATGGGGGCCAGGAAAATGGCCCTAGCGTCGGCTCCGCGCGTGACTTGCCGGATGCCGCGAGCGGCAGTTTCTCGGCTCGCAGCGAGTCGCACGGCCTGCGACGTAACGCAAGGTTATCGCGGCATTTCGGCCACGCCGGCCAAGGCCCCGGCCACGACCGTGTCACCCAACGTCTCGCCGTAGAAACTAACGCTCGACTCGTAGCCGCCGCGGCGATACTCGTCGGCCGGCAGCATGTAGCTGATCCAGGCATCGGCCAATCCGCCGATCACCGGATGCTTCGCGCCGGTGGTGCGGCCGGCTTCGGACTTGATCTTCAGCCCCAGCGACGCGGCCATTTCGCCCGGCACGCCCACGATCAGCAGGTCGCCCAGTCGCACCGAGACGCTATCGATCTTGTCGGGAAACATCCGCGGCAGCATGGCTTCGAGCAGATCTTCGCTCAGGCCGTACTCGGCGCCACCCGTCTTCTTGAAGTCAGGGTGCCAGGTGCGGCGGGGCAGGGCGATGGTGTGAGCATGATACGCCAGTGCGGGGTCTTCTTCGGCGGTCGTGTCCTGCCATTGTTGCCAGGCGACAATGCCTAGATCGCGGCCGTATCGTTCAGCGCGTTCCCAATGGCTGTCGCCGGCGTCGGCCCGCCCGATTGGCGATTGATCGCCTTCGGCGCCGTTGAAGTACATCGCCGTGACGCCCTGTCCAATGAGCGACTCGAGCGTGCGTTGCATGTGGCCGGGCCACCCGCCGGAAAACAACATGTCTTCGGCGGACATGAAGGTGGGATGGGCCGTGAAATTGACCAACACGGCCAGAGGTTTCCCGTCGGTCGTGTCAACGCGCGTCACCGTCAATTCGTTGTCGACCGCGCCACGTCCGCGACGATTTCGATTCCAGCCTTCGATCGCGACGCTCGACGTGCCGACTTCGACCGGCACGAGCGCGAGATTGGCATCGCGCACGACCTGTACGAGGCGCTCCAACAGAAAGTCGTACACGCGCGGATTGTGGATGCCGATCTGCGGGACTTGAAACGTATTGGCGGGATTGATCGCGTTCATTTCGATGCTCGTGTGCGAGTGACTCGCCAGAAGCATGATCTGTTCGGCGGTCCATCCGTCATCGGCCAGCAGCTTCACCAGCGCCGGCTTGACCGGCGGCGGAAATCCCAGCACGTCGGCGGTGATTATCACGAAACGTTTGGATCCGTCGGAGACAACCAGCGCCTTGGCAAACACACGATCGTGGACGCCTTCGGCCGGCCGATTCATGCGTTCGCCGTATCCGCCCAAGGGGCAGTGCATGTCCAGTGGCGGCGTGATGTCGACACGGGCCACGCTGGCTTGCAGCTCGGCACCGACGACAGTGCCAGCCGCGCCAAACAGCCCACCGACGGTCACACAGGCACAGATTCCTTGGAGCACGAACAGTGTTGTCATACGGCGCATGGCACAGCGACTCCGAAATTGGTATGTGATGTTGAGGCACGCTACCCTCGGTCCATGATGCGGGCTGCGGCGGCCGATTTCCAGTCGCTAAGTGAGAATCTGCGTGTAGCAGCAGCGCGGCCGGCACGGTACACCAAACACGCGACGCTCACAGCCCTCACACCGAATCAGCGCAAGAAGGTCGCCGGCGCGACGCCCGTAGCAAATCGTGGCTACGGGCTGGTGTGGCGGCGATTGAAGATTTCCGGATCGAATGGATCCTTGGGCCGATACGCGGCTTTCTCGGCCGAGGGCGACGCGCCTGGCGTGCCCTGACCGGCGGGCGGCGCACTCGGCAACCTAGACGCTGCGTCGGCGGGCATGGTGGTGGGTAGCCGATTTGGCTCGGCTGCCGCATCCGCGGCACGCTGGGTGCCAGTCTGGTCCTCGGGCAACGACGGTGCGGTGGCTGCGGCGGGCTGGACGGTCGAATCGGCAGCGTTTTCGGTGGTGCCTGTCGAGCGCTCGCGGCCAACGGACTGGGGCACGGGCGACGGCGCGCGAGAAACCTGATACACCCATGTCACAAGCTGGCGATACTGCGACTGCTGGCGGCCGGTGAAGACCGGTTGGTCGCGTCCGCCGTGCGGACTGACTGGAACCTTCAGCAGCTTGCTGTCGGCCGGACGATTACGGTCGACCATCGTCAGCACGGCCGACAGATTGCGCTGCGTCGTCTTGCGGCCGGTGTGTCGATTCGGCGAGATCCGTTCGAGCCGCATGGCGCGCGACGGATGCGTATGGCAGCCGGAGCGAGCGCAGTAGTTCAACAGCAGCGGCTGCACGTGGTTGGTGAAGTTTTCAATCGCCGCCGGGTGCAAGTCGCGCACCACGCGATCCAACGGTTCTTCGGCCTGCGGCGGCTCGGACGATCGGCCAGCCGACTCCGGTTTTGAGCCGTCGGGTATGTCCGGTTTGGGCAACGACGCGGCTTCCGACGCCTGGCGGGCAAGGCGGAGCCGAGTTTCAACCAGGGGGATTTTGGGATGTGTCGCGTCGGTGCGCTTCGCGGCCGCGATTTCGTGCTCGGCTTCGGCCAGCAGCTTGTTTCGCAGACACCATTCGGCCAGCTCGAGATAGTCTTGCACGCGCCCGAATTGGATCTCGGACTGCAGGTGCCGGTAACACTCGCGCGCGTTACGGGCTAACACGGCGACCTGGGACGTGCGAATCCGGATTTGTCCATCTTCGAGGTGGACGTCATAGTGGTCGCCCGCGGCGGTGACCGTCCCCTTGATCAATTCGCCGTTGTTCAACAACAGCACGCCTTGGCGCGGAGTGATGTCGAGGTCGGCACCGCATAGTGGAACCACGCGTGCGACCGTCGCCGTCAGACAAGCTGCGACCAGCAGGGAACGATTCATGGGGCGGGGAGCGTAGGAGAAGATCTCGCTAGCGTCAAGGTCGCTGGCCTGGAGGGCGTCTTCCAGTTTGCCCAGCTCTCCCAGGGCATGGAAGTGGCGATTGCATTTCACTATGATGAGGGCCTGCCCGCGCCGTAAAGCCGTGGCATTGATTGCATGCGTGGCGACCGACTCCGACGCATCGATCCGTGAATGAACGTGGCGGTCGCTGTCGTGTCGGTTTCGGCGACGGGCCGGGTCTCGAAGGGAAAGTGTCGAGCAGGCGTTTTGGTCGATGGCCATCTTACAGTTGTTCAAAAGTGCGGGTGCGCGGGAAGAATTCGCGCTCGACTCCGATCGGGCGGTCTTGGGTCGGCATCCGGACTGCGACGTGGTGCTCGACGCAGCCAGCGTGAGCCGGCAGCATGCGCAGGTCGTGCGTGAAGACGGCGCGTTCTACGTCGAGGACATGCACAGCCGCAACGGCACGTTCGTCAACGGCAAACTCGTCGACGGCCGGCGACTGTTGCAAAACGGCGACCGCCTCAAAATCTGTGATCTTTCGCTGGTGTTCTACGACCAGCAACCGAGCGACCTGCTGCTGGGTAGCGGAGAAGTCTCCGGATCGTCGCTGGCACTGATGGTCGACGATGCTCCGGCAATGGGCACTTCGACCGTGATGTCGAAGCTCGACGTCAGTTCGAGCCGATCGGGCGTGCGGCTGGCGGTCAACCCGGAAGTAAAGCTGCGGGCGATGATTGAGATCGCGCACAATCTGGCCAAAGCGGTCAGCCTGGACGAAGTTCTCGGCAAGCTGCTGGACAGCCTATTCAAGATCTTTATCCAGGCCGATCGCGGATTCGTGATCCTGCGCACCGGTCCCGAGGGCACGCTCGTGCCGCGCGCGGTCAAGCACCGACGGCCGGAAATGGAAGATCAGGTGCGCATCAGTCGCACGATTGTCAAGCAAGTCATGGAATCGCAGGAGGCGATCTTGTCGGCCGACGCGGCCAACGACGCGCGTTTTGACACCAGCCAAAGCATCGCCGACCTGCGAATTCGTTCGATGATGTGCGCGCCACTGGTGGACAACGACGGCAAGTCGCTGGGCGTGTTGCAAGTCGACACGTCGGACCAGCGGCAACGATTTCAGAAAGACGATTTGGACGTGCTGGCAAGCATCGCCTCGCAAGCGGCCATCGCCGTCGACAATGCCGAGTTGCACGAGTCGGCCATGAAGCAGCAGGCGCTGCAGCGCGATCTGGAACTGGCCCACAAAGTACAGCGCGGCCTGCTGCCGGCGGCGCCCCCGTCGGTCGACTCGTATTTCTTTTTCGACTTCTACGAGCCGGCCAACCAAGTGGGCGGCGACTATTACGACTACGTCGAACTGGCCAATGGACGCGTCGCCGTCGTGCTGGGCGATGTTTCGGGCAAGGGCGTCTCGGCGGCGCTGCTGATGGCCAAGCTGTCTGGTGAAGTGCGGTACTTCCTGGCCAGCGAGGCGGATCCGGCGGTGGCAATGAACCGGATCAACGCCAGCTTCAGTCGGAGCGGGTGGCAGGATCGCTTCGTCACCTTCGTGCTGGCGATGCTCGACCCCAGCACGAACGAGCTGACAGTGGTCAACGCGGGCCACATGGCTCCCTACCTGCGGCACGGCAAGGGACTTGTCGACACGATTGGAGAGGAGCAGACCGGGTTGCCCCTGGGGGTCGATGCCGACTTCGAGTACGAAGCCTATTCGCGACCGATTGAGCCAGGCGACTTTCTGGTTTTGTTTACTGATGGGTTCAGCGAGGCCATGAACAGCGAATCCGAGCTGTACGGACTTGAGCGGCTGCGCGACCTGCTGTGCAAAGATGGCACGCCGGTCGTCGATCTAGGCAAGACGATCCTGGACGACGTCAAGCGGTTTGTCGGTGGTCGCCCGCAGAGCGACGACATGTGTCTGGCCTGCTTCGGTCGCCTGCCGAAATAGACCATGACCCGCCACAGGCTCGTTGCGGCCTGATTGCTGCGCGGCCCAATCTACACGACGTTCTCCTGCCGCAGCGATTGCAACAGTTCGACCACCGGTTTCGGAAGATCGTCGGCATCAAACAGTCCACCGTGGCCAAAGGCATGCGGCTGACTGTCGAGCAACTGCCCCCAGATGACGCCCTGCACCGGTTGCTTGGCCAACAGCATCGGCAAGTAGTGCTCGGCCCAGTCACGTTGCGACTGTCCGGTGGGTCCATCGCCGCCGGCATATCGTAAGACTTTGTTTTTGAGGCGGGCAGCCGCGTCGTCGCCCGGGGCGCTGGGAGCCGTCAGCGAAATCAAGATCGGCAGCCCCAGACTGCAAAACCGATCGACCTGTCGGCCGAACTCGATCATGTCGCGCGGCTGTGTCCCGTGGGGAGTGTAGCCAAAGTTGATCTCCAATCCGATGCCGGCCAGGCCGAGCTGCGCGCGAACCAGCGCGTCGGCGAATTGGAGCGGTGACAGATCATAGTCGTCGCGCCCCATGTACGAACCCCACGGCCGATCGATCGAAAGGATGATCGGCGTGCGCTGGTCGACACGTCGTATGCACTCAACACTTAACACGGCCAGCCGCAGCCGCTCTTCCTCGCTCTGTTTGAAGTCGTTGTTGATGTTCAGGCGCGCAGCACACTGCCAAAGCTGGACCTTGCCCCGGTATCTGCCCACAACCGCCTCAATGTGTTCGGCGACGCAATTGCGGAACTGCTCGTCGTCGTCCTCACCCCACAGATACATCCAGTCGGGAAGCGACCACCGGTCGATTTGCAACAGCGGCCCGCCGCAGATTTTCAATCCATGGGCCTGGCACCACTGAATCTGCGCATCGGGCAAGGCCCAATCACGCTGCCCCTCGGAAACCTCGATGTCGCGCCACGAGAGCGGCACAACGGCCGTGTTCGCGCAGGGGAGGATCGCGTCGGTCATCTCTTGCGTGGGCCGTGCGGAACCCAGGTTGATGCCAAACAAGGCGTTGATCTTTCCGCCGTGCTGATAACGGGCGGCAAGCACCTGGCCGGTGAACGACTGCGCCAAGGTCGCGATCGCGTCGAGCGACGTGCCAAGCGACTTCACGGCGTACTCCGCCGCAGCGGCCAAATCGGATTGGCGCGTGACCGCGTTCGAGAGATGTTCCGACGCCTCATGAACCATCGTCCGCACTTGGGGCGGAACCTGCATGCCCATCGATTCCCAAACACCAATCTGGTTGCGCAGGCGGTTCAGCGTTCCGCGGGCGAGTTCCACGTGCAACACGTATGGGCGCTCGCGTTCCATGAGGCTGGCCGTGCACAGCACCAGCTCACCGTGTCCATCGAGCGGACAGGGAATGTAGAGATTGCCCGAGTCGTTTTCGGCCCGCTCGACCGCCAGTTCGTTTTCTTCCCAGACGAATCGAGCTTGCCAGGGAATCTCGTCCAAACCGGCCATGTAGGCGCGATCGACGGCGTCGGGCGCAAGACTGTCCCGCCGTGGCACGAGAAACCTCATCACGCCCATGGGCCGCGGCATCCTCGCAGAGAACAAAGCGATGTAGGAGCGTGCCCGGCGACGCGGACCCGATCGAACTGGGTACCGATGTCCCGCAGCCTGCCGCGCCGCCCCGGCGAGTCTACCCAACGCCGTGACGTGGTTCAACCTGCGTGGCTAAGTTCCACGATCGTCCGTCGGCGCCGCGCTTCGTAAAATGTTCGGCCGCCAGGCCGCGCGGTGATTCACCCACGGGTGGGTATCGCGGTCGCGCGGCGGTGTGCTATACTCGGCGGCGCTTTGCAATTCATCGATCGCCGAAGGACGGCGCTGCCGATACGATCGCCTCGTTGGGGGAGGAAATACCGTGACACAATCCGTCTTACAAACGACGTTGGCCGACTTGCCGGTTCGCCGGGGCAAGGTTCGCGACATTTACGACCTAGGCGACGAGTTGCTGCTGGTCAGTACCGACCGGATCAGCGCTTACGATTGGGTCTTGCCCACCGGGATTCCGGACAAAGGGCGCGTGCTGACGCAAATTAGCTCATTTTGGTTCGACCGGCTGGACGAGCCCAATCACGTCATCACGACCGACATCGCCGAAGTGGATCTGCCGCCGGGTGTCGATCGAGAGCCGCTCGCCGGTCGTAGTATGCTCGTGCGCAAGACCGAAGTCGTGCCGATCGAGTGCGTTGTCCGCGGCTACCTGTCCGGCTCGGGCTGGAAGGAATACAAAGAGAGCCAAAACGTTTGTGGGATTCCATTGCCCGGCGGCTTGAAAGAGAGCGATCAGCTCGAGGAATTGATCTTCACGCCCGCCACGAAGGAAGAGAGCGGACACGACGAAAATATCTCGTTCGAGCGAATGGTCGAGCTGGTTGGTCGCGACGTTTCGGAAGAATTGCGGCGGCGCAGTCTCGACGTCTATCGTCGCGGAGCGGAATATGCGCGCTCCAAGGGGATCATCATCGCCGACACGAAATTCGAATGGGGGATGGTCGGCGACGAGATCATCCTGATCGACGAGGTGCTCACGCCCGACAGCTCGCGGTTCTGGCCAGCCGACCAGTACGCGCCAGGCCGCTCGCAGGCTTCGTTCGACAAGCAATTCGTGCGCGATTGGCTGGGGACGACGTCGTGGGACAAAAACAGCACGCCGCCGGAACTGCCTCCGGAAATCGTCGCCAAAACGCGCTCGAAGTATATCGAAGCGTACGAGCGACTGACCGATCAGCCCTTCGCCTGGAAGTAGCCGCGGCGCTTATCGGCCGATTGCACGTACGTCGTGGATGCGGCCTTGGGGCCGACTGCGATCGAGCGAGACCTGCTTGTCCCAGAAAAACGTGCCGACGTTGCCGGCTTCGTCGCGGACGATCATCCGCACGTAGATTGCCGGCCCGACACGCTTTTCCACCGTCCAGCTGTAGCTACCGCTGTTCTCCAAGCCGCTGGCGATCGGGGTCCAAGGCCCCTGGCGCGACTCGGCGAACTCGAGCGTTACCGGCGTGACTTCGAGCGCGTCGTCGCCGACTTCCCACGTGACGACCAATTCCGCGCCGTCTTCGCTTACTTCGACGGCCGTGATCCGCCCAACCGGTTCGGCCAGGTCCACGCCGATCCAGACGTCCGCCTCATCGCCCGGTGCAGGTTTGGGACCACTCAGACCAGTGCCGCTTTGGGCGACGATTCGAAAGCCGTAGATGCCCTCGCGCTCGACGCGCACGGGAACCGGGCTGCGGTTGTCTGAATCCACTCCGTATACCGACCAGTTCCGGCCACCGTCCAGCGTCCCCCAGAGCTCGACACGCCCGACGCCGGACGTACCCACCGAGTCTAGTTCGTACTGCAACTCGAACGTGCGCGAATTGACCATCCGGGGCCGCTGGCCGACGGGCAGTAGGCCGAAGTCCAACGGCGAAGGCCGCGACGGATCACGCTGCACGCGCGGGGCGGCCCGCGTGGGCGCTTGGGTTGGCGCCTGCGTCGAGGGCTGCGTTGGTGTTTGCGTTTGGAGCGGTGCCTGGGGTGGCTCGTACGGCGGCGCTGCTGGTTCCGTTGGTCGACGGGTCGTGCCGCGCCAGTCATACGGGCTGTCGGCCGTGTCGCTTTCCGTCCGCTTGTCGAATCCGGCACCGTGACCCAACGGATCGGCCGTGGCACGATCGGCCGGCCATTGCTCGGCGGACGACGAGCGGTCGGCATCGGCACCGGGGCGGAGATTCGAGGTCAGGTGGGCACCGGGCGGCGTCAGATTCGGATCGTCTTGGACGATGGCCTGGCTCACGGCCGGGTTGCCGGCCGCGTCGGTGATTTCGGCGCGCACGGTGACTTCGCCGTCGTCCGACTTGGCCCACCAGGTTGCTTCGCCGCTCGACGTGTGGCGCATGGCACTCGGCGGCGCGTCGACCGCGACGCGCTGCCACGGTCCGCCCGCGGTGCTCTGGTATTCGAGCTTCAGGCTAGTTGGCTTCAGGTAAGGGTCGACTGCCTGCCAGCGCACGACGATCTCGCCGGCGGCGCCGCGGCGAGCCGTCAGGTCCAATCGAGGCGCCACCGTGTCGACCACAACTTTGAGTTGCGCTTGCAGGTGGCCAGCGGGCCGGGTCACGCCTTGGCCGTCGACGGTTCGGATCGCATACCAGTACTCGCCATCGTGGGGCGCTCGATAGACGAAGTTGCCCTTGGCCGGCTTGACGCGATCGGCCACGTTCCACGTAGCGCCTTGATCGGACGATACGTGAAGCTGCACTTCGACCGGTTCGTCTTGCGGGTTGCGCGCCGGCTCGATCCGAAATGGAATCACGAAGGCGTGTTGGCGCGTCGACGCGACAACCGGTGCCGGGGACGTGGGCGGAAAATCTTGCGCACGGGCCACCTGCGCACGCATTACCGCCTGGCCGGGCACGGCCAGCAGCAAGCTAAGCAGAACGGTAGTCAACCGGATACGCATGGGCGCCGCGATTGGGCTTTCTTGGTGCCTGCTATCACGTCCTGCGCCAACCTGCGCGTACCCACGCGCGCAGCATCGACCGCAGAGTGGTCCCTAATCTGTTCATCGGGTTCGATGATCTTGCCGCTTGAGCAGGAGTTAGCGACGGCTCCGTAGGGAGAAACCGGGCAAAATGAAAGGCGGCCGGCCGGTACGGTTGGATGCTAATCCTTCAAGCCGTGGACCAACCGTTGCTACCGTTCCCATAGCCCTTGCTGGCGCGATTCGGACGCAATGAGCCGGATTTCGGGCGATGCGATGCTGGCATCCGCTCGCCGAGGTGCGAATCCGGTCATACCAAAATGTCCAGCCGTTGCACGACGTCACGCCGCGGCGTGTGGTTAACGCAGGCGATCCGATCAACGGGGCGAACTAGCGCGCGGCCAACGGTCAACAGGCGCGTGCCTGGCGAACGACGTCGACGAATTGTCGCGCGCGCTGTTGGATTGTGTCGAACTTACCGTCGGCCACGGCCTGGGGATCGACCAGCGCGCCGCCGACTCCCAACGCGAACGCGCCCGCATGCAAGAACGCGGCCGCCGTTTCGAAGTTCACGCCACCGGTCGGCATCATGCGGATCTGCGGCAGCGGGCCGCGCAACGCCTTGAGGTACGCCGGTCCGCCGGAATCCGAGGGAAAGATTTTGACCACGTCGGCACCTTGTTCCCATGCCGTGACAACTTCGGTCGGCGTCAGCGCCCCGGGAATCACAAGTTTGTCATAGCGCCGGCAGAGCTCGATTACTCGAGCATTCACCGTGGGCGAGACGACGAAATCGGCCCCGGAAAGCAGGGCGATGCGCGCCGTTTCGGCGTCGAGCACCGTTCCCGCCCCGAGCAAGATGTTGTCGCCCAACCGGTCGGCGACTTGTTCGAGCACGCGATGAGCGCGAGGCACCGTAAAGGTAACTTCCATTACGGTGACGCCGCCGGCCAGCAGCGCCTCGGCCGCGTCAACAAGCCGGTCGCCGTGTTGCGAACGCATGACGGCGACGATGCCACTTTGCTGTAGGACGGCTAGATGCGACTGGCGACTCATAGGGACCTGGATTCGATGGCAGGCGGTGGGAATGATCGGCGCGGGGATGACCGATTGCTGTAACCATCCTAACCGGCCGCGGAGTCAAGGAGAATGATCCACCGTGCGACGAATTGCGGGGAACAAGGGACCCTGGGGCACTTCCGTTGCTTCGGGCCGCTGGCTGTGGGCGGCGGAGGTGTCCGGTTCGCCGTGCGGCTGCCGGAGGCGACCGGATATCTCATTCTGGACGGAGATGTGGGTCATGCGCATAATGACAGTCGATGCGGCAACCGGCGCGAAGTTGGTCGACGGCCTACGGCGCAGGACCGCGTGAGGCCGCGCCTTCATGGCCGATTTCTTAAATACCCCTACTGCGAATATCGTGATACTCGTCGCGCTGACTGCCATGCTGGTGGTCGGCGGGATCTACGTGATCGGTAGAGTCCGCGCGTTTCTTCGTAAGCCAGACGCCCCTTCCAGCGAATGGATTACAAAATTCCGAGATTTGCACGCCAAGGGTGACCTGAGCGACGAGGAATACCGAACAATAAAGTCGGTGCTGGCAGAGCGCTTCGAGAAAGAGTTAAACAGTACGGACGAACCACGTTAGTTGGGTCCTGCCGGGCAGGGAAACGTACCCGGTCTGGCCGTGTCTGACGATTCGACGTGGAAAGTGCGTAAGTGCGTAGCGAAGCGCGCCGACCAGCTTTCCTGGAATGAAAGCCGTTGACTGCTCGAATTTAATTCGGACAGGGACGATGACCCGGCCATTGCAATGACGCGCCCTAATTGGCCACTCGAGCGACACCTTGGATTTTCGCTCTCGCGACGGCGACGCGACAAGCGTCGTAACGCGGCGGGAGAAAACTGAAAGGAGTAGACATGCCCTCAGGTAGGGACGTCAATACTGGCCGACGGGGCGGCAGCACGACCAAGAAGAACGCGTTCTGTTCCTTTTGCCGCAAGAGCTACCGCGACGTGGGGCCCTTGGTTGAAGGGCCCGGCGACGTGTACATCTGTGGCGAGTGCATCGAACTGTGCCAGTCGATTTTGGAACAAGAACGACGCCGTCGTGGTACTAGCAAGCAACTGTTCACCCGCGTGCCCTCACCGCGCGAGATTGTTGCCCAGTTGGACGAATACGTCATCGGGCAAGATCAGGCAAAGCGCGTCCTGGCCGTCGCCGTGCACAGCCACTATAAGCGGCTGATGCTCGGTGCCGAAGGCTCGGACGTGGAAATCGAAAAGTCGAATATCTTGCTCGTCGGCCCGACCGGCTGTGGCAAGACGCTGTTGGCCCGCACGCTGGCCCGGATCCTCAATGTGCCGTTTGCCATTGGCGATGCCACCACCCTCACCGAAGCGGGCTACGTCGGTGAAGACGTGGAGAACCTGCTGCTGAAGCTGCTGCACGCGGCCGATTTCGACCTGGAATCCGCTCAGCGCGGAGTGCTCTACATCGACGAGATCGACAAGATCGGCAAGACGAGCCAAAACGTGTCGATCACGCGCGACGTGTCGGGCGAAGGCGTGCAACAGGCCCTGCTGAAAATGCTCGAAGGCACGATGGCCAACGTGCCGCCCCAGGGCGGACGGAAGCATCCCGAGCAGCAGTACATCCAGATGGACACGAGCAACATCCTGTTCATCTGCGGCGGAACGTTCGTCGACATCGACAAGATCATCGGCAAGCGGCTCGGCAAACGCACGATTGGATTCGGTCAGGAAAGTGGACTGCGAGCCGACTCCGACGTTTGCAAACTGCTGCCGCAAGTCACCAGTGACGACATTCTTGAATTCGGATTGATTCCGGAACTGGTCGGCCGGCTGCCCGTGGTGTCCGCGCTGACGCCGCTGGATACCGAGTCGCTGGTTCGCGTACTGACCGAACCGAAAAACGCCTTGGTGAAGCAATACGAGCGGCTCTTCTCGATGGAGAACGCCGAGCTGCAGTTCACCGACGAGGCGCTACGGATGATCGCTCAACGTGCCAAGGAAAAAGACACCGGGGCGCGTGGGCTGCGGTCGATTGTCGAGAACGTCATGCTCGACATCATGTTCGATCTCCCGGAACAAGGGCCGGGCAATCGGTATGTGATTTCGAAAGACGTCGTCGAGGGACGCCAGCCGCTGTTCGGCATCACCGAACCCAAACACAAAAGCGCGTAACGTTCAAGCCCGCGCGCCGTCCGCAAGGAGGCCCACGGAACCTTCGAGTTCGCGCTCATTCCACCAAAGCCCGAGACGCACTCAGTTGCGTCTCGGGCTTTGTTTTTGTCTTATTGCCCGAATCGCAGGCCGCTAGCAGTTGCCTCCGACGTTCGATCCGTGCTTGCACCCTCGCGGCGATCATGCTACAAGCACGGCCCCTTCTCTCACGCTTCACGCGCGGTGGTCCTGCAGCCCAGCGGCCACCCGGAACATGAGTCGTGCTGTCGACATGGCCCATACGCTTGTGGACTTGCTGCGCATTATTCGGTCGTGCTGTGCCCTGGTCGCGATCTGCGGATGTTGCGTAACACGAGAGACCCCGTGGGAACCGCGAGAATCGCTCACAGCGGTGGCCACCGACGACCGTGTCGTCGTCAAACGTGGGACGCTGAGCAAGACGCACAAGTGGGTCGCTGCGGTCGTGCAATTTCCGGGTCCGTGGCTGCGGCGATATTCGAAGCACCCTGAACGTTTCGACTGGGATGCGGTTGCGGAGCAGACCGCGGCCTACCTCGAGCAACATGGACAGACGGACGTGATCGTACTTGTCAATGATCACGACCCAGCGGCGGATTGGCGCCGTTTGCGAGAGAATCACAGCGTATCGCCAATCGCGCGGTATTCGTTGGGTGCATTTGACTGGACGGCTCGAGTGCTTTTACCACCGCGCGTGTGGGGATACAGCCACTTCGACCCGTTTTCAAACAGCCTGTATCTCGGGTCCGACTCTGTACCGATGGCGATGTATCAGGCGGCATTTGCGGCTCGCGCTGCTCGCGCGAAGAATCCGGCGGCGGTATCTGCCGTTGGCAGTCTGCCCCTGTTAGGCATTTGGCACCAGCGTCGCTGCACGCAAGATCTCGTGGCCTACGCACAAGACAAGAACGATTGGGGTCTGGAACGCGACGTTTATGAAGTGGTCTATCCCGAGATCGGAGCCGAGCATGCCGGCCCGGCCCGTTACTTGATTCCGGTTTGGTGGGCCGGTCCGGCGGTGCGCCTGGGCGGCGCAACCGTGGGGCGAATCGCCGGCTGGTCGGTCATTCAACGTCGCGAGGCCGAGCGCGAGGCAGCCGGTGAGGCGACCGTCGTGGATCAACAAGTAGAACTTGCGACCTTCCACGAGCCTAGCGACACATCGATGGACGAGCGGTCCGCTGGCTCACCGTCGGCTCCGGGTCCTCTGCACGCCCATTCCCCCAACCGATTGAGAACGCCAGGCCGGTGAGCAATTCGGCGGGAGCTACGTCAACTTCAACAGATCGCGTGCCTCGTCGCACCCAGCGGCTGGCCGTCCGTATTCGCTAGCCGTGACCCGGGCCAAAGCGACCAGTTGCCGCCAACGAAACGCCTCGCGCGTGGCGGAGAACTCCTCGCTGACCGTGCGGTAGTACTTTTCGGCGTGCAGCGCGCCATCTTCGCTCACCGCATATCGTAGCAGCAGATCGAACACCGGCCGGGCCGGATGACCCAGTTCGCCGTAGCGGTGCGTGACGGCGCATGCGCGCGATTGCAGGTTGCCGCGGACGGCTTGATCCAGTTCGTCGAGTAGGCTGTCGCGATCGGTTTGGTCGACCCGTTCGACGTGGCGCAGCACCGGCAGCGGATCCCAATTGAGAAAGTCGCCGCCGCGGTTGATCCGGTCCAGCGCGACCTGGTGAGCGCCGAGAATTAGGCAGGCAAACACGTTGCGCGGATTGCCAACGCGCGACAGATTGCGCCAGGCGTTGGCCGAGTCGCAAGCGTGTACGCCGATCGAATCGCCGTGGACGCTGCCGATCGGTTTGCCAGGCGATTCCTCACGCGCCTGACGGCCGGCGTCGCGCAGCACCAACTGATTGGCCGCCAGCGAAATCGCTTCGCCCACGTCCGCCGGACGCAATCCGTCGGCCAGCGCAGCGGCGGCGACTTCACCCGCCTGTTCGGGCGTCGCGCGGAAGATCGTCTCGCTCAATTCGAGAATATCCGAATCGGCGGCTGTCCGCGTGCCGGCCGTGCGCCCGGCGAGCCGATACTGGTCGAGCAGTTTGGGCAGGAGCGTGCGGGCCTGCGCCGAATCCGAATTGACCGAGCCGGCCTCGTTCTTGACACAGTAGTGAACGCTTTGACGAAGCAGCGTGTGCGCATGCTTCGCGCCGATGATGCCGAGCAGGTCCCATGCTCGATACGGCATCACAATACGATGCACTTCCGTGTTGTCGGCCACCGCGTAGAGCAGATCATTCAGGGCGTCGACCGGCTTGCCCTGGCTCAGTGCGGCAAACGTGCCCTCGGCCGTCGGCAGGTCGCGCTGACGGACCGCCTTTTGCAATGCCTCGCCGCCGTGTTGGCCGGGACTTACGTCGCCCGGCTCGACGGGGTGCAAGATTTCGCTGGCCCGCCCGCCGTGTTCGTGAATACGATTCGTGTTGCGGTACAGCACCTTCAGCACGGGCAACGGGCGGCGCGCTTCGGGTAGCTCAAGCGCCATGTGAAAGGCCGGCGCCAGCGCCATCATCGTGTGGAAGCCGACGTAGTCTTCGCCGCCGAACGTGCGGGCATTGGCAAGCGCGCCGGCCGCCACTAGTTTGTCGAGCGGTTCGCCATTTTGCAGACGTTCGACGAGCGTCGGCAACAACCGATCGATCGGCGTCTCTTGCATGAGAGCAACCAGCGGGTCGAGCGGGCCAAACGAGAGGGCGTCGGCCGATTCCTCGGCCCGCGCGACGCCGATTCCCAGATCGCTGGCAAGCGACGAACCGACGCTGGCCACCAACATGCCTTGGCCGACCGCCCCCAAAAACTCACGGCGCGTGCGTGGCGTGTTCATCGAGAGTCTCCCGCGAAAAGAGTGTGCCCCATTCGCCCCGCGGCAAACAGGAGGTGTCCGGGAAAGAACGACTCGCCAGCCATCAAGCTACCGCGCCGTACCGCCAGACGCCAGCGTTTCGCTCGAGATTCAGCGTCCGCCCGTCACCCGCTACAGCAAGCCTACTACACCGCGGATACCGTCGCCCATAGGTCGCCACGGTCGACCTCAACGAGCCAGGCGCCGCAGTACTTCCAATCCGCGCTCGAGCGTTTCGTCGGAGGCGGCATAGGAGATGCGGATGTGCGTGTCACGTTCGCTGAAAATGTCGCCTGGAATAACGAGCAGCTTGTCTTCCACGGCCCGATGGACGAACTGCTCGGAATTGCCCCAAGGCACCTTGGGAAACACATAGAACGCGCCCCCTGGCTGGACGAACTCGTAGTCATCGCGCAGGCCCTCGACGACCATGTCGCGCTTGCGGCGATAGTCGGCAATGTGCGACGTCATGTCCACCTCGAGCGCCCGGATGGCAGACCACTGTAGCGGCTGGGGGGCACAAACAAACGTGTACTGCTGCAACTTGGCCATTTGTTGGATGACTTCGCTTGGTCCGTGGGCAAAGCCTAATCGCCAACCGGTCATGCCGTAGGTCTTCGAGAAGCCGTCGATGACGATCGTTTGTGGATTGAATTCCGCCGGCGACACGAACGGCTCGTCGTAGCAGAACTGGTTGTAAATCTCGTCGCTCACAAGCGCGATATTGCGCTCCGCGCAGAGTTGGGCCAGATTCTGGATCTCTTGCCGGCTCGCGGTGACGCCGGTCGGGTTGGCGGGACTGTTGAATAAGACGGCCTTCGTGCGTTTGCTGACAACGGCCGCGACCTTCTCGACGTCGATCCGAAAGTCGGGGTACGTGTCGACCAGTACGCACTGACCGCCCACCAGGTCGACCAGCGACTTGTACATGACGAAGTACGGATCGAAGACGATCACCTCGTCGCCTGGATCAACGAGCGTCATCATCGCCAGCACGAGCCCACCGCTGGTCCCGCTGGTGACGAAGACCTGGCGCTTCTCGTGATGGTATTTTGCTTTGACGCGCTGCTGAAGTCGCTCGAGCAGGTCGCGAATCCCCTGGGTGGGCGAATAGCCGTTGCGTCCGGCGTGGATCGCCGCGATCGCCGCTTCCTGGATCGGTTCGGGCACGTCAAAGTCGGGCTGACCGATCGAAAGATTGATTGGATCGGGCATCGACGCAGCCAGATCGAAGACCTTGCGGATGCCGGAGCTGTCGAAGCTCTTGCTGCGCTCTGCGATCCAGGGATGCGTCATGGTGTTGTTGCTTGTTGCTGTCGCGCGCTGCTGGCTGATCGCCGAGCCGCACGGCTGCTGGAGAGGGGCCGGTAGCGATCCTTTGTACCGCGCGCCTCAGGCCGCGTCGAGGATTTCACCAGCCGACCGGTCCGTTTGACTGAGCACCGTCAATAACAGGCTTGTCGCCAACAGCGCGTCGGGCACACTCGGAGGGCCCGCGAACCAAACGGCACCGCCTGCGGCGCTACCCATCGCCGCGCCGGAGGACTCCATCGACTCGAACATGGACTCGCGCGTCGGCACACTTTGCGCGAAGCGGACGTTCGCGGCGGCGGTGGAATCATTTGCGAGTCCTTCGTCGCGCGGCTGCACGACGATCGTGGCCGTTGGCTGTTGCTCGACAACGTAGTCGGCCAGTTTTCCAAATAGCGATTCGGCCGAAACGATCCGTCCCGTTTCGTCGGCGACGCGGCACGCCTCGCCGGCTCCGTCAACCCAAATGCCGAAATGTGCCTGCCGAGCCACCACCTGCCGGCCCAGGCTGGCAATCCGCCGTTTCAGATAGTCCGAACCGTGTTCGGTGCCGGGACGTGCCGCGACGAGACTCGCATCAGGCCGCAACACTTCGCACGCGCCATGGGCCGTGAGCGATTGTAGATCGCGCACCAGAGGCTGGCACACCGTGTCCAGCACGAAACGCAACGGCCGTAGCGCATGAAACTGGGGCTCGAGTGATGCCAGATAAGCAGCGTGGGCGTTTACCCGCTGGCTCGCTCCTCCGCGACGGCGGGGTCGGACCAACGTCGGCGAGTCGAGTTCGCGTACCGCATCCAGCCCGCCAGGCGACGACATGGGCCGGCCTTTGCGGCCCCATGCGCGCAGCGCCGTGGCATGCGGCATTCCGGTTGCATTGCCGATCCATAGCGCCGCGTCGGCTTCGAATTGAATCGCCGTGGTCACCAACGCCGGCGTCGTCAGCGAGCTGGCTTCAAGCGTCTTGCATCCGGCGAACCGCGCGGCGGTGCATGCCGTAGACATCAACTCGGCCGTGGTCCAATGCCCATCGCATCCGACGACGACAGTCGGCGGCGCGGACGAATGTTCCCGCTGGCGCCAGGCGACGGTTGCCAACGCGGTTGTAAACTGTGCGACCCGCTCGGGCCCCAGTGCGTTGGCGGATTCGGCGTCCAATCCTTCGCCCGTGTATCGCGGCGATTGCGTCTGGCGGCGAAGGACTTCTCCCCACTGGTCGGCTTGCAGCGTAAACAGTTGCCCGACGTCGTCGCGGCGGTCGCAGGTCCGGCAAGGCGGATAGAACGAGGCCAACCGCGCCAGATGCGTCGCGCGGTCGATCGGCTTACTCTCACCCGGGCATTGATAGCGCGGGCATTCGACGGCGGAAGGGCGTTGCGCGGCAAGCGCGTGGTTGTCGTCCATGACTTTGGTTCGCGCGGCGGCAGCGCGAAATTACGGAGCGTCGCGGCGCATCTTCTCTCGCGCGCGACTGAGCGTCGGCCCGACGCTGTTTTCCGGCATGCCGACCGCCGTACTAATCTCCTGATAGCTCTTACCTTCCAGGTGGTACATGCGCACGACCTCGGCTTCGGCTCCGTCCAAGTTGGCGAGCAACCGTTCCACTTCGTCGCGATCGCCGACACGTTGTTCGGATTCGGCCACGGCCATGGCCATCTCGGGCGTGACCGTTTGCGGAGCCAACCGCGAGGGTGCGCGTTGTTTGAGAATCTCGCTGACCACGATTCGACGGGCGATCACGGTCAGGTAGGTTGCCAGGCTGCTTTGACCGCGGAAGTTGCGCAAGATGGCCAGATCATTCTTGATGATTGCCAGAAACACCTGGGCCACGAGGTCTTCCCGGTCCTCCGGGCTGAGGCGGATCGAGCGGCTCTGGGCGGCGTGGCTCACCACGTGGACCACCAACCCCATGAATCGGTCGACGAAATCTTCCCAAGCGCGTGGTTTTCGCGCCAAGCAACGTTGAAGGAGGTTGCGGTCGATTTCCGACAATGCCACCGCAGGGACCTTTGTGCTGGGCCTCGCCGCACGAGCCCCGCGGGCGACCGTTACGGGGATGCGAGGCGCATTCAGAAGGCGTTTGTACCAATCATTTTAAGTTGCGTCGCCTGGCCAGGCAAGGCTGACTTGCGCCTGGGCCCCGCGTTCGCTTGACACCTCTTGGGGCCAACCCTAGAATTCGCGCGCAGAACGGGCGGAAAAACTGCCGCTAAAGTGCTTTTGTTTCAAGCACTTGACACGTCTGTACGAAAGAAGTGAACTGAGGCGAAGTTTATGCTGGGCTGGGGCGGCCAATGCCCAAGAGCCGACGGTCGTTCGCAGCACCGTCCCGCATGAACGCAACTGTAAGAGCCATCCATCGAGTTAGGAGCCGCGTCCGAGTCGGACGCCCAAACGGAGAGAATTGTCGATGACCCACGTTGTTGCCGAACCATGCTTTGCCTGCAAGTACACCGACTGCGTCGTCGTTTGCCCGGTGGAGTGCTTCTATGAAGGCGAGAAGATGCTGTACATCCATCCGGATGAGTGCATCGATTGCGAAGCATGCGTTCCGGAATGCCCGGTCGAAGCCATCTTCCTGGAAGACAACCTTCCGGAAGAATGGGCCGAGTTCACCGCGCTAAACGCCGAGATGGCGCCGCAGTGTCCGGTGATCACTGAGCGGAAAGAGCCTCTGGCCGATACCGAGTAATCGGCGCGTTGTCGGGCGAGGCGCGGATCGCTTCCTCGGCGTTTCTTCGCGCGCAGGATGCGCCGGCGAAGGGTCGTTGTTTACGTGCACCGGAGTGCTGACACCGCGTGTTGCAGTTGCTTCAGGCCACACGGTCACTTCAGGTCAACCGACCAGTACGCGCTGTCCAAGAAAGTCTTCCAGCTCTCGTACTTGGGATTGCCGAGCTTGATGGCCAACAGCGGGCTACGCTTTGGCTTGGCGGGCTGACGGATAAGCTTCATGTTGGCCTGGCGCGGCGTGCGTCCGCCCTTCTTCACGTTGCACGCAACGCATGCGCACACCATGTTTTCCCAGCACGTCGTGCCGTTTTGGCTGCGCGGCACGACATGATCGAGACTCAACTCGCTGGTGGGAAAACTACGTCCGCAGTACTGACACCGATTGCCGTCGCGCGCGAAGACGTTGCGGCGGTTGAAGCGAATTGTCTGCCGCGGAACGCGATCAAACGCCAGCAGCCGGATCACGCGGGGCACCTGAATCTCGAAGTTCACGGCCGAGATCCAGTCTTCGTGCGGCTCCTTGTACGCGGATTTCAGCTCGCTAATCTCGCGCCATGACTCGAAGCTGTAGTTGGCGTACTGGCCCTGATCAATGTGAATGACCTCGGCCAGTTCGCGAAACAACAAGCCGAACGCCCGGCGAACATTGACGACGTGCACGGCCATATAGAAGCGATTCAACACCAGCACGCTGGCGCCGAGAGGATTCGCACTAGCAGCCGCGGACGTCATGGGGCGCTCCGAACTACAGGATGTCGGGTCGTGCCGGATGGCCGTGGTCGTTTCTCTTGCGGGTCGGACTTGGGACGTTTCGAGCCGTCCGGCAACGCACAGGTGGCGGGAAAACAGACATCTGTCGCAAGTCCGGTTCTATTGTAATCAGCGCCCCTGTATCGGGCCAGACCGGGCGCTATCGGCACCTTGCTGTCGCACTCCGCGTTGCATCGCGCGATGAATCACCGGTGAAAGTACGACGTCACGGTCCGATTTGCGTGGTTCGCAATGTTTGGCATGGCAAGTTGTGCCGCGCATGCGGCGCTTTAGGCGCGTCATCCAGACAAAAAATGTGGCAGGATCTCTTGCGACGCGTCGAGCCGTCGCATTAGGATTGGATGAGGTGACGACGCTGGCGCACGCCCGTGTCGGTGGCCGCAACGGACGCGGTCGAACATCCTTCCGCAATCCTGATGGAACCTATCACGCCGACAACGGCCGGCGGCGCACCGCGAGATGCCGACCGTCCCCGGGGGAAAGAGCCGATGATCCACTTTACGTGTGATTGCTGCAAACGAAGACTCAGTTCGGACAGTCTGCGATACGTCGTGAAGATGGAAGTCTACGCCGCGTTCGATCCTTGTGCCGACGACGAACTCGAGGACGACCGCGATCACTTGCTGGAAATTCAAGAGATCCTGGCTCACTCCGAGGACGCGGCGGACGAACAGGTCGGCAAGGACGTCTACGAGCAAATGCGTTTCGACCTGTGCCCGGAGTGCCGCAAGAAGTTCGTCCGCAATCCGGTCGGTCGTGAACGACCGAAGCAGTTCGACTTCAGCCAGAACTAGCCACGCGCCCACAGAGCGGCTTCCCTTGCACGCTCGAACCACTCGGCGATTTCGTCGCCGATCGTATCGTCCGGTCCTGATCTTGCTGGTGCTGTGTGCGCTGGCAGCCGGTCAGTACTTTTGGGCGGAGCCGTCAGCGCCGACGCCCGCGAATCCGTTGGCCGAGGATTCGTACGCAATCAGTCGCGTGGTCGACGGCGATACGATCATCGTGGCGCCAAATACCCGCGTGCGGCTGTTGGGCATCGACACGCCGGAGACGGTGCGCCCGGAACATCCGGTTGAGCCGTTCGGTCCCGAAGCGACGGCCTTCACCCGCCGGTTTCTTGCCGACGGGACGGCGCGGCTGACGTTTGACCGCGAGCGCTTCGATCGCTTTGGCCGACATCTAGCCTATGTGTGGGTTGACGGCCAATTGCTTAATGAAGAGCTGCTCCGCGCTGGGCTGGCCCGCTGGGAACCGCAGTTCAACTACGCCGAACCGATGAAACGCCGATTCAAGGCGGCACAACGCGAAGCCCAAGACGCCCAGCGGGGCGTCTGGTCAGCGGAAAACGATGGGCCGTGAGTTGGACCGGCTGATGCGTCCCGCCAGCGTTGTGAGCGGCATGCCAAGCTCCGAGGCGGTGCGGCGACCACAGTTCCTCGCTCCGGGTCGGTGTGGCACGCGCTGGGGAACCGCTTGCACGGGATGTGTATGAATGTATACTATCGGGCCGATGGTCCGCTCGGCCCTATTGAGTGCTAGGCAGCCAACGGGCCAGGGGCGACCAGGGGAAGCCCCGGCGACTGCGGCAATCTTGTTCAACACGACCAGCCCATTATTCGGCCAGCTACCGATAAAACGGCCACAATGGTTCGATCAACCCATCGCCCAACCGCAGGAGAGCCATCATGAGTTCCGTGAAGCCGATTCCCGACGGGTATCACTCGATCACGCCCTACCTGATTGTCGACGGCGCGAACAAAGCCCTGGCGTTTTATAAACAGGCGTTCGGCGCCACCGAGACGATGCGGATGTCGTACCCCGGATCCGACAAGATTGGGCATGCCGAGATGCGGATCGGCGATTCGGTCATCATGCTGGCCGACGAACATCCGGAGATGGAGTTTTTGGGCCCTGGACATTTCGGCGGAACGCCCGTTTCGTTGATGTTGTACGTGGAAGACGTCGACGCGGTTGCCAAGCGGGCGGTGGATGCCGGCGCGACCGAACTGCGGCCCGTGACCGATCAATTCTACGGCGACCGAATGGGCACTTTCAAAGATCCCTTCGGTCACGTGTGGTCGATTTCAACGCACATTGAAGATCTGTCGCCCGAGGAAGTGAAACACCGCATGGACTCTGCCGGGGCGCAAGGTTAGGTTGGCGCGCTAGCAGGGAGCCAGCCGCACCTTTGCGAGTTCGTTACCGACCATGAAACGGCGCTGGGTTCGTTACTCGCTACGAAGTCTGTTCGTTGCCGTCACGGTGGCGGCGCTCGTGTGCGCGTGGGTCTTCGAGCAGGCGCGACAGCGCGAGCAGATGCTGAAGTCGGTTCGCGCGCGGCCGAGTTTGCCCGGAATTGCCCTGCGGTTCATTCGGCCGGAGAAGCGAGTTCCCTGGAGCGCGCCGGCCGCCTGGTTTTGGCCCGTGCGCGAGATTCCGCTCGATCCTCGCACGGTGTTCAAAGAAGAGGCCGACCAGATCGAGCGGCTCTTTCCGGAAGCCCACGTCTATTTCCAGACGTTCTTGTAGGCTCCGTGGCGCAACTTGTGAGCCCGTGCGACGACTGCTAAAATCGCGGGTTTCCATGTGCGTAACTTGCAGCAAGAGGTCCCGAGTTGAACGCGAAAAAGCCACTGAGAATCGCCGTCATCGGCGGCGACGGCACCGGCCCGGAAGTGGCCGCCGAGGGCATGAAGGTGTTGCGGGCCGTCGCGGCGCTGGACAACTTCTCGTTCGAGTTCGAGGAACTGGATTACGGCGGCGATCGCTACCTGCGTTCCGGCGAAATCCTGCCGGAGGGGGCCGTGGACGAACTGCGCACGTTCGACGCGATCTACCTAGGCGCGGTGGGGCATCCGGACGTGAAGCCCGGCATTCTCGAAAAGGGGCTGCTGCTGGAGCTGCGGTTTCAGCTTGACCAGTACATCAACCTGCGGCCGGTGAAGCTGTATCCCGGCGTTCCGACGCCGCTGGCCGACAAAGGGCCCGACGACATCGACTTTGTTGTCGTGCGCGAGAACACCGAAGACCTGTATTGTGGCGTAGGTGGCTTTCTCAAGAAGGGCACCGCAGACGAGGTTGCCAGCCAGACCGCGCTCTACACGCGCAAGGGCTGCGAACGATGCATCCGCTGGGCCTTCGAGTACACGCGCCGCCGCAACAACCCCAAGAAAATGCTCACGCTGGTCGCCAAGACCAACGTACTTACCTACGGGCACGATCTCTGGTGGCGCACGTTCGAGGAAGTCGCCAAGGAGTATCCGGACATCAAAGCCGACTACAACCACGTCGATGCCTGTTGCATGTGGATGGTCAAGAATCCCGAGTATTACGACGTGATCGTGACCACCAACATGTTCGGCGACATCATCACCGACCTGGGCGGAATCCTGCAAGGCGGCATGGGCGTGGCCGCCGGCGGGAACATCAATCCGGAGCCAGGCGGAACCAGCATGTACGAACCGATGGGCGGCAGCGCGCCGAAGTATACCGGCAAGAACGTGATCAATCCGATCGCCGCCATCAACGCCATGAGCATGCTGCTGGAGCACTCCGGCCAGGCAAAGAGCGCCGATCGAATCCAAAAAGCGATCCAGCTCGTTACCGGAACCAAGATGAAAAGCCAAGCCGCCGGAAAGATGGGATACTCGACCACCGAAGTCGGCGACCTGGTCTGCGAAGCACTCTAACAATCGTCGCGATGTAAGAATTGTCGCGAAGATTCGGCGTCGACCACGGCGGCGCGTCGGCAACCTTGCGTTCGACAAAGCATAGCGGAGAACTCGGCCATGGCATCTTCGACTCCGTCCCTGTTCGATCTTTCGGGCCGCGTTGCCCTGGTCACCGGCGGCAGCAAAGGGCTGGGCAAGGCGATGGCGCGCGGATTCGCCGAGGCGGGTGCCGACGTCGTTATCTCCAGCCGCACCGAGGCGGAACTTAAACAGGCGGCCGCTGAAATCGCCGAAGGGACCAAGGCGAAGGTCGTGTACTTCGTTGCCGACATGACCAATCGCGACGATGTCCGCAAGCTGGCTGCCGACACGCTGGCCGAAATGGGCCATGTCGACATCCTGGTCAACAACGCGGGCAGCAACGTTCCACAATCGATCGACGAGATTACCGACGATGCGTGGGACCGGATCATCGAGTTGAACCTCAATTCCTGCATGGCCCTGTCGCGGGCGCTTGTGCCGCAGATGAAGGAGCGCCGCTGGGGACGGATCATCCACATCTCATCGATCATGGGTCTGGCCAGCAAAGACGAGCGCAACGTCTACTCGGCGACCAAATCAGCACTGCTCGGACTGGCTCGCGCCAGCGCGCTTGATTTGGGCGCTCACAACATTACGGTCAACTGCATCGCGCCCGGCCCGTTCTTGACGGACCTGCCCGGTTCGATCCTTTCGCCCGAGCAGAAGCAGGCGTTGGCCGATCGCACGGCGTTGGGGCGCTGGGGCGACCCGCGCGAACTGGCGGGCCCCGCGCTGTTGCTGGCAAGCGACGCCGGCAGCTACATCACGGGTGAAGTGCTCGTCGTCGACGGCGGCGCACTGGTCAAGACGTTCTAAGGTGCCAATCCGCGGCGCCCGATCCGCCTACTTCCGCAGAATGAGCTTGCCGCTGCGGGTCACGCTGAGGCGGTACGCCTCGTCGCCGTGTCGGATCACGATTTCGCGTTGCCCCTGCATCAGCTCGTGCGAATCGACTTCGCGGGGATCGCTCGGTCGCGGCGGCGGCTGGTTTCTCGGGGCGTCTTGGGGTACGTCGGCAATCACGGAACGTCCTGACAATCGGAGCGGCAAGCGGACCGTTGCTCATGGTGGCTTTGTTGAGATTCAATGTCAATAGCCCCGGCCCATTTACCGATCCGAGCCAGGGTGAGACCGCTAAGTATCGTTATGGTATCGAGTTGCCGGTATCGAGCGAAATCTAGCCAACCGGTTGACGCCCCCGTCCGCCTTGGTAGGATAGGGCTTAATTGAGATGCGATCTCAATCCCTCTTGAGCTAGCCCGCCACGGCATTCTGCCGATTCGCCCGCCACGCTCGGCCGCGAACGTTCGCGTCTTTTCCATGTGCCGGACCGTCTGGCGCGCGCGAACACCCCGAACCCTGAGCCCCTGGCAAGGAGAAAGCTACTGACGAGCGTGCGTTTGGGACCGTATTGAATTTCCACAACGAGGAACGAATCGACATGTATTGCCAAGTGATTTGCACCGTGATTGTTTGCGCGGCCATGTTGGCCGCTTCGCCCGCCGGATACGGCATTACCCTCCAGCCTGATGAAACCGCCAGCAAGGATTCGTTTGGATACGAGTTTTTGGCGACCACCAATTTGAACAACCCGCCGTTTGGCGCCCTGTTGCCCGCCGGCGGGACGACAACGGGTCACGACTCGAAGTCGGTCATCGAGTTCGATCTTTCCAGCGTGTCTCTGACCGGAAGCCAGGTCCAGTCCGCATCGTTGGACCTATTCGTCGTTGACGCGACGACGTCGGGCTTTGGCGTAAACCCTACGCCCGGTAGCCCGTTGACGGTGAATCTTTCTCCCCTTACGGGGTCGTGGGACGAAGCGACCGTCGACTGGAGCACGATTCCCACGCAAGGCGCCGTGGAAACGTCGCAGGTCATCAGCGGACACAACCTGCCGGTCTCGTTCGACGTGACCAATCTGGTCAAGCTCTGGCTCGACGGCGGTCTGACCAACAACGGCATGATTCTTGAGGCGGACTCACCGGTCGGCTCGTCGCCAAATTGGGTCACCGCCGCGTTCAGCTCGGCTTCGGGCACCGGTGCGGCCCCGGCATTGGTTATCACGCCCGTGCCAGAGCCGTCGGCCGTATTGCTGGCGCTGCTGGGTGGGGCCGGAGCAATGTGGATGTTGCGCGGCCGGTGTCGGCGGCGCCGATTGGCAGACGGATAGGACTCTCCGACCCGGCGGCGGCTACCTACTTGACTCGCGACGGCCGCCGCCGGGCTTTTCGAATCACCATGACAGAACTTCGCGCGACGCATGCTGGCGAAACCGAACCGCGCGGCGCCGCCCGGGCGCGGGGCGGTTTTACGCTGGTCGAGCTGCTGGTGGTGATCGCTATCATCGGCACGTTGGCCGGATTGTTGTTGCCGGCCATCCAGTCGGCCCGCGAGGCTTCGCGGGCCAGCAGTTGCCGCAACAACCTGAAGCAGATCGCCGTGGCGATGCACCTGTACCACGACGCAACGCGTCGGCTGCCGCCCGCGCGGATGCACGACGCGGGGTTCAACGGCTCGTTTCTGATTATCTTGCCCTACCTCGAGGAGCGCACCGCAGCCGAGCTGTTCAATGACAAAGTTTCGTACAACAGCACGTTGCCCGACGCCGCGTTCAATCGCGAGATTGCCAATACCCGGCTGCCAATCTATCTCTGTCCCTCGATGTACTTGCCGCGCCAAGTTCCCGATTCGGATACGTCCTGCTCCGAAACCGGAGCGCCCGGCAGCTACGCGGTGTCGACCGGATCCGAACTGTCGTTCATCTTCAGCTTCATTCCGCCGCACAACGGGGCGATCATTCATCCGAAGTTCGGCATCACGTCGATGGCCAAGGTCGGCGGCGCCGACGGCACTTCCAAGACGCTGATGGTCGGTGAGATGGACTACGGGCTGACCAACTACTATTGGTCCGGCTGCAAGACGGGCCAAACCCCCAAGTGGGGCGAAACGCGGTGGGCCGTCGGCTATCCAGGCGTTACCTGGGCTTCGGCTGCCGCGCCGCTCAACGGCGACACACTCAACACGCTGCAGCACGGAATCTTCCACACCGAATTCGAGGCGTTTCGCAGCGACCATCCCGGCGGTGTGAACTTTGCCTTCGTCGACGGCAGCGTGCGGTTTGTCAGCGAACAGATTCAACATCACGTTCTCAAGGCGCTCGCGACGCGCGACGGAGCCGAAACAATCGATGCGAGCGAATACTGAAGGCCGACTCCCAACGGACGCGTCAGTATACTGTCGCACCGAGATGTCCGCCGTGGGAGCGCATCCGACTTAGCTTTTTTTAGAAGAACCCTTTCCTTGCCCGTTCGTACTCTAAGGATACTGCCATGATTCTTCGCGTGACTGCCACGCTTGGGTGTTGCTTGCTGATGGGGCTTTCCGCGGCGCGGGCCCACTTTGTTTGGATCGACGTGGTACCGGCCGACAGTGGCCGGCCGCAGGCAGTCCTCTACTTTTCCGAAACTCCGGAGCCGGGTGAGCCGCACCTGATTGGCAAGATTGGCCATACGAAAGCTTGGACGCGCACGGCCGACGGCACCCGCGCCCCGCTGAAGCCGGAAAGCGCCGACGAAGGTACTGCGGCATTGCCGCTGGCCGGTCCCGTGGCGTCGGGTGCGAGCGTCGAGGCAATGTGCGACTACGGCGTGTACGAGCGAGGGCCGGCCGGGTTGCTGTTGCAGTATTACGCCAAACGACTCAGCGGCGATTGGGCGAAGCACGGCGACAAACTGGCCCGATCGCCCGAGCTGGCATTGGACGTTGTGCCCAACTTCTCTGCGGGAAAACTGCGGCTGCAGGTGCTTTACAAAGACCAACCTTCCGGCGGCAGCGAAGTGGTCATCGTCGACCCGGCGGGCGAATTGCAGGAACTCAAGACCGACGCACAGGGGCGGGCCGAAACCGAGCTGGCCGGTCCCGGTCGCTATGCAGTCCGTGCAGCCCACATCGAGGCGGACCGCGCCGGCAAGCGCGGCGACAAGGCCTACGACCAAACGTGGCACTACTGCACGTTGCTGGTCGACGTTGGGGCCGACGCGGGCGTGGCAACGCCCTCGGCGAAGGAGGCCGGCACAGCGCTTTCGGCGGCCGACGCCTTGCAACGCGCGCGAGATGGCCGCGCGGTATGGGACGATGAATTTCCTGGGTTCGCCGCCCAGCTAACCGCCAGCGACGGCAAACACCGGGTCGCGGGTCGCGCGACGATCGACGCCTACGGCGTCGTCGAACTCGAGATGGCGAAGTCACCGTTGTCCGAATGGGTCGACCAGCAACTCAGTTCGATGGTGCAGCATCGCATGCCGGCCGGCGAGGTAAGCGAAGGCGACGTCACGTTCGCCGATGAAGACGCCGAGCATCCGTTGGGCCGGCTGATCCACCTGGGCGACGCCGACTTGGACAGCGCGTACCGCATCAAGGACGACGTCATCATGGAAGTGAATCGCTCGGCGGGCCCCGCGTCGCGCTTTACGATCAGCGTATTGGAAATCGTGCGCAACGCCGAAAAGAAGTACTTGCCCCGGGCATTCACTATGAGTTTCTACGACAGCAAGTCGGGTGCGCTACAACAAAGCCTGGGCTACTGGAACCAGTGGCACCGGGTCGGCAACTACGATCTGCCTAAGACCATTCTCGAAGTGAGCGCTCATCCGGGCGGAACCTCGACACGCCAAATCGAGTTTTCGAACTGGACGCTGACCAAGTGACAGATTGGCGGCTACGCGATGTGGCAGCCCGTTGAGAAACGCAACAGGCGGTCAACTGTGCATACGGGGCAGGGGGTCGCCAGCGCGGATGATCTCGGCTTCAGCCGACGCCAGTGTGTCGAGCCGCCCGCGGATTTCCGGCTCGGGCGCGAAAAACGTTGCCAATTTGGCGTACGTCGAATGGTGACGGGCCTCCGACTCGAAGAGGCTGCCGAAAAACTCCGCCAATTCCGCGTCGTCGACATGGTCGCGGAGCCGCGCAAACCGCTCGCAACTGCGGGCCTCGATCAGGCTGGCCACCAGCATGCGATCGATCGCGCGGGCCGGCTCGCCCTTGCGGACCAACTCTTGGAGCTTGCGCCCGTACCCGCCGGGCGGCTGCGCCGTGAAACCAATCCCGCGACGGTCCAGCAGGTCGAGCACCAGTCGAAAATGCTCAAGTTCCTCGACGACGATATCGGCCAGTTGACGCGCGATCGATGCGTCGAGACTGCCGTAGGCGAAGATCAAGTTCATGGCCGTGCCAGCGGCCTTCTTTTCGCAGTGGGCGTGATCGATCAGGATCGCCGGCAGATCCCGGTCCACCTGTTCGAGCCAGCGCGATTCGGTCTCACTCTTGAGCGTTAGCATGGCGGGCGGCGCTTCGGCTGGGAACGTGCGGCAAGGAAGCTGAGGCAAGGCGCTAGGGTACTGGATTGGGGCAACCTGGAGTGCCGATCGATCACAGATCGGCCTCCGCGGCGGCGAGCCGGCTGCGGTAGTTGTGGGCCACGAAACGCAGTATCGAGCGCGGCATCACGCGCTTCAGTCGCCAGAACAGTCCGGCGACGGCCGGCGCAAAGACGTAGAGCCGCTTGCGATCGATGGCGCGCATGATTTTCTTGGCGATCGCGTCGGCCGACACGTGCGCGTGGCTCATGATCGTGTTGGCAACCTGACGTTGGTCCGGTTTGTGGAAACGCCCGTTCTCCAGAATGTTCGTTTGAAAGAACGACGGGCACACGCCTGTCACGGCGATTTTGTGCGGCCGCAGCTCGCCGCTGAGCGTTTCAGACAGCGACAGCACCCCGGCCTTCGTGACGTTGTACGGCGCCATTCCCGGCACGGAGACAATGGCCGCCATCGAGGCAATGTTGACGATGTGCGCGCCGCGCGTGTTCTGCTTCATCCAGGGCGTCATCGTGTGGCAGCCATAGATGGCCCCGTAGAGATTGATGTCGATGATCCACCGCCAATCTTCCAGCGGGAGCTCCCCGACGTTGCCCGCACAGCCGACGCCCGCGTTGTTTACGAGGATGTCGAGTGCCGGCCACGTGGCGTGGAGCTTGTCGTGCAGTGCCTTCCAGGCGTCGACGCTGGTCACGTCGAGATGTTCTGTCTGACCGCTGCCGCCGGCGGAGCGCACCAATTCCAAGGTTTCCTGGTTTCCGGCGTCGTCGACGTCGGCCAGCGCAATGTGCCAGCCGCGGTGCCCCATTTCGACCGCCAGGGCGCGGCCCAGGCCGCTGGCGGATCCGGTAATGATCACGTGTCGTTTCGGGTCCATGACGTGTAGCTACGAGAGATGACCGCCTGATGGCGTTTGCCCATGGTGTACCAACGTACCCGGTGTCGTGCCGAATGGGAACGGCGTTTTCGGCCGCGCCGGCGGCTGGCGATCGCCGGCAGCGCGCCGAATTGCGAACATCCCGTGACTTCGATGGAAGTTTTGTGGCGGTGGCTGGTGCGGCGGGTACTGCCGGTGCGGCCAATCGGCGTGCACGCGTCCACCAAGTCATGCCAGCCGCGAAAAATCAACTGCCAATTTACGGTGCTCCCGACCGTGAAGCTCGATGCGCCACCCGCGATGCTGGAGATCGCGTAAGTCGGCGCGACGTCCAGATGCAGGAGTGCGCGTGAACGTGGTTCGGTGCTGCGTGCCGTAGCAACCCGGAGGGTGGATCAATTCCGCTCACTTCGCGCGCCGCGACCGTTTGTATTTTTGCATTATGGGTTGTCGAGACGAAATCGCGGCGCTATGTTATTCGACAACTCGCGCGGCAACGGCTCTTGTTTAGCCGACCGGCGCCTCACCGAGCGACGTCTTAATCGCCTGCCTGGAGCGTTGCATTGTCCATTCCGCCGAACGAATCCCAAGCGCGATCCGATGCGCAAGGCGGCGATTCGATCGCTCGGCGGGACTTCTTGGGCTCGGTTAGCACGGTAGCGATGGCCGGAGGATTGGCGGCCGGATACGGAACATTCTTCGCTATCGCGGGTCGCTACTTGTATCCGTCGCCGGATCCAGGCGCTTGGTACTACGTCGGTCGGACAGCCGATATCGAGCACGACGGCTCGTTGTCGTACGAGTCGCCGCAGGGCGTGCGGGTCGTGGTGCGGCGCAGCGCGGAAGCGCCTGTCGATCGCGAGCCGACGGTAGACGATTTCGCGGCGCTGTCGAGCGTGTGCCCGCACTTGGGTTGCCGCGTGCATTGGGAAGCGCACAACGAGCGGTTCTTCTGCCCGTGCCACAACGGGGCATTCGACGCGTCGGGTCGGGCGACCGAAGGACCGCCGAAGGCCGCCAACCAATCGCTGCCTCGTTATCCACTGAAGGTCGAGAACGGCCTGTTGTTCATCCACATGCCGACGCACGTCGTCGGGTCTGCTGACGATGGACGCGTCATGACACAGCATGCCGAAGGCGCGCGGGAGGCACGGGGATGAGCGTGGCGTCGCAGTGGTTTCGGCAGCGTGTTCCGATCGACGGTGACCAGCTTCGAATGCTGACGAACGAACCGGTGCCGTATCACATGAAGCGGTGGTGGTTCGCACTAGGCGGCACGCCTGCTTACCTGTTCGTCGTGCAGATCGTTACCGGTATCCTGCTGGCGTTCTACTTTCAACCATCGGAACAGACCGCGTACGCGTCGGTGAAGACGATCACGGACGAAGTGGCGTACGGCTGGTATTTTCGCGGCCTGCACAAGTGGGCGGCCACGTTAATGGTCGCCGCCGTCATCCTGCACCAGATGCGCGTCTATTTCACCGGCGCCTATCGCCGGCCGCGCGAGGTGAACTGGATGATCGGGATGTGCCTGTTGCTGTGCACGCTTGGTCTGGGATTCACCGGCTACAGCCTCGTGTTCGAGCAGCTTAGCTACTGGGGAGCGACCGTCGCTGGCAACCTGCTGGACAACGTACCGCTGGTCGGCAGTATGCTGCGACGCTTGCTGCTGGCTGGCGACCAGTACAACGCCCAGACGCTGTCACGGTTCTTCATTCTTCATGCGGCGGTGCTGCCGGCGACGCTCATCGGACTGATCTTCGTCCACATTGTGCTCATTCGGCTGCACGGAGTCACGGAGTTGCACGACGGCGAGCAGCCGGATGGAGCGCCGACGCACTTCAACTTCTATCCAGACCACATGGCCACCGAACTGATTCTGGGTCTGGTGCTCATGGTGTTGTTGAGCGTGTTGGCCACGGTATTTCCGGCAACGATGGGGCCGCCGGCCGATCCACTCACCACGCCCGAGGTAATCAAGCCCGAATGGTTTTTCTACGCGACGTTTCGCTGGCTGAAACTGTTTGGGCCGACGTTCTCCGTCTTGAGCATGGGGTTCATCGTGTCGGCAATGTTCGTTTGGCCCTGGATTGACAGCGCGCTGCGGCGGATTACGAAGCGCGAAGAGATCAGCGTCTATATCGGAATCGTTGCCACGCTGTTGCTGATCGGACTGACGACGTGGGAGGCCGTTGTGACGCACTAGCGTACTGCCGGTTCGCACCGCGATTCCGTCGACCGGAGGATTGCAAACCTTCATCCATTGTGGAAATCCGACATGAGTCTGCGTTCGAAACAAGTCATCATCGCCGTCTTGGGTTTGATCTTTTTGGCTTCGTTGCTGCTGGTTCAGCAGCGCGAGGTGGCGCGGCGCCAGGCCGAAGTGGGATTGGGCCGGCATCCGGTCGCGATCCCCGCTTCGTCACAACGGTGTGTCGAGTGCCACACGCAGACGTCGCGCGGGATCGTCGATCATTGGACGGGCAGCACACACGCCGAGAAGGGTGTCGGCTGTGTGGAGTGCCATCAGGCCGACGAGTACGACGCCGACGCATTTCCGCACTACGGCGAAATTATTGCCACGATCGTCTCGCCGCGCGACTGCGGCGCGTGCCACGAGCGCGAGCAGCAGGAGTTCGCCGCCAGCCACCACGCCAAAGGCGGCAACATCCTGGCATCGCTCGACAACCGGCTGGCCGAAACGATCGAGGGCTCGCGCGAGCCGTTCAATCCGCACTCGCCCACGCCCGGCATGAACGTGACCAAAGTCGACGGCATGGCCAGCGTGAACGTCGGCTGCCGCCAGTGTCACGGTAGCAAAGTCGCACTGGAAGCGACCGACGGCACGCTGATCACGTTCGAGCAGCTCGAGCCCGGCCCGGACGGCAAGCCGACCAATCGAGAGGCCGTGGCCAAGATCAAGCGCGACGAGTCGGGCCGGCCCGAGCTGTCGGCCTCTAGCTGGCCCAACACGGGCATCGGCCGGCTCAATCTCGATGGTTCGCGTGGCTCGTGTTCGGCGTGTCACTCGCGCCACGACTTCTCGCCACGCCGCGCGCGTCAGCCGGAGAACTGCGGCAAATGTCACCTGGGCCCCGACCACCCGCAAAAGGAAATCTACGAAGAGTCAAAGCACGGCGTCGCGTTTCGTGATTTGTTGAATCAGATGAATCTGGACGGCGAGCGGTGGGTGTTGGGCGAAGACTACAGTCAGGCGCCGACGTGCGCTACCTGCCACATGTCGGCCCACACGCAAAACGGACGCCGCGTGACGCACAATGCGGGCGAACGCATCTCGTGGACGAACCGTCCTCCGGTTAGCGCGCTGTTGGACACGAATGCCGAGGGTGAATTGGTCAAAGAGACCGATCCCGAGAAGCGAGCCGAGTTGGTCGTCGACACCTGGCAGTCCAAGCGCGACCGGATGAAGCAAGTCTGTACGCACTGCCACACGACAAACTACGTGAACGCGTTCTACACGCAGTACGACGATTTCGTGATCAACTACAACGAGAAGTTCGCCAAGCCAGGTCAGCAGATCATGGGCGCACTGCGCAAAGCGGAACTGATCACGCCGGCGGAGTTCGACGAAAAAATCGAGTGGACCTGGTTCTACCTGTGGCATCACGAGGGGAGACGCGCGCGGCATGGGGCGTCGATGATGGCGCCCGACTATGCGCATTGGCACGGGATGTTCGAAGTAGCCGAGCGGTTTTACCAGGAGTTGATTCCCGAGGCGCGCGAGATCGCGCATCAGGCTGGCCAAGTTGGCAAGGGCCAGCAGGGTGAGCAAGTGTTGACGGTGATCGACGAGATTCTGGCGCGGCCCGAGCACCAGTGGTACGAGGCCGAGGGGCGTCCGCTGGCGGCCGCCAATCGACCGCGCGCGAACGACCCCGCGGCAGAGGCTTCGTCTAACGGCGAGCAACCGGCAAGAGTCGATCGTCCGGCGGACGGCCCACAAAGCGCGGATGCCGACGAATCGTCGAAGGGCGACGAGTCGTCGCCAGACAACGACGATTCCGGCAGCGACGAATAGGCGTTGCTCTGGCGCACGCGGGTTGCCGTCTGTCGCAAATCGATCGCGCGGCCGGTGCAGGCCAGCGTAACGCCCGTCCACGCACACCACCATTTCCACGCGGGCATGTGCTCCATTGCTTTCGGCGCGCCCTGTCCGGTGTTAGCATGGGTGCGTCCAAAGTCGGTCCACTAACCGGAAAACGAGCGAAACCCGGATGAACCAACTTCGAAGCGTCTTGGCCGCGTGGGCGATCATGTTGGCGCCGTGCTGCGCAGTGGCGCCGGCGGTCGAACCGGTGGCGATGACCGACGTATTCGTCAGCGGCAAAGACGGCTACCACACGTATCGCATTCCGGCGCTGCTTACCACGCCCAGGGGAACCTTGCTGGCTTTTTGCGAAGGGCGCAAGACGAGCCGGTCCGACCACGGCGATATCGACCTCGTGTTGCGGCGCAGCTCCGACGGCGGCAAGACGTGGGGGCCGATGACCGTGGTTTACGAGGAGGGCGGCACCGAGAAGGTGACGATTGGCAATCCGTGTCCGGTGGTCGACGCGTCGACTGGGACCATCTGGCTGCCGTTTTGCCGCGACAACGACGACGTGTTGGTCACCTCCAGCAGCAACGACGGACTGACCTGGAGCAAGCCGCGCGAGATCACAACCGACGTCAAACGGCCCGACTGGGGATGGTATGCCACGGGACCGGGCGTGGGAATCCAATTGCGGCACGGCGAGCACGCCGGCCGGATGGTTATTCCGTGCGATCATCGCGAAAAGGTCGACGGCAAAGACACCATGTTCTCGCACGTGTTCTACAGCGACGATCATGGCCAGACTTGGAAGCTGGGCGGATCGGCCGATCGCCATACGGACGAATGCCAGGTCGTGGAACTGTCCGACGGTCGCCTGCTGATCAACATGCGGAACTACTGGGGGCGCGACGGCCAACGGCCCCAGCGGGGTGGAATGCGCGCGATCGCGCATAGCAGCGATGGCGGGCTTACCTGGTCGGACGTTGATTTCGACCAGACGCTGGTCGAGCCGGTCTGCCAGGCCAGCCTGATCGCCATGCCAAACCCCGATAAGACCGACGCCCAAGTCCTGCTGTTCTCCAACCCGGCCGATGCGGGCAAGCGGCGACGAATGACCGTGCGTGCGAGCTTTGACGAAGGGCGGACCTGGCCGGCCAAGGTATTGATATATGACGGATCGTCGGCCTATTCGTGCTTGGCGCCGTTGGGCGACGGTCGGGCCGGTTTACTGTTCGAGCGCGATGACTACGGGCGGATCGTGTTTGTGACGGTTGCGCTGGACGGCGAAAACGATCTGCGCGCCGCGGCCGCGGCGACAAGCCAATGAGCATGGCGAAAACCGACGACCCAAAACGTGCGACCGGCCAACGACGACGGGGCCGGCGACGACTGGGCTGCAACGGCAGTCCATCAGAACTCCGACGAGGTGCGACGATGCTGACGCGAAGAAACTTTCTGGGAGCCGTGGGCGCCGCGGGTGCGGGCGTGATCGCCGCTCCGCGACTGTTTGCCAAAGACGCAGCCACGGCCGAGCGCAAGCGGATGGCCATCGTGACCACCGAGTGGCGCTACCATTCCCACGCCTGGCACATGGGCGAGCGGTTCTTGGTCGGCTATCCACTGCGCGGCCAGTGGTATCGACCGCCGTTGGACGTGGTGGGCATCTACGTCGATCAAACGCCTGAGAACGACTTGAGCCGGCAGCGTTCGCGAGAGTTTGACGTGCCGCTCTATCCGACCATCGCCGAAACGCTGCGCTGCGGCGGCGACAAGCTGGCCGTGGACGCGGTGTTGATCATCGGGGAGCACGGCAACTATCCCAAGAGCGACATCGGGCAAACCAAATACCCACGATACGAGTTCTTCAAGCAAGTGACCGATGTATTTCGTGCCGACGGCCGCGCGCTGCCGGTGTTCAACGACAAGCATTTGTCGTGGAAGTGGGACTGGGCCGAGGAGATGGTGGCTCTGTCGCGCGCGCTCGACTTTCCGTTTCTGGCCGGTTCGTCGTTGCCGGTCACGTGGCGGATGCCGTCGATTGATCTGCCGTACGGTGCCGAGGTGGAAGAGATGATGTGCGTCGCGATCGGCGGCATCGACAGCTACGACTTTCATGCGCTGGAGGTGATTCAGTGCATGGCCGAGCGGCGGCGCGGCGGCGAGAGCGGAGTGGTCGCGGTCCAAGGCCTGCGCGGCGAGGCTGTCTGGAACGCGATGACGGCCGGCAGTTGGAAGTCCGGAGGTTGGAATCCACGTTTGTTCGAAGCCTGCCTGGCCCGCAGCCAGACGTTGGCCCAGCCGGAGACGTTCAGCCATCGCTACCCAACGGACGAACAAATCCGCGCGTGGGTCAAGGAGCCGGTGGCCTACCGGATCGAATACGCCGACGGCGTGAAGGCCACGATGCTGCTGCTCAACGGCCTGGTGGGCGACTTCACGTTTGCCGCGCGGATCAAGGGCGAGACCGAACCGCTTTCGACATTATTCTATCTGCCGCCGAATCCGAACGTCGTCTATTCGGCCGCGCTGATGTCGAAAGCCGAAGAAACGTTTTTGACCGGCAAGACGCCCTACCCAATCGAACGGACGCTGTTGACCACGGGGCTGGTCGAGGCGGGCGTCCGCTCGTTGGCAAACGGTCAGCAACGGATGGAGACGCCCCATTTGGACGTGCGCTACCAGGCCCCGCGCGAGTCGACGTTCTGGCAGAGCTGAGTGCGCAGGTGGCAGGCGGCGTGGTACAACATAAGTACGCCGCGGAGAATACGTGTCGCGAGCGTGGCCTTCGACTTGGACCGGGTCGTGAACACGGAGTCGAACGCAGGCACTCGCGACTCGGAGACGAAAGCAAAGACGTCAAATGAAACAAGCGCTTGAGCAGTTGTTGAACGCGCTGGATCGCGTTTTCGAAGAACACGAAGAGGTGGGCGACACGGCGGTTCGAGAAGCCATGTACGACGCCGTTTCCAAGAGCTTTGTCTTGCCCGAAGCCGGCTATACGCTGCCGACTAAGTTTCAGATGTTCAGCGCCGAAGGCAACCAGGCCGTGCATGCGGCGCTACGAGATTTTCTAGCGCATCCGGAAATCGCCGCCGCGGCGGAATCGTTGAAAACGCCCGAGGAGCGCTTGGCCGCCTTCCAAGACAGCGATGCCGAGTCGAGCGACGGGAATATCGTGGAAGAGTACTTCGGTTATTCCGACGCGCCCTAGCCGGCCGAACGAAGATGCACGAGCCATCCCGGCGTCAGTAATCGCGAAACGGACCGCGCGGCTCGGATTGGTCCATCTCGGTCCGCCAGCGGTCGAAGCGCTCCTGCAGCTCGGCCAGTTTCTCCGGACGGCTGGCCGACAGATCGTTGGTTTCGCCGACGTCGGCCGACAAGTCGTACAGGCCGCTGCCGCGGGCCGCATCGACCCATTTCCAATCGCCGACGCGGATCGCCTTGTCGTCGCGGCGCTGCCAGGCCATTTGTTCCCGTGGCGAAGGTGCTTCGCCGGCCAGTGTGGGCAACATGTCATGGCCGTCAAGAACAAGGCCCGGCGGCGGTTCCGCGCCGCACAGTCTCCAAAGCGTCGGCACGATTTCCAGGGCGCTTAAGAACGCGTCACTCTTTGTGCCTGCGGGGATGCGTGGTGGATAGCGCACGATGCACGGCACGCGGATTCCGCCTTCCAGCAACTGTCCCTTGTGGCCGCGCAGCGGACCGTTGTCGGAAATACCGGCCCCGCCGTTGTCAGAGAAGAAGATCACGATCGTGTTGTCGGTCAGGTGGAACTCGTCGAGCAGGTCGAGCACCTCGCCAATCGCGTCGTCCATGCTTGTGATCGATGCGGCATAGTCCAGCCGCCGTGCGGCGGCGTTGCGTGTCAGAGCGTTCTTGGCGTAGCGCAAGTCGCGCCGCACGTAGTCGGCCTTGCGCTGCAAGTGGGGGTACTTGGCGCGATATGCATCGGTGGCCTGTGCGCCGCCGCGGATCTTCGGATCCAGGTTCGATGCTCCGTGCGGCGCATTGAACGGTAGATACAGAAAGAACGGTCGCTCGCGATGCACACGCACGAAACGAACCGCCTCGCGGCGGAACAGATCGGTGCAGTAGGTGCCGCGGTCGGCGTCGGTCGGCCGATTGTCGCGGAACATCGAAGGCACGCCGTAGCGCTCGTGCGTGAAATAGTCGATGCCCGTATTGGCGAAGCCGTAGAACTCGTCGAAGCCGCGCGCCAGAGGCAGAAAGCGGCGCAGCGAGCCGAGATCCCATTTTCCGAAAATAGCACTGGCGTAGCCGGCCGGCTCGAGCAATTGCGGCAGCAGGATCTCGCGGGTGTCCATTCCACCGATCCGCTCGAACGTGACCTCGTACTCCGCCGGCGAGTAGCGGTGGCCGTAGTCGGGCGCTTCGTTGCGGATCATGTCGTAGATGCCGTTGCGTTGCGGATAGCGCCCGGTGAGCAGGCTGCCGCGGCTGGGCGTGCACGCCGGCCAGGCGACGTAGAAGTTTGTCAGCCGCACGCCTTGGCTGGCCAGACGATCCAGGTGCGGCGTCAGGACTTCGTCGCTGCCGAAGCAGCCCAGGTCGCGATAACCCTGATCGTCACTGACGATCAGCACAATGTTGGGCGTGGCGGCACGAACGGTCGGTGTAACACCCGCGACGCAAATCAGCGCGGCACAAGCGATCGCGACCAGCGCGGATCGGCCGGAACGGAATCTCATGGTGACTCTCATCGTGGGGAGCGAAGGATTGGGCAGCGGCGAGGACCCGCGCGGACGACGATCGCGGAAGGCTTCGCCGCCGATTGGCACATCTCGGAAAACGGGCGTTAGCTGCTATTGTGCGCTGCGGCGGGCGGCTACGATAGAGAACCGGCCGCAAGATTGCGGGCCGAAACGCGGCCGCGGCGCGAATTCTCGCGAATAGTTTTTTCCGCGCGGGTGACGCGACAATAAGCGCTCGCGCCGCCGCGAATCGAACCGACGGGCAGCCAACCGCGAACATGGCGACGAGTGAGCCGGCTATGCAACATTGTCTCGGCGAACGATTCTGGACCCGACGGTTACCGGGCGTAGTGCTTGTCGCGCTCGGCTTTGCGGCGCTGCGCGCGACGACGGCGTGCGCGGCGACAACCGAGATGCCGCCCAATGTCGTCGTGATCTATGCCGACGACTTGGGCTACGGCGACGTGTCGTGCTACAACCCAGATCGCGGCAAGATTCCCACGCCGAACATCGATCGGCTGGCCGCGCAGGGCATGCGGTTTACCGATGCGCATTCCAGCTCGGGTGTCTGTTCGCCGTCGCGCTACACGTTGCTGTGCGGCCGCTACCACTGGCGCACTCGATTGCAGTCGGGCATTGTCAACCTGTGGGAAGAGCCTTTGATTGCGGAAGATCGTTTGACCGTGGCTGCGCTGGCCCAGCAGCAGGGATATCGGACGGCTTGCGTCGGCAAGTGGCACCTGGGCTGGGATTGGCCGATCGGCGCGGGGCAGAAAGACCTGTTTCGCGCAAAGCGCGACCGGCAGAACGATCTACCGGCCACCGACGCACATCGGGCCGCGTGGCGCGAAACGTTTTCGCAACCGATTGCCGGCGGGCCGACCACGCGCGGCTTCGATTCCTACTTCGGAACCGACGTGCCGAACTGGCCGCCGTTCTGTTTCATCGAGAACAATCGCACGCGGGGCGTGCCCAGCGAGTTTCTGCCGGCGCGGCTGTTTCGAAACAACCTGGCCAGCCAACAGGGGCCGGCGCTTGCCGGCTGGTCGCTCGAGCCGATTCTGCCGGCGCTGGGCGAACGGGCCGCGGCCGTGATCGGCGAATCGGCCAGGCGGTCCGAGCCGTTGTTCTTGTATCTGCCGCTGACAGCGCCGCACACGCCGCTGGCGGTCAACCGCCCCTGGAAAGGCGTTAGCGGGTTGAACACGTACGCCGACTTCGTCATGGAAACCGACGCGGTCGTGGGGCGTGTGTTGGCGGCGCTGGATGCCCATGGCATGACCGAACGCACGCTCGTGCTGTTTACCAGCGACAACGGGTGCGCGCCGTACATCGGCGCGGCCGACCTGGAAGCACAGGGACACTTTCCCAGCGGTCCGCTCCGTGGCTACAAGTCGGATGCCTGGGAAGGTGGCCATCGCGTCGCGTTTATCGTGCGCTATCCGGGCGTGGTCGCGCCGGGCAGCACGTGTACGCAACTGGTCCACCAGGCCGATCTGCTGGCGACCTGCGCCGAGTTGTGGGGCGCGTCGCTGCCGGACGACGCCGGCGAAGACAGCTTCAGCATGATGCCGCTGTTGCGCGGCGACGACCGCCCTGTTCGCGAGTCGGCCGTCAGCCAGTCGAGTCGGGGGCTGCTGGCGGTGCGCAAGGGGCCGTGGAAGCTGATCTTTGGGCCGGGCTCGGGCGGATGGTCGAAGGGCCAGGACGAGCAGCCGGCGCAGTTGTACCACTTGGGCGATAACCTGGCGGAGACAACCAACCTGTACGCCGAGCGGTCGGACATTGTCGACGACTTGACGCGCCGGATGGAGCGCTACGTCAACGACGGACGCAGCACGCCCGGTGCTGCGCAGGCGAACGACGTGCCGGTCCGCTGGCGGCGCTTCATGGAGGCGCAGCCGGTGGCGAACTAAGCGCGGCGACCGCGGCGGCCGGTGCTCGTGGCATTTCGGCGCGGCGCGCTACTTGCCACTTGCCCGATCCCAGACGACACGTCCGCCGACGATCGTCACATCGACTTTCGCATCGCGGATTTGCATGGCCGGGATTGAAAAAATGTCCTGGTCCAGAATCACGAAGTCGGCCAACTTGCCCGGCGCGAGGGTTCCCTTGACGTCTTCCTGAAATTCGGCGTACGCCGAGCCGGCGGTATAGGCCCGCACCGCTTCGGCGACCGTGATCTTTTGCTCCGGCACCCAGCCTTCGTTGCGTCGGCCGTCGATCGTGGCCCGCGTGACCGCGGCATAGACCGTCAGCATGGGATCCAGCGGCGCCACGGGCCAGTCCGTGCCCAGGGCCAGCGCCACGTCGTGTTCCAGCAGCGTGCGAAAGGCGTACGTGCCTTTGGCGCGCACCGGCCCGATCCGCGACTCGGCCCAGCGGCCGTCGTCGACCGCGTGATACGGCTGCATCGAGGCGATCACTTTCTGCGACGCGAAGCGGGCAAAGTCCTTGGGCGCAATGTGCTGCGCGTGTTCGATCCGGAAACGGCGGTCCTGCGGGCCGTTGGTTTTGGCCACCTCGTCGAACAGGTCCAACACTTCCGAAATCGCACGGTCTCCGATCCCGTGAATGCACAGTTGCAAGCCGGCCGCGTCGGCCCGGGTCATCCGGTCCAGCATGGCCGAGCGTGGTTGCATCTCGTCGGAGAGCAAACCGCGGTTGTCGGGATCGTCGGCGTAGGGCTCGAAGAAGTAGGCCGTCGACGCGCCCAGCGAACCATCGGCAAAGCCCTTGAGTGCGCCGAGTCGCAAGTAGGGCGAGCCGAACCCGCGGCGGATGCCGATGCGGGCCTGGTCCTGCCAGCCGGTTTCCATCGGCGCGGCGTAGATGCGCGTCGTCAACTCGCCGCCGGCGGCCAACTCGGCCAGCACCGACAACGCGTCGTACGAACAGCTCATGTACTGCACGCTAGTCACGCCAAGCTCAGCGGCATGTTGCATCGCGCGGCGGGCGAAGCGGCGGCGGTCTTCGCGCGAGGGTGCGGGGATCACGCGCCGCACCAGCGACATCGCGGCGTCTTTGAGCACGCCGGTCGGCTCGCCGTTGGCATCGCGAACGATCACGCCGCCGGCCGGTTCGGGTGTGTCGGCCGTGATGCCGGCCAGTCGCAGCGCCAGCGAATTGCCCACGCCCATGTGGCCGTCAAGCCGCGAGACGAATACGGGCACGTCGGGCGTTTGGGCGTCGATCAGTTGCCTGGTGGGCAGTTGGTGCGGCGTCCAACGTTGATCGTCCCAGCGACCGCCCAGCACCCATTGGCCAGCGGTGACTTGGGCAGCGTGTTGGGCGATGCGGTTGGCAAACTCCTGGGGCGAGGGTGCGTCGCGCAGATCGACGTTTTCCAGTTGGCTTCCGCCGTCGAGAAAATGAACGTGCGAGTCGTTGAAGCCCGGCATAACGCGCCGGCCGCGGCCGGCGATCGTCTTCGTCTGGGGACCGCGCCAGGCGTCGATCTGGTCGTTCGTGCCGACCGCCACGATCCGGTCGCCCAGCACGGCAACGGCTTCGGCCTCTGGCTGCTCTGGGTTGCCGGTCCAGACCCGCGCGTCGGTGATGACCAGATCCGCGGCCGGTCGCGGTTCGGCCGCCGCAACAGCGGCGCAACAGCCCAGCGCAACGACCAGGATCGCAAATGTTCGATAGATCATCGCAGTCTTCCTCCGCCGACTATTGTCGCCGCGCACGGTGGGGCAGTCTACTGGTTCAGCACACGGCGGTTGTCGCACAATCGGCGCGAGGAGTGCCGTGAGCGGGCGGTGCGCAGTCGAGCGTGCCGGACTAAGGTGGTCGCACCTCGCGCGCGATCTATTTGCGTTGGTCGATGCGCGTCGCCAGCCGTCGGGCCCAAGCCAACGCCCCACACGTCGCCACTGCCATGACCGCGGCCAAGACGTTGAACAGGATGTCGACCCACTCAAACACGCGGCTCGGCAGCAGGAGTTGCACGCATTCATCGAGCACGCCGATTGCCGACGTAGCGACTATGGCCAGCAGCGCAGGCGACCACACGCGGCGGCCTTGACTGGCTCGCTCCTTGAGCGCTTCGTAAATGAAGACGGCAACCACGCCGTATTCAACCAAGTGGCTGCGTTCGGTCGGCACTGACATGCGCACGAAAACCAGCAGATACGCGGCGGCAACGCCGAGCGCCACGCCGATCTCCGGGCCACTGGGTCGCGTCGTTAGACCCTGGGTCACGACGGCTGCCAAGACCATCAGGCAGGCGACGAGGAAGAGCCCTGCTCCGATCAAGCTGTTATCGCCCAGCGATACGGCCAAGGTTCGAGCCAGTCCCAACGTGGAGAAAATGGCCACGACGACCACCGCCGTCCAGATCCAAAGCCGCCGCTCGCGATGTGACGAGAATAAGGACACGAGCGCGCCTTGGGGATCAGGCTTGGGGCGTAGAACGACCACCGGGGCGAACTTGGCCGAACGATCACACGCCCGGCGCGAACATGGTCATCGACTAGCCGCGATGCTTCTTGCGCGATCCGTTCTAGGCCGGTTTGAGTTCATGTTCGGCAACGAGCTAAAGGTCGATCGCGTGAGCGCAGTCGTTTCGCCCTAGACAGCCATCGATCGGCCACTCGGGGCCCGCATCACGAACTCGCGAAGTTCTACTGGTATCTGCCGACCGTCCGCCAGATGAACGGCAGGCGGCTGAGATAGTTTAGCATCGTACAGATTGGTAGATGGGAATGAAGGTCCGTTGCTCTGCTGGGTCACACTGCTAGTTTCGAGCATGGAGCTTAAGCACGCCGCGCGACAGGAGCGACGGACATGTCTAGGATACCGGTTTTCGTCGGTTTGGACTATCACCACGCGTAGGTTCAGGTGTGCGTTTTGAACGCCCAAGGACGGGAATTGCTCAACCGCGATTGCCCGAACGACTGGAAGGCGACTCGGCGGATCGTACAGCGATGCGGTGAACCTTGACGTGTGGCCATCGAGGCGTGCAACGGCGCTGCCGCTTGGTATGATCCCGGTGGGCGCGCGGCGGTGCGTCAAGTGCGCGCGGAATTGCATGCGGGCCGTCGCCGAAAAAAATTCGTGCGCCGCTGCGGCCCTCCCGGGGCCGCGGCCAGTTCTTGTGACGTACTCGGTTTTTGGGTTGGCCGCGGCGTTTAGCGCCGCAGCGACGCACCGGAGACCTTCCGGCGTTA
>CALFYT010000072.1 GCA_937952415.1 uncultured Planctomycetaceae bacterium | reverse complement strand
CGGCGGCGGCTCGGGCACGCGGTCGTACTTGGTACGCGAGTAGCGATCCACTTCGGACCGCTTCAGCCCGGCAGGGTTGGGATACTGCAAATATTGAATCACCCACAGCCGGCCCGCATCGTCGAACTCGATGGCGACCGGTTGACGGACCATCGGTTCGCTGGCGACAAGCTGCACCTCGAAGCCGTCGGGCACGGTCATCCGCCGCGGCGCTTCGTCGGGGGCATAGCCTTGCGCGGCGGCACGATGAGCGCCGGCATACGGCACGGCAACGATCGCAAGCGTGGCGATGCACGCAAATTGCCACGCGAGCCGGGCGGAACGTGATGTGGCCAGGCGGCGGGGTGGGAACATCGGCAGGATCTGGGACGCACGAAAAGGGCAGGTTTGGGGCGGGTGCGGCGGGCTGGTTTCAAACCTAGTCGCGCCATGGTCCATTGTAAACGCTTTTCCGGCGGCTGGCGCTCGCTCGACGGGGTCTGCCCGAAGCGGCGGCAGCCCCGTATCATGAATTGTATGAACGCTGGTGTTTTTCATCCGCTGGTGGAGCGCTGGTTCGTCGACCGATTCGGCAGCGCCACGGATCCCCAGGTGCGCGGCTGGCCGGAAATTGCCGCCGGGCGCGATACGTTGATCGCGGCGCCGACCGGCTCCGGGAAAACGTTGGCCGCGTTTCTGGTTTGTCTCGATCGGCTGGTGCGTCGCTGGCTTGACGGCACGTTGGACGACAAGACCTATGTTGTCTATGTGTCGCCGCTCAAGGCGTTGGGAAACGACATCCATCGCAACCTGCAACAGCCGCTGGCCGAGATCGCGGCGCTGGCCGAAGAAGCGGGACACGGCACCATGCCGATTCGCGCCAGCGTGCGTTCGGGCGATACGCCTGCGGGCGAACGACAAAAGATGCTCCGCCGTCCGCCGCACATCTTGGTGACCACGCCCGAGTCGCTGTATCTGCTGCTCACTTCGGCCAAAGGCCGCGAGCTGTTCGGCTTGGTCGAGACGGTGATCGTCGACGAGATCCACGCGCTGGTGCGCGACAAGCGCGGATCGCACCTGGCGCTGACCTTGGCCCGGCTCGACGCGCTGGCCGGCGAGCGGCCGATGCGAATTGGGCTGTCGGCTACGCAGCGTCCGATGGACGACATTGCCCGGTTCTTGGTCGGCACCGAGCGGATCGACGAAGCCGGCGAACCGCGCTGCCGCATCATCGACGGCGGACACGCGCGCGAGTTGGACCTGGCTATCGAGTTGCCGCCGAGCGAGCTTTCGGCCGTCTGTTCGCACGAGCAATGGGCCGAGATTTATGCCCGGCTTACCGAGCTGATCGCCGAACACCGCAGCACGCTGATCTTTGTCAACACGCGCCGTTTGGCGGAGCGCGTGGCGCATCACTTGCGCGAGCTGTTGGGCGAGGAGGCTGTGGCGGCGCACCACGGAAGTCTGTCGCGCGAGATACGCCAAACGGCCGAAACCAGGCTCAAGGAGGGAAAGCTGCGGGCGATCGTCGCCACGGCCTCGCTCGAAATGGGAATCGACATCGGCTACATCGATCTGGTTTGCCAGATCGGCGCGCCGCGCTCGATTGCCACATTCCTGCAGCGCGTTGGCCGGGCCGGACACTCGCTGGGCAAAGTGCCCAAGGGCCGGTTGCTGCCGCTCACGCGGGACGAGTTGCTCGAATCGATGGCGCTTTTGCGGGCAGTGCGGCGCGGCCGGCTGGACAAGATCGAAATTCCCGAAGGGCCGCTCGACATTCTGGCGCAGCAGATCGTGGCGGCCGTGGCGTGCGAGAACTGGGACGAAACGGCGCTGTGGGAACTGTGCCGGCGGGCCTGGCCGTTTCGCAACGTGACGCGCGAGCAATTCGATGAGATCGTCGGCATGCTCAGCGAAGGGATCGTGCCCAGCATTCGCCGCGGCGCGTACTTACACCGGGATCAGATCAACGGGCAGTTGCGCGCTCGGCGCGGAGCACGATTGGCGGCGCTCACGTCCGGCGGCGCGATTCCGGAGACGGCCCTGTATCGCGTGGTCGCCGAGCCGGAGGATACGTTCGTCGGCACGGTGGATGAAGACTTTGCCATCGAGAGCCTGGCGGGCGATGTGTTCCTGTTGGGCAACACGTCGTGGCGGATCCAGTACGTACGGGCCGGCGAGGTCCGCGTGCGCGACGCCGACGGCGCCCCACCCAGCGTTCCGTTCTGGTTCGGCGAGGGACCGGGTCGCACGCCGGAGTTTTCCGAGGAGGTCTCGCAACTGCGCCAGGATCTGGCGGAAGTTGTGCGCGCCGGGCATCAGGCAAGCTCGGCCGGCGGCAACGGCGCCGCCCTGCCCGACTGGCTGCGCAGCGCGTGCGGTGCTGAGGAACATGCGGCGCGACAAGCGTTGTCGTACGTCGACGCACAGTTGGCCGCGATTGGCCTGGTGCCTACGTGCGAGGAGGTCGTGTTCGAGCGCTTCTTCGACGAGTCGGGCGGGATGCAGCTAGTGATCCACGCGCCGTTCGGCTCGCGCATCAATCGGGCCTGGGGACTGGCGCTGCGCAAGCGGTTCTGCCGCAGCTTCGACTTCGAGTTGCAGGCCAGCGCCGACAACGACGGCATCGTGCTCTCGCTCGGCCCGCAACACAGCGTGCCGCTGGAAGACCTGTTCAAGATGCTCAGTGCGCGCAACATCGCGGCGTTGTTGGAGCAAGCCCTGTTGGCCGTTCCCTTGTTTCAGGTGCGCTGGCGGTGGAACGTGACCCGGGCACTGGTCGTGCTGCGCCAACAGGGTGGCAAGCGGGTACCGCCGCACATGCAGCGCTTCCGATCCGACGACCTGCTGGCCGCCGTGTTCCCGGAAACGGTCGGTTGTTTGGAGAACCATTCCGGCGACGTCGAAATCCCCGATCATCCGCTGGTGCGGCAGACGATGCACGACTGTTTGCACGAGGCGATGGATTTGGATGGGCTGGTTGCGTTGTTCGAGCGCGTGGCCGCCGGCGGCGTACGCTTCGTGGCGCGCGACACGCGCGAGCCGTCGCCGTTTAGCTACGAACTGCTCAACGCGAATCCGTACGCGTTTCTGGACGGCGCGCCGCTGGAAGAGCGGCGAACTCGAGCCGTCGCCACGCGAAGAACCCTGTCGAGCGATGACGTGCGCGATCTGGCCACGCTCGATCCGGCGGCCGTGCGGCGCGTGTGCCGGGATGCGTGGCCGGTGGTGCGCAGCGCCGACGAGTTGCACGACGCGCTGTTGAGTCTTGTCGTGATCGACGCGGTCGAAGCGGTGCCGTGGGCCGCCTGGCTTGAATCGTTGATCGAAAGTAGACGCGCCACGCGCATCGACCGGCCGAACCGGTCCGACCTGTGGACCGCGGCCGAGCACTGGCCCGCGATTGCGGCCGCGTATCCCGAGTCCACGGCGGAGCCGAGCGTGACTTTGCCAGAGCGGTTGCGCAAAGAGCTCGAACGGCACGAGGCCATCACGCAAATGGTGCGCGGGCGTGTGGAACACAGCGGTCCAACGACGGCCGACCGGCTGGCCGAGTTCTTGAGCCTGCCGACCGAGCAAGTGGCCGCATCGCTTGGGGCCCTGGAGGGCCAAGGGCTCGTGCTGCGCGGAAGCTTTTCGCAGGCGCCTTCCGCGGCGACAGACGGCCGGCCGACCGAGTGGTGCGATCGGCGATTGCTCGCCCGCATCCATCGCATGACGATGGCCGGCTTGCGGGCCCAAATCCGGCCGGTCGAGCCCGAGGTCTATTTGGCGTTCCTGGCACGCCACCATCGACTGACCGGGTCGCTGCGTTGGGGCGGACCGGTCGGCGCACGGGAGGCGATCGCGCAGTTGCAGGGCTTCGAGCTGCCGGCCGGAGCGTGGGAATCGCGCGTGTTGGCGGCGCGAATGGCCCAGTACGATCCGGCCTGGCTCGACAGCTTGTTTCTGTCGGGCGAGGTCGTGTGGGGACGCATGAATCCGCCGCGTCGCGACGAGGACGCGCGGCCCAGCGCGGCGGGCCTGTCGCGGGTCGTGCCGATCTCGCTGATGCTGCGCGAAGACTTGCCGGCGCTACTGCCGGAGGCCAACGGTGCGCCGGCGTTGC
>CALFYT010000071.1 GCA_937952415.1 uncultured Planctomycetaceae bacterium | reverse complement strand
ATTCTCTGCGCCAATCGATGTGCCAAACTGAAAACTAGGTTTTGAAACAGCTTCTAAGTAGCGTTGCAAGAAAATCGGGCGCCTCCTGCCGTAGCGCGGGGGCCATTTTAGTCGTCCAGGGGATGTCTTCGACAAGAGGGGAAACCGGAATCACCACGACGCGCTCGTCGTGCGGCTGCACGGGGCATGCTTGCAGCCGATTGGCAGTATGGATGAAGTGGCCATAGTTCGGAAGCGTGTACGCATTCGTTCGCATCTCCCGAATCTTGATGGTCGGCGCGTCCACCCAACTCTTAAGCCTTTCGTAGCCTTGATCGTTCAAGCCCTTGTCTTCGATGTAACCGAGTACACATCCAGCCATGTCGCCGTTGAACTTCTCTGTTAGGGCCAGATGCACATCGGTTGCACCGTCCGACCCTTCGATCAGCATTGCCAACGCCCGATGGAAGGACGACTTGCCCGTATTGTTCTCTCGTGACCAGAAGAACAGGTATGGAAGCGGATGTTTCGGACGTTGCACTAGGCTGGCGGCCCACAGCCGAAGGTAGGCCGCACCGGTCGTGATACCGTTCTGCATGCACCACGGGTTTTCCGCGACTTCACCATTGATCCCTTCACCGTTGTGTTCCAGGATCAAGTCGTAGTGCCTGTGCGATAGCGTAACAGACTGAGTCGGCACGATTAGCCTCTTGGCGCTTCGATTCCAGCGGCGGCCGGATAGGAATTCCGCACCAAACGGTTCGTTCACCAGTGTCCAGGGCTTGCGTACGCACGAACCAAGAATGCGAGAGATATCTTCGGTGTGTCCGAAAGAGATCAGCACGTCGGAGACGTTGTCTTTCCTCTCGAACCCCCATTCGCCATCGTCCCGGCGGATGATCCAGCCGGCGTCCTCGCGGCTTGGACTGATAATATGTCGAACCAGGTTGTCGTACCCAGTATCATTCGGCGGTGAGTTGAGCGGAAAGTAGATCGAGAGCTTCCTGCCTTTCGCACCCCACCCCTTTACTAACTCCTTGCCACGTCGATCCGCCTCTACCGTGACGCTACCACTTTTGAATACAAAGTTGATCGGCCGATCAGAAATCTCGGGGAGTGTGATCCCAAGCAGCGTGGCCGCGTCGCTCGCCATATTGAACGAAGGACAAGTAAAACTATTGTTGCTTGCCCAGATCGCGTTGACGGCTCTGCAAGCGGCCTTGGGGTCGAGGGGCACATTATAGGAGATGCATGGTGCCCCGTTGGTGGTTCTGGACCACAAGGGATGCTCTTCTTTGCAGGCGTATCGGACGACGAAAAGCCCGCCGTTCGGTCGCAGGAATGCGAATGCGTTAGGCTTCTCGGGCTCGGTGTCGCCAGAAACAGTCTCAAAGGCGCCCAGGAGCCCAAGACTCTTGTGGACCTTGGCAAGTCCGCCTGTATGGAGCTGGTAACAACCGTGGTCTGGTTGGTAGATCAAGGAGTATCCCAGCCGCTTGTACTCGGTGAGAATTCGTTCATGTTCCTCGGTCTTACGGATTTTGGGGTAGCTGGCAGCATCTTCGTCATCGAGGTCCACGACACGGACCTTAGTCCGTCGCCGTTCAATGACCTCGAGATGGTTGCGCCAGTTTGGCACATCCTCCGGTGTGAGGCTTTGACAGGAGTGCTTCAGACACTCAAACGCTCGATTCGCCTCAGAAGCCCGTCGTGCCCAAATCCACAAATTGCCACCACAAGCATCAACGCTTGGAGCAAAGTCTAAACCTGAATCATTGCAGAGTTTTCCGAGAACTGATCGGGCGAGTGCTGCATGTTCGGTATGGTTGGTCGTGTCGAAACCAGAAAGCTGGACGTAAAGGTGACGACCCGCCCCACCTGTTGAGCGGCGTACTTCAACATAAGGAAGCGACGCACAGACATGGTCGATCCTGTCGATCTCCTCCAATTCAACTCCATGGCCTGGGGCATGTCCTAGGACGGTGTCGATGTCGAAGCCGACCCACAAAGAACCGGTTGCGCTGAATCCAGTGCTACCGATTGCGACAGCGTAGTCATCAAACGGATACGCGATGGGCGGATCTTTCCAAATAGGCTGCGTGGCTGCATTGCTTGGAAAGCGGACCGGATAGAAAGTGAAGTCGTCGTGGGTCCGTGATCTGTGACCCTCAACAGCACGGCCGATATCATCGCGAGTATTGATCTGGACTTCGACTTTTCCGGCGGAAAGGAAACGGTCGATAAGGTCCCGATTGAATTGCGTGGCGCGCGCTGTGAGAAAGGAACGGAGCGAGGACGATAGGCGAGGCATACATGCTCTTTTCTGTGCTCTTACGGATGTGGAATGCTGACGAGTGGGGGAGCACTGATGCCCAACAGTCGGCAAAGTTCGGGTGACCGCGTGGCCGACTCCTGCACGTCTAGGGGTCCGCGAGAAGTCTGGCCGTGAGATTCATACTTGCTCCGCAGTTGAAAAGCTCCAACCGACAAAGCAGATGTAATCCTCGGAGAATTCGGCGGCTTGCAACAGAATGCCAACAACCGGGTAGGGGTTGTAGTGTTGGCATGGAATCTGCGAGGTTTGGTAATATCCCTTCGATTGCGTCGCAGCGTGGACGAGTTCACAGCATGGGTAGCTGGTCGGAGGCACGGCGCGGTTCGAAGTGGGTGAGTGGTGGACGGCGGGATGACTCTCGTTAAGGCCCCATGCGCGCACATCAAAAAGGAGAAAGATATGTGTGTGTGCGCGCTCCTGTTCGTGGTAATAGGTAACGTGCGTCCACCGCTCACCCGAACTCGCTGCCGCGGCGATGGCTCCTCGAGTTTGCCTTTCGGCTGCCATGAACGACATCACCGACAGCCTCGTCAAGCAATACAGATGCACCACGCATCGAGTTCCGCTGGACCCGTATGTTCCGAGTCGAGGCGGTCCACAAATCCTGAATCTGTGGCAAACAGTTTCAACTGCATTCCGCCTGAATTGCAATCAAACTCGTCACCCACGATCTGCTCGACGTGAGTAGAGTGAAGAGATGACATTAAACTTGTAGAGGAAAATACCATGGCATCATGGCGACTCCGTCGTGAAATGATTTTGACCATCGGCGAGATTCGCCGCGTTCTCGAAGACCTGCATCGTAAGTCGGCTCGGTCAGTCAACTCGCGGATGAATCTTGTGATCTTCCGGTTGTCCGCATGTTGTGGGTTGCGGGCGAGCGAGTTGTGTGGATTAGCGCTTGACGACGTACGCGTCGCCAGTGATCGACCGACGATACGCGTCCCGAAGGCAATTGCGAAAGGAAAGAAGGCCAGGGTCGTGCCGCTCACATTCGACGCGGGCACACTAAATGATCTTCGTGCTTGGAAAATATTCCGCCAGTCTCAGGGTGCCCGCGGCTCGGACTTGTTCGTGTGTTCGCAGCACCGCGACACGCTTGGGCACAAAATCGACCGTCGCAATGCTCGAATGCGGTTCAAGGTGGCCTGCAAGTGCCTTGGCGGTGAACGGCAATCCCAGCTGACGATCCATCACGGCAGGCATAGTTTCATCAGCCACGCGCTTCATGGAAAGAAGAGTATCGTTGAGGTGCGGGATGCAGCTGGCCACGCCTCCTTAGCGACCACATCGCTCTATGCCCATCTCGTCAGTGATGACGACGACACGATCGGAAATCTATTTTCCTGACACATCATACTTGTGCTCGCTCCGGCCAGCTGTTATTTGGCGAACGCTACCAGACGGCTTAGTAGTTGTTGACTCACGGATCGTGCGACCCGCGAGTCGCCGTGCCTCAGGCTGCCTCAGTCGTCGTTTAGATGACCAAGGGCACCTAGTACACGTGTGCAAAAGCGCGTCGCGGGTTGAGCGTTTCGCCTCTTTTTACTCGCATGGTCTCACGAACCCGCCCGGATTCGTGCGGGATGGGTCGCAGTACATCACGGTCACGGGCTCGATCTCCTACGGGATCAACACCGATGACAGTGACTTCGACACGGTGGGCTTCTGCATTCCGCCCAAGACGTTGGTGTTCCCGCACTTGGCCGGGGAAATCCACGGCTTCGGTCGCCAGATTCAACGCTTCGAGGTTTGGGAGCATCATCGCTGTCACGATCCCGATGCGCTCGGCGGCCGTGGGCGGACCTATGACTTCAACGTGTACTCCATCGTCAAGTTCTTTCAACTGGCGATGGACAACAACCCGAACATGCTCCGATGCGCTGTTCGTGCCGCACGGGTGCGTGCTGCACTGCACGAAGATTCTCGCAGGTTGGTCGAGCAGCATGTCGCCCCGAAGTCGTTCGACCAGATGGATGCCGCCCTGACCATTGCACCAGCGGTCGCTGGTGCATTGATGCCCGATGCTCACCTAGGCTACGGCCTGCCCATCGGCGGTGTGCTGGCCTTGGACAACGCCGTGTGCCCTTATGCCGTGGGCGTGGACATTGCCTGCCGGATGAAGTTGTCGGTCTTCGAGATTGTTGCGGGTCCATCCTCATTACACCAATGGCTCTCGCGGGACTGGAGCGGCTGTGTGCAGCACCTACAGCAAGATCGCCAAGGAACTCCATCCCGAGGCGGGCGACCTGGGCTGGCTGGACCTGGATACCGACCCCGGCGGCGAGTATTGGATCGCCATGAACCTGATGGGCGACTACGCCAAGGCCAATCACGACTGCATCCATGATGCCGTGACCAAGGTGCTGAGTGAGACGCCGGGTGGCTCACGGGTACTCGCCCGGCCAAAGTCGCCCTTTCTGATTTAATGGGCGATCGCGACAATGGTGAAGGGTACGGGAATGTGGTCCCCTTTTTCCAACTTGGCGGGCACAGGAATGGCTCCAATCGACGACGTCCTTGTGAAAGTCGAACGGCTAAAGAACTTGCTAGTGAGTCGTGCGACCGGCAACGGTGTAGACGAAGGCGAGTATGTGCGTCTCCGTCATGAGCTGCTGAAAGAGTCGTTGGTCAAGGCACACCTGCCGCGGTTTGTGCGGTCTTGCGCAACCGTCTCCGAATTCTGGTCGTTCATTCAGCCTAAGTTCAAGAGCTACCAGGAGCGTCGGGGTTTCCTGGCTGAAGAGTTTTCGCGGCTATTGACGAAATTGGAAGATGCGTTGGGAAGTCCTGCTGTTGATTCCAGTTCCGATGTCCTCTCCGTCGTCGATTCCGAACACGTGCAGGAAGCATGGCAGAAGGCGATGGATCGCCGTGCGTCGGACCCCGACGGCGCCATCACCATGGCGCGCACGTTGCTGGAAACTGTGTGCAAGTTCATTCTGGATGAGCAGGAGATCGAGTACCTCGACACCGCCGATTTGCCAAAGCTCTACCGCGCCGCCGCGGAGAGCCTAAACCTAGCGCCCAGTCAACACACAGAGCCAATCGTCAAACAGGTCTTAGGCGGCTGCACCGCGGTCGTTGAAGGGCTCGGGGCGCTGCGAAGCAAAACCGGCGATGCTCATGGACGCGGCAAACAAGCGGGCAAGCCCAAACAGCGTCACGCTGCGCTGGCGGTCAATCTCGCCGGCAGCATGGCGTCATTTGTCGTCGCAACCTGGCAGGAACGAGCCGCTTAGCAGACCGATCTGATCCTTGTTTCGTTGGTCGGTCTCGACGCGAACCAGCCGACCTCGGCAACTGTCCGACAAGGATTGGAGGAATAGAAACAGCCGTCACAGGAAGACTCATGGACCATCCGTCCCTCTATCCGCTGCACGAGGAGCGAGACTTCCTCCACAAGCACGCCAGGCTTCAGCTGCATCACGGCAAGGCCAGAATCGAGAGCCAGCTCGATCGCGACCCGAACGATCCATTGGAGAAGCTCTACAAGCATTTTAACCCCGATGCACTGGATCTACCGGAGGTGGAGTTCGACGCGGTATTGTTCTTGCCGGCGTCAGGCGACTGCCAGATCTTTCTCCAATGCCAGCGCGATTTTCGACTGCATCGCAACTTCGGAGCAAACCTCACGATCTCTGGCACCTCCGACGACGGCCCGTTCACGTTTCGGTCCGAGCAATTCTATGTCGAGATCGAGGGCGAGGGGCCTGCTGACCGTCGGTGGGCACTTGCCCATCCGCTCAACAAGCCGGCCGAACTGGGCTACGACGGCCGCGGCCCCATCTCCCGGGTCACTGCCGTACTCAACAACTTTGACTTCGACACGGGCAATGAGCCGAAGGATGTGGGCGTCAGGACGGTTTTGCGTGTTCAAGCCGCCGGTCGTGACGTTGACTTCGTTCATCAGCAGAATCACGAGCAGATTCGCACACTTCTCAAAGCCCGAATGATGGGGCCGGCGGCGCTGACGAACTTCTCCTTCGACTCGTGGCAGGATGCAACAGAGGAAGAACTGGTAAGCTTTGCGTCAGACATTGCGGGGCTGTGCGGAATCGTCGCATGCCAGCACACGGGCATCCCGCTCTTGACGTTTGCTGATGCAGCCGGTCGCCCGGTCAAACGGCTGCTCACGAATCCAATCAAGTCCTCATTTCGTGACGAGTACGTTCTGCGCGATCTCCAACTAGATCGTGCCTTGCCGCAATTGTTCGAGCAGTGCTTCGACAACTATCGGCAGATGCAACAATCACAACTCTGGCGGCCGATTGCGGCGCATTGCAAGTCCATCGAGGACTCGCCCTATTTGGAACAGAAGGTAGCCAAGATGTTTGCAGGGCTGGAGCGTCTGCTCCGCAATTCGCTGGTCGAGGCTAAGCGTTGTTCACAAGGCGAGGCAGAGCGGAAGATGCTGATGGAGTTGATTGGCCTCGCCCGGAAACAGCTTCACTGGGATGTCCCACACCACTACACGGAGCGCGATCGAGTCAGGAAACTGCGAAACGCCGTCTCTCATGGCGGAGAGTTACTGCAATCTCCTGGCTTCGTGAGCAAGGAACTGAAGAAGTGGACGCTCTTCCTGATGCGACGCGTGCTAATGAAGCTCGGCTTCGATGGATTGGTGTCGTGCCCCGACATTGAACAAAAGCAGATGTCGCTGTCGCCGGTCAGCGACTTTTCGGAGCGATACAATTCGTGGAATGCGCCTTAGGGAATCGCTATGAGTGACGACGAGGCAACCCTAAACCTGTGGAGGCAAATCAATCGACTATGGGTTGGGCCGGAGATCGAGCGCCGCAAGGCGGAGGGGCGCCTTCCAGAAGGTTTTTCAATACGCCGATGCCTTATCAAGCTGTTTGGCGACCGTCAGTCTATCGTTGAGTTCAACGACGAAATCCACTGGGTCGTGAAGGCCAAAAAGCCGTTAGGCCTTGCCTTTAAGAATGGAAGTCCAGTGTTTCTCTCTCAACTTGAGCGAATTGTCTCTGTTGAGCGCCCAACCGTTGACGGGAAGCCCGTCGCATTTTTGTACGTGTATTCTGCCGGTCCGGATTGGCAGATTTTATTCGACGGCGATCCACACCACCCATGTGCCCACGATGAATGGGAAATTGGCAAACTAATTGCGGATTCCCTCAACCTGGAGTTCAGAGAGATGGCACTCGTGATGCACGACGCGAATGAAAGCCAGATTCAGGCAATTGGACTTTGGCCGGCGCCAGCTTTGATGCCGTATCCGCTGAGCGCGATCGCTGCCGAATGTCACAATAGGAACTTGCCCGAAGCCCGACGCATCCTAGTTGACTATTGCACGAACGACTTCTTGCGGGGTTTGACAAGCGAGTGGAATGCCAATCCAGTCTTTGCTGACAGAGAGCAGTTGTTCCAAGACGCCATCGATGCCCACTGCAGCGGGAAGTACACGCTGAGTATTTCGACGCTCTTGCCTCATATCGAAGGTGTTGTGACTGACTGGCTACAATCGCTCAAACTGGCCGACGTCGTACCTTTTCGGCAAGAATCTAAGGCAAAGCAATTCTCAGACGTGTTGACGGCCGCAAATCAGCAGACGCACTTGGATCGACGGCTAATCGACGCGACGATGGCATTTGTTCTAAGAGGGCCTGTTTTTGCCACCTTCAAGAAGTGGATTGATCCGATTTGCGAGGGGTTTCCGAATCGACACGCAATCGGACATGGAAAGTACGACCGGAACCTCTTCAGTCGAGAAAACTCGGTCAAGGTCATATTGCTCTTAGATTCACTGTTTCGCTTCATGCAGCAACATCGCACGAGCGACGATGGTTGATTCTTGGTTGGATTAGCGGGCATCGGCAGTATGCATCGGCGATGCAACTGTCTTCAGCGGGACAAGTCGCGATAGTCTCGTAGCAGCCAACCGGCGCTCGTGGGCTGAGCATCGATCCGCTTGCGAGCTGCTTATCCGGGTGTCATGGGCGGAACGCATCACGGAATGGTCTACCGGCAACAAAGTGCCTTGAAAACAGCTCCGGCGGCGCACTCAAATCCCCCATGATAGTTGGGCCCGGCGCGCAGCAAATCGGCGGCCCTGCAATCGTGCGACCCCTCGCTTTCCGCGCAATTCTGCACGAACCGGAAAGCGCGGCTCCGCTATCGGCGCGGAGTCTTAGTGACTGCCATGTATGGGAATGAGCGAGCCGTGCGCTGTGGCGGCCTGCAGGCGAATGGCAGAAGGTATTGACTTGCTCGACCCGCGCGACGGTTAGATCAACTTTCCGTGCTTCTTGATCAGGTCGATCAAGGTGTCAGGAGTGATCGCATAACGCGACGTGCGACTGCCGCGGACTTCCTTTACTGTGCCGCTGGAATTGTTAATTGAAAGCACAACAATGTCCCCGTCACCTTCCAGCGTAATGGTTTCATAGTCGTCCGCATGGCCGCTACCAGACTCGCTGTGTTGAAAGAACAGTTCCATCTTGCCGCTTGGTCCGCGGGTAGACCTCGGATGCATGATCATTTCTCGCCCTTTGATTCTAGGCGCAGTTCGGAAGTGAAACGATACTATCCAGAGTATAGGTCACAACCGAGAGCCCCGGCCTGCTCATGATTCTTCGAGGTATCTGCCAGCTATCGCATTGCGGCCAGAACGATGGCCAATCCAATGGCCAGTGGCGAGCCCTTTCGGCTGATGAAGATGGTGCACGTCACGAAGCGAGGTCACTTTAGCCGCACGTACCCCCAGGTGGACTTTGCCGTGCCACAAGAGTCAGCAATCTCTTGTGTCGATACCGTCCAAACAGTCGTCCGATAGATGGGTTTTTCCAGGATTAGCGCCGCCGGAAAACGCTGAAGAAAAACTAAGCTGTCACGATGCCACGACGTTTCCCGGCGGTTACAATTGAACCCCATTGGACTGCTCTGCTGGGCTCGCCAAACCTGCGCATCGCCATTTCGACCTTAGCGTATTGAGGTTCCTGCCATGCACTTCATTGACCGTCGCCGCTTCCTGCAGTCGAGCTCGCTTGCCCTGGCTGCTGGCTATTCTCGGGCACTGTTCGCCGCCGAGACACCCGAGTTTGCCGAACAACCCAGCTTCGAGCCACAGGGGCTATTCTTAACCTGGCAGCGTGATCCCACCACGACGATGACGATCCAGTGGATTGGCAAGGAAGAAGAGAGAGCTCGGCGGCCGATCTGGTTTGCGCGGGCCGGTGTCGACGACTGGTCGCAACAGACAGGCTCGGTCCGCGATTTTCCCATGACCGAGAAAAAGGTCTTTCGCACGGAATTGACCGGCCTGGCGCCCGATACCGAGTATCGCTTCCGCGTGGGCCTGGATTCGGCCGAGCAGCGCTTCCGCACGATGCCGGCCAAGGCCACCAATCCGATTCACTTTGTTTCCGGCGGCGACGCGGGCGTCGGCTCGCACACCGAGGCGACCAACCGTCTGGCAGCCGCCCAGGCTCCCCAGTTTGTTGTGCTCGGGGGTGACCTGGCCTACGAGAACGGCCGCAGCCCCGAGACGTTCTATCAATTCCTCTCGCTGTATTCGCGCGGTCTGCGAGAAGAGAAACGTTTGATTCCGATGTTGGCCTGCATCGGCAACCACGAGGTCAACGGCAGCTACGACAGGGGCCGCGACGCGGCGCCCTTTTTCTACTCGGTCTTCGACGGCCTGTTCTCCGACACCAGCTACGCTTGCCTCGACTTCGGCGACTATCTCTCGCTGGTGTTCCTCGATACGAACCACAACGCGCCCGTCGGCGGGGCACAGACCGATTGGCTCGCGCAGACCCTCAAGCAGCGCGAACAGATGCCCACGGTGTTCTGCTTCGACCACGTGCCGACCTATCCCTCCGTCCGGCCGGTGAACTTCGACGATCTCGAAGTGGGCACCGGCGCCGACAACCGCAAGCATTGGTCGCCGCTGTTCGAGCGGTACAACGTCGACGCGGTCTTCGAACACCACGACCACGCCTACAAACGCACCCATCCCATGCTCGACGGCCACATCGACAAGCGGGGCGTGCTCTACCTGGGCGACGGCTCCTGGGGCAAGCTGCGCCGCCCGGCCACTCCCGAGCAGCGGCCCTTCCTGGCCGTCAGCCACGAGGCCTACCATCTCTCCGTGCACCGCATCGAGGGAGACCAGCGCTCGCACGTCGCCCTGACCGACACCGGCCGCGTGGTCGACGTCTGTGTCACCACCAAGAAAAGCCGCCTAAAGGCCAGCTAGTGCGTCGCCGATTCTGGGGGTGCTATGGTCTCGCGCTGCTGTTCGGCGTGATCCGTCTTAGGTATCGGTGCCGAGCACTTGACGTTGACTAGCTGCCCGCGAAGCCTGTCCAGCGTGACTTGGAAGTTCACCCGTTTTGCGTTCCGATCGTAAACGATCTCTCGCGCGAGCTGCTGTTTGCCTTCACTTGTGAAACTGATCGTCTGCAAGCAGTATGCATCGTCAACCTTATGCAAGACCGATTGATCGCCAAGATTCTCAACAAATGCCGTCTTCCCACGGCAGCTTTGAAGATCATCGGGACGCCAGCCTTGCGACTGCGCCCAATCGAGGAATTCATCCTCACTACATGAAAACGCGATTTCAAAGTACGTGGCGCTTAGCGTTGCAAAGTACGTGACATCTTCGCCATGCATCGGAAGCAGCGTGACGACGCTCGAGAAGCCCTCTAGCCGAGCAAGGTCACCAAGTGTAGGGCAGCTTCCCGTCAGCATGCGATTTCGATACGACAAGCCGATCGCCAGGACTAAGATCGCAATCGCAATCCCGATCGCGACAACAGCACGAGTTGTATGCGACATACGCATCCCTTCACGGCGTCTTGTTCAGACGACCACTTGCGTGATTTCGACGCTTCACAACCAGCCAAAGATGTCGATGTTCCCGTCTCGCGATCCGGGATGCTGGGGCGTTCCGACTTCACTAACCAGCATCCGGATCATTCACCGCGTCGATGAACTCGGATTTCTCGAGCATCGACAGAGAGGCGTTGTGCGCGGATGCAATGTAAATCCGCTTCGGATTGCTTGAGTGAAGAGCATCGCATTCGCCGGTGACGCACGTGAAGCGATGGTAGTGATACGGTTCATCGCAGGTGGGCTGAGTCACCGAACGCCTTTCTAACCCGTCGTACCTCCACGAACTCACGACCAGCCGCGGCGGCCCCTCCTCCACCACGCTGGCAAAGCCACACTGATAGTACACCTCGCCAACAGTGTGCGTCGTCTTCGCCATACCCGCGACCCTATTCGCTGAAGCCTCAAGTCAGTGTGTCGGACCCCGAACTGCCGGCTGCTGGGCTTTGTCGACGGCCAACTGCTCGGCACCCCTCTCTTCGCCCACGCCACGTCTTCCGCCGAGCTGCGTGCTCAGCGGACCGGGCTCGCCACCCTCCAGCGTACCGCCATCCTGGGGTGGGCTACAGTTTGGCCACACAGGGCCGCTCTGCACGCCGATTGCGACGCTCAGCCAGCGCAAAAGAAAAGCCCCGCAACGCTCGGCGGGGCTCGTGGTTCTACAGAAGCGGAGGGCATGGGATTCGAACCCACAACCCCTTGCGGGGCACCTGATTTCGAGTCCTAACTCGGCATGTGTCGTTCGTGTCCGAGGACGTCCAAACTCGCCACGTGTTTGTGCTTGGGGCGAATACCAGATTCCGCGGTTGTCCGCGACGTGCCCCAGCGTCCGGCGTGTTGGCTACAGATTGGCTACAGTGAGGCACGAGGATCTCCGCAGCCGGAAGCCTCACGGCTCATCCTTGGCCATCGGCATGGCCGCTCCGCCTCCGTCCGGGCGCGCCGCCCAACTACCTGGCCGCTGCCGTTTACTGAGTGACTACCAACGCGGCTGCCTGAGGCCCACCGCATTGGGAAGGATCACTCGCACGGCCAGTGTGTAGCGTGTTTTTCAGATCACCACCGATGCACTCGCCGATGGCTTTCCGCGCAGACTTCGTGACGAACACCTCTTCGGCGAGTATGGCGCCGATAAGTGCGGAATCCGATTCCCCCTCCATCCGGTTTCCTTCCCGCCGAGTTGTGCTTTGCGTTTCCCGAAAGAATGCAGGGGTTTCGCGCCCACAGTCGGTGACCCCAGTTGGCCGGTCTGGGATCTGCCCTCTTTCCTCACGATAGATCGCGCCAAATCGCACACTCCAGTGAGCTTTTGCGGCTCGGCCTCGGCCTTCGCCCCCAGTTTTGTTGGTAGCTGGAGGTTTCCGCTTATTGTGCCTCAAGCGCGCGTACGATTGATATCAGTGGCCGCCTAATCCCGCCCGTCACCACTTCCCCTGGCACGATGCCTTGCATCCCGAAACTCCGCTGGTTGGTCGGTGGCTTTGTCATGACATGGTCGATGAGTGTCGGTCCGTATGTTGCTGCCCAGGAAGGCACTGCTGGCCGACTCTTCTCGCATACAGCTGATTTCCTGGCCTACCAACCGACCGACGAAGGTGTCTCGCAGGACCGCGACCTGTTTCCTGAACTCCCGGGCGGTGACCAGCAATCCGAGGCGCCGGGCCCTCAGGAATCGACGCAGCAGAAACAAACGGACCTGCGCAAGGCGGCCGCGGGTGCTTATGAGGATCCGTTCTACGACAACAACTTTGGCTGTTTGAGCGACCCGCTCTACGATGGCTGGCTCTTGGGAGAGCGGTTCAAGCAGTTGCGTTGTCCACTCTGCGACGAGTGCACGACATTGGATTTGGGCGGCCAGTATCGCCTTCGTTTTCAGGACGAGATCAACATGCGCGGGCTCGGGCTGACCGGCCTTGACGATCGATTCCTGTTGCACCGGCTGCGGCTTTTTGCCAACTGGAAGATCAGCGACGACCTACGGTTCTATGGCGAGTACCTGTCGGCCTCCAGCGACTATGAAGACTTTCTACCCCGACCGATCGAGGAGAATCCGCACGAGATCCAAAACCTGTTTGTCGATTTCCGGCTCCTGGCGGACGACTGGGGTGAATTGTGGGCTCGCCCTGGCCGCCAGGAGTTGCTTTACGGTTCACAGCGGCTCATTTCGCCTTTGGATTGGGCCAACACGCGCCGCACGTTCGACGGCGCCAAGATCTTCTACCATACCGAAGGTTGGGATCTGGATGGATTCTGGGTGCGGCCGATTTTCGGCGAGCCGCAGAGCCTCGACTCTCCGGAAGGCACGCAGGAGTTCTATGCTCTGTGGTGGACCTACCGGGGACTTCCGCAAGAAGTCTACGAGCTTTTCTGGATCGGCTACGCCGACTACGATTCGCCGTTTGCCGCCGCAGGCACGTTCAAGTTCCAGACGGCCGGTGGACGTTGGAAGGTGGAACGTGACCAATGGCTCCTTGAGTTTGAAGGCGCCTATCAATTTGGCCGATTCGGGGCCCTCAATCACTCCGCCGGGTTTTTCACAATCGGCGGCGGCCGCGACATGAAGAACCTGCCGTGGAAGCCGGTGCTGTGGGTGTACTACGATTGGGCGTCAGGCAGCAACACCATCGGCAACGGCTTCAATCAGTTGTTTCCGTTAGGCCACAAGTACCTGGGTTTCATGGACTTCTTCGCGCGCACCAACATCGAAGACTTCAACATCCTGCTGGAATCCAGCCCGACCGATGAGTGGAAGACGATCATGTGGTGGCACGTGTTTCATCTGCAAAACTCCAATGACGTCCCCTATCTGATCAATGGCCTGCCGTTCGTGACGACGCCCGGTGGGAGCACCTACCTGGGCAATGAGCTCGACTTGCTGGCGATCTGGAACCAGACACCGCGGATCAGTTGGCTATTTGGCTACTCACACTTCTTCACCGGGGACTGGTATCGCACCAATCCCACGCCGCCGCCCTACACCGGTGACGCGGACTTCGTATACGTCCAATGGCAGGCCAACTTCTAGCTAGCTTGGGCGGCGTTGGCCCTGCGTCCGGTTAATCCTTGACAGTATGCAAGACGAACTCGGCGACGGCAGAAACGTCGGAGCGCGGCAGCTGTGGCAGCGCGCGATCTAGCGGGTCGTTTGTGACAACGCATCGCACGCCAGTGATCCGATTGGCCAGTAGCGGCGTGCCAAGTTCGGAGCGCCACACCTCGAGCTTCGGCGCGGCAGTCTGCGAATCCCCTTCCACGAGCACGATGTCACACTCCGCAAACATCGGGGCGAAACTGTCGTATCGAGGATCATCGTCGCCTTCGCCATACCGACCGTTCGACCAAAACACGGCGTTCATTCCCGGCGACAGGATTCCGACCACGGACGCGCCAGACTCTCGATGGCGGTGCGAGTCCTTTCCCGGCGTGTCTAGCTCGTGGTGATGGTGCGTATGCTTGATGGCACCGACGCGCAATCCACGAGCGCGCAGCTCCACAAGAAGTTCACCGACGAGGGTCGTCTTTCCGTGGTTCTTTCCTCCGATGACGTGAATGCGATTCATTCTGCGGACTGACGTCTGGCTCACTTTTTGCTTCCATATTCGATTATTTGCTTTAGCACGACTGCTTGGTTTCGCTCTTCATCACGGGCGCCGTATACGAGTGTGACGGTGTCCTTCGCCGCTCGCTTCTGCAGGTCATGCACGAGCTCTGTCTTTTCGCGAATCTCCTTGCGATAGCGAGTTTGGAATTCCTTCCACTTGTCCGGTTCGTGGCCGAACCACTTGCGCAATTCGGTGCTCGGCGCCAATTCCTTTAGCCACAGGTCCACGGCCGCGCGCTGTTTCGTCAGCCCGCGCGGCCATAGGCGGTCCACCAGCACTCGTAGCCCATCCTTACGAGACGGAGTTTCGTAGACTCGTTTGAGCTGAATCACAATTCTAGATCCCATTGTCGTAGTCGCGTCGCGCGTGATCGTGCATATGGCGCACTCCCACGCTGTCGTTACCAATCTTCAACGGTCAAATAGCTTTCTCAGCGCGTGCAATGTCGTCGCCCGGCCAGCTCGCCCCCATGAGGTCATCAGCGGAATACTCTTTGGACAAACAGCTTGGCAGTTACCTGCTTTGCCACAGTTCTGAATGCCGCCCGGCGCGATCAAGGCATCCAATCGCTGTGGGGTCGTCATGCGGCCGATGGGATTCGAGTTCATCAATACAACCTGGCTATTCGCATGCGCGCCGACGAACTGCCGATCGAATTCCGAGCGTTCGCGTGCGGCAAACTCCTCGTTGGACTCGCCGCATAGTCGTATGACTTCGACCTTCCGGTACTGAGGACAGGCTTCCAGACAGCAACCGCAGCTCATGCACGTGCTCAGCGGATAGGCCTGCTGTTGTTCGCTGGGTGACTGTCGCGGTCCCGGCCCGCGATCAAAGTAACCATCGACCTCAATCCAGCAATGCAGTTTCTCCAGGGCTCGAAAGATTCTTCCTCGCGCGACGACGAGATCTCGTACCACAGGAAATTTCGACATGGGCCGCAATTCGATCGGTCCAGGAGATTCGGCCAGTAAACGATCTACGAGCGCCGAGCACGCCTGTCGGACTCGACCGTTGACGAGCATGGTGCAGGATCCGCACACCTCCTCAAGGCAATTGGCATCGTAGGCGACCGGCGTTACCTCATAGTCGCCCACCGCCACCGGGCGAGCAGCGATCCTTTGCAGGACGCCGGTCACGTTGAGGCCCGGGTCACGCTCAAGCCGAAACCGCTCCCAATACCTCTTCGCTTGGGGATGTTCCTGCCGCAGAATCCGCACTTCAAAGAATTCGGTCATTTGTCTTCTGACTCCGCAAATCGCATGCCCTGACGGTCAGCACGAGAAGGAGCAGGTTTCTTGTTCTGTTGGTCTCAGCCGCAGGCATCTGATTGTCAGGTCCGTCGCACCTGCTCTGACGTATGGGCGAGCTGGCTAGCCCGCCGCATCATCCCATCTTCCATTTCGTAGATCGTGTCAAAGACATCCAATGCACGATGGTCGTGCGTAACGACGATCACGCCGGCTCCACGCTCATGGGCCACTTGGGCGAACAGTCCCATAACCTGCCGGCCTCGCTGGCTGTCGAGTGCTGCCGTCGGCTCGTCAGCCAGAATGACACTCGGCTGGTTCGCCAACGCACGGGCGACGGCAACACGCTGCTGCTGACCGCCCGAGAGCATGGACGGCAGATTGCCAGCCCGATCACCAACGCCCAGTCCATCTAAGAGCTGCAACGCCCTTTTGCGTGCCGTCCCAGGCAGCTGGCCGTTCAGTTCCAAGGCGATCTGGACGTTTTCTACTGCTGAAAGGAACGGGATCAAATTGGACTTCTGAAAGACGTAACCGATATGGCGGCGGCGGAAGCTCCGCAGGTTGGTTTGTGCTTGAGGGCCGTCGAGGACTAACGTGCCGCTGATTATGACCTGCCCAGACGTCGGTGGATTGATCAGTCCCACGGCGGTCAAGAACGTCGATTTTCCGGAACCACTGGGGCCAAGCAGCGCCACGACTTCGCCACGTCGTACTTTGATCGAAGCGTCCCGCATGGCCACCACTTCCGTGTTGCCGCTGCCATACACCTTGGTGATTCCTTTCGTCTCGATGGCGAAGTCGTCTTCCACTATTGCAGCCTTTACGAGAGAGCTTCATTGGGAGAGACTCGCATGGCTTTCCAGATGCCTAGAAAACTAGAAACCACGGAAATCACCAAGACGATGATTGCCAATTGCCAAAGATCCTCGTCGGTAAGAATCACTCGCCGGGGGAACATCGGGAAAACTCTCTGCCCGATCAAATAGGCAATCCCAAATCCGACGACTCCCAAGACGAATGCCTGCTGCAAAATCAAGCCCAGGATCACCGTGTTTGATGCCCCAATCAACTTGAGCAAGGCAATCGAGTGGATTTTGTCCAAAGTCAATGTATAGAGGATGAGAGCCATGATGATTGCGGCAATCACAGTCAACAGAATACGAAACAAGCCTATCTGCTGCCGAATCTTTTCGACGGAACCTCTGAGTAGCAGCTCCCGTTGGCCGTCTTGCGTATAAACCGAAACATCGTCCCAGCCGGATAGAATCTCGATCACATGTTCGAGGTCGGCACCGGGATCCACTTCGGCGACGACGGCACTGAGCTGCGGGCGAGCGATGGGCGGCAACTCGGCGGCGGGCGCAGTGGCCCGCTCCAGAAGTGTCGGTTGTTTGGCTCCGATTTCACTGCGCTCTCCCCGGGCTTGACGGGCAGCTCGCTCCAGGCGGACTGCCTCACCGGGGGTGTCCAGTTGAATGGCCAGGGCATCGGCAACGGTGAAAAAAGCGAGACCGTCGCCGTTGGAGCTAATCATGCTTCGGGTGACGCCGACGACCGTGTACGTTTCCTTGCCAAGCTCGACTCGCTCGCCCAGCTGAAAGCCCAGTGACCCGTCAGCAATCATCTCATAGTGGTTTTGAGCCAACGGGCGACCGGCGATAAGCGGTACCCATTCACCCTTATCAGTTGGCCAACTGAGCCCTAGTACGGCGATGCGCAGCGGCTTTCCCTCACGCTCTCGCTGAATCGTGTGATAGACGAACTCTCTGGCGGACTGGATGCCGGGGACGGCCAGTGCCCGATGCACTAATGTCGGGGGCACGCGAGAGACCTCGGCAAATGGTCCTCTCGTGCTGCGCTGCACGATCCACACGTCGGCCCCGATCCGGTCGATCAAGAGCGTGGCGTCCTCGACAATACCTCGATAGATGCCGCCCATGCCCATGACGACCATCAACAGCATTCCCACGCCGAGGGTCGTCAGAGCAAAACGCCCGAAGTTGTGTCGGATGTCTTTCGTGGCGAGATTCATAGCGTCTCAATCCAGCGACCATCGCTGATGTTTGTTCGAGGATCGACGGGCTTGACCACGGTTTCTCCAGGCTTCAGGCCCTCAATGACTTCCAGCGCGTTTCGGCTGCGCAATCCGAGAGTGACGGGACGCCAGCGTGCCCGACCGTCGGCCTCCATGAAGACTCCAGGAACCCCTTCCTCGCGAACAACAAACTCAGGTGGAACCAACGTCACATCGGTCTTCTTGGACGTTTCGATGTATACCTCGGCCCGTTGCCCGACTGCCCAATTCTCAGGCAATTCCAGAACCCGCACATCAACGATGAATTCACGGGTTTCCCGGTCCGCCTCTCTACCCAATCGGGTCACGGTCCCCGAAAACGACCGTTCCGGGTCTGATCGGAACACGACTTTGGCAGGTCTGCCGACTTCCAGCTTCCCCATTTCGGTTTCGTCTACCCAGGCACTGATCCAAAGTTCATCGGTGGAGATGAGGGTAAGAATCGCGCTGCCGGGAACCACAATGTCGCCCGGGTCACAGTGCCGTTGCACAATGAGGCCGTCGAAGGGAGCGTTGATCCTGGTATCTTGCAGTCGGGCTCGTTGGTATTCCCAGGTCTTCTCAGCGGCGATCAGTTCTTTCTGCGCTTCTGCGATGGCGGCTTCCGCACTAGAGAGTCCGGCGTTAGCGACTGCCAGCGCTTCGGTCGCCTTGTCGCTCTCTTCTTGAGAGATCGCATTCTTGCCTACGAGCGCCTCCGCTCGGGCATAACTCCGCTTTGCTTGTACGGCGACCGCTGTCGCTCGCTGTTTCTCTGTTCTGACCCGGATCACTGCAGCTTGCGCTGCTTCCAAGTTTGCCTGTGCGATAGCGACCTGCTGCCTAAGTTCTTCGTCGTCCAGTCGAACCAGCAGTTCTCCCTGGGAGACTCGATTTCCCTGGTCGGTCAGAATCTCCTCGATTCGGCTCGACATTTTAGGACTGACCGTCACCTCGACACGGGCTTCCAGGGTGCCGGTTCCCATGACCTCGGCGACGATAGGGCCTCGTACGATTTCGTGGTGTTGAACGGTAATTGGAGACAGAATGAACCAATAGACGATCCCGCCGGCCACGCCTACGACAGCGACGATCCGAATAAGCCGCCATCCCCAACGTCGGACGATTCCCCATCGTTCGTCCATCATTCACCTATCCCGATCAGTGTTTTGGCAGCAGAATGTTCAACAACCGCTCCCAATGTCTCCCCGCTTAGGGACGGTCCTGTCGCAGAATGCGCACTTCAAAGGTCTCGCCCATTTACTTTCCTGACCCTGCGATTCTGATGCCTAGACGGCCAGCGCTGACGAGTCACTTCCTATTGACGCCGCAGGCCCCAGTCGAGACTTCGAACCTATCGGAAGGAACTCGAATCGTTTCGCGTGCCCCCCTGTGCAACCTCGTGGCGGGTGGTTCCCCGCGTGGTGTCTTGTGCAATGTAAAGCAGTAGTTCTCCCGAAGACTATGTGCGTAATGTGCGATGATGCTGACGATCGGCGAACATCCCCAGCTGTTCGGCGTAGTCGGCCCGTTCGTCTCCAGGTGCATCGGGGCCGGATCGAAAGCTGGCAAGGCCACGAACCTCCGACACGCTGTGAAAGTGTTTCGTAGCGATCCAGCTAGCCAATCCGTCCAGGAGCGTTGGCACGATGACCGGTCCATGCTGGATCAATGCAGAAGCCAGCATTGCTACATCTGCGCCGGCAAGAATCGCGTACACCAGATCTTCAGCGGTGTGCACACCGCCTGTCACCGCTAGCGAGCCCGATATTTGACCTCTGAGGATTCCCACCCACCGCAACGGCAGGCGCAGTTCGCTCGAACTGCTGAGTTCCAAATGGGGCTTGGCCTGAAGGGTTGCCGGATCGATCTCCGGATGAACGTAACGATTGAAAAGGACAAGGCCGTCCGCGCCGGCATCGATGAGGCGCCTGGCAAAGTTCGGGAGCGAACTAAAATACGGCCCGAGCTTGATGGCTAGCGGAATCTGTAGTTCCTTGCGAACGGCCGATACGACGTCCAAATATCGTAGTTCGACATCCTCGCCGCTCATCATCGGGTCTGTCGCGACGAAATAGATATTCAGTTCCAGGGCATCGGCACCAGCGTCCTGAATGACGCGAACGAAAGGAATCCAACCCTTTGAAAAACTTCCATTGACACTTGCAATGATAGGAATCGATAAGCACTGCTTGGCCAATTCGAGTTGGCGCAAGAAGGTGTCTGGGCTAGCGGCAAAGCTGCCGGTGTCGTGAAGTACCCGGCTCGATGACAAGCAATCGTCAGCGCCGGCTGCGGTGCGTCGACCGATCTGGCTATCCTCGATATGTTCGGCAAAGAGCGACGGGAGCACGGCCGCTGAGACGCCCGCGGCGGCAAACTGCTCAACACGGTGAATCTCGGCCGTCAATGGTGATGCCGACATCACCACGGGGTTGCGGAGCGCCAAGCCTAGATAGGAGGTCGAGAGGTCAACATCCACAGCATGGGTACCTCCGGGGACTGCCCGCGTTCGCGGTGCTATTGCAGGCTTGCCTCGAGCCGTAAGAAAAACACATGGTTGATCTTCCTCAACAATTCTACGCGTGCTGACAAGCTATGGCGCCGTCGGCTTGTGATGAAGCAGGATTGTCACCAGCACCGAGCTATCTTTGACGGCGTCCAGTGCGTGAGGGGTTCCTCCATCTAGGAACAGCATATCACCCGCGGCCAAATCGCGATCTGTACCGCCGGCATCGAAGACGACTTGGCCTTCCAGGCATTGCACGGTGATTTCACCCGGAACCTGATGTCGAGCAATTCTCGTTCCGGCCGGAATCACCAGCCGCAAGACTTCCAGCGCATCGGTCTTGATCAGCGTCGTCGTGACGCGTTCCTTCAGGCGTGTCTCCAACGGACGCACGTCAATCACTTCACCCGGTTTCGCGTGTGGAATCGCCATCAATCTGTCCTCCTAAACGAATGGCCTGTTTTTAGGCCCGCTACAAAGATTACCAAAGCGACGGCGCCAAGAAAGAATATGGTATCCCCTGGAACGCGCATCCAGCGCAGGTTTTGCATCAGAGGCGTCTGCAGGAATTCCGGACTGCGCGCGTACCAGTATCCGTGGTCCACCGAAGCCCAAGTCTGCATCAGGCCCACCGGTAGCAGGCTCAGCACACACATCACCATCAAGCCCCCGTTCAGTGACCAAAACGAGAACCGCAGCAACCCGTCTCTCCATTCGACTCCTGGAATCAAGACCCGCAGGCAGAGGAGCATCAAGCCGATGCCCAGCATGCCGTAGACGCCGAACAAGGCGGCGTGCCCGTGCAGCGGCGTCGTGTTCAGGCCCTGCATGTAATACAAGGCGATGGGCGGATTGATCATAAAGCCGAACAACCCCGCGCCCACCATGTTCCAAAACGCCACGGCGATGAAGAAGTAGATGGGCCACTTGTAGCGCTTGACCCAGGGAGACGTTTCGGATCGTCGCAGGTCCTCGGTGGCGTCGAAGGCAACTAGAACCAGCGGCACGACCTCCAATGCACTAAACACCGACCCCCAGGCCAAGGCAACGCTTGGCGTTCCAGAAAAGTACAGGTGATGGCAGGTTCCAATGATTCCACCCGAGAGAAAAATCGTGGCCGACAGCAACGCCGCGGCGGCCGCGACGCCCGGCCGGATCAGAGTCAGTCGCATAAAGACGAAGGCAATGACCGTAGTGGCGAAGACTTCGAAGAAACCCTCCACCCACAGATGCACGACCCACCAGCGCCAGTATTCGACTTCCGATAGGTGCGTATGCTGGCCCCACGTCAGTCCGGCGCCGTAAAAGAGCGCAATCGCGGTTGTGGCAACGGCCAGCAAGGCCACGAGTTGCCTTTGCTCACCTTGCTGCTGTAGCGCTGGCTTGAGCACTCGGATCATCAAGAACAGCCACAACAACAGGCCGACAAACAGCGCCAACTGCCAAGCGCGGCCCAGGTCAACATACTCGTAGCCCTGATGGCCAAAATAAAACGACACAACATCGGAAAACTTGTTGTGAATGCTCAGCCACTCGCCGCTCAAGGAGCCGACTACAACGACAAGCAGCGCCAAGAACAGGACGTTAACTCCCAGGCGCTGCCACTTCGGCTCCTGCTCACTAACCAGGGGGCCGATGAACAGTCCTGCCGCCAACCAGGCCGTGGCGATCCAGAACAGACCGAGCTGAACGTGCCAGGTCCTCGTGACAGAGTAGGGCAGCCACTCGGAAAGCGGAAAGCCATAGAATGCGTCTCCTTCGACGCCGTAGTGCGCCGTCACGACGCCCAGCAACATTTGCAGCAGGATCAGGGCTGACACGACCCAGAAGTACTTGATCGTGGCCCGTTGCGACGGTGTGGCCGCCCAGTTGCCTAGGGGATCGGTTTCGGGCGGGGCGGATTGGGGTTCTTCGGCGCGCCGCGAGGCATACCACCAGGCCATGGCCGAGATTCCAGCCAGCAACATGATGATGCTGACGCCGGTCCACACCACCGCTTCACCCGTCGGTCGATTGGCCACCAACGGCTCGTACGGCCAGTTGTTCGTGTAGCTGATCTGTTCGCCCGGCCGATTGGTCACGGCCGCCCATGACGACCAGAAGAAAAATGCCGACAATTGGCGCAAGCGGGACTCGTCGGTCACTGCGCCGGCGGGGATCGCGTAGTCGGTCTCGCCCTGGGAGAATACCTCTGAGTAGTGGGCGACGTTCGCCTGAAATGCTTCAGCTCGGAGCGGACCAATCGTGATCGTCCGCGTTTCTGGATCATACGTATTGGCTCGCAACTCCTGGGCGAGCCGGCCGCTCAGTTGGGCTTGCCGCTCTTCGTCCAGTTGATCGTAGTCAGCGTCAAAGTCGTCTTTTGCCCAACGGTCGAGAATGAAAACCGCCTCGCGATGCAACCAATCTGCTGTCCAGTCTGGAGCGACATAACTGCCGTGGCCCCAGATAGAGCCAACTTCCATTCCGCCCAGTGATTGCCAAACGTTTTGGCCGGCCTGAATCTCCCCGTCGGCAATCACGACGGTGCCATCGGTGGTTACCACCCGATCGGCAACTGGCGGTGCTTCGTCGTAGATGCGCGTTCCAATCCAGCTCAGCACGACGAACGAAGGAACCACAACCAACCCAAAGAAGATCCACAGTCGCTTCATGCTGGTCCTCGTTGATCGGACGACTCGGTTTTCGATTTCGCCGTTACAAATGGTTGTTCCACGGCATGTTAGTTCTTGAATGGAATCGCAATGACGAGCCCCGCCACACGGCCCTCGGTGCTGGTCCGGCGTGGAGCATGGCATTTCAGGCACTGCGACGACAAGCGAATCGAGCCGGCATACCGGTACACGTTGGTCTCGCTGGTTTCGAACTCCTGCTTGCCCGCCGCCAGCGCCTCGACCGCCTCACGTTCAAAGTCGGTTTGGGGCGAGTGATCGATGTTCATGGCGTCTGCGTTCACCGCTAACCAGCGCAATTGGACGTCGAATCTATCAGCCAGCTCTTTGAATACGTCTTCCAGAGATCGAGACGGAATCGCCAACCCTTCATCATCGCGAAAGAAATCCCGGTGCATCACCTGCAATGCACCGTGCAGGGTTTCATGAAGGATCCGCGCGCGTCCTCGTGCTTCAGCAAGGGTTGCCGGCGCGTCATTTCGGTTCTCCGTAACGTCCTCACCGCGCTCGGCGGCATGGGCTCGTAGATCTTGGAAATGCCCGAACGTGCCGCACATGGCCAGCGCGCCGGCCACGACAACAACCATCGACGGTAAGCTTCCATTCGCGTTTCGCCTCATGTCTGACCCCCAACAGCCCACTAGATTCGCGGTGATGCTTTCTTCGTGCCTTTCGGACTATGCTAGGCGAGTCAGTCCGGTTCTGCCTGTGTAGCCGAATCTTTTGCCTCCCTCCAATAGTCAGGCAATTCCGGCTTTGTAGCTCTCAGAATGTCGACGATCGCTTGTCGATCCTCATTGGAGAGGTGCGCGAACTGCACTTCATCTGACTGTTGAACGAGCACATCCCACAAGCGTTGCCAGACATAGTCCAGCATTTCGCGCGGCAGGGCGTCGAATGCCTGAGAATAGATCACGTAGCTGCACGGATACTTGAACAGTCGCTTTTCCAGGTCGAAATCGCGCAGTGAGCGGCCTTGACTATCATGCGGACCGAGCCCGGTAAACTTTTCGGCGTACCCCGAAGTGCCGCGGATCGCACCGGTCAGCTTCGCTTCATCCACAAACAGCAGGGCCTCAACGAGATCGTCACCGGCGCTTTGGATGCGGCGGCTCGTGCTATCGAAGCGATGCCCCGGCGGTTCGCCCAGCGCTCGGTTCATCTCCCGTTCGTAGAGGAGTGCTTGCCGGGCCGTGTAGTTGGCTTTTGTGATGCAGTTGTGCACGAGCGTCTGGTGTTCCAAAACCATTAGCGCGACGATATCGCTGTGAGGCGCCAAATACGTATCGAGCGACAGCCGGTCGCTCAGCTCTACGACGTTTTGTCCCTTTGTATTGTCGACGTCGCCCTCGACCTTCCGCCCGCGCACAATCATATTGCCCAAATGACGCTGGTTGCCGTGAGTTCCGGTGACATACCAGCCGCCCCAGCGTTGTTCCAGCGGCGTGGTGTGGTCCACCGAATAGCTGCCCGCGGAGAAAATGGGTTGTCCGCTCGAATCGACAAACATCGAGCGTGCGAGATGGCCGGGCACTCCCTCGGTCCGCGAGGAGCTATGGCACAGCAGGCAGTTGTCGGTTTGCCGTGACAGCTGCACTTGACCCGTGTCCTTCTGATCGAGTGTGTAAAACACGGCCCCCAACTGCGGGTCGACCGCGGAGATCTCCAGCACATCGCCCGAGCGGCAATAGCCGACGTAAACGTCGTCGCTGAAGTAGATGGCCCGCGGAGTGCGGGGCGAAATGCGGTGCCTCTGCAGGCTGGTCTTGGAAAAAACCAGCATCTGCGACTCGATCGGCACATCGAGGGCTTCGAGCAATGCGGCCAAGTAGCCGACCCGCTGGTCGTACTCCAGTCGCGACTCACCAGCTGCAAGCTGCACGGCCAGTTTAGAGACGCGATTCTCAGGCGTACTTTGGCTGTATTGTATGGGTGGTTGTTCAATCTCGTCCGCGGCCCGGCAATGTGATTGCCCAACCAGGAGCACCGCCACCGTCACGATCGTTCCAGCGCCCACATATCGCATTGCCGCCTCGCACCTGGGTCAGTTCACGTTAAGCCGTAGCCACTGGCCGGCCTGTCTACGCCAACTTTATCCATTGATTTCTACATGTCAAGGTGTAGAATAGAGCACCGAAGGAGAAAACCCATGTTGCCGAAGACTGCCGAATACGCGCTCCGCGCCGCAGTTTGCTTAGGTCGCAGTTCCCCTCAGACGGAATCCGCGGATCAATTGGCTGAGGAAACGAAAGTTCCCAGGCGCTATCTGCACAAGGTCTTGCAGGATCTCGTCCGAGCAAAACTGGTTCGGTCCCAATCGGGACCGGGCGGTGGGTATGCGCTGGCCAAGGCGCCCGAGAAAATCACGATTCTTGACGTGGTCAATGCAGTCGCGCCACTGGAACGCATTCGCCGCTGCCCTTTGGGATTGCGGAGCCATACGCGACTTTGCCCACTTCACGCCGAGCTCGACCAGGTTTTTGCCTCGGCCGAAAAGGCGCTTTCGCGCGTAACGATTGCGCAACTGCTTCGTTCTACGAGTCCAATCGTACCGCTTTGCGAAGTGGGCTGACGGCGCGGCGTTGACATTCGTGGCCAGGCACGGAGGAAAACTGATGGAATCCTCAACTTCTGTTGCCGGTGAGGTGTTGCCACACGGCGAAGCCCCGGCCGACAAGATGCCCGGCCATTGGCTGTTGGCCAAGATGGGAAAACGTGTGTTGAGGCCCGGTGGGCGTGAGCTCACACGCCAACTACTCGCCGCGTTGGCCATCGGCGAAGAGGATGATGTCGTTGAGTTCGCACCTGGACTAGGAGTCACTGCCCGCATGGCGCTATCGGGCAGACCACGCTCCTATGTCGCCGTGGAGCGGGATCGAGAAGCTGCGGCGACGGTCGAGGGATATCTCATGGGGCCATCTCAGCGATGTGTCGTTGCAAGCGCCGAAGACACTGGGCTGCCAAGTGCGTCGGCCAACGTAGTCTACGGCGAAGCGCTGCTCTCCATGCAGCCGGCCACAACAAAAACCCGGATCGTCGCGGAAGCTGCGCGACTACTCAGGCCGGGAGGATACTACGGTATCCACGAGTTGTGCTTGGTACCAGACGACTTGGATCAAGCCATCCGCGACAACATTCAAAGCGGCCTGTCGAGTGAGATTCACGTAGGGGTCCGCCCTCTAACGTCGAGCGAGTGGCGTGGTGTGTTGGAAACGGCCGGGCTGGCGACTGTCGCCGAACACACAGTGCCGATGCGGCTGCTAAACCCCGCGCGACTGGTGCGTGATGAAGGGCTTTTGCGCTCTCTTTTGTTTGCCTGGAACGTTGCTCGGCATCCTGTTGCCCGACGCCGCGTATGGAACATGCGAAAGGTATTTCACCGATACCGACACAACTTGGCAGCGATTGCACTCGTGGCCAGAAAACCGCTCATTTGACGCGTGTGAAGATGTCTCGCCCCTACTCATCGAGATCGATCCGCCCGGAAATGACCGTGCGGCAAGTCGCCGTCGATTTCCCTGCGTCGCGCGAAGTGTTCCTTCACCACGGTGAGCCAGAACGGCACCCCGGACAATTCGGCCATCTGGAGCCGCTAGCCCACTTTGCAAGGCGGATGGGCTTGGCACTCGATGAACTGCTGTTGGACCTGGCAGCCGCGACGGGAGCACCCATTGAGGCTCCAAGCAGGCCCGCCGAGACGATTCATCACGGTTACATCTTGTCGGCGCTCGCGATCACGCTCACTTTAGGGGCGGGCTGGGGTGGATGGTTGTTGTGGCGCATCGGAATCACAGCAGACTTTGACGCTGTCCAAGCTGCCGACGTGATCGCGCACGGCGAAGCTCAATTGTGGGGCTTCATCACACTGTTCATCATGGGCATCGCTCTTCGCACGGTTTTGCAGGCCGTTGCACGCCACAGATTGGGACTTCGGGCATGTCGGGGACTGCTACTGCTGGCACTGTTTGGCATCGTCGGCGGTTTCATTTGGTTTCTGCTTCCCGCAGCATCTGTGTTGGGTCTGGCCGCGGCCACAAGCCTCGTCTTGATGTCTGCGGGGTTTCTTGCAATGCAATTGGTCCTGCTACGCCGAAAGTGGACCGCGACCTGGGCACGCGCGGTCATGGCCTCAGGCATGTGGCTAGTTGCATGGGCCATCGTGACAGCCGTTCTCCGCTGGAGTTCCGGCTCGGTCGGCGCAGCCATTTACAGCGATTCTCAACGGTTGCTCCTGATCGAGCTCGCCGTCTTCGGATTCGCTTTGAACTCGATCTACGGATTCGGTCAGATGCTGCTGCCCGGACTGCTCCGAATCGGTTCGACACACAGTTGGGCAATCGAGACTTCCCATTGGGTACACAATGCAGGGACGTTCTTGCTTTGCCTTGCAACCGTATTGGGTTGGTCCGGAATCATATCGGCTACTGGCTGCGCGCTCTTGACGATAGGAGCCGTGCTGTTTGCCGTGGGCATTCGGGGCTTTATCGGCCGCCAACGCAAATCGAAGCGCGACGAACAAGGCCACGCGGCCCTCGATCTTTTTCCGCCAATGGCATTCGCCTGGTTGATCGTCAGTCTAGTTCTTATGACGTGCGGGTTCGCGTACGAGCAGCTGGCTCGTGTGGCCTTGCCTCATGCGTATATGGGAGCAGTCCGCCATGCCCTAACAGTCGGATTCATGACGACATTGATTCTCGGTGTTGGTCAGCGACTCCTACCCGTGCTTGATCGAACCGTCCTCGCCAAGCCACGTCTTGTCGTTCCGATTCTCGTCTTGATTGGCGTCGGGAACCTGCTTCGCGTGGGAACTGAGTTCGCCACCATAGGCACACCAACAGCGTATAGCGTGATGCCGGTGTCCGCTTTGTTCGAATGGGCCGCACTATTGCTGTTTGCAATTAATGCCATCGCAACAATGCTACACACCGATGCACTGTTCTCCACCGGGCAGGCGACGCTGAGGTCTTCGCTCGCAGTACTCTTGGGCGAGTATCCGGAAATCGAAGATCGGCTGATCGCCACAGGGAGTCAGTATCTCGCACGGACAAGGAGCGTTCCCAGCGAACTCACGATCGGTTCTTTCGCAGAGAGTGAAGGCTGGGAACCCTTGGATTTGATCGAGCAGATTAACGGTTGGCTTTCAGGAGGTATCCATGACACGGCTCAATCTGGACTCTACAGTCGGACAGTGGGTCGCCACGCATCCCCAAACATCGCGACTTTTCGAAGCGTCGCGGATTGACTATTGCTGTGGCGGCGGTAAGTCCCTCGGACAAGCATGTCGCGACAGTGAACTTGACCCACAACAAATCTTGGCACAGCTTCACGACGCGGTTCAGGCTGCTGGCAGCGAGCCGGCCGAGAACTGGACACAGACCAGCCTCACCGCGTTGTGCGATCACATCGAACAGACACATCATGCTTACCTACGGACTGAGCTGCCCCGGCTGACGACGCTGATCGCCAAGATTGTCGATGCTCACAGCGAAGGGCATCCTGAGCTTTTACAAGTTCAGCACGAGTTCGCTGCTTTGCGGGGTGAACTGGAACCGCACATGTTCAAAGAAGAGCAGGTTCTGTTTCCAGCAATACGACGGCTGGAGCAGTCGGAATCGCCACCAGTGTTTCCATTCGGGACCGTGGCGAACCCCATCCGCATGATGGAGCACGAGCATGACAACGCGGGCAACGGGTTGGCTCAGATTCGCGAGCTGACCTGCGACTATTGTGCCCCAACAGACGCCTGCAACACCTATCGCGCAGCGCTCGACGGTCTCCGCGAACTCGAACTCGATTTGCATCAGCACATCCACAAGGAAAACAGCATACTGTTTCCAAGAGCGATTGAGCATGAGAGATTGCTTTCTGGACCGCAAGGCCGCCGATAGCCCGAAAATCGTGTTGGCATCTGCCGGTAGTCAACGACGTGCCAATTGGTAAACTGGATGGCCGGTTGACCTGGTCACTTTGGCCGGGCAGTTGCGTGCGATGGCAGCGGAGAGACTCTTGGATCAACGAGGCAACAGCCCACGTCCCCGCTACACCCTAGTCGCGATCCTCAGCGGATGTGCGGCTACAGCCATCGTGGCCGGACTGATCGTAGTCGGATCGCGTCGCCTTTCGCATTTCGATGCGGCCCTTGTCGGCTACACATTCGCGACACTCTTTGCCACATTCGGTATTGTCTACCGCTATACGATGTGGCTTCACCGTCCGCCAACAGCGATGTATTGGAAGCGTGGTTGGCAGGTGTTTCTGCGGCCACAGGCGCTGCCCCGCAACGTTGTCTTGTGGTTCAAACGCTTGGTATCTGTCTTCCTCGCCAACAGCTTTATTTGGAAGCGGAGCGTTCTGAGAGGCGCGGCACACTGGTTGATCATGTGGGGATGCCTGATCGCTTCGGGGATCACGTTCCCGCTAGTCTTTGGCTGGATTCACTTCGAGTTTGCCAACGACGGGTTCGACGACTACACCGCTAGTGTTTTTGGTTTCCCTCTGTTTTCCTTCGGAATCGACTCGTTCCTGGGGTACTTGATATTCCATGGGTTGGTTTGGGCCTCGTTTCTCGTGATCGCCGGCGTGATGCTGGCCATGCGACGACGGATGCGCAGTCGGGATGCGTTGGTATTGCAGCGATTCGGCGAAGACTTTCTGCCGCTGATTCTCCTGTTCGCCGTGAGTGTGACGGGTTTGATGCTGGTAGTCAGCTATGAATGGCTCAACGGCTACGCGTACGAGTTCCTTTCGATCACACACGCCGTCACGGTGATCGGCACGCTCCTATGGCTCCCATTCGGAAAGTTCTTTCATCTATTCCAGCGGCCCGCTCAGTTGGGCGTTTTGTTTTACAAAGACGCTGGTGCCCGTGGTGAGCAAGCCCGGTGCGCTCGCTGCGAGGAGCCGTTTGCCTCGAGCATGCATATCGAGGACTTGATTGAGGTTGAACGGCAACTCGGATACCGATACGAGATGAATGGGAGCTTCACCGACCACTATCAGAGGATTTGCCCGCGCTGTCGGCGAGTATCGCTGGCCATTGCCCAAGGCCGGCTCTGGACTGCACCCGCCGCGCACAGAAACCCGACGGATGTCACGCATGGCTAAGCCGCCAACCCGTAGCCTCGACATTAACCAACAGTTCGGTCCGCATCTCGCGTATGCCGAAGGAATCCGCTTGGATCGGGGTGTTGAAGCAGATCGCCAGGTGAAGACGCATTGCTGTTTCTGCGGACAGCAGTGCGGCATTCAGTTGAGGGTGAAAGACAACGAAGTCATTGGGTTTGAGCCTTGGGAGGAGTTTCCGTTCAATCGCGGAATGCTTTGCCCCAAGGGCGTGAAACGGTACTTGCAGGGCGCTCATCCAGACCGCTTGACAACCGCTCTTCAACGCGACTCCACTGCATCTGGCGGGTTTCGCTCGATGCCCTATGACGCCGCGATTCGCCATGCAGCCGAGGCGATCGGGCGCATTCAATCAGATCACGGGCATGAAGCCTTTGCTGTACTTAGTGGCGCCAGCTTGACGACGGAAAAGACCTACCTGATGGGCAAGTTTGCGCGCGTATGCTTGAGAACGCCCTTTATCGACTACAACGGCCGCCTGTGTATGGTCAGCGCCGGCGCTGCCAACAAGAAGTCATTTGGAATCGACCGCGCGGCGAATCCATGGTCGGACATCCTGGGTGCCGAAGTAGTCTGGATTAGCGGAGCCAACGTTGCAGAGTGCGCGCCGATTACGACCAATTATGTCTGGCAGGCTCGGGAGCAGGGCGCCAAGATCATCGTCGTCGACCCGCGGATCACGCCATTGGCCCGCACGTGTGATCTGTTTCTTCCGGTAAAGCCGGGGCGGGACGTGGCGTTGTTCAATGGAATCCTGCATTTGATGATTGAGCACGATTGGCTCGATCATTCGTTCATTGAACAGCATACCGTTGGGTTTGAGCCGCTTGCAGAGTCCGTGCAATCGTGGACGCCCGCCCGCACGGCCGAAGCGACTGGCATCGCCGAACGGCTCATCAGGCAGGCGGCAGAATGGTGGGGGACCGCGTCGACAAGTTTTCTGATGCATGCCCGAGGCATTGAGCACCACAGCCACGGGGTGCAGAACGTTCTCGGGGCGATCAACATTGTGCTGGCCTCGGGGCGCATCGGCCGCGAAAGCTGCGGGTACGCCACTATCACGGGCCAGGCCAACGGACAGGGAGGCCGTGAGCACGGTCAGAAGTGCGACCAACTCCCCGGCGCACGTGACCTGGCGAATCCGGAACATCGGGCCCATGTCGCGAAGGTGTGGGGCGTGTCGCCCGAAGATTTGCCGCAACCGGGTATCGATGCCTATGAGATCTTCCGCAAGATCGACCGAGGTGAGATTCGGGGATTGCTTTCGATCTGCTTCAATCCACTGGTTTCGTTGCCGGACAACAACTTTGTTGCCCGCATGCTCGACAAGTTGGACTTCTACGTGGCAATCGACTTCTTCCTGAACGACACGGCTCACCACGCCGATATCGTGCTCCCTGGCTCACTGCATGAAGAGGATGAGGGCACCGTGACCCAGATCGAGGGACGCGTTATCAAGATCAATCAAGCGGTCGATCCGCCGGGCGACGCCAGGCAAGACTGGCGTATCATTCAAGATCTTGCGGCCGCGCTCGGCCGCCCGCACGGATTCACTTTCCAGAATCCGCGCGCGATCTTTGACGAACTGCGACAGGCGAGCAAGGGTGGCATCGCCGATTATTCGGGCATCACGTGGGAGAAGATTGAGAAGCAGCATGGCGTCTGCTGGCCATGTCCGTCGGAGAACCATCCGGGCACGCCGCGGTTGTTTGAGCCCGGCTCCCACAACCCGATTGCCAACGGTTCGGGACCATTCTACTTTCCGGATGGCAAAGCAAGATTTAACGTCGCGGAGTACACGCCGCCGACGGAAGAAGTGGACGGCGACTATCCCGTGATCCTGACGACTGGACGCGTTGTTAGTCATTTTCTTTCCGGAACTCAGACTCGCCGCATTGGGCCGCTGGTTGACCAGTACCCCGAACCGCGTATAGAAATTCACCCACAACTAGCCGCTCGAATCTCCATTGCTGACGGCGATTGGACCACCGTGACGTCCCGGCGCGGCGAAGTTACATTGCGAGCCCAAGTGGTGAAAACGATTCGGCCGGACACCGTTTTCATTCCCTACCATTGGGCTGGCGCCAAGAGTGCGAATCGCCTCACGATCGCTGCACAGGATCCGATTTCGAAGATCCCAGAGTACAAGGTCTGCGCGGTACGGCTGTCAAAGGCGAGTGCCGCGCCGCAAGACGCCGAACGCTTTGAAATAGAATAAATAGAGGTCACCGGATGCCTGTCCCACACGACTATTTGTTTTTCATCGACCCGAATCGCTGCATCGGTTGCGAGTCGTGCGTGCAAGCGTGTTCCGAGTGCGACACGCACAAGGGGCACTCGATGATCCACCTGGAGTTCATGAACCGGCGCGAGTCACCGCAGTCGGTGCCAGTCGTGTGTATGCATTGCGATTCACCAACCTGCGCTGAAGTGTGCCCGGCCGATGCGATCAAGCGTACAGAGGACGGTGTGGTACAGACGGCTCGCAAGCCGCGTTGCATCGCCTGCAACAATTGCGTGCTGGCGTGCCCCTTCGGCGTGCCGAAGATGAACACGCGCGAAGAGCTGATGATGAAGTGTGATATGTGCTACGACCGCACGTCGGAGGGAAAGCGGCCCATGTGCGCAACAGTCTGCCCGAGCCAAGCGCTCTTCTTTGGCACCCAAGCGGAGATCGACCGGCTGCGCCCAAGGTCACGAGCCATCAATGATTTTCAGTTTGGTCAACAGAAGATTCACACAAAGGTTCGCATGATGGTCCCGCATGATGCGGCGATTGCGCATATCGACGTGGTGGATGCCATGTGCGCCGACATGGGCGAAGACGACCCGATGTTGTCCGCTGCCGTGTGCAGCCTTCCTATCGTGTCGAAGACCTAGGATGGATACTAATGAACGGCAAAGATCTGCAGGCCCCTGCGTTCCCTGACGGCCGATTGGAACGCGACCAGCCGAAGTGGCGGCGCGACTTTCCCATTGATGTGGAGGCCGACGAATACGGGGCTCGCCGCGATTTTACGAAGTTCCTCGTATTGACGAGCCTGGCGTTCGCTTGCGGACAGATATGGATCGTCTTCTTAAGTCTGTTTCGCGGTCGCCAGCCAGCGGAACAACGCATCGCCGCGATCACCGATCTGGAGATTGGAGAAGCCGTCAGCTTCCATTATCCAACGGACCGCGATCCCTGTTTGCTCATCCGCCAATCCGATGATGTGTTTCTAGCCTACTCCAGCCAGTGCACGCATTTGATGTGTCCCGTTCGCCCCGACCTCGCACACAATCGGTTGCATTGCCCTTGTCACGAAGGCTATTTCGACGCGACAACAGGGCAACCAACCGCCGGACCGCCGCGCCGCCCGCTGCCACGCATTCATTTGCGAATCGACCGTGGAATCGTCTATGCCACCGATGTCGAGGAGCGCGCATCATGACCAACTCGCGACGAACTCGCAGCCAGCGTCTGTCGATCATTTATGGCATCTTGTCGATTGTTGTAGTCCTCGTCGTGATGCAGTTGTGGCTGCTAACTGCCACGATGAATGCGTTTCTGGGTGGCAACCACACAGTTGTCGTCCCCGCGGCATTGGCAAGCATCGCCTGCCTGGGGCTGAATGCCGGGCTGCTGCGATACCTGGTTGTACTTGATCGTTGACTCCAGAAGGCGTAGCCAGCGTGATCGAATCTGCAAACGGTGGACGTTCGTCGCTCGTTTCTGAACTCTGGAGAAACATCGAGACGCTGAATCCAGCGTATTTCGCTCTGGTGATGGCGACTGGCATCGTTTCAGTTGCCAGTCATTTGGTCGGGATGTCGCGATTGTCGCTAGCGTTGTTCTGGTTCAACATCCCGGCGTTCGCGATACTTGTCGTGTTCAATGCGATCCGGTTGATCAAGTATCGCAAACAGTTTTTTGCTGACTTGACTGATCATAAGCGCGGAGTTGGCTTCTTCACGGCGGTCGCTGCGACTTGCGTTCTGGGTAGCCAGTGTGTCTTGCTTGTCGACCTGCATAGCGTGGCAATCGCGCTGTGGTGTCTGGGGACCGTGCTGTGGATCGTGCTCACCTACACCATCTTTACAAGCTTTGCAGTCAAAGAGACAAAGCCCTCATTGGCAGAAGGAATTCACGGAGGCTGGCTGGTATCGGTGGTCGCTGTTCAGTCAGTATCGCTGCTTGGCGGTATTCTGGCGGAGGGCTTCGAATCATACCGCGAAGAAGTGTTGTTCTTCTCCCTGGCGATGTGGCTCAAGGGAGGAATGCTCTACATCTGGATAATCTCATTGATCTTCTATCGCTACACTTTCTTTTCGATGAGTCCAGCGGACCTTGCGCCGCCGTACTGGATCAACATGGGCGCAATGGCCATCTCGACCCTCGCAGGCACGACCTTAATCTCGGCGGCGAGCGACTCGACGATATTGCTCCCGCTGCTTTCGTTTCTTAAGGGTTTCACGTTGTTTTTTTGGGCAACGGCGACCTGGTGGATTCCGATGCTCGTGATCCTCGGCGTTTGGCGGCATGTCTACAAACGATTTCGCATCATCTATGATCCGCAGTATTGGGGCGCAGTGTTTCCGCTTGGGATGTATACGGCATGCACCTTCCGCTTGGCCCATGCGATCGACGCACCGTTCCTAGTGATCATCCCCCAGTACTTCATCTACATTGCCATCAGCGCGTGGACTTTGACATTCGCCGGCATGATGTATTCCTTCGTTACCGTGCGAGCCATTGGAACAGGTGCGCGTCAGGGGGCCAACGGCGATCCTTCCTCATAGCTTTCGGGCCGCTGGTTGACGTCGTATAGAAATCGCACCAAATCAACGAGGTCTCTGCGTGCCAGTGTGGCAGCGACCTGGGATGGCATCAGAGATTCACCTTCGGTTCGAGCCTCGATCTCCGCCTTGGCGATTCGCGTGTCACCACGGACAGGATCACGAATCACGATCCCTTGTCCGTCGTCGAGTACTTGAATTCCTGTCAGCACTTCCCCGGTCGTGGTTTGCACCGTCACGGAGTGAAATCCCTCTCTTATCACTTTGTTGGGCAGCAAAATCGATTCAACGATGTGTTCGGGCTTAGTGTCGTTGCCCATCATTGCCAGGTCTGGACCGACATTGCCACCGTTGCCTCGGATAGCGTGGCACTTGGTGCAGTTGAGCGCCTCACGCCGGAAGATGGTCTCTCCCCGCTTGGCGTCACCCTCGGACAGCGCCTCTTTGGCCCATGTCGCTACTTCTTCGGAAGATAACTCCGAGACCATGCCTGCGATGTTTGGCGAACTCTCGGACATGGGCATCGCAGCGATCCACTCGCTTAGCAGGGCAACCCCTTCCTCGTCGACCTGTGTTCGGCCAAACTCTGGCATCATGATGCCAGACTCCGTCGAGCGGACGCGAAACAACATGATTGACAGATCCGGTCGCCCGGGCACGATGTCGAACTGCAGTCCGCCCGACCCGCGCCCCGCCGCAACCGGCGTCTTCATGACGCCATACTGGCTGGGCTCTTCGATGTCCACAGCGAGCTGCAGGCCCGAGTTGCGCGCCTTCCCTCGTGGGTTATGGCAGTGCGCGCAGTTTGCATGTAGCCAGGCGCGAGACCGCTGAGCGACCGTACCGCTCGAAGGATCGTTCCAGGATGCTAGCCGCGTAAGCCGCTCGCCTGCTGAGACTCCAGACAGGACCCCTTCGCGCCGCCACTGTGACAACTGAGACTCACCGGAGGTACTGTTCGGTGGCGGGCAATTCAGTTGTGCTTCGTCCATTGCAATGGGCGTCATCCGATCGTCGATCTCGTGGCATCGCTTGCAATCGTTGAAGTTCGGCACCACATGCATCTGATCGACCAATGTGCCGTTCGCCAACCGGCGGCTTACGGGAACGCTCCCGCCCAGGATTTCAAGGTTCGCGTCAGTTTGCTCCGCATTCCACAAGTAGGGGGCAGCGATCCAGGAGTCACTTCGCCGCAGTAGCACACGCGTCTCCACCAGTGTCCGACCGGTATCCAGGCCGTCGTGGGCATAGCTGAGGGTTTGGGCCAGGATCGTGCCCAATGGAAACGCGAGAGTTCCGTCCTCTCGGTATTCAATCGAGGCGCCCGGTGGCAATTTCAATACGAGTTGGTGGTCTGCGTAGTCGTGAAAAGAAGACGAATTGATCGTGTAGGTCTGGACGCCAGTCGACGGGATAAGCTGCCGCAGCTCACCTTCGAAGAGGCCGAACTCGGTAAGCGAGTCCGGCAACTTTTCATCGAGCACAGTGGTTTCTGGCTGCGGCGAACAACCGAAGACCGCCACCAGGACGATGGGCATCATCCACGCCGTCGCCAAATCCAGGGAAGTCACGGCATGAGGTGGGCGGAAAGCCGCGAGTATGCTGTACCAGGATCTTCCTTGCCTCGACGCGACCGTAGCGGTGCAGGCTAGGCGAAAACGTGTGGATGCCGACGCGGAGAACTTGTCCATGTCTGTACAACGAGTAAGGCCGGCCATTCGCCACGTCGGCAGCTCACTTCTTCGACACGATACCGATTACTTTCTCGATTTCCGCGACGTCAAAGGCCCGTGAGGTCTTGGTTTGCACGTTTCCCTCCGATGCCAGGCTCAGCATGGCTGCTGTGGCCACCTGGTCGTCGGGGGCTTCGAAGATGATCGCACCATCGAACGATCCTAGGGTCCAATAGATCCCAGTCACATTCACTCCCATTTTCTTAGCCGCAGCAGTGAAGGCAGCCGCCCTTTTCGGCGAATCCTGAATGTCTTTGACGCCCTTCGCGGTGAATTCGATCGTCGTGATGAAGGTTGCCATCGAGTGAGCTCCGTTTGCGTGCCTGCGAATGTCAGCTCGACTTCACGGTCAGTATGCAGCCATCATAAGTTCGATGGCGGGGCGCATTGCTTCGCGCCACTGCTGCTCCAGTTCAGGCGTGTACTGTGGGTCATGTTGTTTGATGGACTCACACAGTGCATCCAGCCAGAGGGCGTAAAGCTCGGGCTTGATGTTGTGTCGCCCGCGGCTGTGGGATTCCGCCAGTTCAGAAACGTACTTTCGTGCGACCGCGTCTCCGCCGGCCAGGCGGAGGGCCATCAGCACGGAGGCCATGACGTCCTGCTTTTGCCGTTCCATGTCGGTCTGGACAAACTTTGGCGGAATCTCCGGCGACTTGGCGAAGAATACGTCGTAGAAGGTATCGAAGAGTCCACCCGCAGTTTCACAACGGTGGTAGCTATTCAGGACGGCTTCGAATGCTGCGTTCTTGGTGTGTGTCATTGTTGTGTTCCTTGCGCGGACCTTGCCAGGCTGCCCTGGGCTTTCGCACGCATCCGCCCACCACTGCACACTCTCGGCACTTGCGAGCCAGCTCGCCCACGGCGATTGATCTCAGCACGATGAGGCGGAGCCCCTCTTCGACAAGGGTTGAGAGCAGTGGTGCAACTCGCGTACCGCGAACCGTACGTCGATGTCCACCGCCAAGGGTGCATCCGCCTGGCCTCCCAGGAACACGCGTTTTCGGCGCACCGGGCAATCGGCTCGGATCTCAAGTACGTGTTACAGGCTGATCAATTGAAGCGGTCCCAGTGAGCGAGTGTGCTCAACGGCTCGCAGTAGCGCGCAAGTTGGCGCGCGCAGCTGTCGTCCCGTATCCATTCATGCTGTTTATTCCTTGAATCCAGACTGCGCCCAGGGTTTGTGAATCTCGGCACAAAGATTGCACGCTGCTCACGCACCGCAGCTCACACGTCGACAATACTCGCGGGAGAGGATGCCATGGCTGCACGTAAGGCGGGCGTGGGTGCAAGGGGATGGACGTTCGTTGTGATCAGCGTGGTCGTGGCAGGTGGCTGTGCCGGACCCTCCACCGAACCCATTGGTGAACGCGACAAGGAAGCAACCGCTTCCCGCCAAAAAGCGTCCGCCGAGCCAGGTCCCCCAGAGCAGTCGGTCGCCAGCGGCAAAGAACTGTACGCGCAACACTGTGCCGCGTGCCATGGTGAGGACGGCAATGGTCAGGGGCTGGCAGCCCAATTCTTGTTTCCCAAGCCGCGAGACTTTCAAGCCGGCCGCTTTCGACTCGTAAGCACGTCCAACGGTGTGCCCACGTTGGACGATGTAGTAGCGGTTCTGCGCCGCGGCATGCCCGGCTCCTCCATGCCGCCTTGGAGTCATCTCGGCAACGCATCCATCCGGCGGTTGGCCGAGCATGTATTCGTGTTGCGGAGCGAGGGCGCGAAGAAGGCTCTGGCGGCCCAACTCGAAGAAACCGGCGATGAACTGCCACCCGACGAGATCGACGAGATCATCGCGAACTTGACGACCCCGGGTGCCATCGTCCAGGCGCCTGAGGATGCTCGGCCGACACCCGACTCAGTGGCACGTGGAAAGGAGCTCTACGTCAGCAAAGCCTGTGTGCAGTGTCATGGGCCGACGGGCAAAGGTGACGGCCAGCAACAGATGGTGGACTCCGAAGGGCTGCCCACCAGGCCCCGCGACTTGACGCGAGGAATCTTTAAGGGCAGCGCGGACCTGGCTTCGGTGTGGAGACGGATTCGCACCGGAATGCCCGGTACGCCGATGCCGTCGAGCGAGACGCTTTCGGATGGGGAGGTCACTGATCTTACCAACTATGTGTTGTCGCTTTCCGACGAGGCAGCTCGCGAAGCTACCGTGTTGTCGCGAGAGCACATTCGGGCTCGGCGAGTGAGCGAGCTACCTGCCACCATCGATGACACCGCATGGAAGGAGGTTCCCGCCGTCGAGCTTCGCATGGTTCCATTGTGGTGGCGTGACGATGCCGAACCGGATTTGACTATTCAAGCCGCCCACGATGGGAAGTCCATTTGCTTTCGCCTTTCTTGGGCGGATGCGACTGCGAACGAGGACGCCGCCCGCAGTGAGGATTTTGAAGATGCTGTCGCCGTGGAACTTTTCCGCGGCGCGAGCGAGCCATTCCTTGGAATGGGTGCGCCGGGCGCTGTCGTCGATATGTGGTTCTGGGATGCCGATCGACAGTCGGCACCGGGCATTGAGGACATTAATCCGAATATCATCGTCGACGTAGACCCATTCACGACTGGGCCTGTGGCCAGCGCCGAGTATCAACGCGGCGGTACCAGGACCGAGGCGCAACCCTCCATCTCGCTGACCGCCGCCGCGGCAGGAAACCCCATCGTCCCCGGCAAGGACGTGCCAGCAGCGAGTTCCCTGGAGACCGCCGGGCCCGGCTCCGCGACGTTCCGGCCACCGACCAGCCAACTGGTTTCCGCTAACGGGCGTTGGAAGGACGGGCGCTGGATCGTGGTGATGAGTCGGCCGCTAGGTGTGGACAATCCTTCCGAGGGTGTTTCGTTGGTGCCCGGGGAAGAGGCGTCGCTAGCCGTCGCGGTTTGGGACGGGGCTGTCAATGACCGCGACGGCAAGAAACTCGTGACGATTTGGCAGGACTTGGAGTTGGAGCGATGAGCAGCCACTGCCTCGGTACCTAGGAAATCACGCCGACAAGGAGCCGCAAAGTGGAAGTTTCGCGAAGACGCTTTCTGGAATCATGCCTCTCCGCAGGCGGCGCCGCGCTGTTGGCTCGAGGTCCGCAAGCGTGGGCCTTTACGCCCTTGACCGTCGAAAATCCGTTGGGCGCCTATCCGAATCGCGGGTGGGAGAAGGTCTATTTGGATCAATATGCCTACGACGACTCGTTCACTTGGATCTGCGCTCCCAACGACACGCACATGTGTCGTTTGCGGGCATTCGTGCGCAACGGCGTGATGCTCCGCAGCGAGCAGAATTACGACCACGACCGCTGTGGCGACCTCTACGGCAACACGGCCACCAAGGCCTGGAACCCCCGCGGCTGTCCGAAAGGCTTCACCATGCAGCGGCGCATCTACGGCCCATATCGGCTTAAGGGTCCCGTGTTGCGCAAGGGCTGGAAGCAATGGGCCGACGATGGGTTTCCGTCGCTCTCCGACCAGCCCGAATTGCGGTCGAAGTACAAATTCGACGACCGCGGGAACGACAGCTACGTGAGGCTCAGTTGGGATGAAATCTTTCCGTACGTGGCCGGCGGTCTGGAAGCGGTCGCTCGCACCTATAGTGGTGCTGAAGGCGCTGCTCGGCTGACAAGCGACGGCTACGAACAATTGATGATCGATCAGGTGGAAGGCGCCGGCACGCGGGTCATCAAGATCGGCTCGAATCTGCCAATCCACGGCATCATCGGCAAGTTCGGCATCTATCGCCTGGCAAACTTGCTGGGCCTGTTAGACCATCACGTCCGCGATGTTCCGGCAGAGGAAGCCCGCGGGGCGCGCGACTGGAACGAATACACCTGGCGTGGCGATCAGGCTCCCGGCCATCCGTATGTGCATGGATTGCAAACGTCCGACATGGATTTCAACGACATGCGGTTCTCGAAGCTCGTGATCCAGATCGGCAAGAACCTGATTGAAAACAAGATGCCGGAATCGCACTGGCTCAACGAGGTCATGGAGCGCGGCGGAAAGCTCGTCGACATCGCGCCGGAATATAACTGCCCCGGCACGAAGAGCGACTACTGGATCGGTGTGCGGCCGGGGCTTTCCGACACGGCAGTACTGCTGGGCGTGACCAAGATCCTCATCGACGAAGGATGGTACGATCCGAAGTTCTGCCGCCGGCACACCGATTTTCCCCTCCTGGTGCGGACCGATACGCTGAGGCGGCTGCGGCCGGAGGACGTGCAGGGTGACTATCGGCCGAAAGACATCTCCGCCGGTCCTTCCTATAGGATCCAAGGACTGACGCCGGAGCAGCGCGAGCGAATCGGCGATTTTTGCGTCTGGGATGCTGACAACGACGGCGTTGCCTTTGTCAGCCGCGACGACGTCGGCGACCATGCGCTCGCCTCCGCCGCGCTCGAAGGGGTATTCCAGGTCAAGCTCGCCGACGGCAGCACGGTCGAAGCCATGCCAATCCTGGAAATGTACAAACGTCATCTAGTCGACTACGACCCAGCGACAGTCGAAGAGATTTCCGGCGCGCCTGCGGCCCTGGTCCGCCGCTTGGCGGAAGACATCTGGAAGACCACCGTAGCCGGCGGCCCAGTCGCCGTTCACATCGGCGAAGGCATCAATCACTACTTCCACGCCACACTCCATAACCGAGCCAGCTACCTGCCGATGATGCTCACCGGCAACATCGGTAAACATGGCGCGGGTGTTTTCACCTGGGCGGGCAACTACAAAGGTGCGCTGATGCAGTCGTCCTCCTGGAGTGGACCGGGAGTCGGTGCGTACACGCACGAGGACCCATTTGATCCGGTACTCGACGAGAACGCCAAGATCACGCACGAGAATCTACGCCATTTAAGCGACGGCGAAGATCCTTCCTACTGGGCGTGTGGCGAACGGACGCAGACGGTCAAACTGCCCAAGGGCGGTGAGCGCACGTTTACAGGCCAGACGCACATGCCAACGCCCACCAAGGTCATTTGGTACAACAACGCCAATTTCCTCAATCAGGCGAAGTGGATCTACAACATCATCGTCAACGTTCTTCCCAAGGTCGACATGATCGTCGACCAGCAGATCGAGTGGACCGGCAGCGCCGAATACGCCGACGTGGTCCTGCCGGTGAATTCCTGGGTCGAGCAACAGGACTACGAGTGCGGAGCGTCCTGCTCCAATCCGTTCTTGCAGGTTTGGAAGGGCGGCATCAAGCCAGTCCACGATTCGATCGACGATGCGGCGGTCTTCGCCGGCACGGCCCGGGCGTTGGCCGAGAAGACGGGGGATGCCCGTTTCGCTGATTACTTCAAGTTCGTTACGGACAAGAAGGCGAAGGTCTACCTTCAGCGCGTCTTCGACGGTTCCACGACGACGCGCGGCACAGATGGGCCCTACAACGTCGATAAGCTGCTGGCCGGCGAGTATGGCGGTGAGCCTGGAGCGGCACTGATGCTCTTTCGGTCGTATCCACGCGTCGCGTTCTGGGAGCAAGTCCAGGACTCGATTCCATTCTATACCGACAGCGGTCGACTGGCGAGCTACTGTGACCTGCCGGAAGCGATCGAGTTCGGCGAGAATCTGGTCGTGCACCGTGAGGCCGTGGAGGCGACGCCTTACCTGCCGAATGTGATCGTTTCCACGAGCGAGTTCGTTCGCCCCGCCGACTTCGGCATTCCGCATGATACGATCGATCCCGACTTGCGGCAGGTTCGAAACGTGAAGATGGGGTGGGCCGAAGTTAAGGAGACGGTCAATCCGCTCTGGGAACAAGGCTACCGGTTCTTCTGCTCGACGCCCAAGAGCCGGCATTCGACGCACTCGTCCTGGTCGACAGTCGATTGGCATTGGATCTGGAGCGACAACTTCGGCGACCCGCACCGCAAGGATAAGCGCGCGCCAGGCGTCGCCGATCGGCAGATTCAACTCAATCCCGAGGCCGCGGCCGCCATGGGACTGCACGAAGGCGACTACGTCTATGTCGACGCCAACGAGCTGGATCGGCCCTACGTCGGCTGGAAAGACGACCAAGGACCCCGCCACAAGGCGTTTCGCTGCATGGTTCGGGTCAAGATCAACCCCGGACTGCCGTACAACTTCTCGATCATGAAGCACACGGGTTGGATTGCAACCGAGAGGTCCGTCAAAGCCCACGAATCACGGCCCGACGGCCGAGCGCTTGCCGCCGAAACGGGCTATCAGGCCAGCTATCGCTATGGCTCGCACCAGAGCATCACTCGCAACTGGATGATGCCCATGCACCAGACCGACACTCTGTTTCACAAGAAGACCGGTGCGATGGGATTCGTTTTTGGGGCCGACGTGGACAACCATGCCATCAATACCGTGCCGAAGGAGACATTGGTGCGCATTACGAAGGCCGAGGACGGAGGTTTGGGAGGCAAGGGCGTCTGGAAGCCTGCCACAACCGGCTACGGTCCGACGGGCAAAACCAACCAGAACGAGCTGTACCTGAGCGGTGCCCTGGTTCGCATCGAGGAGTGAAGCCGTGACCGATTCATCCAGCCAGTACGTGCCAAAAGTTCACCCGGCGACTCGACCTGTCGAGCCCGAGGATCCGATGAACCTGTTCGCCGTCGAGGTTCCCGGTGATCCTGAATTGATGCTCCGTCTGTTGGTCGAAGAGTACGCACGCATGGGTTGGGGGCTAGACGAGCTGCTGCCCTTGTTTCGCGATCCATTCTACGTGGCCGCCCATGGATTGTGGCTGCACTATGGCGAGGAGGACTTGCGTCGTCGGTTGACAGACCTCTTAGGTCGCGTGGCCGTCGTTCGAGTGAAAACCACATTCTGTAGCCCGCCGCCAGAACAGTTGGTGCAGATTCGCACCTCTGGAGCAACGAAAGGAAACAATTATGGCTGAGGTGTACAACTGGCAGCTGGGGCGCGAGATGAGCTATCCGCACGAGGCTCATTTTCCCGAATGGCAGTTTGCTTTCGTGTTCAACCCCAATCGCTGCATTGGGTGCCAGACCTGCACGATGGCCTGCAAGAGCACTTGGACGTTCTCCAAAGGCCAGGAGTTGATCTGGTGGAACAACGTCGAGTCGAAGCCGTACGGAGGATATCCGCAGAACTGGGATAGCAAACTGCTCAACATGCTTGAGGAGGCGAATCCCGGCCAGCAGGTCTGGAACATTGCGGAGAAGGATTCGGATACCAAGCCGTATGGCACCTTCCAGGGGATGACGATCTTCGAAGCCGCCGAGAAGCGTCCAAGTCCAGACGGTCCGCAGGCGGCACTGGGCTATCTGCCGACGGACGACGAGTGGCGGCATCCCAATATCCACGAAGACACCGCGACCGGCGGACCCTTTAAACAGGATGGCCAATACGGCGCGTCGGCCCAACTGCCTGAACACAAGGTGTGGTTCTTTCATCTGGCGCGGATCTGCAACCATTGCACGTATCCCGGCTGTCTGGCCTCCTGCCCGCGCCAGGCGATCTACAAACGGCCCGAAGATGGCATCGTGCTGATCGACCAAAGTCGCTGTCGCGGGTATCGCAAGTGCGTGGAAGGTTGCCCGTACAAGAAAGCCATGTATCGGCCCACCACCCGAACCAGCGAAAAGTGCATTGGTTGCTTTCCGCGCATCGAGGGAAAGGACCGTACGCTAAGTCCGACCGGCGCCCCGGCCGAGACCCGCTGCATGGCGGCCTGCGTGGGTAAGATTCGACTACAAGGGCTGATCAAGAAAAACCCGGACGGCACTTGGGCCGACGATCCCAAGAACCCGCTCCACTACTTGATCCGTCAACGGCAAGTGGCGTTGCCGCTATACCCACAATTCGGCACGGAGCCCAACGGTTTTTACATCCCGCCGCGCTGGGTGCCACGCGACTACCTGATTCAGATGTTCGGCCCGGGCGTCGATCACGCGATCGAGCAGTATAGCTGTCCCGATCGCGAGCTGCTGGCCGTACTGCAGTTGTTCCGGGCCAATCAGCAGATCGTCTTCCGCTATGAGATTGAAGAAGGCCCCAAGGTCTGCGAGATGGAAGTGACCATGCCCTCGGGCGAAACGAAAGTTCAGGAACTCTACAACGACACGGTGATCGGCTTCAACAAGCTCGGCGAGGAAGTGGTGCGTGTCACGATCGAGGAGCCAACGTTCGAGCGGCCGGCTGAAGCACACGTGAACTCTATATGAACAAATGAACTTCAGGCCGATGGATGGCAAGAAATGAATATGCAGTACGCCGTTGCGACCAGATCAGCTGGCGAGGCTGAGTTCGATCCCGTGCTGTGTTCCGCGCGGCGGACCTTGTATCGCTTTGTGGCATGGACATTGGCCGATCCTCGTGGCGGCTCATGGGATCAGCTCGCGCTTGACTCGACCGCGCAGTTGGTAAGCGCCGCTGCGGCGGTCGTTCGTGGCGAGCCAAGCGCCAGCGCCCACTCACTGGGCCGCGGGGAACTCCCGCTTGTCGATCTCGACCCCGCCCCTGTGTTCGCGCGGTTGCCCGCCACCACAGAGGCTGCCAATGCCGCGTACGAGCAGACATTTGGATTGCTGGTTTCGAGCAACTGTCCGCCCTACGAAACCGAGTACATCAACAGCAAATTCACCTTTCAACGCTCGCATGGGCTGGCCGACGTCGCGGGTTTCTATCGGGCGTTCGGGCTCGAACCTTCCGCCACGCATCCCGAGCGTCAAGATCACCTCGTGCTGGAGCTGGAATTCATGGCCTTGCTGTTGGGCCTCGAACAAGCGGCCATGGAAAGTGATCACCCCAGTCGAACGGAGCATCGAGACGTTTGTGCTGCCGCCGGGCGCAAATTCCTTGAAGAACACCTGCTGTGGTGGGTGCCAACGTTTGCCCGCCTGTTGAGCAGGCAGGATCCCGATGGATTCTACGAGGCCGTATCGCGATTGCTCGCGGCGCTGGTGGCCGCGGATCGGTCGATGGCCGGGCTACCGACGCTATCGGCACAGGTGGCGCCCACCATGGTCGAGCGACCCGAAGAATGCGCAGGATGCCTCCTGAATCCAGATTGAATCGAACAATGGGGAAGAATGCCATGAGAACGATCGGAAAATGCGTCTCGCTTTGCGCTGCCAGCTGCTGCGTTGTTGTGCCGGCGATTGCAGTGGCGGCCGATGGCTGGGCCACACTTAAGGGGCGCTTCGTCTACGACGGTTCGCCGCCTGCTGTGAAATTCTTGTCTACTTCCGGCAAGGACTCGACAGTTTGCGACAAGCATGAAATCCCGGACGAGTCACTGATTGTGGATTCGGCGTCGAAGGGAATCGCGAACATCGTTGTCTATCCTCGCAAGGTGAGTCGCGTGCATGAGTCGCAAAACAAGCCAGCCACCAACGAAGTTGAGTTCGACCAGAAGGATTGCGTGTTCCTGTCGCACGTGCTGCCCTTGCGTGTCGATCAGACCCTTGTGATCAAGAACAGCGATCCGATCGGTCACAATACAAACATCAGCCCGCTGGCCGATACTTCCATCAACCCGCTGCTTCCGGCGGGCGGCCAACTCAAGCACAAGTTCAATCGCGAACAATCCTTGCCCGTACCAGTTACGTGCAACATCCACCCCTGGATGAAGGCATATGTCCTGGCGCGCAATGACTCATATGTTGCCGTATCCGCCAAGGACGGCAGCTTCGAGACCACCAACCTTCCGGCCGGCGAGGAGATCGAGATTCAGGTGTGGCACGAAAAGGGCGCAGGCGCTGGAGGCACTCTTGAAGCCAAGAAGGATTGGAAGAGGGGGCGGTTCAAACTTAAGCTTAAAGATGGCGAAACCAAGGATGTGGGCGAAATCTCCGTCAGCAGCAGGGCATTCAAGTAGCGAATGGGCGAGCGAAGTGTACGAACGATGGCATCTCCAGCCGGTAATCTGGTCGCCGTGTGTGTCTCCTCCGGGAGCATTCCCAAGCGCTCGGTCGATGGGGCACGAGTCACGACGAACGGCTTAGAAGGCGACGAGCATGCGCATGACAAACATAATCGTCCCGACCGCGCGGTAAGCTTATTCGACTGGGAGATCCTGACGCAGTTGCAAGGCGAAGGCTTTCACCTCTATCCCGGCGCGATCGGGGAGAACCTGACTGTCTCTGGGCTCCACGTGCAACACCTACCCCCGGGCACGCTGCTGGAGATCGGCAACGTGTTGCTGCGGCTCGAGCAGCCGCGCAAACCGTGCTATGTCTTGGACTCTATCGACCCCTCCCTCAAAGATGTCATTGTGGGCCGTTGCGGCTACATGGCCTCCGTCGTCCGCGAAGGATTGGTCAACAGGTCGATGCGGGTCCAAGTGTCGCAGCCAAACTCACGGGCGAGCTAGCTGCTGGCATGACTGACAGCATCCGACGCGTGACATGCTCGCTAAGCGGTACTGGTCGAGGGGACAATACCGCCTTTCACCATGTTCCTGCTGCGATTCATAGCTGCCGACCGACGCAATTGATATAGTGTGAGATTCTCCAATCCGCGCTTGCCTCGTGCCCATCCCCCACCCGGCTCATCTAGGCGGCTGAGCCGGGTGGGAATGGCCAGAATTCGCCGTTAGCTGCGTGCAAGTCCTGCACTGGACTACACAAATGTCACCGGCCATGACTCTCGTCTCAGCGCGAATGTCGCGCTCTTTGGACACACGAACAGCTCATCGACACTTCAACCCGGCTGAGCGCAGCGATTGCGGTCGGCGTGACTGCTCGCTAGTAGGCGCGAGCCCGACGCCAAGAACAATCACAACCGATGCAGCTATTCAGGCAGGGTGTACCGGGCTTCGATCAGAGCACGGATCAATTGGCGGGTTTCCGCTGGCTGAAGATCCTGACGCCGCTCGATGCGTTCTACCTGATCTGCCAGGTACTTGTCCTTCACGGAGTCGCGGAACCAGCGCGAGTAGTCTCCCCGTCGCAGATGGAACAGCCAGGTATCCTGGTCAATTCCCTCGGCAATCTGGGAGAACATCACCAGATTCTGGGATCTGAGATTGTGGCGGTTCCCGGGGCCTCGAAAGAAGAAGCTGCGATGCCGCATGTTTCCTTCGGCGTACTTGCGATGATGCCGGATGCGCTCAGCGCGCCCCGGAAGTACCTCAGCCGCGAACGGTGCTTCATTCTGCCTTGGGAACCAGAATACGGCTCTGCCGCGTTGATGAACGAGGCCGTTCGGCCAAGAGATTGACTGCCCGATCGCGCTGGCAAACCTTTGGATCGTCCTATCGGGTGCGGGTCCAACTGCGACCACTGCATCGACCATCGAGAGCACTTCGGGAGCGAGATGATCGGGATGAACGGTGACCAGAACCGTTTCCCCCAATCTTTGCGGCAATGCGTGGCCGAGGTGCGACCACTCGATCGGGAGCATATGATGAGCCTCGTCTAGCACAATCCAATGGGGACGACCTGTCCGGGTGCGCATGGCCTGCAAATTGGGGAACAATTGACCGAAAAACTCCGGTCGATCGGCCAGCGGAATACCGAGCAAGTTGACATTCAGTGTTATCTTGGGATCCTCCAGCAATGCCAACACTTCATTTACTGTGACGGCGTGTCGCTGATTGCCAAGAGTGATGATGTCCTGCAAAGTACCATAGTCACCCTCAGGATCGACAATGCATAGCTGGTAGGCCAGTTCAACAAGCCGCTCAACAATCCCCGATGCGACGGTAGACTTCCCAGTGCCAGACGGGCCAGCAATCAAAATGTTGAGGCCGTAAGGAGGAACGGTCACCAAAACCCCATCTTCGCGCTTGCCGATCGGAATGAGATGCCGCTTGACGCGGCCTCGCATCCGATGCAAGTCGTCGGCAACGAGATGATCAATCAATTCTGTCACTCCGTGACCATTCTCATGCTCGGTAACGATGTCCGCAATCTTCTGAGTCGAGGGCAACGCATTCGACACCGCCACAGCGCACTCGCTCGCCTCGAGAAAGGAGTGATCGTTCTGCGCATCGCCGATTCCCACCACCTCGTGCGGCGACAATCCAAGCTTCCGTAGCGCATGGTCGACACCCGTGGCCTTGTTCACTCCGCAGGGCAAGACCATTACGGCCGACTTGTTGAAAATAATCTGCAATTCGAGACCGGCCTCCTGGATTGCGTCAAGCACGGTCGTATGGTGAGGCAGCCAGGTCGCGACAATGACGCGGCCGATCTCGAGCGGGGCGACTCCCAGTTCTTGCAAGCGTTCAATGAACTCCGCGGGTGGCGCCTTGGCTAGAAGTGTTTCCTGACGAGAGCGCGGATCAAAGAGCACAGCTCCATTCTCCGCAACGACGTAGTCGAATAGGGTTAGATTCCCACACACCCCCAAAAGATCCACAAGCCGCCTGCCCGTAACCAGAATAGCGCGTCGACCAGACATCCGCAGTCGCTCGATTGCTTTGACGGTGGCTAGCGACATTCGGCCGTCGGTAGCGACCACGCCATCGTAGTCCGTGACAAGAGCTAGGTAGCGCACCGCAGAATCCTTATGCCGACTGATACCGAGGCGTGCAACTTGAGTGCATTGAGTCTACCGACCCACCCCATCGCAGATGTTCGGCGTTGGCAACCTCTATAAGTCAAGCACTCCGGCGCGTTCAGGCTGAAAAATTACCTGCTCGACCTTCAATCGCCTCCATCCAGCGGGCACACGCCATTTAAGTTCATCACCAACTCGGTAGCCGATAATGGCCGTGCCGATCGGCGCGAGGACCGAGAGTTTATAGTTAGCGATATCGGCGCGATCTGGGTAAACGAGCGTGTAAGTTTCGAACTCGTTCGTATCTAGATCTCGCAGCGCGACGGCGGAATTCATCGTCACCACGTCCTCGGGTACTTCCTCCTGCGGCACGACCTGCGCCCGGTCCAATTCGGCCCGTAGTTCGTTCAATCGCTCCTTGTCGCCAGCTATCCGAGCCAGGTTCGACGCTAGCAGCGATTCGAGCCGTTGATAGTCTTCGGTGGTCAATATGATTTGTCGGCGCATCATTGCAAGCAACCATGAGAAGGAGGAAGGGAAGCGCGGAACTATCATGCAATTTGCGGGCCAAAGACAGTAAAAGACGACGTTGCAGCGGCGGTGCAGAAATGACGGCGGCGATTGCCGAACCTGCTTCGCCGCAACTCTCACCGGTGCTGTTTCGGAGGTTTCAACACACAATTGTTGACAGTGTCGCCACGCCGTGACGCTGTGATCTACTGGCGAAATTCGCCGGCGTCGAGATTGTGCTTTTTGAGAAGCTTGTGGAGCCCTTGTCGGGACATCCCTGCTTGCTTCGCCGAACCGGCCACGTTGCCTGCGTTCTCGCTCAGCAGGGCCACAAGATAGTCACGCTCGGCCCCCTCTATAGCCTCCGCGCGAGATCCGTACGCTGGATAACCTGAAGTCGAGGCATTTGTGTTCAGAGCACAGCGTTGAAGGGCCGCCGGGAGGTCACTCGGAACGATCACGTCGGTACAGGCCATCGCCAGGCCATGTTCGACGGCATTGCGAAGTTCGCGAATATTCCCGGGCCAAGGATAGCGTTTGAACAAGTCAATGGTTTCGGAGGCGAACCCGCCAACACGGGAATCTGCCGTTTGAAGCTGCTCGAGAAAATGGTTCGCCAGCAGCACAACGTCATCTCCGCGCCGCCGCAGCGGCGCCAAGTCTATGTGGATTACCGCCAGCCGATAGAATAGGTCTCGGCGGAACCGCCCGGAATTGACTTCCAGTTCAAGGTCACGATTGGTGGCGCAGATGAAGCGCGTGTCGATTTGCTCCGGAACCCTCATGCCGAGTGGAACAAAGGTTTGTTCCTGTATCACTCGAAGCAACTTTGCCTGCAGCGGACCCGGCAATTCACCGATTTCGTCAATGAAGGCTGTGCCGCCATGGGCCTCGCTCAGCAGTCCAACCTGGTCCTTCACTGCGCCGGTGAACGAACCCTTGGCGTGGCCGAACAGCAGTGATTCAAAGAGTGTCTCTGGGATAGCGGTGCAGTCGATTACCTGAAACGCTCCTTTCGCCCTAGAGCTGCGGTTATGAATGGCCCGCGCGACGACTTCCTTGCCAGTGCCGCTCTCGCCTGTGATCAGAACGTTGGCGTCGTTGCCGGCCACGCGCTCGATGATCTCAAATAACTCCCGCATCGGCGGACTATCTCCGACCAACTCCGGAAACCGGCCCACTTCGGCCGAGTCTTTCGGTAATCTCGGGGGCCGACGGGCGCGGTGGGCCAGAGCGCGTCGCACGCTGGAGAGCAAATCGTCGTACTTGACGGGCTTAAGCAAATAATCAGCAATCCCAAGTCGCACGCTTTCGATCGCTGAGGGGAGCGATGGGGCTCCAGTCACAACGATCAATGGGGTATCCGGCCATCGTTGTCGTCCGTGATGCAGGAGTTCCAGCTTCAGATTCCCTGGCATGTTAAGATCGGAAAGAACCAAGTCGATTGGCTGACTTGACAGCGCCTCGAGTGCCGCGTGTCCATCCGCGGCGCAGGTGCATTCGTAGCCAGCCTTCCGCAGTAATTGGGCGGTGGTTCTCAAGAAAAGCGGCTCGTCATCGGCAATGAGGATGCGCGGCACCTTCTCAGCCATTCGCTACCCCCTGTGACGAACCAGTACGTTGAGGAAACACGATTGAAAAGACGCTCCCCCGATCGGGCTCGCTAGTAACGTCGATGCGCCCGCCCATGGCTTCGACGAGATTGCGCGACACTGAAAGGCCCAGACCCATACCCATTTGCGCGTCGCCGTCCTTTGTGCTAAAGAAGGGATCGAAAATGCGGTGCTGGATGTCGGGGCGAATGCCGGGCCCTTGATCCTTGATGTGCAGCAAGACTTCCGTCGCATCCTGTTGAAGCGTGACGATAACTTCGTCACCGGGCGACGATACCTGAATTGCATTTTTGACTACATTGTAGAGGATCTGCTTGACTTCTCCTTCAACAAGGCACACACGAATCGACTCATCAACCATGTCAAAGCGCAAGTGAACCTGGTGTTTGGCGGCGGTGCTTTCCAGCATGTCGATTACTTCGCGAACCGTCTGTGCGATGACGAACTCGGACGGCTGTTGCGGGGCACGTTTGTATAGCTGGTACATCTGGTGCGTAATTCCGCTAATCCGCTCGATTTCCTTGTCGATCTGCCCGAGCAATTCGAAATGTTCGTGGTCCGGAGTAAGCGACGTCCTGATCAGCTCGAAGGCGTTGCGCATTCCCGCCAGTGGGTTATTGATTTCGTGTGCAACGCCGGCGGCGAGCTCGCCCAAGGCAGCCAGCTTCTCCATCTGCTGCTGACGTCGTTCGAGTTGCCTGAGTTTCTCCGTTCGCTCCTGGACAAGCTGTTCGAGGTGCTCGGCATAAAGGCGGAGCTGTTCGCGAAGCGCTTGTCGCTCGGTGATGTCGCGCACACTCGTCCGAAAGCCCAAATGTCGGCGACCGCTGTCATACATTGGTTGCCATGAAAGCGACATCCAACGTGACTCTCCGGTGCGGGACAGACTGCGGAAGTCCAAAAACTCTCCCGACTTTTGCTCTCGCGCCGATGCAAGCGCTTCAGCGACGATGTTTCGATCTACCGGTTCGACGATCGGCATTGGATAGTCGGGCATCGACAGGCAGTCGTCCACTGTGTAACCGGTGATGCGCTCGACAGCCGGGTTGACCCACACGAGCCGCGCATCTGGCGCGTGCCAGCTCTCCCAGTCCGGCGTGTAATCGGCCACCGCGCGAAAACACTCGAGATCATTGGCCGCGATTTGGGAGTCGACAGACCTGCCTGCCTTGTTCTGAAGTCGTTTGTTGCGCACTTGAGGGGACGCCACAGGGGCCACAAAAAAAAATGCGAATAGGGTCTGGTCCACTCTCCGCCCCAGCCCGATTGTTCATAAGTACCAAGCGCCCGTTTGCTCAGGCTGGCGGATGACTTCGGCAACACGGAAGCGGCGATGACAGTGCTCGGCTGGGCATTGTATCACATCGCCCGCCGTGCATCCGAGTAGCGCCACCCCCAGCGGCTCAAATACTGAAACGCCGTCGCAGACCAGGTCTATATCGTCGGGATAGACGAGTGTGACGGTCCGCCGCTGGTTGGTCGCGAGGTCCGCCAAAACTACCGTGGTGTTCATCGTCACCAGGTCTTTCGGTGCGCCGCACGGGTCTACTGCCTGGGCTTGTTCAAGAGCCCATTCGAGATTCGATCGCCAGCGAGCCTCGCCCCACGCCCGGCTCTCCTGACTGGCCAGCAATCGGCCGAGGCGGCATCGATCAGTGTCGGTGACACAAGAATGACTAGCGCCAGACGGCTTTCCAACGTAGGGGTTGCGAGAGTTCATTTTTGGACAACGTCGAAGGCTGGAAACGGAGTTACTTGTCTCGATGTCGCATAAAGCAGTTCTTATGCCAACACGCACACGTAGTATGTGCCGTTCATACGGCGGCTAAGGAGGTAACGGGCGTCGACACTGTCAACATACGGTGACGCTTCCACTTGGTTATGACGCTACCTCCTGCATCTGGACCGCGTGATTCCCATGGCCTACGGGCGGGCATACCTTTGGCGCGCCGATTGCTCAAGTCACGAGTGCCGTCCGGCGGCCAGCGAACGACCGCACTGACGGCGTTGGAACAGAATCGAGGCACAAGATGGCAGCCGGTGAAAGTCGCGATTAAGCCCTGGGGCGTCGCCGACACCGGAAGTACCGAATCGAGAGGCTTGTCAGAAATGAACCGAGAGCGCGAACCTAACCCGCAACAAGCAGATGTTATTGGCGCCAATCGGATAAGGCACTTCAATGGCTGGCTGCGCGCATATGATTTCCGTGTACCGAGTCGCGAAGAAAGTTCTGGGCGCTGGGTCGTTCCCTTCTCTCGACTCCGCTCGCTCGTTGTCCCGTTGGACGGCACCTCGTTCGCCGAGCACGCCCTTCCGCATGCGATAGCGATCGCTCGCCGATCGGGCGCGAAAGTGCGGCTGGTTCAGGTGCATTCTCTGCGGGATTCCGTCAGTTTTTGGGAGCAATACTACAGCGACAGCTTGATCAACCGACTCAGGCGCAAGAAGCAGGAGTATGTGCAGTCCATCGCTGGCAGAGTACGCCGATTGGTCGATACCGAGGTCGCTGGCATTGTCGTTGAGAGCGGCGAAATCACGGAATCTCTCAGCGAGGCCGCCGCCGGCGCTTCTGCTGTTGTGATGGCCACCCATGGTCGAGGACTCGTGGGTAGGCTGCTGCACGGCAGCCTTGCCGATTCGCTGATTCGGCGATTGAGCTGCCCGGTGCTGCTGGTCGGCGGATCCCGATTCCCGGTTGATTTGACACGCGACCCGATGCCGCGGCACGTCTTGATTCCGCTTGACGGCACACGCTTCTCCGAAAACGTCTTCGACGCTGCCGTTGACATCGGCTCGCTGAGTAGTGCGCGGTTCACGCTCGCTCACTTGCAACATGTTGGCGAGGCTGAATTCTGGCCCGACCGGTCTGGCGCACGTGGTCACCTACAAGGAGCTGCAATGCGACTCAAACAACGGGTGCCAAACGTCAATACTGAGTTCATAATCAGCAACCAGCGGACCGCCCCGGCAATAGTATCACTCATCAAGGAAAAAGGGATCGACATGGTCGCCTTGACCACGCATGGGCGGCACGGATTGGCGCGACTGGTGAAGGGGAGTGTTGCGGCCTCGGTGGCGCGCACGGCCAAGGTACCAGTCTTAGTGTTTCGCCCATTGGATCAGCCGGCAGAATCGCACGGTCGCTCGCTGGCGCGCTCACTTTGGCGTTGGATGCAGACGATAGCCACGGAGTGACCTACGCATACGGGTTCGATGAAGGACGGCCGATGTTCAAGACAATACTACGCGCTTTCGGGATTGGCGCAGATCCGTCGGAATTGGACAAGTTTGAACCAATCTACGGATTGACAAAGCGATCGCTCGATGAATGGCTCTCCCGCAACCCTGAGCTTAGGAAGAAGTACGACATTGAGATGGCGGCCAGATTGCAGCGTAGTCGCGCTGCTCACACTGGCTGGTCGCCATACAACGAATGGGCACGGAGATCGCGGCGATACTTGGTTCTCGTCACTTGTGCGCTCCGATTGCTTTCCCTAAGAGTGTTGTTGCGATCGATTAGTCGCAACCCACTATTCCCTCATGCCTCAAGTTCGAGGATGGTAAGCAAGTGGCGGTGTCCCGAGAAGTTTACAGTGTCACCTCGCATTGGCGACTCGCGGTGCCTCCGATGGTAGAAACTCCTAGATCGCTGTCTCACTACGATGCCATCGACGGCGGCACGGCCTTTGCAATTGTCGTTGCAAGATTGACCTCGCCATTTGTGAAGGAGGAGACGCATGACCGCCGCCACGATGACTCTAACTGCGAGCACCGCTCGGGGGCCGATGACGTCGAATCCGATTTCCATCGATGCACATGCAACGCTAAAAGACGCCGCCGCGTTTCTGACCAAGCGCAGCATCAGTGCCGCCCCGGTCATCAATGATGCTGGCAAGCCGGTCGGCGTGTTGAGTCGCACCGATATAGTCCGATTCTCAAGTGGCGACCTCGAAGCGCCGCAGATGCTTGGCGACTTCATCAACGAGGCGAAGGCGCAGCACGATTCAACACGGCCCAACTCGGTCACAGTGGACCAAGTGATGACGCCATTTGTGGTGTCGGTGAGTCTTGATGCATCACTGGCCGAGGCCTGTGAGAAGATGGTTGAGCGCAAAGTGCGTCGACTGTTCGTGATCGATCACGATGGCGTAGTGGTCGGGGTAATCAGCGCGTTGGATGTACTCCACTGCCTGGGACGGAAGCCGTTGACTGTCAGCAAGACTAAAGGAAGTGGCCATGCACCTCTGGGTCAAAGGACGCGATCGAAGGCTTAATGAATCCGTGCGCGAACTCATAAAAGCCCGAGGGATCAGCAAGCTGTTGCGGACATCGAAAGGAATTCGGTCAATTGCAATTTCAATACGAGACGTCAATGGGCCTCGCGGAGGATGCGATCACGCCATTGGAGTCGTTGTTCGTCTAGAACCGGCGGGCAACATTATTGTTCGCCATCGGGACTGTGATGCCTTTGTCGGGGTTCCAATCGCAATCAAACGCGCTATCCGAGCCGTGCGGCGTGAGCAGGGGCGCCGTCGCAGCAAGCGATTAGGGGCGCAACGACGCAGTCTCGCAAGTAGGCGGCGCGCAGCGCAGACGCCCTTAGATGATCGTGGTCTGTTGACATTCACGGAGGCGGATCAATGAGGGAACGCGGAAGAGTTGGCAACTTGTGGGACGCGATTGCAAAGACGCTCGCCACGGACTCGCTTAGCGGCGTGCGACAGTATTGCCTTCGTGTGTTTCGTATTCGGCAGCGGAATGGCGGCCGAATCGTGTGTGCCCTCGTCGCAATGGGCACAACCTCCGCAAGCGATCCGGCCGCCCGAGTGCAGAACCTGGTGGAGTTGGCTCAAGGGCAAAGACTAGGCGAGTGGGAAAGTGAAGACGGTCTTGTGGCAGCCATGGTGTTCGAAATGAACTCGGTGCCAACGGAATTCTGGCATGAGTGCATTCGAACGCCAGGGCCGAATGATCGGTTGCATGCTCACAGCTAGAGTCGCGCTTGCCGTCAAAGTGGCATGCGCGATGGCTCCATGCAGTGCCTGTGGAGGATGGCGGTATGATCGGACGCGGACAATCCCTCGACGGCGAAGCGGTCGTTGCAGATGAAATCGAACTTGTAATGGAACATCTGACGAACCATCTGCGCGGTCGCCTGCATGGCGCAAGCATCTCTGTACACCGCGACGGCGTCGTAATCCGCGGCAAGGCGGGATCTTACTACGTCAAGCAGTTGGCGCGACATGCCGTCATGAAGGGTGTGTCGCTACCAATTGCGGCCAACACAATTGAAGTGCCGGAACCGTACCGTGTCCACGGACACTGATCCACATTGAAACCTTGAATTGCTTGTTCGGCGCGCTCATGTGCCCAATGAGATCATCTCGCTAGGAGGATGTGAAATGTTCATGAAACCGCTTTGCATAACGGAACAGGACCATCGGAGCCTACAGGTGCTGATCGACGCCAGCCGCGAGCAGCCCAATGGACAGAGACGTTATTCCGACGCTCTACAGAGCGAGATAACACGTGCCCGCATCGTGGACGGGAGCTCCGTTCCGCGTGACGTAGTGACTATGAACTCCAGGGTTCGGCTCCGCGATCTGGACACTGGCGAAACCGAAGTCTACACGCTTGTTTATCCGCGAATGGCCGACCCTGGTGAGAATCGAATCTCTATCTTGGCGCCCGTTGGCACTGCGATTCTTGGCTGCAGCATCGGCGACGTGATCGAGTGGCCGGTCCCGGCCGGTGTTCGGCGATTGCTTGTAGATGACATTCTGTACCAGCCAGAGAAGGCGGGCGACGCGGCACTATGAGCAAGCCTGTCCATTGGCGCACGAGCGTGCTAGAGGAGAAACCACAAATGACATCACCGTTGACAGTCGATGCCCTGAGCCGTGCAATGAACGCCCTCAAATACTCGCTGGCGAACTATTTGCAGTTCGCGCGACCGTGGGTCGATGGCGACTCTCGCGCGATCGACGACACTGTCGCGCGTGTGGCGACAAATCACGATGACCGTGCCACTCGAATCGGCGAACTGCTGGTGGAGCGTCATGGGCATGTCTTGTCGCGAACGTTTCCAGCCGCCTTTGCGGCGCTGAACGACCTATGCATCCGCTACGTTCTCCCCCTCGTTATCGAAGATCAGAGGCAGATCGTCCGCCTCCTAGAAGCAGTGGCCGTCGAGTTGGCAGGTGACGTTGAGGCACACGATCTGGTGTCTGGATTCATCGACCAAGAGAACAGACAGTTGCGCGCTCTCCGACAATTGTCAGGCGATCACCCCGTGACGAACAGGGGCGCACGCATTCACACGGTCCCTCACGCGCGTATGTGGTCAACCTCCGTCCACCGTCCAAACAAACGAATCCCGCGCATAAATGAGCCAGTTCCTGAAGCTAGTGTCAATCTAGATCGTATTGCAAGGAGGACTTTTGCCATGCTAGTGTTGTCGCGCAAGGCCGATCAGCGAATCGCCATCGGAAACGACGTATGGATCACGGTGCTGAAGATCGTTGGGAATCGCGTGAAGGTCGGCATCGATGCGCCAGATTCGCGGCAGATCATGCGAGGCGAGCTCGTTCCCGAACGTTCGGTCGGAGCGGTTAGGCCGATCGCGCGCCGCGCGAAATGACCGACCGCCATTTGCAGGCTTCCTCATCACCTACACCCGTGCCTTGCTCTCGAAGTGTATCCGAAACACGAATGAAGCGATGGACGTATTCGCACATCGAGTATGCAACACATCGTCCGATGTTCCCCACGGCCACACCTTCTGATGCGATGCGAAAGCTCGGCATCGACGCAAGTAGCATGAACCCAGCCATGGCATGAACGCGTTCGAACTTGTCTGCCGTTACCCAACGTAAACCACATAGCGACAGGGAGCCGTCGTTGGCGACCAAGAGCACGTTAGCGAGGGCCTGGCCGATCATTCTCCAACAATCCCAAGGAGCACAGAAAGATGATCGACTGGATCGAGACTCCAAATGAGTTCCGTGAATTCGTCGCTAATTGCATGCGGCTGTGTGTTGCCGTACTACTCGGTGGACTGTTAGGCCTCGAGCGAGAACTACATGGGCGATGGGCAGGACTAAGAACGCACATGATGGTGTCTATAGGCGCGGCCATCTTCACCATCGCCGCTTTGGCAGTCGCGCCGAACGATTCGAACGAAGTAACTCGTGTGATCCAGGGAGTCGCAGCAGGAATCGGCTTTCTCGGCGCGGGCACGATTCTCAAGCTCAACTCTCAATTAGAAGTCAAGGGACTTACGACAGCAAGTTCCATTTGGCTGGCGGCGGCTCTCGGCACCGTGGCCGGCCTGGGCGAGTACACCTTGGCAGCCGCATCTGGCTTGGTGTCACTTGTTGTCCTGGCCGTGCTGCGACCACTCGACAAAGCCATTGCGCGCGATTCGAATTGGAAAGATCAGAAGAAGAACTCTGATGCGTAGCCGAAGGAGGCCGCGTGCAGGTTAGCCGAGCGATGTGATTGTCCACGGCTGAAGACGCCGCGCGCATCGCACTCAACATGAAAACGCTTCACAGCCCGGACTCGCGTCCAAAGGGCTCACGAGTTTTCTCTTTAGGATGTCGTTACGGAATCCACCCGCCTCATGATGATTGATTGCAATAGATTGATGTCGCCCAAGATCCGCCCAGTACATATGCGACCGTCCCTAGATCTGGCCAACGATCTCATCGAATCCGGCCTCCCAGACAAGAAAGGCATAGTGTTGCGGAGTGAATCGTCATCGGTGTCCCTGTGAGCACGTAGAAGGTGCCGGCAGAGCAAGCATCTCGGCAAGGAATTTCGCCGACGCACTTCGCCTACTCGGGTTCAGCTGGCAGAATGTCTACGCGATGATCGAATTGGGTGCGATTGACAATGGAACGCTGAATCTGGTGGCGCAGCTGAGGTGCCGGATGACGCGGCGTTGGCCAAATTGCAGCAACTGCGAGGTGTGGGTCGATGGACCGCTGAGTATGTGCTCTTTGTGGCCTCGGTCGATGGCACGTATTTCCGGGCGACGACGTAGGGCTCGCAATATCTTGACAAGGTGGCTGGGGTTAGGCGAGGAACTGGATTACGAAAGCGTGCGGCGCGTACTGGCGTATAAGTGGATTGATCTTATTCAATCAAGCTACGTTGTCGCAATCGCTACGGGATGCCCACATTGAATACGTGCACATCCCGGGCCTGGGCGGACTGCGCCGCCATCAACTGAATTCACCGAACACGGGCTGGAAGAATGCGCCCTTTCAGGGCATGCGGATTACATGCTGACGGCACAGTTTGAGGAACGTCTCTTGGAAGTCCTTAATCGATCGCGAGGCCATCGGTCCGTACTGATGTGCGCGGAGGCGTTGCCCTGGCGCTGCCATCGGTGCTAATCGCAGCCGTATTGGCAGTGCGAGGTATTGCCGTCGAGCGCATCCTGAGCGCTTCTATGGCTCAATTGCACTTGATAAGGCCCTGGGCGCGTGTGCATGAAATGCGCATCACGTATCCGCCTCGAGCAGTAGGGGATTGAAACGATGCGAAGGATTCAGCTGCCCTAGCCTTAGATCTCCGCTACGTGGCTGAGAGAAGTGAGCTATGTTTGAACATGAAACAGTGGGTTCTCTCGCAGCTCCGATACCTCGACGAATTGGCTAGGCATCCCGATTTGCAGCCCTGCCACTTCGACGAGCTGCGCACGATTGTAGCTCAGGCCACGCGCAAGGCCGCGCAGGTCGGTATCTCCGTGCCGCGTGTTCGACAGGGACCGATTTCGATCGACCTGTGCCGCAGGATTCTGGCAGGCGTAGTTGCAGAGATCAAACCAGCGAGCGATCTGATGACCGTTGCAGAAGCTGCCGAAAAATTCAATGTGTCGAAACGTACTTTGTACAGGGAGATTGAAAGTGGCAATCTCCCTTGTGAACGAATTCGCGGCACGATCAGGATTCGACCGGCTGATCTTGAGCGGCATCTGGCCCAGCGTCAAGCGTCGGGAAGCCTATTCGACTAGCTTCATTCGCGAGATAGTCTCGATTAGCGCTCAAGTGTCCGTATCGTCGCGCCACCATTCGAGTGTCTCTGTGATTTAATAGCGTAGCCACAGTCAAGGCGTCCTGCAGCGGAAGCCGATAGTGGGCGAATGAGTGGCGCAGTGTCGTAGCGCAAAGTTTCGGCATGCCCATGATTCGTTTGAGGCGGCGAAAGCGACATCGGATTGAATTCTTGTTCCACTGCACGCCCCGGCGATTACGAAAAAGTTTTCCCGTAGGGTATTGTTCTGCCAATCGCTTGACGACCTCCAGCGCGATCGGAGGCAGATAGACCACGGTAGAGTGCTTCTGGCCCTTGCTATCCACGATCGGCAACACCAGGCGATCGCCGTCGAGGTGCTGAGCCTCGAACTTCGCCATCTCCTGTGGTCGTGCTCCGCTGGCAAGCATAACCAGTGCATAGTCTCGGAATGTATCGTTGCATGCATCTAGTAACTTGGGCCACTGTTCAACCGGTACGAACTCTTGGCGGACTGCAGGCGTTGGCTTCTCCATCTTGGCGATGGGGCTGTACGGCGCGTAGCCCATCTTGACGCCCCAGTTGATGGCGATCTGCACGACCGTGATCCGGGTGTGCCGCGTCGTCGGTCCCCAGGAATACCCGTCTACCCACCGCTGGACGTGATACGGCCGTAAGTCGCGGACTCGTAGGGACGCAGGGATCGACAGGCCAAAGGACTTCAGGACCGGCTCGCGCCTCTTGCAGGTTTCGGTGGACCTGTTGCCTTGGAGCCACTTCCAATAGGCATCAAGGACTTCCCGGACCGTGCGGGTACCCAGTGGGACGCCGCTGGCCCGGTCGCTCATCAGGCGGTGGTACTCATCTTCGGCCGCCTTCTTGTCCTGGCCGAGTTTGTGCTGCGTGCCGTCGATCTGGCAATAGTAGGTCTGGTTCTGCTCGCGTAGCCACATGGCAACCCTCCACAGTGAATCTAGGTCACTGGTGGGCTGCCGTGCATGAAACGTGCACCGAGCGTGCAAAACTAGAAGGGGTTGATCGTAACCCCTTCCCAAAAAAGAGCCAGCGGTGGGAGTCGAACCCACAACCCCCGCATTACGAATGCGGTGCTCTGCCGATTGAAGCTACGCTGGCGAACTGGTTCGAATTTAAGATTTTACGACAGATCCCCCTGGTCGGCTAGAGGGGCTGCAGGCGGCCACGATGAGGCCGAAAACCGGGGACGCTTGCCGATGCGGCGTCCCCGCCGAGAGAGCCAAAACGACCAGGATGCCCCCAGCAGAATCAACGATCCCAGCATGACAGACACCAGGAACAGGGTCGCGGCTCGCTCGGTTCGCAGCCATTTGGCGTCGTAGAACAGCGCTAGAGCCGCATAGCCGATAGCGAGGCTGGCCAGCACGATGCCATACGGCTCGCGCGACGGCACGCGGACCGCGGCGAACGCCACGGCGAACAACAAGGTCGCCAGCAGCAACCGGCGGATCGAGAGATTCCACATGTCGGTGATTCTACCGGCTCGGCGTGGGGCTACGCGACAATCGCGGTCCTGGGGCAACTTCCCGCCGGTCTTCGACAGGCTGCTGCAATCTCGGCAACAGCGCAACCACTACCCGTCATCGCCACTTCCACGTCTTCAACACCTGGCCAAACGCGGAAGTAATCTCGGGCGTATCCTTTCCCGCTGCCGTGAGCAGGTAGACCTGTCCGTCGCGAAAGACGGCTGCGACGCAGCGGGGATGCGACCAGTCGACGCTGCTCGTCTCCATTACGAAACCTTCGATTCCGTCAACGTGGATGGCCTTCGGCGGAGTGCTGCCGCTGTCTTCAAAGTGTTGAACGAGTTCACGGGCTGTTGCCATGCGGGGCTTACCGACGTCGACCATCAACACACTATGCGACGAGTTTTGGGCCGCATCAGTCGATAGAAGCATCGCTTTGCACACGTCACTCTTGGGCCGCACGCAGACCCAGCCCGCTGGTACTTCGAATCCAAACTCGCCGAAATTCGTCGGCCTTTCCCGTCCGACCAGCACTAGGACGCATTGCAACGCCAGCGCTAGCGTAAAGCAGGTGCTCGCCGCACGCGTTGACCGTCGACCGATGCGGTATGCGATCCACGCAACGGTCAGGGGAATTACGGCGCTGCCCAGGAGTCGGCCGAATTCAAAACCAACCGCATCGGCCGGAGTGGACGCACGACGCATCGCCTCGGACCAACCGATCGGCAATTCAACGGCAAGCCAACCGGCGACGGGCAATAGGCACCACCAAGCCAACAATCGCGGCTTTCGCGGGCGCTCCTCCGGTACAGTCGCTTCCGGCGGTGCCGTGCCTTCCATTGTCCAAAATCCCTCGGCAAGGTGCACAAACTGCGATTTCAACACCCAACGTGCCGGCCCCTGGACGCTGCTACCGGGTTGGCCCGACGCCAATAGTCGGGGAAACCTCGAGGCGGCCCACGGCCTTAGCGCACCGCGCTGTGGCTCGTATTCACCACGGCCCCATGCCGGTTGCCGCGCGGCGGGGAGGTTTCGGCGACGGAGGTCGTCGCGGCGTCGGCTTTCGGGCGCTTGTGATTCCAGGCAAACAGCTTGGGCGGGTGCACGGCTTTGTCGCCCTTGATCACGACCACGTGGTCGACGGTCTGCGCGGGGCCATAGTGCACTTCGAGTTGCACGTCGGTGCCGTCGGCGATCGACTCGACCGGAATGCCGACCACTTCCCATAAGCCGAACGTGGCCACGTCGGCCGCGCCGTGGGCCAGGGCCCGAGCCGCCTTGGTGCCTTTGGAGTAACCCTGCTTGAAGGCAAACACGTCGACGCTCGTGCCCACTTCGCGATCGCTCCACACGGGCGATCCCAGCTCGGCAATCACGTGCGTGCGCGGCACGCCGGCATTCAGCACGTCCATATTTCGCTTGTCGGGTTGTTCGGTGGCCTTGATGGCCGCGCAGCTCGAGAGACCGACCGTTGACAACAGCAACACCGCGGCCGCTTGGCCAAGCATGCAGGCTTTCATGGCGAGGGCTTCCATGAAGAGAAAAAGGGACCGGACTGAACAGCCCGGAAGAAGGGGGGCGATGTTAGTGTTCATCGGCCGAAATCGTCAACAGCATTAGCCGCACGCATGCCATCACCGCTAGCGTCGAGGAATCGTCGCGCGCCATGAAAAAGCCGCCCGGAAGCGGCTTTGCGAGCGAGTGCCCCGGCGCGCACCCCGACTTGGGCGAGCTCTTTCAAACCCGCCCAAGTCTTTTGGGGCGTCCTTCTGGCTCTGTGAAGAAGCCAGAATGCGCAGGCGAGGGTTTGTAAAAGGCCGGCGCCGCCGCAACCCGGCGACGCCGGCCTTTCGATCGCAGACGATTAACTGGTTTCGCTGGCGAACTGGAAGCCGTGGTAGGCCTCGTTGCCGTGTTCGCCGAAGTCGAGACCTTCGGCTTCCTCTTCCGGCGTGACACGCAATCCGATCGTGTACTTGATGCCGAAGAACGTGATCGCACCGGTGACGATGCACCAGCCGAAAACGGCAGCTACGCCGATCGCTTGATCGATCAACTGCGTGGCGTCGCCACCATAGAACAGGCCCGGGTACGGTGAGCCCTCGCCGGTTCCCGTCGAGAACAGCCCGACCGCCAGCGTTCCCCAGGCACCGCAGGTGCCGTGCACCGAGATGGCACCGACCGGGTCGTCGATCTTGAGCGTGTGCTCGATGAACACCACCGAAAGCACCACGACCACGCCGCCGATGGCACCGATCGCCAGGGCGCCGGGAACGGTGACCCACGCACAGGGCGCGGTGATCGACACCAAGCCGGCGAGAGCACCGTTGAGGGCCATCGTGGCTTCCCACTTCCCGAACATGGCCTTGGCCGTGAAGATCGCGGCAATCGCGCCGGCGGCAGCCGCCGAGTTCGTGGTGACCGTAATCAACGCAATGGCGTTCGCATCAGCGGCCATCGTGCTACCGGGGTTAAACCCGAACCAGCCGAGCCACAGGATGAACACCCCCAGGGCCACGAGCATGATGTTGTGACCCGGAATCGCCTTGGGCTTGCCCGACGAGTCGAACTTGCCGGTACGTGCACCGAGGGCAAACGAGCCGACA
>CALFYT010000070.1 GCA_937952415.1 uncultured Planctomycetaceae bacterium | reverse complement strand
CGGTTGGTGGAACAATTTCGGCCGCAGCCCCGCCTGGCGCAATTTCAACACGTTCAGCGGCGCGCAAGGTTTCAAGGCTCCGCCCGACTTGGGCATGAACGGCAACTTCGGCTTCAACAAGGGGGTGAACTGGGCCTTCCCGTTCTTGCCCCAGCGCGCCATCGGCATGCAACTGGGCGGCACCGTGGCGTTTAGCGACTTCAACGGCTCGACCGGCCTGGTCGACCGCTCGCGGACCCAGTTGTTCGCCACCGGCGGATGGTTCCACCGCGCACGCTGCAACCAGGGTTTGCAGGGCGGGGCGGTTGTCGACTACTTGTACGACGACTGGTATGTCACCATGAACATGCTCCAGGTCCGAGGCGAAGTCAGCTACTTGTGGGGCTTCCACGAAATCGGGGTCTGGGCCGCGGCCCATCTGAACAGCGACACGCAGACCGCGCCCCCGTCGGTGCCGGTGACAACGGTCACCTGGCAAACCACCGACCAGTACAACTTGTACTACCGCGCGAATTTCTCCTACGGAGCTGTGGGGCGGATGTGGATCGGGCTTTCGGGCCACGGCGACGTGCTGTTTGGGGCCGATGCGACCGCTCCGTTGTCGGAGCGTTGGGCCATTCAAATCGCACAAAACTATCTGATGCCGCGCGACACGTCGAAAGTCGGCGGCTCGATTACCGAGACCTGGGGTCTGACCTTGGCCATGGTGTGGTATCCCTGGGCCAAGACGCCGAATCACCGGTTCGATCCCTACCGGCCGCTGTTCAACGTGGTCGACAACTCGTACATGTTCGTGCGGATGAAGTAGTCCAACATGCGGGCACGATCAGCGTCGCCTGAGGTACTTGGGCTGCGATCGACGCGCGCCGGCGCTACTACGCGACCGACTCATTCAGCCGTCGCGTGTTTCCAACTGGCGGCTTCTTCGCCGTCGAGCCGCAGCGTCAGGCATTTCGCGCTGCCGCCGGCTTTGACGAATTCGTCGAGCGGTGTTTCGCGCGGCTCGAACCCCCGCGTGCGCAGCGCCGCGTGAAGTCGCGGGCATCCTGTGTTCGTGACGACGGTCCGCCCGACGACCACCGCGTTGCACGCGAAGCGGCGCGATTCCTCCTCGTCGACCGGGATCAGTTCCTCGACCGACTCGGACAGCGCGCGCCGCCCATAGTCGTCGAACGCCGCCGGAAAGCAGATCGCCACGCCTTCGGCCAGCGGGCAGAAGCACGTGTCGAGATGATAGTAGTACGGGTCGACCAGCTCCAACGGAATGACACGGCAGCCGAACATTGCGCCGATCTGCTGATGGCCACGTACGTCACTCCGCAGCCGATACCCGGCGAACAATGTCGGCCCACAGAACAGCGCGTCGCCAGCCCCTTCGAAGAACACGCCTTCGTCGAGATCGCGGACGGTAAAGCCGGCCGATCGAAGCCACTGCTCGTCGTGCGGTTGTTCACCTTGGCGCTGCGGATGGCGAAACCGGGCCAAGACGGCCGTGTCGCGGTAGATTAGCGCGGCGTTGGCTGTGAAGACCAAGTCGGGCAGTCCAGCCACCGGCTGCATCTCGACGATTTGCGCGCCGGCGTCAACCAACGTGGCCCGCAATTGTTCCCACTGCCGAACCGCCAGCGCGTGATCCGCCTGCCGCTCGGTATTCATCCACGGGTTGATTTCGTACTCGATTCCGTAGTGGTCGGGCGGACACATCAGGATCCGCGCGGTTGGGTTGCTCGATGCGGCGTCGGAGCCGTGCGTCGTAGGATTGAGCTGATCGGGATTCATGCGGACTGTTGCAAGGCCTCGAGTTCGAGCACCAGGGCCCGAAGAAACGGCTCGACGTCGGTCACCAGTCCGACCGTCTGGAACGATCCGCGATCACTGAGCTTGATCACGGTCGACGGATTGATGTCGACGCACACGACTTTGACGCTGGCAGGCAAGAGGTTGCCGACGGCGATCGAGTGCAGTGCTGTGGCGATCATCAAACAGAAAGTCACGCCCCGAATTCGCTCGCGCATCGCCCGTTGGGCTTCGATCACGTCGGTGATCACTTCGGGCAGGGGGCCGTCGTCGCGAATGCTCCCGGCCAGCAGGAAATCGACGTCGTTCTTGACGCACTCGTACATGATTCCCGATTTGAGCGTGCCGGACTCGACCGCCTGCCGGATGCCGCCGGCCCGGCGGATGCGGTTGATCGCGCGCAGGTGGTGTTCGTGGCCGGCCTCGGCCAGGTTGCCGTGCTCCAAGTGAACACCCAGGCTGGTGCCGAACAGGGCCTGCTCGATGTCGTGAGTTGCCAGGGCATTGCCGGCAAACAGTTGGTCGACGAATCCGCCACGCAGCAGTTGGCAGACGTGTTCAACGCTGCCGGTGTGCACGATGGCCGGGCCGCCGACCAGTAGCGTCTTTCCACCCTGGCGGTGGCTGTTGCACAGTTGGTTCGCAATTTGCCGGATCGCCACGCCCTTGGGCTTTTCGGTGGAGACGCTGCTGCCCATGAACTCGAACGACTGGCGTGCACCGGAGCGCTGCTCGGGAAAGACGCGCACCCCGCCATGGCCGACGACGAACTGCATCCCGCATGCCACGTCGCTCATGGCGACGCAGCGCGCCGTTTGGCGCTTGGGATCGACGGCGATCCCGCAGTCCATTTCCTGATCGGCCACTTCGATCCACTGGCCGTCCACCCGGATCTCGGTCCGCTGGTTTGTCGAGCTGTAAAACGCCTCGGGAAACGCGGTGTCGATGTCCGCGGCGACCAGCCGGCAATCTTGCTGCGCGGTGGGCACGGCACCGTGATCGCTGATTTGCGCGAGAATCTCGGCCAGTTGTTCGACGCTGTCGGCGCCGACCTCGACCACGGCAAAGCTCGGGTCGCGCTGTGTTTGTCCGATCGTGATCTGCACGATCTTGAACGTGCCGCCGGCCGCGTTGATCAGGTCGAGCACCTTGGGCAGGATCAGGCTGTCGATAATGTGGCCCGTGATCTGCACTTCTTCGACGAACGACGGTGCCTGGGCGTTGTCCTGCATTGGGCTACCAGCCATGGTTTCGATTCTCGCGTGGATCGGGTCACCGGCGCCCTCGAGCGCTGGCCGCTGCTGGGGGGTGTTCCGCGCAAGCGCGGCAGACGCATTGGGCCGTCGCGCAATTGTAGCGCGAGGCGCCAATCTCGACCAACTCCAGAGCGCAACGGGACGCGCGGCGGCGACCTTTCCAGGCGTCGCGAGAAGCCGTATAATGCTGGTTTTTGACGATTCGAATCGTGCGCCAGCCTGCCCGCAGGACGCCGCGCGGCGCCGAATTTCACAAGACCCTTTCGTTACACACATGAACCAATCCAATCACTGGGACTCGCTGGCATCTTCACTGGGTGCCGACGCACCAAAGGAAGATCCAAGTCAACCGCCGCCGCCCGCCAAACCCCCCGAAACCAAGAAACCCAAGGCAAAGGACGCGCCGCCAACGCCGCAGCCCGCGCCGACCGATTGGTCGCGCTTGGCGACCGAACTAGGCATGGAGCCGGTCGAGCCGGCCGTCGCGCCGACCGAAGACAGCGAACTGTCACCCGAACCGGCGTCAGATGAACGGCGCGAGCCGGAAGCGATTGATTCGGACGTCGCGGCGCCACAAAGCGCGACCCAACCCGAATTGCCCCGCGATGAACCGATTGCCGAACCGCCGCGGACACGGCCGCCCTCGATGTTCGAGCCGGCAGTCAAACGTGCGGAACCGGCCTTCGAATCGCCGAGCGGATCGTCTCAGTCCGACGCGGCAGCGACCGACGCCGCTTTTGGCGAAGGCGAAGTCATCGACGCCGAACTGGTCGAGACCGCGGATGACGAATTGCCGACACGCAGTGACGAAGGCGGCCGGCCGAAGCGACGCCGCCGTCGCCGTGGCGGACGAAGATCCCGCCGCGATGGACCTCGAACCGAAGAATCCGAATCGGCCACTGCGACCAACGACAACGGCAGTGATTCGGACGATGATGATGCCGCCGACCAACGCGAGACCACCGTCACCGCGCCCGAAGGCGAGGAGCGCGAACGCAAAGGACGGCGGCGACGCCGTCGCGGTTCGGGTCGCGACAAACGGCGTACCTCCGACGAAGCCGAGTCGGACGAGACGGCCGAGGACGGCGACGAAACGACCACGGACGCAGAGTTTTCCGAGGAGTCGAGCGAGTTGGTTGGCGTGGCCGACGCAGACAGTTCCGACACGGCCCAGTCGGGCGGCGCCAAGTCCGCCAGCGGGTCGACCGAGAAGGCGAGCCACCGCGCAATCCCGTCCTGGGAGGACGCGATTGGACACATTATCGCGACGAACATGGAAGGCCGCAGCAAGAATCCTCGGTCGGGTGGATCGCGCGGCCGGGGCCGTGGTTCCTCGCGCGGCCGTCGCGATCGACGCAGCTCGTAATTACCGCGGTCGACGTTCCGGGCGCGGCGCGCTGATCGTGGCCCGCGACGCTGGTATCCTGGAGGGCGGCCATCCGTCGGTGCGCAGTGCCCGACGCAGCCTGCAACGCGCAAGCATGAGAGGGTCCGATCTATGCGTCGCTTCGTGATCTTGGTCCCCTTACTCTTGGCCCTGGCCGGTTGCGGGGCTTCGACCGCGACAACCGATTCGGCCGACGACGGCGGACCGAAGAAGTATCGCCTGGCCGTGATTCCCAAGGGCACGACGCACGTATTTTGGAAGTCGGTGCATGCCGGCGCGCTAAAGGCCGCAGAGGAGTTGGGCAACGTCGAGGTCTACTGGAAGGGCGCGATCCTGGAAAACGACCGCGAGGGACAGATCAACGTCGTCGCCGACTTCATTGCGCAAGGCGTCGACGGCATTGTGCTGGCTCCATTGGATTCGACAGCCCTGGTGCCGTCGGTGTTGGATGCCCAGCGCGAAGACATTCCGACCGTGATCTTCGACAGCGGACTGGCGGACGAATCAGTCATTGTCAGCTACGTTGCCACCGACAACTATCGCGGCGGCGCGCTGGCGGCCCGCGAAATGGGCAAGCGTTTGGATGGCAAGGGCAACGTGATCTTGCTGCGCTACAACGTCGGCAGCGAGAGCACCGAGCAACGCGAACGGGGTTTTCTGGAAACGTTGAAGAAAGAGTTTCCCGACATCGTCATCCTGTCAGACGATCAATACTCAGGCACGACCCCATTGGAAGCGCAAAACAAAGCCTTGCAGTTGCTCAATCAATTTGGCGATCGGCTGGACGGGATCTTTGCCGTGTGCGAGCCGGACACGGTCGGCGTGTTGGGCGCGCTCGAGCAGGAAGGGCTGACCGGAAAGGTGACGTTCATCGGCTTCGATCCCAGTCCGCTGTTGGTCGACGCGATGGCCGAGGGTAAGTTGCAAGGCATCGTACTCCAGGATCCGGTGGCGATGGGCTACCTGGGCGTGAACACGATGGTGGCCCACCTCGAGGGCAAAGAGGTCGAAAAACGGATCTCGACCGGCGAAGTGATGGCCACGACGGAAAATCGCGACGAACCGAAGATCCACGAACTGTTGCACCCCATCCAGGCCGATTGAATACCTCGGGCGCGCCGATGCAAACCGCGCTATTGCGGATGTCCGACATCAGCAAGAGCTTCGGGGCCACCCGTGCGCTCGACGCCGTTTCGCTCGAAGCCCGCAGTGGCGAAGTGCTGGCACTGATCGGGGAGAACGGGGCCGGCAAGAGCACGCTGATGAAAGTGCTCAGCGGCGCCGAGTCGCCCGACCGCGGGCGAATGGAGTTGGCCGGCCAGCGCTACGCGCCGAAGAATCCGCACGACGCGCGGCAGGCCGGCGTGGCAATGATCTACCAGGAGCTGAACCTGGCCCCGGACCTCGACGTTGTCGAAAACGTCATGCTGGGGCAGGAATCGGGTCGCTGGGGCATCGTCCAGCGGGCCGCACAGCGGCGGCGTGTCGTCGAAGCACTCGAGCAACTAGGCCGCGAGGACTTGCCACTCGGCGTTCCCGTGGGCCAGCTCTCAGTGGCCGATCAGCAGGTGGTTGAAATCGCCCGCGCCCTGGTCATCGAAGCCCGGGTCATCGTCTTCGACGAGCCAACCAGCTCGCTGACGCAGCACGACGTCGAGAGCCTGTTTCGCGTGATCGAAAAGCTCAAACGGTCCGGCATCGCGATCATCTACATCAGTCATTTTTTGGAAGAGATTCGCCGGATCGCCGACCACTACGTTGTGCTGCGCGACGGAACCGTGGCCGGCGGAGGCGCGCTTGCCGGCCCGAGCGAGGCCGATATCGTAGCGCTGATGGTCGGACGCGAGGTCGACGAGTTGTTTCCCAGCGTCGATCACACGCCGGGCGACGTTCTGCTTTCGCTTGATTCACTCTCTGGTCGCGAAACACCGAATAGCGTTTCACTGGAGCTGCGCCGCGGCGAGATTCTGGGAATCGCTGGGCTGGTTGGGGCTGGCCGCACCGAATTGTTGCGCTGCTTGCTGGCCCTGGATCCGGTGCGCCAGGGCACCGTGCGTTTGGGCGGGTTGGCCGTGCGGCAAACACCCCACGCCCGCAATCGAGCCGGGCTGGGCTTGGTCTCCGAAGATCGCAAAGGCGAAGGGTTGGCCCAACGGGAATCGATCGTCGACAACGTCACCTATAGCCGACTGGATCCGTACAGCCGGTTCGGCTGGTTGCATTTGCGAAAGCGTCGGGCAGCGGTGGAGCAGTGGATGCAGCGGCTCAACGTTAAGGCACGCTCGCCGGAGCAATTGGTCGAGCATCTTTCCGGCGGCAATCAACAGAAGGTCGCGCTATCCCGCGTCATGCACCAGAACGCCGACGTCCTGTTGCTCGACGAGCCGACGCGCGGAATCGACGTGGGAACCAAGTCGGAGATTTATCGGCTGATGGGGTCGTTGGCGGCCGAGGGCAAAGCGATCATTTTCGTCAGCTCGTATTTCACGGAGCTGCTCAGCGTTTGCGATCGTGTGGGTGTCATGGCGCGCGGCCGATTGCGCGAGATCCGAGATGCCGACGCGTGGACGTCGGCTTCGCTTTTGTCGTGCGCTTTGGGAGTGGAAAACGAGTGATGAGCAACAGCAATCCTCCGACGGCAAATCTGTTGATGGCCCGACGCGGCGGCAGCTTTCTGCGGACCGTGATCGGCCCATTCGTGGCGTTGGCGGTCGTCATCGCGGTGTTCGCGATCGCCGACAACTTGCAGGAAGACGGCGGACGGTTTGCCACGTTGCGCAACGCGCAGAACATACTCGTGCAGTCGGCCACCGTGGCCATGGCGGCGCTGGGAATGACGATGATTATCATTTCCGCCGGTATCGACCTATCGGCCGGCACGGCCATGGCGCTCAGCGCGACCGTGCTGGCTTGGGTTTTGCGCGAAGGGTATTCGCCGGCCGTATCGGTGGCCGCCGGAATTGCGACCGGTTGCCTGGCCGGATTTGTCAACGGCACGCTGATCAGTCGGCTGCGGATCGTGCCGTTCATCGTGACGCTGGGCACGATGACGATCTATTTGGGGTTGGCCAAAATCGTGGGCAACAACACGATGGTGCGGCCGATGCCCTCGGATGTGCCGGACTGGATGAAAAACCTGCTCAGCCCGCGGCTGGCGCACGAGTGGATGATCTTCTCGCCCGGCGTGTGGCTGCTGCTGTTCTTTGCGCTGGCGGTGGCTGCCCTGCTGCGCTACCCGGTGTTCGGCCGACACGTCTTCGCCATCGGTTCGAACGAAGCGACGGCCCGGCTGTGCGGAATCAACGTGGTGCGAACGCGGATCGCGGTGTTCACCCTGGCCGGCTTCTTCGTAGGATTGGCCGGGTTGTTTCAATTCAGTCGGCTGACGGTCGGCGATCCAACGTCGGGCACGGGCAAGGAACTGCCGATCATCGCGGCCGTTGTCATCGGCGGGGGCAGTTTGAGCGGTGGGCGCGGTTCAATCCTGGGCACGCTGACCGGGGCGCTGATCATGCAGGTGATTGCCAGTGGGTGCACGGCGCTGAAGCAGCCCAACCCGATTCAGGAAATCATCATCGGCTGCATCATCATCGCGGCTGTGGCGATCGATCAGTTCCGCCAGCGACGACTGGTCGCATAGCGAGGATGGCCGTGCATTACGTCGAACTACTCGAATCGCTCCGCAAGGCATTCCCGCAACCCGTGTCCGACCCGGTGCACGACGGATACGTCGTGTTTTCAATGTTGCGGGCGCTGGACCGGATCGACGCGCTGAAGTCGCAAGCCCCGATCCTGGGCATGCCCAGCGAGCCGGACTATGCGCGGGCGCTTGAAGCCCGCGTGGGTGAATCGGGCGAATCGCTCGAAGACGTGATCCCCCAGTTGGTGCGCTACCTGGAGGGCATGTTCATCTGGGGGCATCCGCGCAGCCAGTTGAACGTCGTACCCACTCCGTCGATCGCCAGCGTGATCAGCGTGTTGTTGCCCTTGATTTACAACCCGAATCTGTGCAGCGACGAAAGCGCGCGCCGTTTTGCCGAAGCCGAAGTGGCCGCACGATCGATGGCCGCCGCGCTTGTTGGTTACGACCCGGCGCAAGCCGGCGGGCAGTTCACCTTTGGCGGCACGGGCGGAATGCTGTACGGCGTGAAGATCGGGTTGGAGAAGGCCGCGCCGGGCACCGGGCGACACGGCGTCAAGGACGACGCGCTCATTCTGACATCGACGCAAAGTCACTACTGCTGCCTCAACGTGGCCAGTTGGTTGGGCATCGGCCAGGATCACGTCGTTGCCGTGCCCACAAAGCTCGACAATTCGATCGAAGTCGATGCGCTGCGGGACGCAGCGCGAAAGGCCCTAGGCGAAGGCAAGCGTATCGCCGCAATCGTCGCCACGATGGGCTCGACCGACGCCTTCGGCATCGACGACCTGCAAGCGATCGATCGCGTTCGGCACGAACTGGTCGAGGAGTTCTCGTTGCCGTACGTGCCGCACATCCATGCCGACGCCGTGATCGGTTGGGCCTGGAGCGTGTTCAACGACTATGACTTCACCGCTAATCCGCTGGAGTTTCGTGGGCGTACCGTGCGCGCTCTGGCTGCGGCGCGGCACGACATCCAACACCTGGCACTGGCCGACTCGATCGGTATCGACTTTCACAAAACCGGTTACACGCCGTACATCTCGTCGTTGGTGCTGGTGCGCGATGCGCACGACTTCGACCTGATCGCGCGCAGCCGCGAAACCATGCCCTACTTGTACACGTCCGGCGAGTACCATCCAGGCATGCACACGCTGGAGACCTCGCGCAGCGCGATCGGGCCGATGGCCGCGCTGGCCAACCTGATCTCGTTCGGCAAACAGGGCTATCGGGCCTTGTTGGGGCACTCGGTCGAAATGGCCGAGGTGTTGCGCGAGATCATCGAGTCGCATCCGAATCTATCGGTGCTCAACGGCGACAACGTGGGCCCGGTGACGCTGTTTCGCGCTTACCCCGACGACGTCGACACGTTTGCCGTGAAGGCCCGCGAGTATTCGGACGCCAGCTATCGATCGCAGGTGCATGAGCACAACGAGTACAACCGGCGGATCTTCGAGCTGGTTCACGAGCAGGCGCTCAAGGGCCACGGCGTGGCGATCTCGCTGACGAGTTGTTACCGGCAGAACGATTTTGGCGACCCGATCGTGGCGATGAAGTCGTACGTGCTGTCGCCATTTGCCGACGAGCACCGGATGCACTCGGTCGTCAGTCACGTGCTCGACGCGCGCAGCAAAGTCGACGCACCGAGCGGCTAGTCGCTGAAGCGGGCAACGTCGACGACGGGCGCGGCCGCCGGCCGGTGCGCTGGACGTTGGGGCAAGAGCTCGGTCTTTCGCCCAGAATTTGGGCCGCTCATGACGCCTGCTCAGCGCGCCGAAATAGCACGCGCCAGCGGGCGCAGGATATTCTCGGCCACGTAGTTGTCGATCATATCGTGGCAAACGCCGGCCATGTTTTGCAACGTTTGCACGTACGTGTCGCCAGGCGCCAGCGCCCCGTAGCGGCGAGCCGTGACAAACACGCTGAGCTGCTCTTCCGGGTAGTCGCCGGTTCGGATTTGAAACGCGTTGGTCCGCGTCTCGATGCTCAACCGGCACTGCATCCGACACTCCTCGTCTAGCGCCAACGTGAGCGACGGCTCGAAGTTGACGATCGCGGCGTGCGGCGCTTCGAGCAATTGCTCCATGCCAGGATTGATGCCCAGGGCTTCGGCCACAAGCTGGTTGTGATTGCCACGAAACGTAAAGTCGAAACCAAACAACAGGTCGAGTGCCTCGCAGTCGAGCGCGCTGAGCGAGAGCATGTACGGTGCCAGGTCGAGCACAAGCTGATGCTGGGCCAGCGCTTCGTCGATGCTCTCCGGATTGACCTGACCGGAACAGAGCCGGCGTGGCTCGATCGCGCACCAGCGATAATGCCCGCGCTCTTTGTCCTCCTCGAGAATAAAGTCTCCCTTGTCGCGGCAATAGAAGTTGCTCATCTGGGGAAACTGTTTTTGAAGCCGCTCGAAGAATTGCAGCACCGACTCCCGATTACTCGGCAACTCCATTTCCGTGCTGAGGTTCATGTTGACGTAGAAATCGTCACTAAATGAACTGTAGCGATGCATCAAGAGTTCCTCGGCTCCGTGGGCAATCCGTCGATGCGATCGTGTTGACGGGAAAGGGGGCAACGCTTGCGACGTTGGAGGTCCAGTATAGAATGCCGTTTTAGAAGCTGTCAAAGCCCGTTGTGTGCCACGAGCCGATTGGCCGAGTGGCGCAATAATTGCCCGGCCGCAACGATCAGCACAACCGGCCACGCCCAGCATTTCGTGACCCCACTCGAGCAATGCGCATGCACGGCCGGCTCGCCAAAGTTGCCGACGAACTGCCTGCCGCGCGGATGTGTGTGGCGACGGTCCAGACCGACTTGGGCTGGATCGCGCTGGCTGGCTCGGGCACGACGATCGCGCAGATTTCGTTTGCCCGCGGTTCTCGCAAGGCGGCGCTGTCGGCCCTGGACCGCCATGTGCGGGAAGGTGCCCGTATCTGCGACTGGAACGCACCGCTGGCGGCACGACTGGTCGACTTTGCCGCCGGTGCCGCCGACGATTTTCGCGACGTCGAGCTCGATCTGCGCGGGCTGACGCCCTTTCAGCAGCGGATCGTCGAAGCCTGTCGGGCCATCGGATATGGACAAACGCGCAGTTATGGCCAGGTGGCGGCAGCGGCAGGAAATTCCCGAGCGGCACGCGCCGTGGGCAATACGATGGCGGCCAACCGCTTCGCGCTGGTCGTTCCGTGCCATCGTGTTGTACACGCCGGCGGCGACACGGGCCGGTTGTCGGGTGCGGCGCTACAGCGCAAACAACTGCGCAGGCTCGAACAGTACGGGCCCAGTAGCAACGGAATCCGCCGCCAAAGACCTGCACGCCGTGGTAAATCGGCATTGACTGGCGCGTAAGCGTGGCGTCGCGACTTAGCTGATCCTCAACATCGCCAATTCGGCGGTCTGTTTGGGCAAACTGGGAAAATTTCGCCCGTTCTCGCCGGCAAGTTTCGACCAATTTGTTGCTCTGCCGGCCGAAAATTAGCCTAGAATTTGGAAGCGATATTCGGCAGAATAACGCGTCTCACCGCAGATCGGACATCGAAGCGGTCGCCCCTTGGGGGCAAGTGCGACCGCCCGCCGATTCGCAAACCCTCCAACCTGTTTCCGGACACCAGCCTTGCATAAGCTCGATTCGTGGGATGTTGCGCGTCGTCAGGACGGCGCCGTACTGGTCCGTGTTCGCTCGCGCGTGGTCGACGGCCGCGCGTTGCCCGACGCCGTGTTCGCGTTCCGCGCCGGCGATCCGCAGTATGCCTACTGGGAAGAACAGCTTCGCAGTCGCGAGTTAGGCCCAGCGCCGTCGATGCCCCACGTTCCCATGTCGTACTCCTAGTCGTTCGAGTTGTCGTCGCGATGGTCGGCCTCTGGTCTGTTTTCGATGCGCGGCGATCTTGGCTGACTCCCTTCGTGCTCTTGATCGGCGGTTTCGCGCTGCTGGGCAACGCGGCATCTACCTGGTCCGCCGATACGCCCGCCGCGCGGATCATGAAGTTCTCTTTGCCCGATTCCACTGGCAAGCTGCACACGCCGAAAGAATGGCGCGACCAAGAGGCGGTCGTGTTGTACTTTATCGGCACTGAGTGCCCGGTCTCGAACGGCTACTCGCCCGACATGCAGGCGATCGCCAAGAAGTACGGCCCACGGGGCGTCGTCTGCTATGGCGTTCACGTCGACCCGAGTGTTTCGGCCGAGGACGCGGCGGCGCATGCCAAGGACTACGGCTTAGCGTTTCCGATCCTGTTGGACCACGAGCAAAAATTGGCCCAAATGGCCGGCGCACGGGTAACGCCCGACGCGATCGTGGTAACGCCGGATGGAACGGTTCGGTATCGGGGTCGCATCGACAATCGTTACGCGCTGGACGGCAAGCGCCGCGACGTGCCCACGAAGCACGAGTTGGTCGACGCGTTGGAAGCCGTCTTGGCCGGCAAGCAGCCGGCCGTGGCCGAAACCAAGGCGTTTGGCTGCCCGCTGCCGTTGCTTCGTTCCAGCCGCTAAGCAGAAGGGCGCGGCTGTTGCCCACTGGCGCCGCACCTTAGCGTACTCGGCCGCCGGCGTCGGTCGTTTCACCGCGCGGCGCACTAGCGGCGCCTGCCGGCACGGCCGATGCGGACTCGAGTTGTTCGCGCAAACCGGAGCGGACATCGGCCCAGGCAGGATCGTCGGCCAAATTGACGTATTCCTTCGGGTCGGCATCGTGGTCGTATAACTCGGCGCCGCGTTGCCCGCCGTCCCATTCAGTGTACCGCCAGCGATCGGTGCGGATGCTGCGGCCCATCGTTCCCTCGTGAACCACCTGCGTCACGGCAAGGTCGTTCCAGTCAGCTTCGGGGTTTTCGAGCAGGGGGCGCAGGCTTCGGCCGTGCAGTCCGGCCACCGACGGAAGCTCGCACAAGTCGACCAGCGTCGGGTAAACGTCCAGCAATTCGACCACGCGATCGCACGGCTCTCCGGCCGACGGCATGCCGGGCGCAACGATGATCAGCGGCACGCGTGCCGACTCCTCGAACAGCGTCATCTTGTGCCACAACCCGCCATGCTCGCCCAGGTGATACCCGTGGTCGCTGTAAAACACGACGACGGTGTTTTTCCACAGATCGTTGCGATCCAGCGCGTCGAGCACGATTTGAATCTGCGCGTCAACAAATGTGATACAGGCCCAAAATGCGGCAACCGTTTCCGCCCGTTCGCGTTCGTTGATCAGCGGCGTGTCGAACGGATACGTCAGCGCGATCCGTGGGATCTGGCGGACGTGCAGCGCCGGCTCGAGCAATCGCGGAATGGTGTCAACCGGGTAAAGGTCGAAATACTTCTTCGGTGCCGCGTAAGGGGAATGCGGACGGCGGAATCCAACGCCCAGAAAAAACGGACGTTTCGCCGCCGCGAGCCGGTCGAGCAATGCGCTGCTTTGGCGCGAGACGACGCCGTCGGCCGTTTCCGCATCGGTGCAGCTAAGCTCCTTCCACTCCACGTAGTACTTCTTGGGCCGTTGGATGCGCTTGCCGCGTATTACGTACTCATCCGGCGGGTGCTTTCCCCATTCGCGCGCCTCGAAATCCCAACTCGCCTGGTCCTCGATCGTCTCGCCCGTGTGATAGATCTTTCCGACGTGGGCGGAATGATAGCCGATTTGCCGAAAGTGCTGCGGCAGGAATACGTGGTCGCCGACGTGCGCGCGGGGCGGCGTGGTCAGGTCCAACACTCCGGTCGCGTCGGGTCGCAGTCCGGCAAGCATCGAAACCCGCGACGGGTTGCACACCGGATACTGGCAATACGCCCGATCGAAACGCACGCCCCGCTCGGCCAGGCTGTCGATCGCCGGCGTCTTGACCTGTGGGTGGCCGTAGCAGCCGACGTCGTTGTTCATGTCGTCGACGGCGATCAGCACGACGTTGAGCGGCTCGGCAGCCTCGCCAGCCGTGGGCCACGCGACAAGCACCGCCAGCGCAATCGCCGCGATCAGGCAGGAACAGAAGTTGCGCGGTGCCAAATCAAAAGTCTCTCGGGCCGTTGGGTTCCGGCAGGGCTTCCTGCGCCGGCTTATCGCCATTGGGCTTCGGTTTGTCGTTCTTGGGCGAAAGCAGGCCGAACGGCAACTTGGGAAGCTCGATTCCGGTGGGCTTCGTCTCGGCGGGCATGATCATCTCGCCGTGAACGGCCAACAGCCCATGATCGACCGATACCTCGAAGTCGATCCCACGAAACCATCGCAGCGCGGGGAACTGGTAATCGGATGGCGGCGGCGATGCTTGTGGATGTTCGATCAACGAGGTCGACGTCCACGCGGTTTGTCCGCCGGGCTGCTCGCGCAGTTCGTATTCGCCGCCGAGCGGTTCGAGCAGCCGCGCTCCCAGCAGCGTTTCGGCCGTGGCCAACGCGTCGGCCGGCGGAACGTGCAACTGTTCGACCAGCATGTTCATGAAGCGCGTATTGTTGACGGCGATTTGCCGCGACTGTTTGTAGCCATAAGCGTTGATGAACGGCGCCAGTTGCGAATTGGCCAGGTCGCCCGCATGGAACCAGATTTGGGCAGGCCGTTCGACCTGCTCGAAGCGCAACTGCGGTGATATTTGAGCCAGGATTTCCGGATGAAACGACAACAGCGTGTAGCCGTCGAACTGGCGCCGCCACACGCCGGCCAGCGACCGCGAATAGCCGGCGTCGTCGACCGGCACTTCGACAATCCCGCCCAACAGCTTCAAAAATCCGGGATTGGGCCACGCGCCCAGATAACCTTGCAGTCCGCTGAGTTGCATCTTGAACAGTTGCGGAATCAGGCCGGCTTGAGGTTGCAGCGCGATCGCAGGATCGGCGTCGCGAATCGCTCCAAACAGGTGATGCTGCTCGCCGGCAAAGAACGAACCGCCGCGCATCACCGCCTCGAACGAAACCACGTTGCCTTCGACCGGCGCCAGGCGCTGGTCGGTCGCCGGTCCGAGCCACTGGCCCAGGATCTGCGTGTGCTGTTCGCTTAGCGGGGCGGCCTTCACATCGATGGTCAGCCGTTCCAGCTTTCCGCCGGGCAGCGCCTCGCGCTGGATGCCGGCCACAATCGGATCCATCGGACCCCATGCCGACTCGAAGTCCGCGGCAAACTCCTCATACGATCGCAGTTCTTCGGGCGTGACCTTGTCGACGGTCACGTCGGGTACGGGCAGAAAACTGCCGACGGCTCCCCGCACCGAGTCGACAAACGTGTCGCCGCGCGCAACCAGCATGCTGCCGTCGGCCCGCCGCCCGAATCCTTCGGGAAGGTATCCGGCCGCGACTAGCTCATCGATCGAATGAGCCGAGTTGCCTTCCCCGCGAGCCGCGAGCCGGGCAATTTGCACTAGCTCAATCTCGACTGTCGAACGCAATCGCCGCTGGAGCTCGATCTGGTAGTGCGGCCCGAGCAGGTTCTGGAAGAACGACCGCGAGAAATAAGCAAACACCGCGTCGTCGCGCTCAAGCGGCATGTGCTTGCGGGCCAGCCGAAACGCTTCGCTCTCGCCGATCGATTCGTGACGCCCTGCGCCAACCGCGAAAAACCACTCGACGATCGCACGGCTGGTCGTGATCAAATGGTACTCGCCGTCCGACGCGTAGAACGAACGCAGGGAGTTGTCCGGCGTGCTGATCAGCGAAACGGGGTGCCCGTCGATCTGGAGCGTTTGCTGCTTTGCATCAGGATGCTCCTTGAGCGCCGCGGCGCGCTGCTGGCTGAAGTCGGCGGTCACCGCCAGGCTGTTGCGGGCCTGAAACAGCAGTCCGATGGCCGCCCCCTCGCGCAGGAACGTGTCGCTGCCGATCATCGCGACGTCGGCGATCACCGTGCCGCCGAGCAGTTCGGCCGTTTTCGATTCGCGCAGTCCGAGCTGTCCTTGCATCCGCTGATTCAGCCCGTAGTCGAATCCGCGCTCCGAGATAATGTCGCGCGCTTCGCCGCCCCACTCTTCCAGGCGATGCCTAAGCCACAGGAAATTCGCGAAGCTGCCAAAACGAACGTAAAAGCATTCGATCGGCACCCGCGATGCCAACGGTTCGACGGGCGCGTTTGCTGGATTGAGTACTTCGGGCGCTGGCGGGGGAAGTGTTTCGGGCAGCGTGACCGTGGCGGTCGGCGGCGCGGGAGAACCGAGCAGGATCTCGCGGGCCGTTTCCTGGCGCGCCGATTCGGTGCCGATCAACAAATTCATCTCACGAGCCAAGACACTGTTGCCGCCGATCGGCGATCGATCCGGCAACTGCAACTGCAGCCGGCGCGAAAGCGTGTCGACCAGGTACTCTTCCACCATCGGCGGAAAGTCCTGTGGCGTGCTGGCCGAGTCGGCCGCGGCCGAAAAGTCGCGCCACCAGGCGGCCAGCAATCGGTCGTATGCTTGCGGGTCGCGCAGCGGCACGACCGAGCCGGTTTGCGGCTGCGGCGTGTACAGCGTCAGTTGCAGCGGCGCGTCGCCCTGAAACAGGAAGAACACGGTCGTCTGCTTGGGCACGTTGACGAATTCTTGCAGCAGCGGCCGCTCGCGCTTTTCGAACACGGGATAGAAGATGCGGCCCGATCGCTCGACCAACGACATGTCACCCGTCTCAAGCCGGATCGTCTGCCGGGGTTCGCCGGCTTTGTCGGCCAAACGCCGGGCGAGATCGCGAATGCGTCCGCCCCGCCGGCCGGGGGCAAGCCGGGGAATGTTCACGCGGAAATCGCCGCCGGTGTTGAGCGTAATGCGGCCGACGCCGAACGGCTCGCCGCGCACGGCTGCCACTGCGACGTGCGACTGGGCGACGGCACGGTCGACCCCACCGGCCCAGATCAACATTGCGGCGGCGAAGATCGCCAACAGGCTATTCATGCGTGGCACTCCCTTGGCGTCACGGTTCATCCGTTCGATACGTGTAGCACGGTTGCGGACAGTCCAGCGGGGGCAAAACGGCCGTCGGCCGGCCATCGGACAGCGCGCCTCATCCTACCGCCGGTACCCAGTGGAGGCAACGCACGGCGCGCGTCATGTGCCGGTATTCAGCGGTGTTTCTTACGCGAAAAATGCTTGTCAAATCGTCGTGCGGTGTGCCACAATCAAGGTTGATGCTTGCCCCCCAGTTTTCGCTACGCCGATTGTTGGCTTGGGTCACCCTCAGCGCATTCGTGTGCTTGATCGGTGCGGCCGCTGCGCGCGGTCAGATCTGGGCTGTGGCGTTTCTGGTGGCCCTGTTCGGCTTCGTAGTGTTGCTGGTGGTGCACAGCGGGGCGTTTTTGCTGCTGCGGTTGGTCGGGACAGTGCGCGATCGGATACGCGCCGCGCGGGCATCCGCGCCTCAGTCGCCGTCGCGCCGTTCGTAGCGGAAACCAAGATTCGTGCCGCTTCAGCGAATGACGCCGGGACGCCGCGCGGAGACGACGGCGTCGAAGACACTTCGATCGCATCGCGAGGAACCGCGAGAATGGGGCGACTTCGAACCAACCTGCAAGCCGCCGCGGCGTTGCTCGTCGTCGCGTTGGTGCTCGCGCTGCCCGCCGCGCTGCGCGCCAGCCAGGGATTCACCCTCGCACTTCCACAAGGCAACAAGCCCCCGGTGAACGGGCTTTCGATTGTATTCGATACCACCTGGCCCGAGGGAGGCGGCTATCTGCCGATTCGGATCACGCTGCGAGCCACGCCGCCGGCGAAGATCGACCGGCTCTTGACGCTGGAGATCACCAACAGCCGGTTCGGCGAGCGCCGGCCAATCTCCGTGACCAAAGACGTGGTCATTCCGGCCGGCGCCAGGAGCGTGCGGGTGGTGATTCCCTATCCGCGGCGCACGATCTACTACTCGACCCTTTCGTTCGACGTCTGGGAGTCGGGCGTGCGATTGCGCGATCTGTGTTTTGAGAATCACGGCATGTTTGTCACAGGAATGCGGGCCGACGACTGTCCGAAGATCCTCTTCGTGACGTCGGGCACCGTGGATCTCAGCGCGTTCAAATCGGTAACCGGGCCGTCGTTGGACTATGTCTGGGCTAGCAATGTCGCTGGCAACCCCTCGCAGCCTATCACGACCTCCAGCGTCGGCACGTTTGCATCCATGCCAGCGGCCGATCTGTTCGATGATTGGATCAACTACAGCGCGCTCGACGTGATCTTCATCCGGTTGTCCGAGTTGCAGGACCTTGCGGATACCCGGCCGAAGGTGCTCGACGCATTGCGCAGTTGGACGCTGGCCGGAGGCAATCTGTGCGTCCACGGCGTCGGCGACGATTGGAAAAAACTTAAGCCGCTGGACGAACTGCTGCGGCTGCCGGGCCGAACAAGCGAGGCGGAACCGCTGCCCGAGGCCTGGAATCAGCCCGATTGGCGTCTGAACGACGGAATCATGCATCGGGTCAGCGGTGCGACGGTGGTGCGCGACAATTCGGACGTTGACGATGAAAAAGAAAATAAGTCCCCCATTCCACACTGGCAGGCGCCGTTCGTGTGGCGCCCGGCCGATATGGGCCTGGTGGTGGCGATGGCCAAGGAGGATCCGTTTCCCGGCAAGGATCACCAGTGGGGGTGGTTGTTCAACACAATCGGCGAATCGCGGTGGCAGTGGCAATGGCGGCATGGCGCGCCGATCGAGAACGGTGCGTTGGACTTCGACCGCTACGCGATCGATGACGTGGGGCTGCCGCCGGTACGCACCTACCGCGTGTTGATCACGATGTTCGTGCTGGGCATCGGGCCGCTCAACTACTGGCTGTTGCGGCGCAAACGGCGGCTGCACTTGCTGTTGTTTACGGTGCCTGCCGCCGCGCTTGCCGTTTCGCTGTTGCTGCTGGGCTACGCCATCGTCGCCGATGGCTTCGACACGTACTTGCGGGCCCGCAGTTTCACGATGCTCGATCAAACCCGCGACGAAGCGGTCAGTTGGGCCCGCTTGAGTTACTACGCCGGCATGGCGCCGTCGTCCGGACTCGATCTTCCGATGAACGTGGCCATTTTGCCGATCGACCGCGACGGCTATCACAACGGCTCGACGCAACCGCTGCGCGCGATCGACTGGAATCGGTCCCAGCATCTCTCGGCCGGCTGGATCCCGTCGCGCACGCCGGTCCAATATGTCACCATGCGACCCTACGCCACCAAACAGGAATTGCGGGTATTGGAGACGCCCGGCGCCACCGCTTGCGCGGTCGAAAATCGATTGGGCGCGAACATCAAGTACTTGATGTTGCGTAGCGCCGCCGGCGATCTGTACGGCGGACGGGCCATCGGGCGAGACCACCGGATAACACTCGAACTGTTGGACACCGACGAGAAGGTCGAGCGAACCGTGTCAAATATCGTCACGTCCCGCGGAGACGCCGAGTCCGACGCGCCAACCCCCACCGCGTCGCCGGCTTCCAGTTTCTTGTTCGGCGGCCCGCGCTCGTATCAGTATCGTGGAGTCAGTTACGGCGGCGGTAGTCGCCTCGACACGGCGCTGGACGACGCGTTCAAGCGCGTTGCTTCGAAGTTGCCAGACCGGCGGTCCTACGTGGCGATCGTCGAGCGCCCGCCCGGCGTGATCGTCGGCGTCGAAGATCCGATCGAGCGGCAGAGCCTGCACGTCATTTCGGGAACGTGGTGAGCCGTATGATCGACGCAACTCCGGCGATCGAACTGATCAACCTGCACCGGTACTTCGGCGCGACCAAGGCGGTCGACGACGTCAGCTTCCAGGTCTATCCCGGTCGCGTGTTCGGATTCATCGGACCCAACGGCGCGGGCAAGACCACCAGCATGCGAATTTTGGCCACGCTCGACATGCCGACCTCGGGCGACGCGATGGTCGACGGCTTTTCGGTCGTGCAAGACGCCGACCGGGTGCGCCGTCGATTGGGGTTCATGCCCGACTACTTCGACACGCATCCCAACATCATCGTCAGCGAATACCTGGACTTTTTCGCCAGGGCGTACGGGCTGGTGGGTGCCGAGCGGTTGCGGGCCGTGAACTACGTGATGAGCTTCACGAAGCTCGACGGCCTGGCCGAGAAGCCGATCGACGGCTTGTCCAAGGGCATGAAGCAGCGACTGTGCTTGGGGCGGGCGATGATTCACGATCCGCCGGTGATGATCCTCGACGAGCCGGCCGCGGGCCTCGACCCACGGGCCCGCATTCAGTTGCGCGAGATGATCGGGCAGTTGGCCGCCGACGGCAAAGCCATTCTGGTCAGTTCGCACATTCTGACCGAACTAGCAGAAATGTGTGACACGGTCGCGATCATCGAGCAGGGAAGGCTCTTGGCCGTCGGCACGGTCGATGAAATCCATCGAACGCGGCACGCCCAGCGAGGAGTCCACATGCGCGTGCTGGGCGGAGCGGAGCCGGTGCGCGCACACCTGGCCCACCGCGACGACATCCACGAGTTGCACATCGTCGGCGAAACGGCCGAATTCCTGCACGATGGCACCCAAGAGGCCGAAGCCGAGATGCTGCGGCAATTGGTCACCGCGGGCGTTCAAGTCGTGGCCTTTGGCAGTCGCGCCAGGAGTCTGGAAGACGTCTTCATGCAAGTCACCGAAGGACTCGTGCAATGACGACGATTGATCCAGCGCGGGCATCCGTGGAGGTGGTCGATGCCACCGTCGTCGAGACGACGCGATGGGATCGGATCGACGCGCTGTTGGCCAAGCTGGGCGATCGTTTGAATCCGATTCTCGTTAAAGAGGCGCGCCAGGCGCTGCGCAGCCGGCAATTCCTGATCACGTTCTTTTTGATGCTGATCGCGGGCTGGGCTTGGTCAATTGTCGGCCTGGCGCGCATTGGTCCGGCCGTCTACTACTCGGCCGAAGGACCGCGGATGCTGTTCGTCTACCATTTGATTCTCTCGTTCCCACTGTTGGTCGTCGCGCCGTATGCGGCGTTTCATTCCCTCTCCTCCGAGCGACAGGACCGCACCTTCGAGCTGCTGTCGATCACGTCGCTGGGTGCGCGGCAGATCCTGACCGGAAAACTCTGCGCCATTGGACTGCAGATGGTGGTTTACCTGTCGGCGATCGTGCCGTGCCTGGCGTTTACGTATTTGCTGCGCGGGCTCGACATTGTCACGATCGTGTTGGTGGTGGTCTACACGTGCGCCTTTTCGCTGGCACTCTCGGTCTCGGGCCTCTTGCTGGGTGCGATCAGCCCACTGCGGCAGCGACACATCGCGCTGTCGGTTCTGCTGGCGATCGGACTATTCGGCGCAATGTGGGTCGACAACCTTTGGACCGCGGCGATCGTGTTTCAGGGCGGGTTTTGGGGTGCATCCGAGTTTTGGCTGTTGCAGGGCCTGTTTGCCACGCTGTTCATAAACTATTTCGCCGTCGCGTTTCTGGCCGCGCGAAGTCAACTGCTGACGGTGAGCGAAAACCGATCGACCGCCTTGCGCTGGTCGTTGGTCGTGGCACAGCTTTCGTTCTTGGGTTGGATGGCCGGACTTCAGATGACCGTCGTCGACCCAGACGTTTCCTTCGCGCTGATTTACGTTAGCGCGATCGGCTGGTTCGTCTTTGGCATGTTTCTGACCGGCGAACCGGCGGCCCTGTCGCCGCGGGTGCGCCGCGACTTGCCGCAGTCGACGCTGGCGCGCACCTTGCTCACCTGGTTCACGCCCGGTCCCGGCACCGGTTACGTGTTCGTATTGGTGAACATGGCCGCGATCTCGCTGTTGGCGCTGCTGCCGTACCACGAGATTGGTGTCTTCATAAGAAGGCTCTCTGACGCTGCCTATTCGCCGAGTCCCGGTCTGTGGCTAGGCGCTGGTGCGCCCAAGCCCGCCGAGATGATGATCGCTGGGGCCGTCGCCACGTGCTATCTGGCGATTTACCTGGGGATCGGATCTCTACTCGTGCGCGTATTGCGGCGCCGTGCGAACCTTGCACTTGGGGTGCCGGCCTTGATCAATATCGTGTTGCTATCGGTGGGAAGCATCGTGCCCTGGGTCATTCAAATGACCTCGCCGACCTTGCGGAACCGAGATTGGACGGTGCTCCAAATCCCCAACGCCGTCTGGTCGCTCACCGACGTATGCTTCGACCGCTTGCCCGTCGACGACATGGTACTGCTCTTGATGCTGTTTCCGGTAGCAGTATTGGTTGGCGGGATCAACGTGCTTTTCTTGCTCGACGACTTGAAGCAGGTCCGCGTTGCCCGGCCCGAGCGGGTCGAGCAAGACGATACCGCGCTGGCCGCGGTCGGAGCCGAACCGCCTGGCCCGAAAGACCCCTGGGACGAAGTCGGCGGCGGTGCGACGTAGCGGCCGCGCGGCGCGCCCTGTTGGCACCTGCCGCACGGCGCGACGGCAGCGCGCGGCCCGAGCTTTACTGTTGCTTGCGGGCTTCGCGGCTGCTTGCGCGTGCGGTGAATCGATCGGCTCTGCGGTGCAAGCTGCGTTTGCCGGTTCGCGGTTCACGCGGTAGAATCGGCTTTTTCGGCAGTTGGTTTTTGCTCTTCGCCAACCGTCTCGCGGGGTTGCCCGACCCCGAAAACGCCCGCACGACGTACGCTCATGCCTCGTTACAATCCGGCTACGATCGAGCCCAAATGGCAACAGTATTGGGCCGAGCACAACACGTTCGCCGCCCCGCGCCTGCCAACCGGTCCGAAGCTGTACGTCCTGGACATGTTTCCCTACCCGAGCGGCGATGGGCTGCACGTCGGTCACCCCGAGGGCTACACCGCCACCGACATCCTCTGTCGCATGCAGCGGATGCGCGGCCGCAGCGTGATGCATCCGATGGGCTGGGATGCGTTCGGGCTGCCGGCCGAACAGCACGCCAAAAAGACCGGAACACCACCGCGCACCACCACTGAAAAGAACGTCGACACCTTTCGCCGCCAGCTCAAGATGCTGGGCTTCAGCTACGACTGGGACCGCGAACTGGCCACGACCGACGTCGACTACTTTCGGTGGACGCAGTGGATCTTCCTGGAGTTGTTCGACACGTGGTTCGATTCCCAGCAGCAACGGGGCCGCCCGATCGCCGAGCTGCCCGTTCCTGAAGACGTCGCTTCGGCCGGTGACGAAGCGGTGCGCCGCTATCAAGACGCGCATCGACTGGCCTACCAGTCCGAAGCGCCGGTCAACTGGTGTCCGGAGTTGGGCACCGTGCTGGCTAATGAAGAGGTCGTGGGCGGCGTGAGCGAGCGCGGCGGCCACCCGGTGGTGCGAATTCCCCTGCGCCAGTGGATGCTCCGCATCACGGCCTACGCCGACCGATTGGAGAACGACCTGGATCAGGTCGATTGGTCGGACAGCATCAAGACCCTGCAGCGCAACTGGATCGGCCGTAGCGAAGGCGCGGAAGTCGATTTCTTCATCGGTTCGGCCGATGCGTCGCGGGGAGGCAAGCCGGCCGGCGCCGAGTTTAACGCCTGGCGCAGCCACCGCCGCCGAGCCGGGTTTCCAGAAACGCCGGCCGACGACGTGATTCGAGTCTACACGACGCGGCCCGATACGCTATTCGGCGCGACATACATGGTGCTGGCGCCTGAGCATCCGCTGGTCGAGCGGCTGACGCAGCCCGGTCAGGCCGAGGCGGTGCGCGCCTACTGCGAGCAGGCGGCTCGCAAGAGCGAGCTGGATCGCACCGATCTGGCCAAGGAAAAGTCGGGCGTGTTCACCGGCGCGTTCGCGGCCAACCCGGTCAACGCACGGCCGGTGCCGATTTGGATTGCCGACTATGTCCTGGCTAGCTACGGCACGGGCGCGATCATGGCCGTGCCGGCGGGCGACACGCGCGATTTCGAGTTCGCCGTAAAGTTCGATCTGCCGATCGTCCCGGTCGTCGACCCGGGCGATGCTTCGGGTGTGGATCGCGAGGCGTGTCTGGCCGGCAAGGATGTCTTCACCGGCGAGGGCACGGCGGTCAACTCCGGCAAGTACGACGGCACGCCAACCGCCGAATTCAAAAAACAGATCACCGTCGACCTCGATGCGCACGGGCAGGGGCGCGCCGCGGTCAACTACAAGCTCCGCGACTGGCTCTTCAGCAGGCAGCACTTCTGGGGCGAGCCGTTTCCCATCCTGCACGAACTGGATGCCGACGGAAAACCGACGGGGCTGACGCGGACGGTGCCGGCCGATCAGTTGCCGGTCGACCTGCCGGAACTGGTCGACTTTCAATCGCACGGCAGCCCGGAGCCGCCGCTCGACGCGGCCGACGACGCCTGGCTCTACCAGACGATCGACGGCAAGCGCTACAAACGCGAAACCAACACGATGCCCCAATGGGCCGGTTCGTGCTGGTACTACCTGCGCTTCTTGGATCCGCGCAATGCGGACGTGCTGGTTGATCCCCAGGTCGAGAAGGCCTGGATGCCGGTCGACATTTACATCGGCGGCGCGGAACACGCCGTGCTGCACCTGCTGTACGCCCGGTTCTGGCACAAGGTGCTGTTCGACCGTGGCCACGTGAGCACGCCGGAGCCGTTCCAGCGGCTGGTCAACCAGGGCATGATCCTGGGCGAGATCGAGCTGACCGGATATCAGGATCCGTCGGGCAGTTGGGTCAGCGCGGCGGAAGTTGGCACCGACGAATCCGGACAGCCCGTGCGCAAGTCGGGCGGACAGCCGGTGCAGAGCGTGCGCGTGCAACCGGAAGACGCTCAAAAAAAGGGCGAAGGGTTCGTGCTCGCGACCGATCCTGAAGTGCGACTGGAAAGTCGGGCGCATAAGATGTCCAAGAGCCGCGGCAACGTGATCAATCCAGACGCGGTGGTGCAGGAATATGGCGCCGACGCGCTGCGACTGTACGAAATGTTCATGGGCCCGCTCGAAGCGGCCAAGCCCTGGAGCATGGAAGGCGTCAACGGGGTGCGCGGGTTTTTGGATCGCGTGTGGCGAATGATCACCGACGAACGGAACGAACAACCCGCGCTGAATGCGGCCGTGCAGGACGTGGCTCCGAGCGACGAGCAGAACCGTGTCTTGCACAAAACAATCAAGGGCGTGACGCAGGACCTCGACCGGCTGGCGTTCAATACGGCGATCGCCAAGCTGATGGAGTTTACGAACTACTTTCTCAAGTGCGACGTGCGCCCCAAGGCCGCGATGGAACAGCTCGTGCTCTTGCTCTCGCCGATGGCGCCCCATCTGGGCGAAGAGCTGTGGGAACGGCTGGGACACGCCGAGACGTTGGCCTATGAACCTTGGCCGCAGTTCGATCCCGAAGCGGTGCGCGAAGACACGGTCGAAATCCCCGTACAGATCAAAGGCAAACTCCGCGGGCGGATCACCGTGCCCGTCGCCGCGGAACAGGCCGAAATCGAACAAGCCGCCCGTGACGAACCTCGCATCGCCGAGCTGCTGGCGGACAAGGACGTGATCAAAGTCATCGTCGTCAAGGGCCGAATGGTCAATTTCGTAACGAAGTGAACTCAAACAATCGTAAGTGCCGTATCGTTCGCAGCCGACCGGCGGAAAGGCTTTCATGCGAAACGTGTTGACGTTGGTGTTGGGTGGCGGACGCGGAACGCGGCTCTACCCGTTGACGAAATACCGTTCGAAACCGGCCGTGCCGTTGGCCGGCAAGTACCGCCTAATCGACATTCCGCTGTCGAATTGCATCAACAGCGGATTGAACCGGATGTACGTGCTGACGCAGTTCAACTCGGTCAGCCTGCACCGTCACATTCGGCGATCGTACGCGTTCGACCAGTTCTCGGCCGGCTTCGTCGAAATCCTGGCCGCGCAGCAAACGCTCGACACGTCCGACTGGTATCAGGGCACGGCCGACGCAGTGCGGCAAAACCTGCGCTATATCGACATGCCCGAGTACGAACACGTCCTGGTGCTTTCCGGGGATCAGCTCTACCGGATGGACTACCGCGCGATGATGGAGACCCATCAAAAAACCGGCGCCGACGTGACGATCGCCGGCATTCCCGTCGACCGGCAAACGGCGCGCAGCATGGGACTGATGCGGCTCGACGATTCGGGCCGCGTGGCCGGCTTTCTGGAAAAGCCGCAAACCGACAAAGAGATCGATACCGTGCGGATGGAGCCTTCTTGGATTGACGCCCACGGAATCGAAAGCCGCGGACGCGACTGCCTGGCCAGTATGGGTATCTATCTGTTCAATCGCGAAAAGCTCGTCCGTTTGCTCACTGAGACCGATCACCACGATTTCGGCCGTGGGCTGTTTCCGGCGGCCGTCGAGTCAACCAAGGTGCAAGTCCACCTGTACGACGGATACTGGGAAGACATCGGCACGATCCGGTCGTTCTTCGAGGCCAGTTTGATGTTGGCGGCCGCGGACCGGCCGTTCGACCTGGCTTCGGCCACGCAGCCGATCTACTCGCGTGCCCGATTCTTGGCGCCCTCGCGAATGGACGGCGCGACAATTCGCCACAGCCTGATCGCCGATGGGTGCGCGATCGAGGAAGGCGCGGTGATCGAAAACAGCGTGATTGGCGTTCGCTGCCAAATCGGACGGGACGTGAAGATCAAAAACTCAATTCTGATGGGCGTCGACACGTACGAAACAGCCGAAACGGCGCGCCAGGCGGCAGTCGATGGCCAACCGCTCGTGGCCGTCGGCGAAGGCACCGAGATCGAAGGCGCGCTGATCGACAAGAACTGTCGCATTGGAAAGCGCGTTCGCATTGCCAACGACGCCGGCGTCGACACCAGCGACGAAACGCCCGAGGCGATGATCCGCGACGGCATCGTCTGCGTGCAGCGCGGAGCCGTGCTGCCCGACGGATGGAAACTGCAGTGATCCGCGCCGGTTTCGCTACCGCCGGCGTTGCGTCTCACGAGAGCCGAAAATCTGGCCCGCACGACTTGGCGATCGTTGGGGCACGGCCGCGCGCGAGGTCCTGCCAGACGCAGCGCCGCGAGAATTCCACGACCCGCGCGTCGGTGTGCCTTGCTTCACGGTCGGAACGCGGCCGGCCGAATAGCTGGTCCGCGAGCGCGTGCTGCGCTGCGGCGAAACGCGGTTCGTCGGGCCGCGCTGCGCCGTCGCGGTGTTGCCCGTGCCGCCGGCATTTCCGCGATAGAGGGGCGGGTAGGCCGATGAGCGCTGCGCGGCGCGCTGGCTCTGGCCGGGGTTGTTCCAGCCGCGCGCGACGTTCGATGGGCCGCTGCTGCGCGGCGTCGGGCGGTATTGGGCCGGCTGGCGGTAGCGACTGCTCGATCGAGAACTAGAGCGCGGCACTTGTTGTGTGCTTTGGCCTCGTTGCTGCGCTGCACGCTGCTGCATGGCCCGCTGTTGAGCAGCCCGCTGTTGGGCGGCCTGGACTTGGGAGTTTCGCTGCTGCATGGCCCGCTGCTGTTGCCACTGACGGTAGCGCTCGGCTTGGCTGTTGGCAGACTGCGGCGTGCGCGGCTGCACGGTGCGACTTTGCCTGCTCGGTTGTCGCGAGACGCCGTCGGCCACCCGGTCCGATTGTGGAACAGGTCGGTCGTTGCGGCGGTGTTCGGGTGCCTGCACGCGACGTGACGGAGGCGCTGCGGTCCGCGGAGCGGGGCTGTTGGGCACGGGCTGCGAGTCAGGCCCGAAAAGGACCGGCCCTTGTTGTGCCATTGCCATCGTGGCCAGAAGCCAAGTACCGATTGCCGCTGCGGCGGTCTTGGTCGGGTTGCACGTCATGCGACGAGACCTTTCGTCAAACAATGTGGACCGCGAAAGCGTTGCGCCGGGGCCCGTGATTTCGGTTGGCCGGTTCGCGCGCGGAGTCGGCGCCCTGTTTGATTGATCGGTCGTCCAGTGCCGTCGTGTGCAAGGGAAACGCGTCGCCGGTCGGCGGAGCAAACGTGCGTCGCGATAGCACGGCATTGCTTGCAGGCAAACCGCGCGTGGGCTCTAATGGCGCCCCGCGCGGCAGTAGTCGCACTCAGCGTGCGTTGTGCGGCATGCGTAGGACCGTCTGCGTCCGCAGCCGCACCACCGAAAACTTCCACGGCGAACCACTGCCAGCATCGCGATTCTGGCGAAAGAGGAGACTGATGACAGCATTGCGATACGGAATCGTGGGGGGCGGTTTCATTTCGGCATTTCAGTTGAAGGCCATGCGCCAAGTGCGCGGCTTGGAAGTGGCAGGTCTCACCTCGCGACGCCGGCCGGAACAACTGGCGGCCTATGTTCGCGAGCACGGGCTGGGCGACGGACGCATCTACGACTCGATCAAGGAAATGGCCCCGCACGTCGATGTGATCGCGATTTTCGCGCCGAACTTCGCCCGGATCGAGATGGTCGAGGAATTGGTCGACGCCGTGAAGGCGGGTGCCCAGCTCAAGGGCGTCATCTGTGAGAAGCCCTTGGGACGCAACCTGGCCGAGGCCCGCCGGTTGGTGCAATTGGTCGAGGAGGTCGGATTGCCGCACGCCTATTTCGAGAACCAGTTGCACATGAAATCGCTCCAGGCGCATCGCACGCAACTCGCGCCGATCATGGAGTCGATGGGACCGCCGGTGTTGGTCCGCTCGTCGGAAGAACATGCCGGCCCGCACAATCCCTGGTTTTGGGATCCGACGCAGCAGGGCGGCGGCGTGATGAGCGACATGGGCTGCCATTGTCTGGCGGTCGGCTGGTATGCGCTGACTCCGCCGGGCAAGGGCGTTCGATTCCTCGAACCGCAAAGCGTGTTGGCCGACTTGTCGCTTTTGAAATGGGGCCAGCCACGGTGGCGCAATCAGTTGCTCGAGACGCACGGCGTCGACTACGGTCGTACGGCGGCCGAAGACTTTGCCACGGGCATGGTCACGTACAAGAATCCCGAGTCGAACCAGCGCGTCAAGGCGCAGTTCACGGTTTCTTGGATGTACGACAAGCAGGGACTGCGCTTGGCGTTGGACGGAATCGGGCCGGGCTACGCCTTTGAGATGAACACGCTCCGCTCGCCGTTGGAAGTGTTCATCGGCGACGCCGCTGCCACGGCCACCGCCGACAGCGAGTTGGCATTGGAAAAGTCGCAAGCCAGTCGCGGCTTGCTTACCGTGCATCCGAACGAAGCCGACCTGTACGGGTACAACGACGAGAACGAGGACGCCCTGGCGGCATTCGCCGGCAAGCGGCCGCCGCTGCTGGATTGGCACTACGGTGTGGAGATCGTGCGGCTGACGATGGCGGCCTACCTTTCCGCCGAACGGGGCGCGACCGTCGACCTGACCGATGCCGAAACCGCGCACGAATTGGAAAGCTATGTGCCGCTGATTCAGCAGGGCCGCGGCGGCGAAGTGCTGGGCGGGTAGGAACGATCCGGGCTAGATGGTGCGATGTGGACCGGCCAGACGTCCGCGCTGCCTGGGAGGATCATCGCGAGTGCGTCCCTCGCATACCTCGCTTGTCGGCGTTTGGCAACTCTGTGCGCGAATCGATAGGTCGGACCTTCGGCCCTCACGGCGCTTACAGATGGCATTTCCGCCGAGCTGGGGCGATGCCCCAGCCTGGTATAGGTTGGGCCTTTGGCCCAATAGGTTGCGAACCTGCACCCGCTCGATAGCAACTGGCTACGGAGAACCATGTCGCCGCCGCGGCAGCAGCGCCACCGTCGCGCATCAATACGGCCCAAGCACCGCTGGCGCGTACCGGCCTACGCCCAAACACCGTAGATGCGTACCGGTCTGCGCCACCGACCAAGCACCGAAGGTGCGATTCATACCAGCCAGGGGCAACGCCCCTGGAACACGTATCCGAGCACAGATTTTAGGGCTGAAGGCCCGACCCACAGCCGGGCTCGCGCTCGACGGCGAGAATCGGTATGCGACAGGCTGCACCGGGCCCCTATTTGCGCGGCAGCGTTCCCACGAACTCCGATGCCCGATCGATCCAGCCGCGGAGTTGCTCGTCGGTGTCGATGGCTTCTGGCTCGATCATGGCCCACCCTTTCATGGGCCGTCCGGTGACGTCGAACGGCCTGACGAACTCCTCGGCCAGCGCGGCTTCGCCTTGCTCGGGACCAAGCCGCGCGATCAGCGAATCTTGCCACACGCCCACCAGCATGTTGCCATGCAAGAGAAAGGCGACGCCACCAAACATCTTCTTCTGCGTCACGCCCTGGCGGCGTGCCAAGGCGTCTTCGATGCGGGCCGCCAGTGATTTGCTGTAGGGCATGGTCTGCGTCAGGTAACGGAGCTAGGTTGTTGCGGCGTTGAACCGACGCCAACGTCCACCAGCGGCGGCATGGGACAGCCCAGCGCATCAGCGATCACGCGCAACAGTTCAGTTTCCTCGACCGTCGCTTTGCCGTCAGACCCGATGCAGACGGCGCACGCGTTGAGGATCGGTTTCTTGACCGCCGGCGCGACGTCGGCCAGTTGATTGAGCGCTTCGTCGAGCACGCCGATATCGCACTGCTCGCGGGACAATAGTTGCAGCCGAGCGCCCCGGGTCGGCAACGTCGCAATGGCCGCATCGAACGCGCGGCGCACTTCGGCCGCGTCGCGCGATCCCCACTGTGCCAGCGTCGACAGGAGTCGGCTCACGACCGGTGCCAGCCGCCTCAGGGTACGAGGTGTGACGACGTGCGGCCGCTGGTGCGTCAGCCGTTCGACCAGTCGCGTGACGATCAGCCGGTGTACGGCATACTCGAACAGGCTGACTCGCTTGTCCGCCTTGATCAAAAACATGACGTCGGCCGCAAACGCCTTGCGCTGTGCCGGCGACAACCCCTTCAGGGCCGGCAGCGTCATGGAGACCAGCGGCAGCTTCGACTCGGCGGTGACTTGCGCGACGTGGGGCGCGATGCGTTGCATCTCGGCGACGGCGCGGGGATCGCCGGCATGGGTGAGGTGGTCGAGCTGCACCCGGCGTATGTCCGGCTCGTCGTCGTCGACCAGCAAGGCATAGATCGTAGCCACGGCCCCCAACGGATCGCGGATGGTGCTGGCCACTTCCATCGGCAACGAGTCGACCAGCGCCGCGGCGTAGCGCACGTGCCCCAAATCCGGCGCGCCGACCTGGTTGATCGCGGCCGACGGATCATGCGCAAACGCGCTGGCGCCGGCAACCGCCGCCGAGTGGGCCAGTTGCTTGCCTTGGCGTGCCATTCTGAGCGTTCTGGGGTCGACCAATTCGTCGGCCGTGTGTTTGATCGGGCCGACCTCGGGGAACTTGCCGTCAAACTTGGGTTCGATGCGACGAATCCGCTCGTCAAGCGGCGGGTGCGTGGCCAACATCTGCAGAAACGGCGCCCGCAGCCCGTTGCCAAAGTACATGTGGCTGGCCTCCTCGGCCCGTTCGGTTTTCAGCCGCGAACCGAAAGACAGTCCGCCGATCTTCTTCAGCGCGCCGGCGATGCCGTCCGGATAGCGCGTGAATTGCACGGCCGAGGCGTCGGCCAAGAATTCGCGCTGGCGCGAGACGGCGCTCTTGATTAGGTGGCCGAAAAACACGCCGATGTACCCGATGATGTACAGGGCCAGCCCAACGAGCGGCAGCGGGTTGCCGCCTTTCTTGTTGTTGGCGAAGTAGGTGCGCGTGCCGCCGGTGCGCATCAGGATGTAGCCCACGGTGGCGATCAGCAGGATGCCATTGAGCACCGCGATCAGCCGAATATTGAGCCGCATGTCGCCGTTGAGCACGTGGCTGAACTCGTGGGCGATGACGCCTTGCAGCTCGTCGCGCTTGAGTGTTTCGATCGTGCCACGGGTAACGCCGATCACGGCGTTTTGCGGCGTGGTTCCCGCGGCAAAGGCGTTGATTGCGTGCTCTTGGTCCATCACGTAGACCGGCGGCACGGGCGTGCCCGACGCCAGCGCCATTTCCTCGACCACGTTGAGCAAGATCCGCTCGCTCAGCACTTGCGTGTCGGGATTGACGGGCCGCCCACCCACGGCGCGGGCCACCGTCTCGCCACCTCCAGATAGCTCGAAGACTTTGTAGAGCGTTCCGATCGTGATGATGAAAATCGTGACAGCGCTGACGGCCAGAAAGATCTCCGGTGTCCAGTAATCGGCCGGCAGCCTGCCGCCGTCATCGTTGGCATATTGGGCGACTGCCACGGCAATCACCGCGTAGACCGCCAAAATAATCAGCACGACGGCCGCCAGAAAGTAGACGACCAGCAGGACCGTCTTGCGTCGGGCTCGGGCTTGATGTTCGAAGAAGTCCATGGCGAATCGGATCGATGCCCTCCTCGAAGTCGCACGGCGGCGCGCGGCCGTTGCGCCGGCAAGGCGCGCACACCGGGCGATGGCGCTGCCGGGCCCGGATTAGAACTGCACCTTCACCCCTTCACGCTGATCGGGCGCCGAAACCTCGAACAACTCGGCCGGCTGGAAGTTCGTGACGTTGGCCACGATGACGTTCGGGAAGACTTCCCGCGCCGTGTTGTACGTCATCACCGAGTCGTTGTACGCCTGCCGGGCGAAGGCAATCTTGTTTTCCGTGCTGGTGAGCTCCTCTTGGAGCGCCAACATGTTCTGATTGGCTTTCAGGTCCGGGTAGTTCTCCATCAGCGCCATGAACCGCGTCATCATGCCGGTCAGCACGCCTTCGGCACCGGCCAAACCTTGCATGGCCTGCGCGTTGCCGGGCTGGGCAGCGGCCTGTTGCCCCGCCGCGACCGCGTTGTTGCGGGCTTTGATCACGGCTTCGAGCGTTTCCCGCTCGTGCTTCATGTAGCCTTTGGCCGTTTCCACCAGGTTCGGAATCAGGTCGTAGCGCCGCTTAAGCTGCACGTCGATTTGCGCAAACTGGTTCTCGTAGCGATTACGCAAACCGACCAGACGGTTGTAGATGGTGACGCCATAGATCAGCAGCAACACCAACACCACCACGGCGCCAATCAAGATCACGATCAACGGTCCGCCGGGAATCTCCATCGAATGGTCCTCCGAGAACAGCGTCGGCAATGCGTCCCGCCGCGGTCGATGCCTGCTACCCGCCACGCGAGCGGACAGGGGCAGACAGGGTGTCGCGGCGACCCATCTTAGGAACTATGGGCGATTCGGTCAAAATCGAACGTCCCGTCTGGTGTGCTCGGGGCGCCCGTTATAATGTTAGCGCCGTTCGTGCCGCCGTTGCGCGCGCTTTGGCAAGAAGAATCCGCCGGCGACAGCACACGCGGTGGCTTGTGTCGGCCTGGTGCGCCGGCTGCCGCATGGGGTCCGGCGGAGCGAACGTTGCGGTTGATCGGTCCAGCTTCGATCCATCTGAATCGGGAGGGCGTCGCCATGTTTCCGAACTCCTCGCGCAGGCGGTTCTTGCAAAACACGGCCATGCTGGGCGCGGCTGCCGGCTTGGGCGATTTAGCGTTTCTCACCAGGCTTCGGCCCGTCTCGGCGGCCGAAGCCACGCCCGACCCGACGCGCGTGCAATTGCATCCCGACATCGAGCCGGTTGTACGCCTCTTGGAAGACACCCCGCGCGAGAAACTGCTCGAAGCCGTCGCAGCGCGGATCCACGACGGACTGAGCTATCGCGACGTGATGGCCGCGCTGCTCTTGGCCGGCGTCCGCAACATTCAGCCGCGCCCCGCCGTGGGGTTCAAGTTTCACGCCGTGCTGGTCGTCAACTTGGCCCATCTGGCCAGCATGGCCTCGCCGGACGCGCATCGTTGGTTGCCCGTTTTTTGGGCCTTGGACCATTTCAAAGGTTCGCAAGCGGCCGACCGGCGGGAAGGCGATTGGACGATGCAGCCGGTGGACGAATCGGCGGTGCCACCGGCCGACAAGGCAGCCACGGCCTTTGCCGACGCGATGGACGACTGGGACGAAGCAGCGGCCGACGCCGCGGTTGCCGGGCTGGCACGTACCACCGGAACAAGCGAAGTCTTCGAGTTGCTGTTTCGCTACGGGGCACGCGATTTTCGCGACATCGGCCACAAGGCGATCTTCGTTTCCAATAGCCTCCGCACGCTCAACCTGATTGGTCAGCAACACGCTGAGCCCGTGCTCCGTTCGCTCGCGTTCGCGTTGCTCAAGCACGACGGGTCGAACCCGGCCCAGGGCGACGCGCGGGCCGACGTGCCGTGGCGGCGAAACGTGGAACGTGCCAAACAGCTTCGCGCCGATTGGACCGGCGGCACGCTCGACGACGGGGCCACGCTCGAGATGCTCGAAACGCTTCGGCAGGCCGACGAACACGAAGCGCCGCAGAAAGTGGTCGAGATTATTAATCGGGGCGTCGCGCCGCAGGCCGTGTGGGATGCGCTATTGGTTGGCGCCGGCGAGCTACTCGCGCGGCAGCCAGGCATCGTCGCGCTGCACGCCGTGACCACGTCGAACGCGCTGCGCTACGCCTGGGACACCAGTGCCAACGACGACACGCGCCGCATGCTGCTGTTACAGAACGCGTCGTTCCTGCCGATGTTTCGCCAGGCGATGACCGGACGCGGACGAACGCTCAAGGAAGTGCGCCTCGACCAGATGGAGCCGATTGCCCTCACTGGAAGCGGGCCGACCGCCGAGGATGAAATCTTTGCCGATGTCAGCGGCGACGCCCCGCGGGCGGCAGGCAAGGTGTTGGCCTATCTCCAGCAACATCCTGATCCGACGGAGCTAATCGATCGGGCCCGCGTGCTCATCTTTCTCAAAGGCACGAATTCGCACGACTACAAGTTCAGCTCCGCCGTGCTGGAAGACCACTTCAAGGTCTCGCCCACGTGGCGGGCACCGCTGCTGGCGTCGGGCGTTTTCAAGCTGCGGGGCAGTGGAGGTCGCGACAATCCGCTGGTCGAGCGGACGCGCGCCGCGCTGGCCTGAGCAGCGCCGCGCTAGCCGGAACGGCGCCGTGTCAGGTCTCGAACGGAAACAGCGGCCGCCGCCGGTTCTGATAGGTCAGCTTGCTCATGTCGGCCGTCGTCACCCCGTCGGTGTTGACGCGCAACAGCGTCGGACAGACAGGCGCATACGCCGCGACCGGCGCGTGCACTCCCTTCGCCACGACGATGTCGAACTTTTGCGGGTCGATGCCGCAACTGGTCAACTGTTGCAGGCTGAATGGCGCCACCCGCCGCGACGTGAGCATGACGGTCGGCCCTTTGTCGAGCTTCACGACAGCCGTCGGGCCCATGTCGTAGTGCACGCGTCCGCCGTGGCGGGGCAGACTTTCGCTGAAGCTGCCGTCGTACAGTCCGCGGACGCGAGCTTTGGCGGCCAGCGACGTTCCGTGGCGATCGTCGACCTTGGCGCCCAACAACAGTGCGACGTCGCTGCCGACACCCGCCCGCACAGCCGCCTGAACGCTCGGCGGATCGAATAGCGATACGAACGACCTGGTAATCCCGCGGCGCACCAATGCGTCGAGCAGCAGCGTACTGTCGCCCGGCGACCCGCCTCCGACGTTGTCGCCCATGTCGAGCAGGCAGGCAGGTCGTGGAGACTCCATGGCCCGGGTGATCGCTGTATCGACATCCAGCAGTTGACCGACAAAGTCGTTGCGCCGCAGTTGCAAGTACTCGGCAAACTCGTCGGCCAGTTGACGGGCCAGATCCGGATCGTCGTTGGTAGTCACGATCACACTGGCGCCCATTTCCGGCACGTCGGCGTACGGAAAACCCAGCAGCAGGCTGTTGGCCAGCACCCGGTGATCGGCCAGCATATCGTCCAGCGCCTCGTAACACTCGCGGCAGGGCGATGCGGCGGTGCTCTGCCGTTCGATGTTGATCGCCAGCGGTGGCATCGCGGCGGCGCCCGTGGGGCGCACCTCGCGGCGGAGGATGCGCGCGATCAGCCGCGCGGCCTCCAGGCCCCGTTGCCGCTGATCCAGGTGGGGATTCGTGCGGTATCCGATCAACGCGTCGGTCGATTGCAGCATCTCGCTCGACAAATTGGCGTGCAAATCGAGCGTGCCGACGATCGGAACCTGCGGCCCGACGCGCGACCGCAACTCGCGCAGCCAGGCACCGTCCATGTCGGGCACGTTTTCGGAGACCGCCGCGCCGTGCGGCGCCACCAGCACGCCGTCGAGATCGCCAGCGTCTTTGAGCCGCACAAGCATCGCGTCGAGCAAGCGTTCGAGCGTGCGGGCGGAGACCACCCCGCCCGGCATGGCCCAAGCGAAAGAGATCGGCACGGCCACCAGGCCCTCGTCGCCAAGACCCTCGAGAAAACCGCCGACTTCGTGGTGGGCATGGCCGTACTCGTCGACGATATCCTGGCCGGTCAGGATCGCGCCTTGCTCGAAGTGCTCCCAGGTGGTCGGCGCACTTTGAAACGTGTTGGACTCGTGCTGCAATCCGATGATTCCGACCCGCATCATAGCACTCCATACTTGCGGAATACGTCGGCGGCCTTCATGCCGGCTCGGATTTCGTCGCGCACACGGTTTTCGGCGGTGACTTTCTCCAGGGCTTTGGCCAGCACGTCGGCTTCGACGTCCGCCGGAACGATGACCACCCCATCGACGTCGGCAAACACCAGATCGCCCGGCGTGATGCGCACGCCACCGACTTGAACGGACACGTCCACCGCCGAAACACGCTGTCGATCGCGGCTGTCGCGCGGACAGGTCGAAGCGGCAAAAACGGTGAAGCCCATGTCGTCCATCTTTGCGACGTCGCGCACGGCCCCGTCGACCAGTGCGCCGGTGCAGCCGCGATTGCGCGCGGCGGTGGAGAGCAACTCACCCCAAATGCCCGACCGCGTGCTGCCGGCAGCCGCCGCGACGAAGATGTCGCCCAGCGCGCAAGTGTCGACGGCCTGCAACTCCAGCTCGTAGGGATTCGGATCAACGTGCGAGATTTCTTCCCAGAGGGTGGTCTTCGCGCGGCCCGCCATCACACCGTGGCCGCTGTAGTGATGAAACGCGCCGCCAACAACCTGATCGCGCAGGCCCATGCCGTCGAGCACGTCGGCGATCACTGCCGAGTACAACAAGTGGCGGACCTGTTCCAGGTCGGTGGAGGTGTCGTCGGGCATCAAACGCCGCTGGGGGTTGGAGGGAAACAGCACGTCGATCAACATGGGTCGGTCGCCAGTGTACAACGTGTCGCCCAAATCCGCAGCCCTCCGCCAGACTCGTCGTGCGGCGCACCGGCGCGACGGCCGAAACGCAGCGCCCTGCGCTCGGCGCGGCAATCGACTCGCAATGGCCGACGATCCGCGTCGCGGGAACGCCGCCCCGGCCTGAATCGCACCGATGCGAGCCTTCTCACACGCCGTGGCAAAGCGGACGTACGCCCGGCCGGCTGCCGGGCGACCCCGCCTGGCCGCATCGCACGACGGGCATGGGCCGACTCCTGCCAGATTCTCGCGACGGCGGTTGCACGCTGGGCGACTGCCGCTAGAATGAACAATGACTATTACAGTTCAATATTCATTTTTCAACCGCCCTGCCGATAGGGAGCCCGCGATGGCAACGACCCAATCAGCCGCACCAGCCCGAAACATCAAGTCCAAGGCGACCAAGACCTGGCCCGTGGTGCGCGGACGGTTGCTCACCGGCTGCATGCGGGACGTTCAGCTTCGGCCGCTCGATCTCTATACCAGTGCGTGGCGCGAGCACGGCGACTACGTCAGCTTGCGCGTCGTACCCAACTACTTTGTCTATCTGTTGGGTCACCCCGACGCGATCGAGTACGTGCTGCACACGAACTTGAAGAACTACCGCAAGCCGGACTCGTTCAACCATTCGGTCCGCCCGTTGGCCGGCCAAGGAATTCTCGTCAGCGAAGGGGACTTCTGGCGACGACAGCGGCGACTAGTACAGCCGGCCTTTTTGCGCAATGCCGTCGCCGGCGTCAGCGGCCACATGGTTGATTCGATCGCGCGGCTGATCGACGAATGGAACGAAGCTGGCGCAACCCGCACGCTGGACATCGTTCCAGAGATGATGCGGCTGGGCTTGCGAATTGCCAGCACCACGTTGTTCAGCACCGACATCAGCGGCGACGCCGACACGATTGGTCAGGCCTATCGCACGGCCTTCGAGTACGTCAGCCTGAAAATGAACGCCCGGCTCATGTTTCAGCCGCTATGGCTGCCCACGCGCCGCAATCGCGAGTTCAAGCGGTGCAAGGCGCTTTTGGACCGCGTGGTACTCGACCTGGTCGCGCAGCGCCGTCGTGAAGGGCCTCGCAACGACGTGCTCGATTTGCTGCTGGCGGCGCAAGACGAAACGTCGGGCGCCGGGATGAGCGACGAGCTGCTCAAGGACGAAGCGCTCACGCTACTGACCGCCGGCCACGAGACGGGCGGAGCGGCCCTGTCCTGGGCCTGGTACCTCTTGGCAACGCATCCCGAGGTGCAGCACGAGTTCCACGATCAGGTCGCTGCCGCCTTGCAAGGGCGCATGCCGAGCGTCGACGACTTGGAGCGGATGCCGTTGGCCACCGCGATCTTCGAGGAATCAATGCGGCTCTATCCGCCGGCTTGGGGAATCCCGCGCGAGTCCATCGAATCCGACGTAATCAACGGTTATCCATTACCCGCCAAGTCGACGTTGATCTTGTCACAGCATCTGATTCACCGGCACCCGGCGTTTTGGAACGATCCGGATGTGTTCGACCCGAGCCGCTTCCTGCCCGAGAATCGCACGGGGCGACCCAAGTTTGCTTACTTTCCGTTCGGTGGCGGACCGCGGATCTGCATCGGAAACCACTTCGCCATGATCGAAGGCCCGCTGGCGCTTGCGGCCCTAGCGCAGCGATTTCACTTCGAGCTGGTTCCCGGGCAACGCATCGAGGCTGATCCCACGTTCACGCTGCGGCCCAAGTACGGCGTGCAAATGAAAGTGAGCCGGCGCCCATGAGCAAGGTCGAACGCATCATCGAAGCGGCAGGCAATCGATTCCGCTACTACGGCATCGCCAAGACGACGATGCAGGAAATCGCGGCCGACGCCGGCGTGGCCGTCGGCACGCTCTATTTGTATTTCAAGAACAAGGACGACCTGGTGGTGGCCTGTGCGGGCGAGTTCGTTGAGCAGCACAAGCGCGAGATCGCCGACGTACTGGCGTCGAAGGCGGCGCCGGAAAAGCGCTTGCGGCGTTACATCGTCGGGCGGTTTCGCGCCGCGGATGACATCCGCACCGGCTCGCGTCACGCGGTCGAGCTGACTCGCGCTGTCCTGCGGCTCAAGCCCGATCGGGCCCACGAAGAAGGCATGATGATGTGGGACACCGTCGTGCAGATCCTCGCGCAGGGCGTCGAGCAGGGCGTGTTTCGGATCGCCAGTGTCGAGGACGACGCCAAGGTGTTTCTGTTTTCGATCGCCTACTTCTTTCCCAATGCACTCAACGAACCGCCCATGCCGCCGACCGAGCAAGACTTGACCGTCGTGGTCGATTGGTTCATCAAAGCGTGGAAGGCTGGCCCGCGCGACCGACGCGAGGGCCGTCCCGTAAGCAAGAAGCGCCGCGCCCGGGCATGAACCCTTTGGCGGGCGTCGGCCGTGCGGCATAATGCCCCATGCGGCGCGCTGATCGCGGCGCGAACCGCGCCGTCGTGCCCCGTGTCTCCCATCGCAACCGGTCCGGCACTTCGGAGTTCAATCGACGAGGAGATCGCGATGTTTCCCATGTACCTGGTCGACGCGTTTGCCGAGGGGCCGTTTCGCGGCAATCCGGCTGGCGTGTGCCTGCTCGAATCATGGCCCAACGATGCCTGGCTGGCCAACGTCGCCATGGAGATGCACCAGTCGGAAACGGCGTTTCTCGTGCCGGCCGGCGATGAATTCGAGCTACGATGGTTCACGCCCAAGGTCGAAGTCGACTTGTGCGGTCACGCGACATTGGCATCCGCCGCCGTGTTGTGGCACTGCGGTCGAGCGGCGGCGGCAATCACCTTCGCCACGCGCAGCGGCGAACTACGCGCCGAACGGTCCGGCGACGAAATCCAGCTCGACTTTCCGGCGACGTTGCCCGAGGCGGCCGATCCACCGGACGGCTTGATCGAAGCGCTGGGCGCGCGGCCGACCGCCGTGGCCCGAAGCCGTTTTGACAATCTGGTCGAAGTGGCCACCGAAGACGAGCTGCGGCGGATTGCGCCTGATTTTCGGCGTTTGCTTGACGTCGAGACGCGCGGCACGATCGTCACGGCCGTGTCGGCTGACAAGCGGTTCGACTTCGTATCCCGTTTCTTCGCTCCCACAGCCGGCATCGACGAAGATCCGGCTACCGGCTCGGCACACTGCACGCTGGCGCCCTATTGGAATCAGCGCTTGGGCAAGTCCGACTTTCAGGCCTATCAGGCCTCGCAGCGTGGTGCGGCGCTCGGCGTTCGGTTGCGCGGCGATCGCGTGGCACTGACCGGCCGAGCGATCGTCACGCTGAGCGGCACGCTGAGCGACGACGTAGCATCCGCCGCGAAAGCGTAGCGCGACGTCGTGTTGCGACCAATCGACGCGGTGCGTTTGCTCGACCAAGCGACTGCGGTTACAAACGGGCGGTGTATCTCGCAGTGCAACGTCAGCTTTCGGAAGGAATCAGCGCATGGCTACCCACATCAAGAGTCCGGCCCGGGTTCAAGCCGCCGGCACACCCCCCAAATCGATCGAGGAGTTTGTGGGCTGTGTGAACTCGAATACTCCACAGGTCAGCATTGCCCGGATGATCAGCCCAAGCGGTTGGACCGAGCCGGGCCAGACACCCGAGTTTGACGAATACACGGTGGTGCTCCGCGGCGCGCTGCACGTCAAATTGGCGACCGAGGAACTGGACGTCGCGGCCGGCGAGGCCCTGATCGTGCCGGCCGGCGAGTGGGTGCAATACAGCACACCGGGCGCTGACGGAGCGGAATACGTATCCGTTTGCATTCCCGGCTTCGCTCCGGCGCTAGTGCACCGCGACGAGGCTTAGCGGCGCTCGTGCCCGCCTGTCACGATCGACTAACGCCGGCGTCGGCCGCGCTGTCGCGGGCCAGGTGCCCGGCCGGTTGCGAAATGCCGGTCGGCAAAGTCCAAGTACAGCAGCCAGTCGTAGTCGGTCAGTGCGTGCTTGCCGGCGCGGATGTGGTATCCGATCGTATCGCCAGCCGATTGGTTGAGCGGCGGGACGTCATCCGTGCCAAGTCCCGGCCGGCCGAGCAATTGGTACACCGGCTCGGCCCCGGCCGCGGCCAAGAACTCGCCGCGCGGATCGGCCCAGCCGTCCTCCTTCGCGCTGGCCACGTAAACCGGTCGCGGCGCAACGAGCGCGACCAGTTGATGCTGGTCCACCGGCAATGCGTCCTCGCGGTCGTCGTAGTTCGAAAAGTGGCCACAGAACCAATGCGGGAACACACGATTGATTCGGGCCACGGTTTCGCCAAATCGTCGCCGGCTGAGTGCCGCACCGCCGCAACCCGAATCGTTGGAAATCACCATCGCGAAGCGCGGATCCTCAGCACCGGTCCACAGCGCCGTCTTGCCCATCCGCGAATGGCCGATGACCGCCACCCGGCGGGCGTCGATCGCCGGATCCGTTTCGAAGTAGTCCAGCGCGCGGCTCAGGGCCCAGGCCCAGGTGGCGATCGCACCGGGTTCTTCCGCGCCGGGCGGACCGCTGCGATCCGGGAACCAGTGTGACTGCAAACCCTGGCGAAAGTTCTCCTTGTCGTCCGGACAAAAGTCGGCCGCGTTGAGCGTAGCGATCGCATAGCCGCGCTTCAGAATGACCTTGAGGATCTCCTCGCCGGGCAACTCGACGCCGACGTCCTCGGTCAGCAGCTTTCCGGGGATCGGATCGTCCGCCCTGGTGTCGAACAAGTGCATGCCGACGAAGGCGGGCATCGGCTGCCGCGCGGCATGTGGGACGAACATCGTGATGGTGAACCCGGGATAGTCGCCGGAGCGGCCGAAGAAGCTGACGTTTACCTCGCGACGGGCCGCGATACGGTGCCAATCCGTATCGGTCACTCGAAATCGAATGCCCTCGGGCGCCGGCGGCCGGCGGCCATAGACGTTCGCCTCGAACAAATCGAGCAGCTCCGGGCGCCGCTCGCGCCGCCACATCGCGGCACTTGTAACGGCGCGGCCGTCACTGGTCACCAGCGGGTCTGGCAGGTCGTACCGCGGGACCTTGCTCTCGTCGTAGTTGAATTGCGGCTCGTCGGCATGCGCCGCAAGCGGCAATGCGCACAGACAGAGCGCGAAGACCATCAACCGGCGGGAGACAACAGGGCAGGGCGGAACGGTCGTTCGGTCGTGCATTTGCGGTTGGCTTTGAGAGTTGGCTGGTGGGGGAGGTTTGGTGAGCTCGGCCTTGCGCGCGGAGCACCACGACTCGCTATAATGTGGCCACACAGCAGGCGCGATGCAACCCGGAGGAGAATCATGATCGAACTGGAAGTCCGTGACTCCGTCACCATCATGCGAATGGCCCGAGGAAAAGGAAACGCGCTGAACCTGGAGTTGTTGCAGGCGGCCGGCGAAGCCTTGCAAGAAATCGAAAACAGTCCGGCGCGAGCGGCCGTGATTACCGGCCAGGGCAGCGTGTTCGGCGCGGGCGTCGACCTGGTGGAACTGCTCGCTGGCGGCGAGGACTACGTGCGTAAGTTCGTCGTCAAGATGCTGAGCGTGTTTGAGCGGCTGGCCACATTCCCCAAACCGTTGGTGGCAGCGGTCAACGGGCATGCCATTGCCGGCGGTGGGATCATTGCGCTGGCTTGCGATATGCGCCTGATGGCGCGCGGCAAGGGTCGGATCGGATTGACCGAGGTGTTGGTCGGAGTGCAGTTTCCTGCGTGGGCGCTCGAGATCGCGCGATTCGCGACCCCGCCGCAACATTTCTCCGAGCTGATCTGCACCGGCCGGACCTACAAGGCAGATGACGCCCTGGCCCGCGGGCTGGTCGACGAACTGGTCGACGCTGAGAAGCTGCTGGATCGATCCGTGGAAGTGGCCAACGAGATGGGCGCGGTATTGCCGGCCACGTTTACCGCGACGAAGCTGGCGGTACGCCGGCCGATGCTCGCCGCCGTGCAGGCCCAGAGCGGCAACGACGCGAAGATCATCGACTATTGGTGCAGCGCCGAAGTCCGGGCGAAGATCGAAGAGTTTGTCCAGCGGACGATCAAGGCCAAGGCATGACGGCCGCGGCAGCCCGATTGCCGCATCTCGCGCGAACAGATCACCCGTCGGCGCGAAAACCCGTCCGCGCAGGCGCTACGGCCCGCACAACTGAACCCGCGCGACCTGCTGTACGACCCATGCTTGTGGGGCACGGTTCTCGCGCGGTCAGCAGCACCTGCGTGCGAGCGACTTGCTGCCACTGCGCAGGCCACGCGCGAGTTTCCCTCGAAAAGACCCGCGGAGATACAACGTCATGGGTGTGCATTGGGCGCGACGTTGGAGATTGGTTTGGGTGACGTGCCTGGCACTGGTGATGATGGGGTGCCTGGCGGCACGGGCCGCGGCGCCGCTCACGCCACCCGGGAATCGCCCGGCAACGAGCGATGACTTGCTTGGCCTCTGGAAAGTGATGAGGTGGCACACCAACGTACCGGTTGACCGCTTGAAATCGTACGCTGCGCCCTACCAGTACTTTGCGTTTGGGTCCGACGGTTCACTGCGTTCGGCGACGTCGCGGCAACCCACCCAAGATCTGACGGCGATTGCCAACGCGGTCGAGCTGCAGCCCGCCGTGACGCGGTACGCGTGCTCCGACAATGGATTCGTCGAGATCGTCAACACGGGTTGGCCTGACGCGCCCGAGCTGTGGCACGCCTACTACGTCAACTTCACCAGCCGCGACGCCGAGGGACACTTTTACCTGCGTGCCGGCGACATCGTGATGACGCTGTTGGACAACAGCGGCCGTCCGCTCTACGTGCGACAAATGCGCCAACTCGGCGCGCCGGAGCCTCCGGAATTGGCCCCTCGATAAGCGTCCGCCTCGTCGCGCGGGTACATCGTATCGCGCGCACCCCGCACTCCGTCGCCGAACGAGTGCGCACCCCGGCACTTGCCAGCCCGCCCCCATCGAGCACGGGCGAGTCGGCTCGAACCATGTCACGGCGACGATCGCCGCTACCGGGATGCCTGCTCGGGCATATCGTCGCGCGGCCGGATCGTCGAGTAGAACCCGAACATCATTTCATCCCAGGTCTGCTCGCCCCAGATGACCTCCTGCGAGGGATCGGGATTGGCCAGGTTGTCCGGCGAGTTGTCGAAGTACGCGGTGCAAATCATGCGGCTGCCGCGCGGAATCTCCTTGGGCTCCTTCAGCATGTACCAAAGTTGCCAGTTGAAGTCGTAATTCGGAACGTCGAGCAAGACCTCGCGGGTCCCGTCGGGCAGCTCCAATTCGTACTTGAACGACTTGCCGCGCAGGTGCATGTGCGGGTTCATGCCCAACAGCGTGGCATCTCGCAAGAAGAGCTTGCGGGCGACAACCTTGTGATTCGGGGAGTTGGGCGGGATCGTAAACGAAAGGTCGCCACAGCTTCCTCCGCGCACCTCGTGCGTGATCTCGCTCGGATCGCCGTACACGAAGCCGACATAACTGCGATCCGTCTGCTCCGTGCCGTTGGGCGTGTAGTGGCACTGGAACAGGAGCGTCGATCCGGCCGGCACGCGAATGGCCCTGCCTTTTTCGAAGCGGCGCGGCGTCATGCCGGGGGCGTAGGCCATCTGCGGCGCGCCGAACCGTCCTTCGCCCGGCCGCTGAATGAAGACGATCACGTGATGGTTGATCGCGACGTTGCCGGGTTTGACTTCCGCTTCCTTGATCCAACGGTCTTCGGTGAATCCGGGATCAACTTCGTAGTACTGATAGCTCACGACGCCGTCGGCCGGAACGGTGAACGGCTCGTCCGACATGTAGAAGATCTCGTCCGGTTCGGAAATTCCCCAGCCCTCGGCGAAATCCGTGACCGATTCCGGCAAGTTTGCCGGATCGCCTTCGGGGCAGCCGTTGTCGACCCATTTGTCGATCAAAGCAACTTCTTCATCGCTTAACGACGGGTTGTTCTTGAACTCGTTATGCTCGGGCGCGGCCATCCAGGGCGGCATCCGGCGTTCGTGGATCACTTCGCGAATCATTTCAGCCCATCCGACAACCTCGTCGTAGCTGGTCAGAGAGAACGGCGCGATCTGGCCCTCGTGATGGCACTCGAAGCACCGTTCTTTCAGGATGCGGGCGATCTGGTTCGAGTAGGTGACGTCGCCGGTCGGCTCGGGACGCTTGACGCGACCGATAAAACATCCGACCGCGTCGGTCTTGGGCTGGCTAACCTGCTTGCCCGCCAGCAGCTCATCCACCGCCACGCGCACGTCGTGCCGGTTGGCTTCCGGCTTTTGGTAGCCGATGCCGAACTGATCGTCGATGCGTCCCCAATAGCGCACCACGCGGTCCGCGTCGAGCACGAAAACTTCCGGTGTGCGGATGGCGCCAAACTGGTCAGCAACCTTGTTGCCCGGATCCTTGAGAATCGGAAACGGCACGTTGAATCGCTGCGCGTGGGCCGCGACTTCGGTGATCGAATCTTGCTGGTTCGAGTTGATGCCCAACAGCACCGCTCCCTGCGCTTCGAATTGGGCCGCCAGTTCCGTCAGCCGCGGCACATACAGATTGGCCAAAGGACATTCAGTGCCCATGAACGCCACGACCACGACCTTCGAATCGGCCCAGTCAGAGAGCGAACGGGCCCGGCCGCGATAGTCGTCGAGCGTGAAGTCGTCGATCTTGCGACCGATGCGTGGCTGCTCATCGGCGGCAGCGCATGGCGCGGCCAGGAACGTGCCGAGGGCCACTGCGGCCACCGTGCAATACAACGTGGCAAGGCAAATGCGGGCGTGCATGGTTCGATCTCCGTCGAATAGGGCGTTGGTCGGGTTGCGTATTGCAGTTGGGGTTTCGGGCGGCGGTTCGTATGGCGCGCCGGCCGCGTGGCAAGTGTTCGGCTAAGAGTCCTCGCGCGGGAACAATTCGGCCAGTCGGGCCTGCAAGCGATCCGGATCAAAGTATCGGGCAATGGCCTCATCTCTCAGGCCAAGACCACGCAGCGTGAACAGCACTGCTTGGTCGGCCAGGTCCCGCTTGGTTCCCTCGTATTCCAGCGCCGGCGAGTCGGGCAAATGACTTAGGCGCAGCGCTACGCCAAGCTGTTGCACAAACCGAAAGCGATTCGCCGGTTCGATCGCCAGCTCCACGATGTCGCCGGCTGCGACGGCTGCCGCGTAGTTCGCTACGACGTGTTCCTTCCAGGCAGCGGCCGTGTCGGACATGATGTGGCGGGCATGGACTCCGTCGTCGAGCAAACTCTGGAACATGAGTCGCCAGGTGCCGTATTGTTCCTCGCCACGTCCGGGGAACCCGAACATAATGAACTCGATCGTCGCGTATGCCAATAAGACGAACGACTCCGTGTTCGGCGGCAACGTGGCGAATCGGCTAATTGTAAACTGCGACGACCCGCGGGCCATGGCCAGCGCTTCGTCATAGATCGCCGCCTTGCTGGGAAAGTGCTTGTAGAGCAGCGCCTCGGAAACACCAGCCGCCGAGGCAATTTCGCGCACGCTGGCGCCGTTGATTCCCGCCCGCGCGATGACGCCGCCCGCTGCGCGCAGGATGGCCGCGCGGCGCGCGACGGCGGACATGCGCCGCGGTCGGGATGTAACGGAAATGCTCATGCGTCGCGCGCAGATAGGTGCGGCGATAACGTCGGAGTGGAAGTTAGCGGACGTTCACCGAACATTGTGTCGTCCGGGACGTGCATATGTCAAGCGATTTCGGTTCGCAATGGCGCGGCAAGCCGCAAAACGCCACGTCGGTCGGAACGCGAAACCTCGGCAGCGAGGATCAGCCCAATTGGGTCAGTTGGTTGCGGGTGCGCTACCAGCGCGCTTCGCGCGTCTGCCGTTTCCATTGGACGGACGGCAAGGTCACGGGGCTGGGCGGCGATGCCTGGCCCTATCCCTTCTACGGCCCCTTCCGATTCGATTCCGACGGAAATGCCCACCTGTTCAGTTTCGATACGGGCCAAGCGATCTGCCTGACGTGCGAACTACCCGAAGAGGGCAACGCGCCGCAGGTGATCATCGCGGGCCGTACGGGTCCGGTCGTGGCACTGCGTGTCGAGGTGGCGCGCTAGCCGCGCTGAACGGCGAGCGACGTGGGCCGCCTATGGCGGAGCGTCGCCGAGGGAAGCTCGCCGAACTGGCGCCGGTAGTAGCCGGCGAACTTGCCCAGATGCTGAAAGCCGAGCCGGCGCGCCACGTCGCGCACCGAGATTTCGTCGGTCGCGGTTTTCAAATCGGTTCGAGCCGCGTTGAGCCGCAGCGTTTGCAAGTAGGCCATCGGGCCCAGCCCGAATCGTTCGCGGAAGGCCAGTCGGAGCGTCCGGCCGCTAACGTCCAACGCGGCACAAACCGCCACGGCGTCGATCGACGCGTGCAGACGCTCGCGCATCCATTGCTCGGCGCGGCGTACCAACTGGGAGCGAGCCCCGGCCGACAATTCAATCCGGTCGGTGCCTTCCGCCAGACACACATCGACCGCGGCTTCGACGCACGCTTGTTCAAGGTAGTGCTGGTCGTACGGCCCAATCATCTGCGTCAATTCGGGGCCGGCCGCCGCGATCCATCGAGATACGGCTCTTTGAAATCGTGCGAACACGCGCGGAGACGGCTTGCTGACTGTCCAGCCGACCGGATGCAACTCGGTTCGATGCAGGTGCCGTGCGGCTTCTCGTAGCCGGCTTTCCGACAAACCAACACTGAGGCTGCAGTCCGCTTTTGCCGTGCACAGGTCGCTGGCGACTTCGCCGTCGCGGACCACCACGCACCCAGGATCCACCGACCGGCCCTGAAACAGCGTGCCGGTGTTCTCCGGCAGCACGGCAGTCAGCGTGCGCACTTGAGATCCTTCACTGCCGCGCACCAACAATGCCTGATTGGCTTGAATAGCAAAAGCGTGGCCGCTCTGTCCGCGCACCGTCCGGATGGTGGCGCGAAACGCGCCGGTCGATAGCTGTTCGAAGCGGCCCTCCCAGCGAGAAAAGACCTGGCGCAAATCTTCGAAGTCCGTGATCCGCTTACCAATCGCGTCCGAAGGACGACGTTTCGGTGGCAGCGTCGGCGCATTCATCGACATGACTTGTTGGATTCCCCACGACGATCGCACACACTTGCCAGATTGGGACATTCTAACCGACGCGTCTCGACTCGCCCATGGTCTGGCCGTAGGATCCGGCCGCGGTCGGGCTGGCCTCGGCGCCGATCGCGCACGACGCAACCTCCCAAATCGTGTCATCCCTGGCCGCACGATTTCGTCGTTTCTCGGCAGATTCTCGCAATCGCCGCCCGTTCGTTGTCCCGGTTAACCGTGAAGCAATGACCCCAAACCCTTCCGCGCACGCGTTGTTTTCCTCCGGCCGCTCCGGCCCGGAGCCTGCCGACCCTGCGGACGCCGCTCGGCGTCGTGACGATGGTTCGTCGCACGGCGCCGCAAATGAATGCCTGGCCCGCTCCGTTGCCGCGCTTCGTCACTCCACGGCGCGGCTGGAGGACGTCCAACAGATGTTTGCCGAGCTTGAGGCGATCGAACGGGATCGCCGGCAGGCCACCGCCGATCCGCAAGAATTGGCCCGGCGCTGCATCGCCATCTGGCAACAAGTTCGCGCGATGGCCGAGCAACTGGGGCGTCCACCACACAGCGGCTCGTTGCCATAGCTCGCGAGTCGCGCGTGGCTCACCGGACTCCAGCGGGGCTTCGATGAGCCGCCCTCCCTGCCGAACAGGCTGGCCAGCCACGCGTTCGGTGCCGTCGCGGCGCGTCGCTCGCCACGGTCAGGCTTGCGCCGCCCGGTCACGGCTTCTTTTTCTTTCGCGCCGCGCTTTCGGCCGACCGCTTCAGAGCCGTCAGTTTAGTGGCCCAGAGATCCTCGAATCGATGGACCCAACGTTCGTAGATCATCCGAATGGGCACGACGTTGATCGCATGAATTCGGCGGCGCCCCTCGGGCCGCGTCGTGATCAACCCGGCGTCGCGCAGCACGTCGATGTGTTTCATGACCGCGAACCGCGACAACTTGGGGAAGAGCTCGACGAGTTCGGTCGTGGTACGCGGTCCGTCGCGCAGCGCGTCCAGCACTTCGCGCCGCGTCTTGTCCGCCAGCGCCTTCCAGACGACGTCCAAAGATTCGTTCATCGATCGGATTCGCTACGCGAACCGCTGCACCAGCCGATCGGCGAAATGTTGCCAGCCGCTCTGCGCGCCTTCGCGGTGCGCGTCGTCGATCAGTCCGAATGCGCGATGACGTAGCTTCACGTGGGTCTTGCCGCCATCCTCGGAGAGCCGCAGTTCGAGGTGGCTCGAGACCGGATACGACATGAACATCGGGCCGCAGATTTCCAACAACGTGGGCGGTTTGATGACCTGCACCAGACCCCATAGATGGCCGGTGTCGTCGCCCAAGTCGCGAATCCAACGTCCACCAGGCCAACGCTCCAAACGCATCGGCATGGGGTGGTTCGGCGCGGCGTTTTCTTCGGCGAGCTGGCGGAGCATCGCCTCGAACACATCGGCGATCGGGGCGGCGACGTCGACGTGTAACTCACTGTCTAACAGGAGTTTTTCGAGATCCATGGTTCGGCTCCTTGTGATCGGTCCGATTCACTTATGTGACCGTATGGTAACATAACGGGCCGCCAGGTCAAGCACGCAGCCAGCGCTGCTCGGCCCAGCCACGGGGCCTGCGGAAGCGGCGGCGGCCTGCGATATCCGCATACGATCAACGGCGCGGGCGTGGGCGAGGGCGCTGGTCTTGCCGTGATCCGTCGGCGCGCGACATGTAACGTTGGATGCGCGCGAACGACTTGCTCAGCAGCAGGTTGTTTCGAGTATCAAAAACGCGTGTACTGCTCATCGAAAAACGGCCGCGCAACGTTCGCCAACGCGCGAACAGTCGCATGGTGTGAGTCACCGCACGGTGCTTGTCGACAACAGCCAGATGTGGTAGTACAAATGCGCCATTGTCCTTTCGAACCATACTTTGCAACCATGCACGTCAAGCAGAATAAGTAACATTTCGTCTGTGATCGATTAGGGGTTGATGAGCCTTGGATCAACCCGAATAATCTCCATCCCTAATGTCAACATTCAAGCAGGGAACGGAGTGTATGGCGGCTTACAGGAGTGAATGGAACAGGGCGGTACGCAGTCTGGAATCATTGAAACAGTTGGCGGCCGGAACCGGCACCGAGGCGCTTGCCAACGAGGCGCTCCGCGCCGCCCGTCGCGCGTTGGATGCCGCTGTGGACGAGAACGGGTCCGCCGCGCTGGCAAGTGGCGAGGCGTCTGACGGGTCCAGTTGCTTGCGCGCGATCGCCGAAGGGACCGCGGCCAAAATCGGCGGCGACTTTTTCGACTCGCTGGCGCGATGCTTGTCCGAATCGCTGCAAACCGCCTGTGCACTTGTGGGCCAGCGCGTCAAGCCCGACAACACCCGCGCCCGGATCCTGTCCATCTGGGAATGCGGCCGGTTCGGCGAGCCCTTCGAGTACGAGATTGCGGGCACTCCCTGCGAAGTTGTATTCGAAACGGGAGACGCGTACTTTCGCAGCGGCGTCGCGGAGCGTTTTCCCGAGGACGCGTGGCTGACCGAGCATCACATGGACAGCTACATCGGTATCGGTCTGCGAGACGCCAACGACCGCATCATCGGGAACTTGTGTGTGCTCGATACCAAGCCGCTTGAGACCTCGTCGGAGATGGACGCGATTCTCAAGATTTTCGCGGCGCGCGCGTCGGCCGAGTTGCAGCGGCAACAGATGACCGACGAGCTGGAGGCGGCAAACCGGGAACTGACGCAAGCTCTGGCCGACCTGCAACACGCGCGTGACGCCGAAATTCGCACGGAACGGCTCCGCAGCATGGGCGAGTTGGCCAGCGGCGTCGCCCATAACTTCAATAACCTGCTTGCCGTCATCCTCGCCCATTCCGAATCGCTACTCTTCGCGGAATCCGAGCACCAAGACGCCGCGGAAATCCGCGATCACGTGCAACAGATTCACCAGGCCGGCATCGACGCGGCTACCGTCGTACGGCGCTTGGGCGACCTGTATCGGCCAGTCGGCCAGGCGATAAACGAAACGATCAACCTGGGCGAACTGATCGAGAGTGTCGTGCTTCAGACGCGTCCGCGGTGGCGAGACCAACCGGCCAACGCGGGCATCGGCATCGACGTGATCACCAACTTGGAACAAAACACGTTCGTTCGGGGCAACGATTCCGATTTGCGGCAAGCGTTGACCAATCTGTTGTTCAACGCGGTCGACGCGTTGCCCGAAGGAGGGCGGATCGACGTTCGGCTAACCCAACACGGAGATTACGCGCGCGTCGAGGTGTGCGACAACGGTCTGGGTATGGACGAGGAAACGCTAAAGGGCTGCCTGAAACCTTACTTTTCGACCAAGCCGGAAACCGGCACCGGGTTGGGACTGTCGACGACGCTTTCGGTCGTCGAGCGTCATGGTGGGGCTTTGACCGTGATGAGCGCGCTCGGCAACGGCGCGACGTTCAAGTTCGATCTTCCGCTCACGGCGCCCGGCGACGAAGTCTCCGGAAAAGAAGTCATGGGTACCGGCACGGCCGTACTGCGGATCTTGCTAGTGGACGACGACCCGCTCGTATTGCAGTCAATGAGCCTGTTGCTGGCACAAATGGGGCACGACGTGCGGACGGCCGAAAGCGGCGCAGACGCTCTGCGAGCATTCGACGCAGCGCAAGTTGATATCATCGTTACCGACCGCGCCATGCCCGGCATGAGCGGTGATCAATTCGCCGAAGCCGTGCAATCGCTCTCGCCGCGCGTTCCGGTGATCATGCTCACGGGTTTCGGCGCGGTGCGCGACGCAAGTGACGAGCTTCCGCCAGGAGTGGATCTCATTCTTCCCAAGCCGACGCCCATGGACAAGCTGTCGGCCGCACTGTGCAAACTAGGCGGAGCGCGGGGCTGATCCGCGCGTGGCTGACGAGTTGCACGTCAGGCTCGTTTCATTGTTCCCGATGCGGTTTCGATCGAGCGACGTGGCGCCGTTGCGCGCCGGCAACTTCCCAATCGGCTATAATCTGGCCCTTTCCGCCGCTTCGCCGTTGGAGTTGTTTCCCATGGGCCCGCCGCCCTGGTTGCATTGGATCGAGCGTCGGTTACCCAGCGCGAACCTGGTCGTGCTTCGTGGGCGGCGCTGCGTGTTGATCGACACCGGCTGCAGCTCCGACGTCGACGATACCCTGGGGCACCTACGCACCGCCGGCATCGAACCGGCGGACATCGACCTGGTTGTCAACTCGCACCACCATAGCGATCACGTCGGAGGCAACCGTTTCTTTCAGTCGCAATTTGGCCTGCCGATCGCCGCGTCGGCAATCGAGGCCGACGCGATCAATCGCCGCGACCCCGACGCGTGCGACGCCGTGTATCTCGATCAGCCGATCGAGCCCTACTGGGTGGACGAGTTGCTCCACCACGACGATACGATCGATCTGGGCGATCGCGCGCTGCGCGTGCTGCACTTGCCGGGGCATTCGCCGGGCAACCTGGCATTCTACGATCCAATGGACGAAGTGCTCGTCGCCGGCGACGTGGTGCACGCGACCGACGTGGCCTGGGTCGACGTGGCGCGCGGCGGCCGGCAAGCGCTCGAAACGGCCCGCGCCAGCGTAGAGCGGCTGTGCACGCTTCCGGTGCGCTGGGCCTGTTCCGGACACGGACCACCCATGGACGAACCGGCCAAGGCGTTCGACGCGGCAATTCGCCGCTACGATCAGTGGCTGGGCGACGTCAAGCGTGCCGCCTGGCACGGCTGCAAGCGGATCCTGGCCTTTCGTTTGATGCTGTTGCCTGGGCTGCCCCGCGCGCAGGCGGCGGAATACTTGCTCGACTGTCCCTGGTTTGCGGCGTATAGCCAGGAAGTGTTCGGCGTGGCGCCGCAAGAGTTCGTCGCGCCGCTGTTGGAAGAAATGGTGCGCTCGAAGGCCGCCTATTGGGAAAACGACCGGCTCTATGCCACCACCCCGTTTCGCAAACCGGCCGACGGTTGGATGCGAGGGATTCCCTGGCCCGCCGATTGGCCGGCTGGCGGTCGCACGTCCGCCTGAACGCGCCGCGCCCCGACGGGCAAACGCGCCCCGGTCGCGCCGACACAATGATTCCAGCGATCCGCTGGCTACTGATGGCCGGCTACTGATACTGTCGGCCGGGCGGCTTTTCCGGCTCGATCTGCGGCCGGGCGGGTGTGTGGGCTGCGTCGAGCAGCTTGGCAAGACGGGCCGCGATCTCTAGTTGTTGCTTCGCCAGGTCGTGGGTTTCGCCCTCGTCGGCCGCCAGGTTGTACAGCTCCAGGTGGCCGTTACCCTGCTTGGGCCGAATGGCCTTCCAATGCTCGGCACGCACAGCCTGATCGCCGTCATCTTCCCAATATAAGTAGTCGTGGTCCGCTTGCTGACGTCCGGCAGCTTCGGCGCCCAACAGGGCCGGCACGACCGAGATGCCGTCGATTCCGTCCGGCGAATCGGCGCCGGCCAACTCCGCCAAGGTGGGCATCACGTCGGCGAAGTACCACACGTGTTCATTGACGTTGCCCGCCGCCACGCGACTTGGCCAGCGAACGATCATCGGCACGCGCAGCCCGCCTTCGTATAGCGTGCCCTTCGTGCCGCGCAGGTGTGCACACGCCTCGAAGAATTCCGGATCGCTCGGCCCGGGCGTGGCGCCGTTGTCGCTTGTGAAGAAGACGATCGTGTTGTCGCTCAGCGCCAGCTCGTCGAGCAGATCCAGAATGCGGCCCACGCTGCGGTCCATGTGCGTGATGATCGCGGCTGTGGCGGCGCGGGGCATTGCCTGTTGACCATAGTCGTGAGGATAGCCGGCTTTGCGGCCCCGCCCGCGATAGGGCGTTTCCGAAAACTTGCCCGCGTACTGCTTGAGCGATTCCTCTGGCACTAACAATTCGTAGTGCGGCACCGCCAGCGGAACGTAGAGGAAGAACGGCCCGTCTTTCCGGCGGCGTATGAAGTCCAGCGCCCGCTCGACGATTTCGTCGTGCGTGTATTGGCCGCGCTGTCCGTCGCGATTGCCGGGCAGCACATGCCGCTGATCACGCAGCCACAGGTATTCCGGGTAGTAGAAGTGAGCATGGATTTGGTGCAGGTAGCCGAAGAACTCGTCAAAGCCCTGCCGGTACGGCACGCCGGCGGTTCCGTGTTCGCCTAGTCCCCACTTACCGAACAAGCCGGTCATGTAGCCGGCTTTCTTGAGGACCTCGGCCACGGTCACGTCGTCGTCGGCCAGCGCGATGCCCCCGCTGTTGCCGCGCACGGCCGTGTGTCCGCCGTGCAACCCAGTCATCAGCACGCTCCGCGACGGCGCGCACACACAGCAGCCGGCGTAGACGTTGGTGAATCGCATTCCGTCGGCCGCCATGCGATCGAGCCGCGGCGTGCGGATCTTTTCCTGGCCGTAGCAACCCAAGTGCGCATAGCCCAAGTCATCGGCCATGATCAACACGATGTTCGGCGGTGCCGCGAGGGCGCGCGGGCCAAGCGGCGTCCATAGTGCGACAACGGTGGCAACGATGTAGGCGAGACGTCGAAACTTCATCCGTCGGGATCCAGTTGGCCGGAAGCGCGCGGGCCACGGTCGTGGCCATGCCATCAAGCTAATCGCTGGCCGGGCCGATGGAAGGGGTTCGTGACCGAACAATTGGCGGTTTCGACGTGCCAGTCTACGCCAACGCGTCGTGCGATCATTGCAGTGGGTCGACAAACATCGCGATTTGGCCGAGCCAGGCGATGAAATGGAAACTTGGGAAATGTGAGTTGGATTTGCCGAAACGAGAACAAATCGTCATCCATCGGATTGTATCGGTCAGATGACATATACCAGGGGATTAGCCCGAGCCGGTGCCGGTGCGGAACGTGCCGGCCGGCCGCGTGCCAGGTGCCGAAACGGCCCGAGCACGCGCGACAGGCAATTGCGGGCAAACGATTTCGGGGGGAAGTACAACGTGCGACGGCTCGTCTGCCTAATAGCCGTTTCGGGATTCGCGTTGGGCGGAATCGCGCCTCCGCGCGCGACGGCCGACGAATCGCTGCTAGCACGTCAGCCGGCCCGGTTCGACGTGGCCGACGTCATCCCGGCGCTATGGGAAGTCGACCGTACATCGTCTGCTGACGTCAGACAATCGACCGGCGGCGAGCACGAAATTGTCGCCAGCGGACTACTGGCACGTCGTCCAGCGCTACTGGATTCAATCGGCCAGCCGCTTGAGCATCGCGACGAAGATGTCGCGGGCGTGTTTGCAGAGCCCGACGCCACGGCACAATACGCCGAGGTCGGCTTGTCGGGCGGCGGTTATGGATGTGGTCCGCGGTGGTACTTGTCCGGCATCCTGGGATTGTCGTCGATGCGCGTGGCCAGCGGCGGGCAGTTGTCGATCATCGACTCCGGCATCCCGGTGGCGGCCAACACCGGCACGGGCGGCCGCACGGAGATCACTGCCGGCGGCGCGTTGGGCATCAGTTTCGACCGGCCTGCCGGTTTCCTCCGCGCTGAATTCGAGGGCCGCGCCCGCGGCAACTTCACCAGCGAGACCGACATCGAACAGCTCACGGCGCTGACCGTGCCCACGACCTACGACCTGCGCGTGGCCGACGGCTGGAGCACGATGGTCAATCTGTGGCGCGATCTGTTCATCACCAACCGGCTGCTCATCTATGGCGGCGGCGGTATTGGTGCCGGAGGATATCGGATCTTCGTGCAGTCGGACGTTACGCCCGGCGGCGCGCAGGCCGAATGTGGCAACTCGATCACCAAGTTCGCCTGGCAAGTGGGCGGCGGCGTGGTGTATCGCCTGACCGAACGGATCGACCTTGACCTCGGCTATCGATACTTTCAGTTGGGCACCGGCTCGACCCACGTTCCACTGACCACCACGCCCGCTGCGGCCGGAACGTATCGCAGTTCGCTCTCGTCGAACGAAACGCTGCTAACTCTTCGCATCTACGACCCGTTCGCTCGCTGGTGGCGGTAGGCGTGCGAGTTTGCCGATACACGTTGCTACGTGGAACCACAGGTTGTGGACCGTCGATGTCCCCGGGGCCCTTAGACAGCTTGAGTGCCGCGGTGCGTAGCGCAATTCACATGGCGTCGGTCAGCACCCTCACCCTCTACCCGCCGGACAGGGCCCCGATGACCATGAACGGTTCCTCGCCGCTGGCCACGGCGGCCGGCAACGGATCGTCGGGCGATTCGTGCGACAGATCCTGCTGGCAGGCGAAAAACCGCACGTACGCGCGCCGCTGGTGGGTTGAATGATCGCGGATTGTGCCGCACAGCGTCGGATAGCACGCTTCCAGCGCGTCCAGCACGGCCCGTTGCGTGACCGGCGGTTCCACCTCGAGCCGCACTTCGCCGTCGACCTTGGCCAGGATCCGCAGGTGTTGAGGTAATTCGACGCGGATCATGGCAGCGTCTGCACCTCGACCGACATCACCGCCGGCAGATCCCGCACGATCGCTGTCCACTCGTCGCCCCCGTTGGCCGAGGCGTAAACCTGTCCGCCGGTCGTGCCGAAATAGACGCCGCACGGATCGTGGTCGTCGACACACATCGCGTCGCGCAGCACGTTGACGTAGCAATCGCTCTGCGGCAGGCCCTTGGTCAGCGGTTCCCACTCGTTGCCGCCGGTGCGGCTCCGATACACGCGCAACTTCCCGTCCGGCGGAAAGTGCTCGGAATCGTTCTTGATCGGCACGACGTAGATCGTTTCCGGTTCGTGCGCGTGTACGACAATCGGGAATCCAAAGTCCGACGGTAGGTTGCCGCTCACTTCGTGCCACGTGTCGCCCGCATTGTCGGTCCGCATGACGTCGAAATGCTTTTGCATAAACAGCACGTCGGGCTTCGACGGGTGCATCGCCAGCCGATGCACGCAATGGCCCACCTCGGCCTCCGGTTCGGGTATCTGCTCCGAGTGCAATCCCTTGTTGATCGGGCGCCAGGTCTTTCCGCCGTCGTCGGTGCGAAACGCGCCGGCCGCCGAGATCGCAATGAAGATCCGATCCGAATTGGTCGGATCGAGCAAGACCGTGTGCAGGCACATCCCGCCGGCGCCGGGCTGCCACATGGGGCCCGACTCATGACAGCGCAGAGCCGACAACTCCTGCCACGTCTGGCCGCCATCGGTCGAGCGAAATAGAGCAGCATCTTCCACGCCCGCATACACCGTGTCTGCCTCGGTCAGCGAAGGTTCCAGGTGCCACACGCGGGCGAACTCCCACGGATGCTGCGTGCCGTCGTACCACTGGTGAGTGCCGACCGGGCCTTCGTACTCGAACTTGTTGCCGACCGTTTCCCAGGTCTTGCCGCCGTCGTCCGATCGTTGCATCGTCTGACCGAACCAACTGCTGGACTGCGAGGCATAGATCCGGTCGTGGTTCACCGGCGATCCCTTGACGTGGTACATCTCCCACCCGGCAAAGTGCGGGCCGCTGACGTCCCACTTGCTGCGCTTGCCGTCCGAGGTCAACACGAACGCGCCCTTCCGCGTGCCGACGAGAACTCGTGTTCCGCTCATGATCCGCTCCTTTCGTGGATGGAGCCATTCTGACGCTTCGCCGCTGCCGGGGCAAACATTTGGCCGCGGCACCTTCGCCCATCGCTCGGAGCGGCCCGGTCCAAACGGTTGGCCGATTCGGTCGGCTCTCGACACTCCTGTCGCTAGGCGGCGCGCCACCAATGCCCCGCCAAACTGCACCAGTGCGCAACGTTGCGCTACAGCGCAGTGACTGCGGGACCCTTGGTGCACAAGGGCTTGCGCGTCGCGCGCCGCCGTCCATCGAGCGCCGCGCAAAACCGTCGCGACGACGCACGGGCCCGCTATCAGCATCACCGCCCGGCGCCACGAGGTAAGCGCCGCGCCAACCAAGTAGCCGTCCCGCGGAAACATGCTTCAAGAGACTTGAACCACGATCACCGGCCAAGCATACTGCCTGGCAACACGTCAGCACTTCATGTCACATCCGCGGAACGGAGAGTCACGAGTGCGTGCCATGCGTCTAGGTCAGACGGTCGCGCTGCCCGATCAACATTGGGTGGTGTCGGCCCGCCAGACGCGGTTGTCGCCGAAGCCCTTCGGCCGAGCCAACACAACTTCGTAGCGCACAAGCGCCGCGGAAATGTCGCGGTCAAGCCAAGTCGCGGCGTCCGGCAACAACGTTCAAGCGACGCACGTCGTAGCTGCCCGGTTCGTGGGCCAACAAGTGGAGGACCCTCGTAGCAACGTGGTTGCCATGTGCAACCATGTCGAGAGCACGTCGTTTATTCCCAGAAGGGCCGCGGCCAGGGCCGTCGCGGACGGAGGGGCAACAATCGCGTGTACCCTGCACGCTTTGCCGATGGAGGCTTCGAGTTTAATGACAACGTCCAAGAGTCTGACAACACGGAAACGGCATCATCCCTGGACATCATTTTCGAAGTGGTTCGGTGCGCTTGCGCGCTACGCATCTTCCGGGGCACATCGCAGTCGAACTAAATCCCGCAGCCCGTGGCGAATGCCACTATTGCGAACCGAGCCCTTGGAACGCCGCGCGCTGCTGAGCGCCTCGGCCGGGTTCGAAGTCGTAAACGACTGGGGCAGCGGCTTTCAAGCCGAGATCAATCTGACGAACGATGACGCGGCCGTCTCCGGATGGGAATTGGAGTTCGACTTTTCGCACCAGATTACCCAGATCTGGAACGCGCAGATCGTCAGCCAAAGCGGCACCCGCTACGTCATTGGCAACGCCGGCTGGAACGGCTCGTTGGCGCCGGGCGCGTCGGTGAATTTCGGATTCTTGGGTACGGCCGGCAACGTGACGACCGAGCCCGTGAACTACGTGTTCAACGGCGTGCCGCTAGGCGACGTGCCCGACTTGCCCGTCATATCGGTCGGCGATTTTTCCGAAGTCGAGGGTGACCAACCAGTGGTCGGGTCGTTTCTGGTGATGTTGTCCGAGACCTCGGACCAGGCGGTATCGGTCGACTACGCCACCAGCAACGGATCGGCCAAAGCCGGCGCCGACTACGTGGCGACCAGCGGAACGCTCGTGTTTCAGCCGGGCGAAACGACGAAGTCGATCCCCGTGGAAGTCCGCGGCGATCTGCTCGACGAGGCCGTGGAAGATTTCTATCTGACGCTCAGCGGCGCGAGCGGCGCGACGCTCGACGGGTCGAATCCGGCCCGAGGCGTCATCGTCGACAACGATCCGGCACCACAAGTCTCCGTATCCGACGCGACGGTCTCCGAGCCGCAGGGTGGAGTCACCGCGCCCGGCTTCTTCCACACGTCCGGCAGCCAGATCGTCGACGCGGCCGGCCAGCCGGTGCGCATTGCGGGAGTCAACTGGTTCGGCATGGAGTCCGATACATTTGCTCCGCACGGGCTGTGGACGCGCGGCTATCGCGGCATGATGGACCAGATGGTAGCCGAAGGCTTCAACACGATTCGCTTCCCGTTTTCCAACGAGGCCTTTGACCCGGGCAGCACGCCCAACGGAATCGACTTTTCCCAGAACCCGGATTTGCAAGGGCTCGACGCGCTGGGCATCCTGGACAAGATCGTCGACTACGCCGGCCAAATCGGCATGCGGATCATCCTGGACCATCATCGTTCGGATGCGGGTGCCGGGGCGGAGGGATCCGGTCTGTGGTATACCAGCGCGTACCCTGAGTCGCGGTGGATCGACGATTGGACCATGTTGGCGGCGCGCTACGCCGGTAACCCGACTGTGATCGGGGCTGACTTGCACAACGAGCCGCACGGACCGGCCGGTTGGGGAACCGGGGGCGTGAACGACTGGCGACTGGCGGCCGAACGTGCCGGCAACGCCATCCTGGCGGTGAACCCGAACTGGCTGATCCTGGTCGAAGGCATCGAATCCGGCCCGTCGGGCTCGTACTGGTGGGGCGGCAATCTTTCCAGCGCGCGAGAGTTTCCCGTGCGGCTGAACGTCGAGGGCCGGCTGGTTTACTCGCCGCACGACTACCCGGCCTCGGTCTTCCCGCAGGCGTGGTTCAGTGCGCCGGAATATCCCAACAATCTCTACGAAATCTGGGACGCGAATTGGGGATATCTGTTCCGAGAGGATATCGCGCCGATCATGCTGGGTGAGTTTGGCAGCAAACTTGAAACCGCGTCCGATCAGATCTGGTTCGACGAAATCGCCGACTACTTGGCGGGCGACTTCGACGGCGACGGCCAGTCGGACCTGGTCGGCAACCAGGTTGGCCCGAGCTGGACGTTCTGGTCGTGGAACCCGAACTCGGGCGACACCGGCGGCATCCTGCAAGACGATTGGCAGACGGTCCACCGCAACAAGGTCGACACGCTCGAGCCGATTCAGTTCGACTTGGGCGGGGTAGCCGCTACCGAGTCGGCCCGATTCACCGTGTCGCTCTCCGTGCCCAGCGGTCAGCCCGTAACCGTTGTCTACGCTACCAGCGATGTCACGGCCGCCGCCGGCGCCGACTACGCGCCCACGTCGGGCACGCTGACATTCGCGCCGGGCGAAACGCAAAAGATCGTCTCGGTCGCCGTGCTGTCCGACGAGCAAGCCGAGAACGACGAGACGTTCCTCGTCTCGCTCTCCAGCGCCGACAATGCCACGTTGGCCGACGCTCAGGCAGTCGGCACGATCCTCGACGGCGGCGGCCAGCCGCAACTGCCGACCGTGTCGATCGGCGATGCGACTGTAACCGAGGGTGGTGTCCAATCGACACAAGCCGCACTAGACGTGACACTGTCCGAAGCCAGTCCCGATCCGGTAACCGTCGGCTTCGCGACTTCGGCCGGCACGGCACAGTCCGGCAGTGACTTTGTCGCCACCAGTGGCGTCGTGACGTTTGCGCCAGGTGTGACCCGTCAGACGATCGTCGTTGGGGTGATCGGCGACGCGACCGCCGAACAGACCGAGACGTTCCGCGTCGTGCTTTCCGATCCTGCCGGCGCGACCCTCACCGACGCGTCCGGCACCGTCACCATCCTGGACGACGACGTGCCAGACTCGGGCGTGAGCGTCGACTTTGCCGTGACCGACGACTGGGGATCGGGCTTCGTCGCCGGATTCACGATCACCAATCACGATGCAACCGCCGTGGACGGTTGGACCATCGAGTTCGACTTCGATCGCCAGATCACGAATATCTGGAACGCCACGATCGTCAGCCACGTCGGTAACCACTACGTGATCCGTGCTGAGTCGTGGAACCGAATGATCTCCAGCGGCGGCAGCGTGTCGTTCGGTTTCCAGGGGGCGACCGGCGACGTCGAGGAAGATCCCGAGAACATCGAGTTCAACGGATTGCCGGTTCTTTGAGCCGTACCGCAGGGAGAGCCGGCCGGTCGCAATTTTCGTTGCGGCTGGCCGGCTGCGGGCGGCGACCATATTTCCGCGCTGCCGAGGCGGGCCAACATGACGTTGCGCCGGATAGTCATTTCCAAACAGCGCGTCGCAGTATCTGGCGTACGTTATGATGGACTATATGCCCAGAATCAGATTCACGATCATGCGAATACTCGGAAGCACCCTGTTGGTTGCCGTAGGGCTCAGTATGGTCAAAGCGGCTCCCCCTATGTTCGGTTCGATTCCGTTCGACTTCTGGTATCGAAACTCTTCTGGAAGCCTGCTTGTCTCCTTGTTGGTTGCTTGTCTCCCATTGCCATTTGCTCTTGCGACAGCGATCCTTGCTGGACGAGGCATCGTCGGATGCGTAATCACGGCCATTGTCGTTTTCTTACTTTGGAGCGCGATCGGTCCGGTCGGGATAGTCCGTGAATGACCGGATCGAGGGCTTAGAATCCGATCGAGACGCTTGTCGATGCTCCGGCTTCGGACGGTGACCATATCTATTTCCGCGCTGCCGCGTTGACCGGCATATAGACGCGGTCGAACATTTGTTGGCAACATGGTCTAAATTCGAGTAAGCTGGTGGACGATTGGTTGTCGCGCCGCCGCCGGTACGCATCGTCCGCGAGGCGGTTTCGCGACCACCGCTTGCTTCTCCTTACGTCGTGGTACTTGTCGTACTTACTGAAAGGCTATTCCGATGGCACTGCGTAGTATCTGCCTGGTACTTGCCCTTACCCTCGTGTTCTTTGCAGCGTTGTCCCCCCAACGCGCTGCCGCGATCGAGCCGGTCACGTTCTACGGTTTCGACGAAGCCTCGCACTCGCCCGAGGCACACGAAGGGATGGAAGCCATCTTTTCGGGCCGCTGCTTCCATTCGGCGACACCGCTTGCCACCGCGCGGCTGATGCTCAGCGCACTGGCCGGATCGAAAAAGAAGCTCGGCTACGATCCCTCGACTGAAGATGGCCGCTTCTTTGCCCAAGGGCGATTCGCCTCGCCGCCGACGCGCGCCAGCGGTCTGGGCGACGGGTTCGGTCTTGGCGAGAGCGTGTTCAAGCGCGACGGTGTCGAGATGGTTAACGGCAACTGCTTTAGCTGCCATGCCGGCGTGGTCAACGGTCAGGTCGTCGCCGGCTTGGGCAACAACCACATCAACCAGTCGCGGCCGAACCAGCCGCGCACCCGCGGCGACAACTTCGGGCCCTACGCCGTCTGGCGGCTCAGCGCGCGGATGGAAGACCCGGCCAACAAGGGCATGGTGCTGGCCAAAGAGACGACCGAGCTCGAAGAGCTGCTCGATGCGTCGCCGCTGCCGCCGGTCGATCCGATGCCCTGGTGGCTGATGAAGTACAAGAAGCTCGACTACTGGTACGCCGACGCCGGTATCCACGACGCGGCCAGCTTCTCGATCAACTTCACCACGCCGCACGACGAGATCAACGAACACCGGGCAGAGCACATGGCAATCGTTGCCAAGGCCCTGGCCTTTGCCCGCGAGACGCAGTCGCCGCCGTATCCCGGTTCGCTCGACGCCGCGCTGGTCCGGCAGGGTGCCGATCTGTTCCACGGCCGAACGCGGCCGACCAACGCCAAGGGCTTTCGCGCGTGCAAGACGTGCCACGGCACGTACACGAAGAAAGACCCGCAGGCAGACTACAGCCAGCCGGGTGGATGGAACGTCGACTACGACTTCTCGCACGTGTTCCGCAACGTAAAGACCGACCCGGAATATAACAACAAGCTGCAAACGCTGGCCCCGATCGCCGAGCACATCAACAAGCTGGCCTCGTACTACGAAGCCGAAGGCACGCCCGAGCTGACGCCGAGCGCTTCGGTGCCCGACAAGAGCGGCTACATCGCGCCGCCGCTGGTCGGTGTCTGGGCCTCGGCGCCGTATTTCCACAACGGCTCGGTGCCCACGATCGAGACCGTGTTGAACTCCTCGAAGCGGCCCGAGATTTGGTCCCGCAACGCCAGCGACCCGCACGCCTACGACCTCGAGAAGGTGGGCATGCAGTACGAATCGCTCTCGCGCGACGAGTTCGACGCCAGCGCGAAACGGGCCGACGGCGCGCCGTTTCTCTCGGAAGCCGAGATCGAGCACGGCTCGGTCTACGACACCAAGGCGTTCGGCCACGGCAACATGGGCCATCCGTTCGGCGACATGCTCAACGACGAGGAACGGTTCGCCGTGATCGAGTTCCTCAAGAGCCTCTCCGGGCCGGATATGTAGGGCGCTTCGTAGTGTAAGGCCGGACGCTGGGGCCGCCGTGTCAGCCGCGTGTGCCTGCCGCGCCGACGATCGGTGCACCGAAAAAGTAGCTGGCAAGTCGTAGGCCAGGCACCCCGTGCCTGGCGATCGCGCATCGGGTTCGCGCGCTGCGCGATCTGTCGTCGCGCGGCTCGGCCCAGTTGTTCCCCGGGCCATGCGCGTGTGGGTTCGACTCAACCGAGTCGACGATGAGTTGAACGGCACAACTGGTCGAAGCGGAACCAGTAATCGGGTGGAATCATGGCCCGGATTCAATTCAGCCTAAGAACGCTTCTTGTCGCAGTTGCAGCAGTTGCGTTTCTGACGTTGCTGTTGGCTATTATTCTTGCACGCCAACGGTTGATCATGACGCAAACGGTGTCCGTGCGTCTCACGGGTAACGGACGAGTGTTGTTTGGAGATCGCGATACCGATTTGTCCGATGTTCTCACGGATCTTGAACGCTGGGCTGTAGTTCTTAAATCAGACGGGTTCACCACTCGCCTGCTGATTGAGCTTCGCGGCGATGTGCCGCAAGAAGACGTCCGTCGGATGCGTCAACTTGGACGTGATGCCGGCTTTGAACGTATTGAGACGAAAAGGCTGGTGTGGTGACTTGGTCGATGCGTCTCAGTCGTAGGCCAGGCACGCCGTGCCTGGAAATCGCGCGTCGGGTTAGGTTACGGCGTCGTGATCCCACCAACCCGCAGCGCGAGCAAGGGCTCTTCGTCGATCGCGCGCGCTGGCAATCGCGCCGAATATACCCGCACACCCCGCGGACATCGCGCGGCGTGGGCTAGTTGTTCCCCGGGGCCATGCGCGTGCTGGTACGCTTGCGTGCCGCGTGAAGCACCGAGTATTAGGCCGTAGGGCAACACCCGGCCCGATCAATCGGTAGGCGAGCGAGAGAGCTAGGGCCCCGGTACTCACTCGACGCCGCCAAATAGCTTCCGATTCAACTCCGCTTTGCGGCGATAGTGGGTGTCAAAGGCGTCTAAGGCTCTTGCGGCAACAACAATATTCGGGTCGAGTACTTGCACTTTCCAACGAAGATGTCGGGTGAGTCTTAGCAACTCTGCAAGGGCGGACCTCAACGTTTCCAACTCTTGCTCTGACAGTTAAGACAGATTGGTGGCAGCCCTCTGAACGAGTGCCCGATTCTCGTCATAAACTGCCCGCAACCTATCCGCTTCGCTCATTTCGCTATTGTAAGGGCCGGTCCGCGCGAACACTACAGCGGGTCCTTACTGCGGAAAGGCACAGCCGCGGCCCACGGAAACTGTTCCGTAGCGAAACTTTCTGGTCTCGCCGAACACGGCCCCGAGCACCGAAGGTGCGCTTCATACCAGCCTGGGGCAACGCCCCAGGAATGCAAGCCGAGCCCGAAAGGGCTGTAGGCCCGATTCATGCTGCGCCGTACGACATGAGCGCGCCTCGGACGAATCGATGAGGCGGACCGTTGGTCCTTTCGAGTCTGGTAAATGGTTTCGTTGGTGGTCCTGGGGCGGCGCCCCAGGCTGATATAGGTCGGGCCGTTGGCCCAACGCGCCCGGCCATCACCGCGAGTTGCACTGCGAACCGCGCACCGACGACCCCCTGTCAAGATCCGTTTCTAGGCCAGCGCGCAAGAACGTTTCACCGAGAACACATCAACCCGAAGCGCGAGCGAGGGCTCTTTGCTTGCTCCGCGCGCCACTACGCGCTCACCCCCGCGCAACTTTCTTTCACCGCCGAAAAAACTAACGCTTGAAATTAGGCCACCGTTTCGG
>CALFYT010000069.1 GCA_937952415.1 uncultured Planctomycetaceae bacterium | reverse complement strand
AAACGCCGCAGGGCTTCCGGTGGCCGCGCACACCATTCGACACGCATCCTTCGTACGCGAAGTTCGGCAAATCGAAGGCCGCGACGAACCGATCGAAGTCTTCGGCCGAGCGCAGCGGAAAGCCGCGAAATAGAATGGCGCCGTGCCGGTCGAGTTGTTCGAGCAGCATCCGCCGCTGGCCGGACGCCCAATCGGCCACTTCGTCGAGCCCGGCATCGGCCGACTGATTGGCAAGGACCAGCGGAAAGCATGCGCCGTCGTAGTGCTGTTGTTCGGCAACGTCGATTGCCGAGACTTGCAACGAGGCGTTGATCATCGGTTACTCTTCGGGGATGTCACAGGGCCGGGGTTTACTTGGGCGCAAATCGTCCGGCACGGGAACTAGGTCGGTAGGGGCTTGTCCTTGGTTTCTGGCAGGAACCATACGATCACCGTGCCCACAAGAAACAGCAGGCCCAGCAGGCTGACCGCCAGGCGCAGGTCGAGACCAGGCCAGGACTTGATCTCGCCAGAAAGCCAGAGCATTGGCGCAGCCAAGAGCCGCCCGCCATTGAAGCACAGACCGGTGCCGGTCGCGCGCAGATGTCCGGGAAACAACTCAGGAAAGTAGATCGCAAAGCCGGCATGAATCGACAACGTAAAGAATGCGAAGATCGGAAGCGCCACGAGCATTTGCCAATAGTCTTGCGGGAGGTAGCACGTGAGGGGAATGATCGCGACCGATACCAACTGCATGAAGGCAAACGTCGGTCGGCGGCCAAATCGTTGGGCCAGCGGGCCGAAACTCAGCAGCCCGATGCCGCCACCCGCCGCGCCCACCACACCGTAGGCAAATCGTGCCCGTTGCATGGCCTGTTCGTGCGACGCGCCGTTGCGAATCTCCAACTCGTACGTCAAGTCCTGTCCGGCGACCGTAATGCCCCAGAACGTCGCCAGGCCGACGCCGGCCAGCATCATCCCGAGAATGGCGGACCGGGCCCAACGCCGATCGCCGAACAGTTCTTTGAAGCTGCCCATCCGGCGATTTTCGCGCTCGGCTTGCTGCCAAGAATCCGGCTCGCGAAGACTCATTCGCACCCACAGCACCAGCAGCGCCGGCACAAGCCCGACCAGGTACGCGTAGCGCCACTCGGTGTTGACCAGCAATCCGGCACCAGCGGCCAGCCAGGTGCCCAAGATGCTCGTGGCGTGGAAGATGCCTCCGGCTTGGGCCCGAGCCCGAGCGGGAAAAGATTCGGCGACCAGCGACGCGGCCACGGCCCATTCGCCGCCGACGCCAAGCGCCACCAGAAACCGCAGTACGCCCACGTGCCACAACTCGGTGGCGAAGTACGTCAGCCCGGAGAAGACGGAATAGCACAGGATCGTAGCGGTCAGCATGGGACGTCGCCCGAACCGATCGGCCAGCGTGCCGAAGAGCACCCCACCCACGGTGCCGCCGAGCAAGAAAACGGCCAAGAACCAATCGCCGGCTCGCCGGACCGCGTCGGACGTTGGTTCCACGTCCAACAGATCAGCCAGCATCTGGCCGCGCGTCAGGTTGAACAACTGGCCCTCGAAGACGTCGAAGATCCATCCAGCCGACGCGATCGCCAGGACCAGCCACTCGTAGCGGGTCACCTCCGCATACCAGGGTTTCGACGAGGACAATTCGGACGGCATCGGGCGTGATTACCTCGGGTCCAATCGCACCGGTCGACCTTGCTCGAGCGAGGCGCGCGCTTGGAGGCACAGTCGGACCGACCATCGCCCGTCGTTGCCGGAGCAGGCCGGTTGCCGCTTTTCCTGGATCGCGCGGACCATCATGGCCGACTGCTGACATAATTCGAACACTTCGCCGCTCATCGCGTCGAGTGGCACGTCCTCGACATCTTCGCCGCGGCGCATCTGCAAAGAGAATGTCGGCTCGAACGTGCGATCCATCGCGCCGCTCCACCGGGCCAATAGCGCGCCTTCGGTGCCGGTGAGCTTGACGGTTTGATGATGTTCCCAACCGGCCAGGGTCTGAGATACGACCGCGTACGCTCCCTTCGGAAACGTGACCATTGCCGAGAAGTTGTCGTGCAGCTCCGGATGGTCCGATCGAATGGCGCTGGCCTGCGCGTACACCGTCTCGGGTTCGCCCAACTCGGAGAAGTACCAGCGGGCAAGATCGAAGAAATGGATCGGCTCCTCCAGAATCCAATCGCCCACGCGATCGATCTCGTACCGCCACCCCGCCGAGCCCAGGCGATAAGGCCGCCGCCAAAGTTCGATTAGCGCGTACAGCGGCTGACCGATCGAACCCGCGTCAATTAAGTCTTTAACCTTGCCCCACAGCGACGAAAGCCGCAGCTCGTGTCCTACTGCCAGAATCAGGCCTCGCTGCTCTGCCAGGTCGACCAGGCGCGTGCAGTCCTCTTCGCAAAGCGCCATCGGCTTCTCTAGCAGCACGTGGCGGCCCGACTCGAGCACCGCCGAAGCCACTTCATAGTGCAGGTCCGACGGCACGACGACGTCGACCGCGTCGAGCTGTTCGCTGGCCAGCATTGCCCGGTAGTCGTCGTAGAGCGTGGCTTGCGGATACTCCTGGCCGGCGCGCTGTCGGCTGGCTTCCGTGCGACTGCAAATGGCCGCGAGCGTGGCCCCGGGCGCGCTGGTGATTGCGCGAGCGTGATGGCTGCCCCACGCGCCATATCCAACGAGCCCGAATCGAATGGTAGACATCGCGGCTGGTTCCCCGGTCGCGGAGTAAACTCTCTACGAAGTTGGCTCACTGCGCAACTAGCCGTGCGCGACTTGCGCTTCCACGAAGTGGTCGACGCCGTCGGCCTTGGCAATCACGACGACGCCTCCCTCGCTGACGGTGAATCCGCGTGCCCGATCGTGTTCAGGATCAAACCCGATTTCCGTACCGGGTGGGATGTGCACGCCCTTATCGATAATCGCGCGGCGCACGCGCGAATGCCGCCCGATGTCGACGTGATCCAGCAAGATCGAATCCTCGACGTGCGCGAAGCTGTTGACGCGCGTATTGTTGCCCAATACTGAGCGTTCGACCGTACCGCCAGAGATGATCGAGCCCTGGCAGACGATGCTGTCCAGCGCCTGGCCACGGCGCGCGTTCTCGCCCGCGCCGGCGAATACGGACTTGGGCGGCGGATAGTTGGGTAAATACGTGCGGATCGGCCAATGCTCGTCGTACATGTTCAATTGCGGGTCGATCGAGATCAAATCCATGTTGGCGTCGAAGTAAGCGTCGAGCGTGCCGACGTCGCGCCAGTAGGCGTCGCGCTTTCGGTTCTCGTCTCGAAATGGATACGCGTAGACGCTGTGCGTGTCGATCACCGCCGGAATGATATTGTGGCCAAAGTCGTGCCGGCTGCCCGGCCGCGTCGCGTCGAGACAGAGTTGCTCGAACAGGAATCGGGCCGTGAAAACATAAATTCCCATCGAGGCCAGAATATGCGCGTCGTCGCCGGGGATCGTCTTGCCGACTTCCGGCTTTTCCTGGAAACCGACGATGCGTTGTTCGGTGTCGACCTCGATCACGCCGAAGTGCCGCGATTGGTCGGCTGACACGGGCAAGGCCCCCACCGTGAGATCCGCGCCAGCTTCCTTGTGATAGCGCACAAGATTGCCGTAATCCATCTTGTAGATGTGATCGCCGGCCAGGATGACGACGTAGTCGGGCCGTTCCTTTTCCAGCGTGTAGATGTTCTGGTAAACCGCGTCGGCCGTGCCCTGGTACCAGTGTTCGTCAATGCGCTGTTGCGGCGGCACAACGTCGATGAACTCGTCCAACTCGCGGCACAACAGACGGCGCCAGCCCAGGTTGATATGCCGGTCCAGACTCATCGCTTTGTATTGCGTGAGCACCAGCATCTTGCGCAACCCGCTGTTGAGACAATTCGACAGCGTGAAATCGATGATGCGGTAGGCACCGCCGAACGGTACGGCCGGCTTGGCACGATCGCGCGTTAGCGGCTCCAGTCGTTCTCCTTTGCCGCCAGCCAAAACCACTGCCAATACACTATCCATGCCAATACTCTCCGAAGTCTTAACCCGTGGACGGTCCATCAGCCCCTGCATCTTAGCCCTTGGGCAGAACGAGCTAAAGGGCCCCGGAAGACAGCCGCCCGCGTTCTCACGCCACGGCCGGGGTCGCCGCGGCTGCCGGCGCCGATTGGCGATCGAGCCATTGACGATGCCACAACTCGAAGAACAACAATCCCCACAGCCGGTACGAATGATCGAAGGTGCCGGCTTGATGTTCCTCGAGCAGTCGCTGGACCGCGGCGGGGTTAAAGATTCCCCGCTCGGTCGCTGTGCGGTCGAGCAACACCTGACGTGTGTAGTCACGCAGGTCGTCGCGAAACCAGTGCTCCAAGGGCACACCGAAGCCCTTCTTCGGCCTCCGCATCAGCGACTTGGGCAATAGCGGGCCGAATGCGCGCTGCAAGACGCGTTTTCCACTTCCGCGGCGGAGCTTGCACTCAATCGGCATCTTAGCGGCCAACTCGACCACGCGATGATCGAGAAAAGGCGCACGGCATTCGAGGCTGTTGGCCATCGAGGCGATGTCGACCTTGGTCATCAGGTCGCACGGGAGGTACGTCGTCAGGTCGGTCAGGCTGGCAGACGTCACGGCGTCGCGCGCACGCGAACGAGCAAACGCCCGCGACAGGAAGTCGAACGGATCGGCGCCGGGTAGCTCGGCGAGGAATGAATCGGTGTACAAGTCGGCGCGGCGCGCCTCGTTGAACATTGACATCCACTCCATGTACCGGCGCTGGGGACCATAGGCCATCGCTTCGGCAAACCGGCCGGCGCGCCGCAGAACGGATCGCTGGCGCTGTCGGCGGACCAGCGCGCGTCCTAGCCGACTGGCCAACTTCGCCCGAGCCCAAACAGGTGTGTGGTCAAACCACGAAGCAAGCCGGACCGCCCGATATCGCAGGTAGCCGGCAAATAGCTCGTCGCCGCCATCGCCGGTCAGCGCGACGGTCACGTGCTGTCGTGTCAGCCGCGAAACGTAGTACGTGGGTATGGCCGAGCTGTCGGCGAATGGCTCGTCGTAGTGCCACACCAACTGCTCGAGCACGTCGGTGCATTGCGGCTCGACGCGAAACTCGTGATGGTCGGTTTCCAGACGCTGAGCCGTCTCCCGCGCGGCGGCCGTCTCGTCGTACTCCTTCGCCTCGAAGCCGATCGTGAACGTCTTGACGCGCCGGCCGATCGTTTCCTGCATCAGGCCGACGATCAATGCCGAATCGACACCCCCGGAAAGAAAGGCACCCAGCGGCACGTCGGACTCCATCCGCAACCGCACGGCCGACGACATCAGTTCGCGCAATTGCTCCGCGTAATCGTCCAACGACTGCTTTTGCTCTAGATTGAAGTCTGGATTCCAGTAGCGGCCGGTCGTCCAGCGACCATCTTCGTACACTCCGTAATGAGCCGGCGGCAGCTTCGAGAATCCTCGCAGGATCGTGTCTGGATGCGGGACGTACTGATACGCCAGATACGCATCGAGCGCTTGGGGATCCAACTCGCGGACCATGCCTGGCACTTGCAGCAGGCTTTTCAGCTCGCTGGCAAACAACAGCCGGTGGCGCTCAACACGGTAATACAATGGCTTCTCACCCAACCGGTCGCGGGCCACAACCAACCGACGGGCCCGACTATCCCAAATGGCCAGCGCGAACATTCCATTGAGGTGTTCGAGGAAACCGATCCCCTCGTCTTCGTAAAGGTGGACGATCGCCTCGGTATCGCAGTGCGTGCGGAACTGATGGCCGGAGCCTTCCAACCGCTTTCGCAATTCGCGATGGTTGTAGATTTCGCCGTTGAACGTGATCCAGATCGAGCCGTCTTCGTTCGACAGCGGCTGATGCCCACCGGCCACGTCGATGATGGCCAGCCGCCGATGCCCCAATGCGACGCCCGGAACGGCACCGTAGCCGTCTCGCACGCGGTATCCGCTGGAGTAGCTGCCCGCGTCGTCCGGTCCCCGGTGCCGCAGCACGTCGGTCATCCGCTGTAGCACTTCAGGTGCCAGCGCGGCGGACTGATCGCTCCAGATGGCTCCAGCGATTCCACACATGACGGCAGCACGCACTAGTGCACAGATGTTGACGGAGATCAAGACTCGAACGCAACGCGTCCAACGTGTCGCGGCCTCGGCGGTGAACGACGGCATCGCCGAGACGTCAACGCCAGACGATTTCTTAGCTCAATAGTTCACGGTACAGCGCCGCGTGCGCTTCGACCATGGCATCGACGGAGAAATCAGCCAGGATGCGCGCCTTTCCGGCGTTCCCGAGCCGGGCTTGCAACTCCGAATCGTCGAAAACCTTGTGGGCATACCGCGCGAATCCGGCCCGGTCGCCGACGGGGACCAGAAACCCGGTGGTGCCGTGTTCGACCAGTTCGCGATTGCCTGGTATGTCCGAGCACACGACGGGCACGCCGGCCGCCATGGCCTCCATCACCACGTTGGGCAAGCCTTCGTAGCTGCTGGCCAGCCACAAAACGTCGACGTGCGGCAAGATTCTTGGTACGTCGTGGCGAACACCCAAGAAGTGGACGCGGCGTGCCACGTGACATTGCCGCGCGTAACGGCCCAGCGATTCGCGCTGCGGACCGTCGCCGATCACCAGCAGGTGGGCATCGTCGCGGATGACCTGCAACAGGTCGGTGGCCCAAATCAGATCCTTGAGCCGCTTCTGCGGCCATAGTCGCCCGATGGCCGCGATGAGCCGGGTGCCGCACGGCAGGTTCAATTCGGCCAACAATTGCTCGCGCGATGTCGCGCTGGCGGGCACCGGTTCGACGGCGTTGTGAATCAACCGCAATTTGTCGGCAGCGATGCCCTGCTCGCGATAAAAGTCGAACACGCCCCGGCTGTTGACGATGATCGCGGCGGTGCGTCGGGCCAAAAGTCGATCCAGGATCAACTCGTGCCCCGCCTTCCAATGGTCGGCGCACCGCTCGCTGGCGACGACGCACCGAACCCCGGCGGACGTCGCGGCTGTGCGCCCGTATGCGTTGGCCGCGAACAACCAGGTCTGGACCAGATCGGGACGCGATCGGGCAATGTGTCGTCGAAGGCGCCACCAGGCCATCGGATCGAACTTCAGTTGCTTCCCGATGAACGTCGTGGGGATGTCGGCATCGTCCAGTTCCGCTGCCAGTGGGCCTCCGCGCGTCAACACGCAAACCGACACGTCGAACTCGTCACGCGGCAGGTGTTTGGCCAGCAATACCAATTGCTTTTCCGCACCCGAGCGATCGAGTGTCGGAATGACGTGCATGATTTTCCGCATCAACGCGACCCCGCGGCCGGATCGTCGGTATCGAGCAGGACTTCAAACGGCGAGTGCTGCCACGCACGCGGATGGTGCGGCCTGTCGTCGACGACCAGTAAGTTCGATCGTTCGAGAGCGACGCGCTCGGGCCGCGACTCGATCGGTTGGCGCTGCCAACTGTGCGACAGCGCGGCCGACGTCCGGCTGCCGCTGCACTATTCTAGATACCTCGCGCCGATGCGAACAGGCGACCCGGGATAACGTGATTCTCGCGACGCGCGGTCTAACGGAACTCCAGCGAGCGAATTCTCCAGGGTTTGTCGCGCGCTGGCAGCGCCGTTTTTTTCCAGCTATACTTGAGGATTGATGCGCAGGCTCAAATTCGGGGGGCCTTCCCCAGCCGTGGCCGTGGAGCAGGGCCGCGATCGGAGTGGCACGTGGAAGCAAAACTCGTCGTCGTTCAAGGCGATGCGCAAGCACGTCAATACGAACTGGAACTGCCCGCAATCATCGGCCGCAGTCGCAGTACGGACGTCCGCCTCGGCCATCCTCTAGTAAGCCGGCAACACTGCGAGGTCTTCGAAGCCGAAGGCCTGCTCATGGTCCGCGATCTTGGCTCGCTCAATGGCACGTTTGTCGGCGACGCGCGCATCACCGAAGACGCGATCCCCGTCAAACCGGGTGATTCCTTCACAGTCGGTCCGGTGACCTTCCGCGCCGAGTATTTGCTCAATGAATCGCGGCCCGGACGATCGTCTACCTGGGAAGCGCCCCGCGTGGAAGCCGGCGATCCGCACTCGTCGGACAACGGGAACGGCAACGGGAAGCACGAACTGGGCAAGACGCCCGACGCCCCGCTATTTCCCAGCGACGATGAAACCGTCGAGCCGAACGAGTAGCTTCGCGGACTTCTCGTCAAGCCCCGCGCACGTCCCATCCGCACGGCAGCCTGCGCGTGTTTGCCGCGGCCCGAGAACGTGCGACAATGCAGACAGACCGAACAGTCACGTCGGTCGTTGCGCTATAGCTACGCGGAGCAATCGAATGGGTAGAGTTTTCTTGAGTCTCGGTCGCCGGTCATGCTGGTCCGCCGCGGTGTCCTCGGTCCTTGTTTCCTGCGTGCTGGGCGCGGACCCGCCATCGACAAGGCCCGATGCGCCCGGCGATCAACCCCCGCAGCACACCAACCGGCTGGCGAAAGAGACCAGCCCCTACCTGCTTCTACACGCGCACAATCCGGTCGACTGGTATCCGTGGGGCGACGAGGCCCTGACGAAGGCCCGAGAGGAGAAGAAGCTGATCTTTCTTTCGATCGGCTACTCAAGTTGCTACTGGTGCCACGTGATGGAACGCGAGTCGTTCATGGACGACGAGATCGCGGCGCTGATGAACAAGCATTTCGTGTGCATCAAGGTCGACCGCGAAGAGCGGCCTGACATCGACGACGTCTACATGCACGCGCTACACATCTACCTGCAACTGGTCGGATCGAAGCAAGGCGGCGGGTGGCCCTTGTCGATGTTCCTGACGCCGGATGCCAAGCCCCTGATGGGCGGCACGTATTTTCCTCCTCGTGACCGCGACGGGCAAATTGGCTTCTTGACCGTGTTGAACCGCGTGCAGGAAACGTGGTCGGCCGATCCCGAAAAGTGGCAGAAGACAGGCGACTCGCTGGCCGATTACGTCGCCGAGTCGCTCAAGCAGCAACCAATCCTGACTGTGCCCAAGCTCGGTCGGCCCATGGCGCAACGCGTGTTGCGGGCACTGGCAACGCGCTACGATCCAGAGCATGGCGGCTTCGGCTTCGATCCGGAAAACCCGCGGCAAGCCAAGTTCCCCGAGCCGCCAAATCTCTTCTTCCTGCTGGATCAAGCGGAGCGCGGCAGCAAAACGGCAGCCAAGATGCTGACCCACACGCTCGAGCGCATCGCGCAAGGCGGAATCCGCGACCACGTAGGCGGCGGATTCCACCGCTATAGCACCGATCGCTTCTGGCGCGTTCCGCACTTCGAGAAGATGCTCTACGACAACGGGCAGCTCGTCTCGGTCTTCGCGCGGGCGTATGAGATGGCCGGGCAGGAAGCATTTCGGCGGGTCGTCGATGAGGCGATTGCATTTGTTCTGCGCGAGATGACCGACGGCGAGGGCGGGTTCTATGCCGCGATTGATGCGGAAACCGAAGCCGAGGAAGGTCGGTTCTACGTGTGGCAGCGTGACGAAGTGCAAGCGGCCCTGGCGGCGGACGAGTATGAGCTTTTCGCAAGCGTCTACGGACTTTCAGGCGAGCCGAACTTCGAGGAGCACTACATTCCGCTGCTGTCGAAGCCCGTGGCTGATGTTGCCGCCGAGCGCAAGTTGGACGAAGCCGAATTGCTTGCATCGCTCGAATCGGCGCGCGGCAAGCTGCTGGCCAAGCGCAACCAGAGGCAGCGACCTCTGACCGACATCAAGATCCTTGCCGGTTGGAACGGTCTGATGATTCGCGGGCTGGCCGACGCGGGCCGGATTCTCGACAACGATGGATACACCGAGGCGGCGGCCCGCGCGGCGGACTTTGTCTTGACCAAGATGCGCGACGACCAAGGCCGGTTGATGCGTTCCCACGCCGGCGGCCAGGCAAGAATTCTGGGATATCTCGACGACTATGCGTACCTGATCGACGGGTTGATCGCCCTGCACGTCGCTACGGCGGATCAGCGATGGCTCGATGCGGCCGACGAGCTCACGGGTGACCAAATCGAGCGCTTCTGGGACGAGGGCGTCGGCGGCTTTTTCTACTCGTCGGAGGAACACGAGCAGTTGATCGCCCGCAGCAAGCTGCCGGTCGACGGTGTGACGCCGTCCGGCAACTCGGTGTCGGTCTCCAACCTGCTCTACCTGGCCGACGCACTCGACCGGCCCGAGTATGTGGAGCGTGCCAAGCGATGTCTCAGGTCGGCGGCGCCAGTCCTCGAAGAGCGTCCCGGCGCCGTGCCGCAACTGGCGGTCGGGCTGAGCGCGTGGTTGGATCGAGCGGAAACGGAGAAACCACCGGAAGAAAAGGCCGGTAATTAGGACACAACGCAACCATCTCGAAAGTAGCGGGTACGGCGTGCTGTTGTTCAAAAAGAAGTTCCTGCCGGCGATTCGAGCCCACGAGAAGTCGCAGACAATTCGCCTGTGGCGTCACTGTCGGATGCGCGCCGGCCAGCGGAGCTACATTCCCGGCGCCGGTTACATTCGGATCAAGTCGGTCGAAGCGATGGAGTTGAGCGCGCTGACCGACGACGACGCGGTGCCCGACGGATTCGAGACAGCGGAAGCCTTGCGAGATGAATTGGCGACGCTCTATGCCGACCAACTGGCCGATGGTCATCGCGCCTATCGCGTCTGCTTCGAGTTGTTCTCCGAAGAAGAACAAGCGGCCGCCATCGAGGCTCGTCGCGCGCCAAAGCGAAAGCAAGCCGCGCCAACGGCTACGGGGTGAACATCCGCGCGATGCCGCGCGCGATCGTTTGTGGATCGTCCGCGACGCGAAACCCCAACACGATCAGGATCATCATCCCGCACATCGCCAGCCAGAGCCCGTGGGCACGGCTCGCCGCGGGCACTCCGGCCAAGGCGTCGCGCAGCGCCGATTCGAGCCGCCGCCAGCCGGCCACGCTCTGACCGTGACTGGTGGCAGTCAACGTCACGTTGAACATCGGCACGAAACTGTCGATCACCAGGTGCATCCGCAATTGGGGCAAGCTGAGCGCGCGGCCGGCCCACTGATTGTCGTGGTCGATCCGATTCGCAACCTCGGCTAGCACGCCGCGAAGTTGGTCCACCGTCAGGTTGTAAACCACCAGCCGCGGCCGCACTACCAGGATCGCCAACATCAGACACAGAATGTAAAAGCCCAAAAGCAAGGCCCAGACCATCGTGCCGAATCGCGCGGCAGCCGCCTCAGGCATGAACAGTTGCATCGGCCCGACAACCACCAGCCCGCTCAATGCCAGCCCCATGGCGATCACTTCGCGTGTCCCGTTGACGACCAGTGGCCGGGGCATGAGGTTGACCAACCCGATCATGACCAGATAGATGGCCAATGGGCCAAGGGCGACGCAGGCGGAAAAGGTGTCCATGACCATCATTGCCAACCTTTGTGCAATTGCCTGCTTGACGGCCTATTGCTTAACGGCCTCTTCAAGCCAAGTCTGCACGACCCAGCCAACCTTGGCCAGCGACAGGGGCGAACACTGATCCGGCAGATCGTCCTCGGTGTGCCAGGCCGGATAACGGAAGTCGATCAAGTCGCAACTGGGAATCTTGCCGATATTGTGCAGTTTGAGATGGTCGTCCAGCACGTCGCACCGCTGTTCGATGTCGAATTCCGTAACCCCCAGCCGCTTGGCCGTTCCCCAAATCGATTCCACCAGCGGACGAGAGTCGCTCCACGACATCGTGTGACGATCCGGCACAATCTGCAAGTCGCGATCGGCCACCATGTCGAGCAGCACGGCCCACCGGTAGCGCACGCCCCGTGGATTGCCGGCGTAGTTGAGCGCGAAGTATTCGGATCCGATGAAGTACGGATCGCCGTCGCGAAACACATACTCCTCGCCGTCGAAGAAGACGAAGTCCACGCCCAATTCGCCGTCGAGCTCCGGCATAACATGCGCCAGTTCCATCAAGAGCGCGCAGCCGCTGGCACCGTCGTTGGCCCCGATGAACGTTCCGCGCGGATTGCGCAAGTCCTGGTCCGGGTAGGGGCGCGTATCGTAGTGCGTACACAACAAGATGCGCTCGCGCCGCTCAGGGTGCCAGCGAACGATCATATTGGCCATCGGCACCGGACTGCCGTCGACGGGATGGCGCACCCGAAACCGCTGGTAGCGCACGTCGCCGCCCAACTTCTTGAAGTGAGCCGCCAACAGCGTTCGCTGGGCTTGCATCCCGGGCGAGTCGCTCGTGCGTCGGCCCAGGGCGCACAACTCTTGTAGGTATCCGTAAGCCCGCTGACCATCAAAGGGAATGTCAGCCAGCGCGGGACCGCCGCTGATCGACGCCGCCCGCGGAGCCGCCGCTGCCGGATCGTGAAACATCAGCAGGTAGACAACCAGCGCGCCGCTGCCGGCCAGGACCGCGGCCAACAAAATGGTCTGGACCGACGGACGCGCGATCGGCGAGGGCTTGGCAGACGTGGACTTCATGGCGGCAACCATGGTTGCATTTTAGGCCGCATCGCGAGCCGAGCCTAGATCAAGCGACCGAGCGCTGCCGGATCGTCGGGTTGTTGCCGTTGGGGCCTAGCGATAGAATTTCGGACACTTTTGGCCAAACGGATGGCGATGGACTTCCCGCGTATCAGGCCGGTCGACGGAGCGAACCATGATCGACGTCAAAGAAGTTACGAAGCTGCACGCCGACACCGTCGCGCGCTGGCATACGGAAGAAATCTCGAATCCGTACTCCGGATTCTTGCACGCGGTGTGCCACCAGCATGCGTTCAACTTCCAACTCTGGCACGAAGAGGATATCGCCCGCAGCCCGAACGTGGGCGACGAAAAGATCGCGGCCGTGAAGCGGGCGATTGACGGGTTCAACCAGAAACGCAACGACGGTATCGAAGCCCTCGACGCGTTTCTACTGCGCGAACTGGCGGAGCGCAAGGTCGAGCCCGAGCCCGGTGCAAAGCTGAACACTGAAACGCCCGGCAGTGCGATCGATCGGCTCTCTATCCTCGCGCTGCGCCGCTATCACATGCAGGAACAGGCCGACCGGGAAGATGCCGGCGAGGAACATCAAGCGAAAGTGCGGCAGCGGCTTGAGGTACTTGCCGAGCAGCACAAGGACCTGTCAACGTCGCTGGCCGAACTGCTGGACGACATCTTCGCTGGTCGCAAGCGGCTGAAAGTGTACTTTCAGTTCAAGATGTACAACGACCCGACGATGAATCCGTACCTCTACAAGTCGGGCCAGGGCGCCAAGGCGGACAAGGGTTAGCCGTGCATGCTCGCGGCACGCCGGCATTGCCGGGCTGGCCGGATGACTCGCGCTACGCGGAGCGCTTCAATCCGCCGCCCCGGTTAAGAATTCGATCGCAGGCAGCGCGCACGTCTTCGACGGAAATCGCTTCCATCGATTCGGGCCCGGCGGTGCGGCGCTGCCGGCTGCTGCCGGCCAGACAGACCTTCTGCACCGTGACGTGCTGTGCACCATACGGTCCGTTGCGTTTGGCCGGCATGGGACCGAATAGTCCGACGCACGGCGTTCCGACTGCGGCGGCCAAGTGCAACGGCCCCGTGTCGGAACTGATGAACAAGTCAGCCTGCCGGGCGATCGCGGCCAGTTCGCCAAGACTGGTTGGCGGAGCCAAGGCGGCCCACCCGTCCGATTCGCCGGCGATTTGCTCGCCCCAGGCCCGCTCTTGTTCGCCGGCCCAAACCACAAGCGACCGCAGGGCGCGTGATCGGCCCAAATAGCGAGCCACTGCCGCGAACCGATCCGCCGGCCAGAGCTTCGACGGCCACCCGGCGCCCGGATTGATCACGGCGAACGACTCGGCGGTCCCGACCTCGTGTAGCACACGCTGCGCCGACGCTCGATCCTGCGCAGCGATCTCCAGATCGAAGCGAACCGGGGGCTTGTCGATGCCGAGCGCTCGGAGCAACTCCAAGTTGCGGTCCACGACGTGTTCGGCGGTCGGCATGATCAGTTCGTTGTTTAGCCAGCGGCTCAGCTCACGTCCGTCGGCGCCGGCGAAGCCTATGCGGCGGCGCGCGCGCGACAATCGCGAGGCCACGGCGCTCTTGGTGAGTCCCTGCAAGTCGATCGCAATGTCGAACCGTTTGGCCCGCAGTTGGCGCCCTAGTGCCAGCACGGCGCGCGGCGATTTGAGCCAACCGCGCGGCACGGCGATCACTTCGTCCAGTGCCGCGTGCGAACGGATCAGGTCGCCGGTTCGGCCCTCGACGACCCATGCCAGATACGCTTGGGGCAGTGCCTGGCGCAGGGCACACAGCACAGGCAGACCGTGCAGCACGTCGCCAATCGCGCTGAGGCGGACAATCAGAATTCGCGAGCTTTTCAGGGGCGTTTTCATGGGCGGAGAATCTTATCCGCCCGGCGGCGAAATCCCCAATAGCGTTTCGCCCGCGTTTCGGCAGATTCTCGCCCGGCGGCGATCTAGCAGCCCGTTGAAGAATTCGACGGGGTGCGTCATCGCGCGGACGCGATGCCAGAATAGCGACGTAAGTCGTTATTCTGCGAGCCGTGCGGAGCTTGGCTCCGCACTTGGCGAGGTTGAAAAATGCCACAATGGCATTTTTCAACGGACTGCTAGACCCGCTGGCTCAACCGTTCGGTCAAGCGCCTCAGGGCCACGCTGTGGTCGCCCCGATCCAGATGCACGTGAATCAGGCTGGGCCCGGAGGTGTCTGCTAGCGATTGCCGCAGTGCATGATCGAAGTCGCCTTCGGTCCGCACCTCATACCCGGTGCCCCCGCCGAACACTTCCGGCAGCCTGTGGTAGGCCCAGGGTTGAATCTCATTGAACTCGAATTCGCCTGGGTGCAAGAACCGCTCGGTGCCGTACCCTCCGTTATCGAGCACGATGACGATCGTCGGGCTCTTGTGCCGCACGAGCGACGAAAGTTCGGTCCCGGTCATTTGAAACGCCCCGTCGCCTACGATCGCGATGGTCCGCAGATCGGGTCGAGCCATGTGCGTACCCAACGCAGCCGGAACCGAGAAGCCCATCGACGTGTAGTACGCCGGGCTCAGGAACTCGGTGCGGCCGCGGATCACCAATTCGCTGGCGGCAAACAACGAGTCGCCAATGTCGGCGACAACCACCGTCTCGTCGTTGAGCGATTCGTTCAGCCGGGCAATCAGTCGCTCGATGCGAATCGGATCGTCGGCGCGCAGCACGTACTTCTCTGCCGATCCGTGCTTGATCGCGGGCAGAGCGCGCTTCGCGGCACGCGGGCGCCGGGCCGCCAGCTCGCGCAGAAAGTCGGGCAACAGCACGTTGTGAAAATGGTGGTGCCGCACGCGCAGCTGTTCACTGGTGGCGTAGATGCAATTGGCCGGGTCGAGCTTCGCCGTGTAGATGCCCAAATTGATGTCGGTCATGAAGGTTCCCAGCAGCAGCAGGCAATCGCTTTGCTCGATGAACTGGGTCACTTCGCTGTTGCCCATCGCACCTTCATAAAGCCCCACGAATAACGGATGTGTTTCGGAGATGACGCTCTTGCCGAGCATGGTCGTGGTGATGGCGATTTGCGATCCTTCGGCCAGCGCCAACAATTCGTCCTGCAGCCCGAACCGATGGATTTCGACCCCGGCAACGATCGCCGGACGCTTGCAGTTGTTTAGCCATGCTTCGGCCTCGGCCACCGCCTCGGCCAGCACGTGGGGATCGCTCGAGATGTCGGTATACTCAAACTCGTGGGGAACCTCCGGAACCACGTCGACCATGTCGCGGGGGATTTCCAGATAGACAGGCCGCTTGTAGCGCGCCGCGGCCGCCAGGACGCGATCGATTTCGTAAAATGCCCGACGCGGATCATCGAGCTCTGCGCCGGCAATGCACAGCTTTTCGAACACGTCGTATTGCGTGCGAAAATCGCGCACCATGTGGTGCAACAGCGGGTCGTTGTGTCGCTCCTGCATCCCAGGCGATCCGGTAATCACCACCACGGGCGACTTTTCGGCGTAGGCTCCGGCCACGGAGTTGCAAACGCTCAGCCCGCCAACACAGTAAGTAACGCAAACTGCGCTCATCCCATGGACGCGCGCGTACGCGTCGGCGGCAAAGCCCGCACAGTCTTCGCGCGTGGTCGTCACGACTTCGAGCGGGCTACGATCGAGCATCGAATAGAATTGCAAAACGTAGTCGCCCGGAATGCCGAACACGTGGCCGATTCCGTAATCCTGCAAGCGACGAATCAAGTATTCGCCGATCGATAGTCCCACGGTTGACCCCGTCGTCGGAACGTGGCTGCGAATGGGCAACTCGGCGGCAGCTTGTGAATGAGCCATGTGGATAGCACCTCTGTTGATCTGCAATCGACCTGGCGGAGATTATGGCCAATCCTGGCTAATCCGCACAGTTCGGATTCCCGCGCAGGCACCCCGTGTATTCTACGTCGCGGGTGTCGGAAAAGGTCGGTAGCGCAGCCGCGCAAACCTCGCGCAAATCCTGCACACTGCGCGTGTTGAGGCGCGCATTCTTCTTGCCCGATTCCGTTTGGACGCACGGCGAATCGCCGCTGCAGATAGCAGGCCCAACCGGCCAGCGCGACTAACGCCGCTTGTGCCCGCGCCGGGCCCACAGCAACAGCAACCAAACACCAAGAAACGCCGCCATGCATCCCAGCACGACGACTGCCCGCATCCAGTCGAAGTTGTACCAATAGGCACCGATCGCGACGTAGAGCGCCCACGCCACCAGCGTGCCCATGATGATCAGCAGCAGGGTGCGTTGCGAAATCGGTGATCGTGGATCGGGCATGGCGCGTCGATTGCCGTGGCAGTCGGAAGTTTGGGGCTTTGATACCACGATATCGGTCAATCGCGTGGTGACAAGGCCCGTCGTCGCCGGTTGTGCGGGCCGCGACAGGCCCTCCGCGTGACATACCCGCCAACTCGTGTTTCGACCGGTAGCCGGGCCGATCCACTGGCTGATAGAATACGGGGCGACGCGCGGTTTCACGCGCGACGCTTTCGCAAATGAGTTCAGTGCCCATGTCCAGTTCGCTACCAGTCATTCAAGAGCCCACGGGCCAAGACACCGCGCGGCGACCCAAACCGACGCCGCCGCTGCCGATGTCGCGCGCCGAGATGACACAGCGCGGATGGGACGAGGTGGATATCGTCTTTGTCACCGGAGATGCCTACGTCGATCATCCGAGCTTCGCCATGGCGCTGCTGGGGCGGCTGCTCGAAAGCCAGGGCTATCGCGTCGGCATCGTCAGCCAGCCGAACTGGCACGATTGTGAAGCGTGGCGCACTTTCGGACGGCCGCGGCTGTTCTTTGCCGTCAGTGCCGGCAACATGGACTCGATGATCAATCACTACACGGCAAATCGCAAAGTGCGCAACGACGACGCCTACAGTCCGGGTGGCGCCATCGGCCGGCGGCCCGATCGCGCTACGTTGGCCTACTGTCAACGTGCGCGCGAAGCATTCCGCGGCGTGCCGGTAATTGCCGGCGGAGTCGAGGCCAGTCTGCGCCGGCTGGCCCACTACGACTATTGGAGCGACAAAGTCCGCCGTTCGATCATCATGGACAGCAAGGCGGATCTACTGGTTTTCGGCATGGGCGAACGGGCGATTGTCGAAATCGCACAGCGGCTGGATGCGGGCCAGAGCGTGCAAGATCTGTACGACATGCGCGGCGTTGCCTATCGACTGGGAGCAAATCAGAGTTTGCCGACGAGCCAGCACCAAACGGTTACGCTGCCCAGCTACGAACAGGTGGTGGCCGACCGTTGGGCCTTCGCCGAGATGACCAAGATCTCGCACAACGAAACGAATCCGTACAACGCTCGGAGGCTGCTGCAGTTCCACGATCGCGAGTGCCTGGTTGCAAATCCGCCAGCATTACCCTTGTCGCAAGAGGAAATGGATCGGGCGTACGGACTGCCGTTCACGCGCAAGCCACATCCCAGCTATGGCGATGCCGCAATTCCGGCCTACCAGGTAGTCAAGGATTCGGTGCAGATCATGCGGGGTTGTTTCGGCGGCTGCACATTTTGCTCCATCACGGCGCATGAAGGCCGCATTATCCAAAGCCGCAGTCAGGAGTCGGTCGTGGGCGAAATCCGCCAAATGACCGAAGACCCGGAATTCAAAGGCGTGGTAAGTGACATCGGTGGCCCCACGGCCAACATGTACCAAATGCGCTGCACTCGGCCCGAAGTCGAGGCCAAATGCCGCCGGCTGAGCTGCGTCCACCCGACGATTTGCAAACTGCTGGGTACCGACCATGGTCCGCTGATCGAGTTGATGCACGCGGCCCGCAACGAACCGGGTGTGAAGAAAGTGCTGGTCGCGTCCGGCCTGCGGATGGATCTGGCACGTCGCAGCCCGCAGTACATGCGCGAATTGGCTACGCATCACGTCGGCGGCCACTTGAAGGTGGCCCCGGAACATACCGATTCCGGCGTCTTGTCACTGATGAAGAAGCCGGGGATCGACGACTTCACGAAGTTCGACGGCGAATTCCAAAAAGCATCGAAACGGGCCGGCAAGAAGCAGTACCTGGTGCCGTACTTCATCGCCAGCCATCCCGGCAGCACGCTCGAGACGATGATCGAGCTGGCTCTGTTTCTCAAGCGCAATCATTACGAGCCGGATCAGGTGCAAGACTTTATCCCCAGCCCGTTCGACATCGCGGCGTGCATGTATCACACGGGGCTCGACCCCTTCACGAAAAAGCCGGTCTACATCGCGAAACACCTGCGCGACCGCAAACTGCAGCGCGCCTTGATGCAGTTCTTCAAGCCGGAGAACTACTTCGAGGTCCGCCGTGCGCTGCAACAGGCCGGACGCGCTGATTTGATCGGCAGCGGCTGCGATTGTCTGATTCCCGAGCGCCCGCCGAAAGAGGCTCTGAATCGTCGGCGGCGGAGGGCGAACAAGGCGCTGCGCGAACAGACGTCGGGCGACCATATCCGCTCGGGCGGACAAGGCGGATATCGCCCCAAACGCAAGACGGCGCGCCGACGCGAAAAGCACAGCCGCTAGCGCCTATGTTTGAAAGTGACGAGTACGAACTGTTGGATCTCGGAGCTGGGCGCAAGCTCGAGCGCTTCGGTCCGTACACGATCGATCGGCCGTCGCCGGCCGCCGCAACTGCCAAGCGCGGCGCTGCGGAGTTATGGGAACAGGCCGATGCGCGCTTCGAGCGACAGGCAGGACAACGCGGCCGCTGGACGTTTCGCCGCCAGATCGCCGCCACGTGGCCCATCCAGTTTGGCCCCATGAAGCTGGGGCTCCGATTCTCCGACTTCGGTCAGGTCGGGATCTTTGCCGAACAAGCCGCGAACTGGGACTGGATCGCCGCACAGGTGGGTGCGAACGACGAACCGATGCGCGTGCTGAATCTGTTCGGATATACCGGCGCGAGCAGCCTGGCCGCGGCCGCGGTTGGCGCGGAAGTAACCCACGTCGACGCGGCACGAAATGTCGTCGCATGGGCCCGGCGCAACGCGGCCACCTCGCACATGGAGCAAGCCCCGATCCGGTGGATCGCTGAAGACGCGTTGACTTTCATGCGACGCGAATTGAAGCGTCGCCGACAATATGATGCCGTAATCCTCGACCCACCCGCCTATGGCCACGGTCCGAAGGGCCAAGAATGGAAACTCGCCGATCAGTTGGGTGAATTGCTCGAGCTGTGCCTGGAATTGATGGGCAACGGCGGTCGGTTCTTGTTGCTGACGGCCCATTCGGGAGAGCTATCGGGCGCCGAAGGGCTCTTGAAGGCGGCAATCACGTCGGCTCCGGGTCTGCAACGCCGCGGCAAGATCATGGCCAGCGACATGTTCCTTCATTCGACCTCCGGCGGAAAGCTGCACTGCGGCGCGGTTGTACGTTGGACCGCCCCGGTGGCAGATGCAGAATCCTCGCCAATAGCGGACAAGTCCGCCCGCCCGCGCTCTGCCCGGTGTCCATGAACTCCCGGTCGATCACCAGCCCGCAGAATCACCGCATCAAGGACGCTGCGCGACTGCGCTTGAGCCGGCACCGCACCAAGCAGCAGCGAACGCTTGTTGACGGCATTCGCGAAATTGGTCGCGCGGTTGACGCCAAAGTGGAGCTTGTCGAGGTGTTCGTTTGTCGGTCGCTCTGCCAGCAATCTGGCGGCGACACGGTGCTGGCCCGCATCGACAAACTGGGGGTGCCGGTCTGGGACGTATCGCCAGAGGTTTTTTCGCGGCTCGCGTTTGGAAAGCGCCACGAGGGCCTGGTCGCCGTTGCCCACACGCCCTGCCCTGGACTCGAACAGTTGCACGTTGCCGACAACGCACTGGTCGCCGTGGCCTGTGGTTTGGAGAAGCCGGGCAACGTCGGGGCGATCATTCGCAGCGCGGATGCCGCCGGTGTCGACGCGGTGATTGTTGCCGACCCAGCAACCGATCTATTCAACCCGAATTGCATTCGCGCGAGCCTGGGCACGATTTTCGCCAAACCGGTTGTCGAAGCTGCGGGTTCCGACGCGCTCGCGTGGCTTCGATCCAACCAATTCAAGCTATTCGCGGCACGACTCGACGCGGACTGTGCGTATTCCGACGTGGACTTTCGCGGTCGCTCGGCGATTCTGTTGGGCAGCGAGTCGAGCGGGCTGTCGAAAGCATGGCGCGACGCCGACGTCAAGCCGATTGGGCTGCCGATGCACGGCACGGCCGACAGCTTGAATGTTTCGGCCGCAGCGGCCGTCTTGTTCTACGAAGCGCTGCGCCAACGCACGGGCCTTGGCTGACGCGTGTCTGCACCGAAGGTGCGCCTAACGGCCCCTACCGCTGGAGGCCCGCAGCGGCCAGCGTATTGACCAGCAGCATCGTCACGGTCAGCGGACCGACGCCGCCGGGCACAGGCGTGATCCGGCTCGCCACCTGGCTGACGCCCTCAAAGTCTACGTCGCCCACAAGCCGCTTCCCGACGCGATGGATTCCGACGTCGACGACGACCGCGCCGGGCTTGACCATCTCGGACGTGATGAACTGCGGCTGACCGGCTGCCACGATCAGGATGTCGGCGCGGCGCGTCACATCGGCCAGATCCGGCGTCTTGCTGTGACATACCGTGACGGTGGCATCGCCGCCCGTGCCGCGCTGCATCAGCATCAGCGCCATCGGCTTGCCCACTGTTTCGCTGCGTCCCACGACGACCGCGCTGCGGCCGGCAATCTCGATCCCGTTGCGCAACAAAAGCTGCTGAATGCCGTACGGCGTGCAGGGCAGAAACCGGGGCTGCCCTTGAACCAATCGGCCCACGTTCTCCGGATGAAATCCGTCCACGTCCTTCAGCGGGTAAACGGCATGCAAGATTCGCTTGGCATCGATTTGTGCCGGCAGCGGGAGCTGCACAAGAATGCCGTGTACGGCCTCGTCCCGATCGCGGTTGAGCCTGCCGACCAGGGCCAGCAACTCGTCGGTGGTCGTCGTCGCCGGCAGCCGGTGTAACTGGCTACGAATTCCAACCTGTTCGCAACCGGTCACTTTATTCCGCACGTAGACTTCGCTGGCCGGATCGTCGCCAACCAGCACGGCGGCCAGGGTCGGGACGATCGCGTTGTTCTCGATGAAATCCGCCACCTGTTCGTGCAGCTCGTCGCGGATCTGACTTGCCAGCTTCTTGCCGTCAAGAATCTCTGCCGTCACCTGGAACCTTTCAGCGTCATTGGGAAATGTCGCGGACGAACTGTCGAGACGTGGCATTCTAAAACAACGTTGCGGTGTCGCCTATTGCCCGACCGGCGCGGCCAGTGGACCAAGATCCCGCCGAGCCAGGGGGCTCACGAGCGCGTAAATCGACGTAGAAGCCCCCGCGCAATCCAGCTATAGTCTGGAGGGCCGATGGACTGCCCGCCGGCGAAAGATTATAATGGTACTTACCATTGTAAACTTTATTCGCTCGCAGCCCGCAATATCTGCCCCCATTCCCCAGTTCAGCAAGCGAACGAGCATCATGGCTGACCCGCAGAAACCAAGCCCGGTCGAAGTGTTCAAGGAGCAGAGCCAAGGTCTGCGCGGAGAGATTGCCGACGAACTGCGCGACGGCAATGACTTCTTCGGCAAAGGCAGCGTGCAGTTGCTGAAGCATCACGGAACTTATCAGCAAGACGATCGCGATGCCCGGGCAGGCGGACGCCAGGACGGCCAGACGGGCAAGTCGCCCAAGGTCTTTTCCTTCATGGTGCGGACCAAGATCCCCGGCGGCAAGCTGACCAGTGAACAGCTCCTGGCCGAGATCGACCTGTGCGAAGAAGTCGGTAACACGACGCTCCGGATCACAAGCCGGCAAGGGCTGCAACTGCACGGAGTGGTCAAGAAGGATCTGTGGAAGACGATCCATCGGATCAATGAAATCCAACTCTCGACCCTGGCCGCCTGCGGCGACGTCGAGCGCAACATCATGTGCTGCCCGGCACCGCTGCACGACAACGTGCGCGGCCAAATGCAAGCACTGGCCGACGAGCTGGCCGTGCATCTTGCCCCGCGCACACCTGCGTATCACGAGATCTGGCTGACCGATCCTGACACGCAGGAGAAAACGCTCGTGGCCGGCGGCTCCAACGGTCAGGCGGTCGAGGAACCGATCTACGGACCGACGTACTTGCCGCGCAAGTTCAAGACGGCGATCGGCCTGCCGGACGACAATTGCGTGGATCTGTACACCAATGATCTGGGACTGTTGGCGATCGTCGAGCAACAGCGGATCGTCGGCTACAACGTGCTCGTGGGCGGCGGGATGGGTGTGACGCCGAGTGCCGCGAAAACGTTTCCGGCCGTGGCCCATCGGATGGCGTCCGTCAAACCGGAAGAGGTCGTCGACGTCGCCACCGCGATCATCAAAGTGCAGCGCGATTTCGGCAACCGCGCGGACCGCAAGGTTGCGCGGCTTAAGTACCTGATCCACAATTGGGGACTGCCGGCGTTCAAGGCCAAGGTCGAGGAGTACTACGGAAAGCCACTCCCCGATCCGCATCCGGACGACGTGCACGGCTTCGACGATCACATTGGCTGGCACGAGCAGGGTGACGGCCGGTTGTTTTACGGACTGAATGTGGAAAACGGCCGCATTAAGGACGAGGGTGCGTTTCGCCTCAAGAGTGCCTTGCGCGCGATCTGCTCAACGCTCAAGCCGGGCATCCGACTGACGGCGCACCAAAGCATCCTGTTCACCGACCTTGCGCCCGACGACCGTCCGAAGCTAGAAAGCATGCTCCGCGACCACGGCGTCAAGCTGCACGACGAGATTACGACGCTGCGGCGCTGGTCGATGGCGTGTGTCGCGTGGCCAACGTGCGGGCTGGCCATCACCGAAAGCGAGCGCGCTTTGCCTGGGCTGGTCGACCAACTAGAGGTGGAACTGGCGAAGCTCGACCTATCGAACGAGACGTTCACGCTTCGCATGACCGGCTGTCCGAATGCCTGTGCACGGCCCTACAACTGCGACATCGGACTGGTCGGCAAGGCCAAGGACAAGTACACCATTTTTCTGGGTGGCCGGCTGCTGGGCGATCGCTTGAACTTCAACTACAAGGACATGGTTCCCGGATCCGAGATCGTTTCGTCGTTGGTTCCTGTGTTCGCGTATTTCAAGGAGGCGCGCAACGACGGAGAGACCCTCGGCGACTTCTGCTACCGCAAAGGCCGCGACGATCTGCTGGCCTGGACCGAGAAACATGCGGGAGCGGCCGAAGACTCGCCGCCCAAATCAGTCGGCTTTGTGATTTAGTACAACCGAACAAATCCGCCCGACCGTGTGAGCAATTGGCGTTTTGAAGTCGATTACCGCCTGTTGTCGCGGAACCCGGCTGGATTTGTGACGACGCACTCAAGAACCGCGTCGGTTCCTGGCTCGCTGGGGGCCCACCTCGCAACTCGTGGAAAAGGAAGTCCACATCATGGAACCTCTTAAGCCCTGGATGCGCTATTTGTTGCGCTTCGTTGGCGTCTACAACTTGCTGGCCGCCCTGACGATGCTCGTGTTCTACCACGAGAGTTTTAAGTTTCTCGGCGTTGCAAAGCCGCAGTTGATGCTGCCAGTGCAACTGGTGGGAATTCTTGTGGGGCTGTTCGGCGTCGGCTACCTGCTGGTGGCCAGCAATCCCGTCGAAAACCGAAACTTGCTGACGCTGGGGTTCTTGAGCAAGGCGCTAGGGTCGGCATTGGGCGTGGGCTACGTCGTGCTCGGCAAGCTCCCGCCGATGTTTCTGCTCATCCTGTTCTTCGCCGACATCATGTACCTGCCACCATTTTGGATCATCATGAGGCGGCTGTACGCGATTGCCCGGAGTGACGCTCAAAAAGACTCGGCCATGTCACATCGCCCCTGCGATGCAACAACACCGATGACGAAACTGCCGGCCGCTTAGTGGCATTCGCCTGACTGCGCCGTTGCGCCACCGGCTCGTTGCGCACTGCGTCAGAAACTCGCGACGCAATCGGCCCGCCCTAGGCAACGACCGCCGCGCTGCGCGCAACGTTCACCGGCAAGGCCTTTAGCCCGCGCAGCACCAGCCCGGGCCGCCAACGCAGCTGCCCGGCAGACACGGCTAGCTCCAGCTCGTCAATTCGCTCCAGCAGCGTTCCGATCGCGATCTGGCCTTCCATGCGGGCCAGCGACGCGCCCAAGCAGAAGTGGATTCCCAGGCCGAACGCCAGGTGTTTGTTCGGATCGCGCCCGATATCGAGCGTGTCGGGATTGTCAAAGTGCGCTTCGTCGCGATTCGCCGAAGCGATTACGGCCAGCACCGAGCCGTGTTTGGGAATCGTCGTGCCGCCGACGTCGACGTCCTCGCGGGCGATGCGCTCCGTCGCCGTTTCGACCGGCGCGGTAAACCGCAGCAACTCCTCGACGGCCGTCCTGCCAAGCGACGGATCGTCTCGCAATCGACGCATCTGATCGGGGTGTTCCATCAGGGCCAACAGCCCGCTGGCGATCAGATTTACGGTCGTCTCATGCCCGGCGATGATGAGCAGAAAGATCATCGAGATCAGTTCGTCGTCACTGAGCCGGTCGCCTGCTTCGTGGGCCTGTACCAGGGCCGTAACCAAATCGTCTCGCGGTTCCGCGCGCCGGTCGTGAATCAACCGTCGCAAGTACCGCAGGAAAAGGAACACGTTGGGCAATGCCCAAAACGTTCCGCGCGAGGAGGACGTCGAGGCGAGGATGCCGCTGGACCAACGGTGAAACTTGTGCCGATCGCGCGCGTCCACGCCCAACATCTCGGCAATGATCGTCGTCGGAATCGGCAGCGCGTAGTCGTGCATTAGGTCGACCCGCTTTCGCCGGCCAAACCGATCAATCAGTTCGTGGGCCAAGGATTCGATGCGGGGCCGCATTTGGTCGACCGTCCGCGGAGAGAACGCCTGTTGCACGAGTGCGCGAAGCCGAGTGTGGTCGGGCGGATCCACGTCCAACATGTTGCGCGACAGCGGCTTGAACATGGCCGGCATCCACGGCTGTTTGGCCAGTTGCTCGCTCGAATAGACGCGCATCCGGTCTTTCGCAAACCGCTCGTCCTTGAGCACCATCGCCACGTCGTCGTATCGCGTGACAAGCCACGCGGTCTGCTTGTCGGGCAGCGTGATCGGATGAACCGGCGAATTGGCGCGAAGGTGGGCATAGAACGGAAATGGATCCGCCTTAAACTCCGAGCTCCAAATGTCCAACTTCAAATCAGTCTTCACGGTGCTTGTCCCAGTTTGGGTCCTATTGAGTACTAGGCAGCCAACGGGCCAGGGGCGACCAGCGGCAGCCCCGGCGACTGCGGCAATCTTGTTCAACACGACCAGCCCATTATTCGGCTAGCTATCAATAAGAGTCCTCGCCCGGGTCGTCGATCCGCGCAACGGCCGGCCGTTGCGTTGCACGCTGTCGTGGAGTTGAACTGGCCGCAACATACCGCAGCCGCGCGGGCAAATCAAACTATCGCGAGGCGCGTACCGCGCCAAACGGATACGCGGGACGGGCCCTCACCACGGCCTGAACCGGCCTGCGAGGCAATGCGCGGTTTAGTTTGAGGCGCCGCCTTCCAGACCGAGCTCGGCGGCCGAGGCTTCCATCGCATCGATGACGAACTGGATGTGTTCGGTCAGGTCGACGCCCAAATCGGCGGCCCCGCGCGAGATGTCGTCGCGGTTAACCGCCGCGGCAAACGCCTTCTGCTTGAGCTTCTTCTTCACGCTCGAAGCCTTAAGCCCACGGATTCCCTCGGGCCGCACCTTGGCAACCGCCGTGATGAAGCCTGCCAATTCGTCGCAGGCGTAAAGCGTCTTGTCCAACTCGGAGATACGCGGGCAGTCGGGCAGATAGTCGGCGTGCGACTTGATCGCGTAGATCACGTGCTGCGGGTAACCCTGTTCAGCCAAGATCTCCGCACCCTTCAGCGGGTGATTGGGCGGATCCGGCCACCGCTCGTAGTCGAAATCGTGCAGCAGTCCGACGATGCCCCATTCGTCTTCGTCGGCCCCTGTTTGCCGAGCATAGGCCCGCATGGCCGCTTCGACAGCGAGCATGTGCTTGCGCAGGCTATCGCTGGCCGTGTACTGGCAGACGAGCTCCCACGCGGCTTGCCGATCCAAGGCGCTACCTCCTGGCCTTGGTCCGCGCGGTCTCGTCGGTTGGAGGAGACGGTTCGTTCGCCGAAACGCGATCTTGAGGAGCGGCCGCCAGATCCGGCGGGATCGCTTCGCGCCAGGGCTTGTGCTCTTTGTAGCTATCCAGTTCCTTCTGCAACTGACCCTTGAGCGCGTCGGGGCCAAGTTCCACGGCCTTTTTCGACCAGTCGATGGCCGACTCGAAATCGCCGACCTCAGCGTAGCTGGCCGCCAACGTGCTGATGATGTGCGCTTCTTTATACTCGGTGACTTCACAGGCTTGCTTGGCAAGTTCGATCGCGCGCTTTCCATCGCGCAGCTCGTCGTCGGGTGAAGTGGCCAGCACCCAGGCGAGATTGTTCAGCGAGCCGCTGTCGTTGGGTTCGTTCTCGATGGCCTTTTCGTAGTCGGCGATTGCCTCGGCTTGCTTTCCCAGGCTCAGGTACGAATCGGCCCGGCCGCGGTACGCCGCCACGTTCTTGGCATCGGCGTCGAGCAACGTGCCGTACGTGCGGATGGCTTCGTCAGGCTGTTTCGACGCCTGGTACATCGCGCCGATTTGCAGGAGCAATTCCGGATCGTCGGGCATTGCGGTCCGCAGCATGTTCAAGTCGCGCAGCGCCTTCTCGAATTCGCCGTTACCGCCCAACAGCGACGCGTGCAGCCGCAGCGCTTGCACGGAACCAGGTTGCATCTTCAGGGCTTCTTCCACGTCGGCCAGTGCCGCGTCCATGTCGCCTTGGATCGCGCGGACTCGGGCACGATGCGTGTAGGCCGAAGGGCTCTTCGGCTCGAGCTCGATCACCTTGTTGAAGCTCTCCATCGCTTCGTCGTACTTCTCCAGGACCGATTGCGCCAATCCGGCCGCCTCGAGCGTGTCGGTGTCGTCAGGCTCGATCTCGAGCGCCGCGTGAAAGTCGGCCAGGGCATTGTCGACACGGTTTTCGCTCAGGTGGTACATGCCACGATAGCGAAACACGTCCGGGTCGCCCGGCGTCAGTTCCACGGCCTCATCGAAGTCGGCCAATTGCTCGGCCGGTTCTTCGCGAAGATTGGCTCGCACGATCAGCGACCGCGCTTGGATGTGGCGGTCTTCGCCGGCCAACCGTATGGCTGTGTTCAACGCCTCTAAGGCCTGCTTCTTTTGTCCCAAGTGGGCGTAGATTCGCCCAATCAAATGCTGCGCCAGCGGCTGTTCGGAGTTGATGCGCAGCGTTTCCTGCAAATCGGTCACGGCCATCTGCAGCAGCCGGCGTCCGCGTGCCGGGCGGACCGGGCGCTCAAACAGTTCCGTGCAGATCAGGTCGGCCCGCTGCGTGAGCGTGCTGGCTAACAGCTCGTTGGCAAACTGCGTGTTCGGTTCATTCAACCCGGCTTCGAGAGCGTCGCGACAGAACGTGATCACGTCGTTCAGATCGCCGGCCGTTTCGGCGGTGAGCTTGGTCTCCATCGCCTTGTCGAGCATCTCTTGCCCGGGACTATCGTCCGCGCGAGCCGTCGCGCAGGCGAGCATCGCCACGATGCCCATCAACCAATGCAAGCAGTTGCGGCGAACCATGACTGGCTCCTTGAAAAGACGCAATGTGCCCAACGCGACCCTTCCCTGGGGCGCCGCATTATGACGGCAAGCGACACCCGACGCCATGCGAATTCCGCATCGGGACGGCTGGGCGCAGCGTTTTACGGCGGTCATGAGGTCGGTCCCGGCTAGAGCGGCGCTGGCAAATCGCGACGGGCGAAGACCACGGCGGCGACCACATACGCAGCCAACCCCAGGCCGATCAACACGCTGTCATAACCAATCCCCCCCAACTCGTAGGATCCCGGTGCGGTCTCGAACCACACGCTCCACGCGCGCGACGCGTCGCCCACCAGCCGCTGCGGTTCGAACGGCGTGAAGAACGATGTGTAGCCGAGCCACTCCCAGCCGGGCGCGGCGCGACCGACGATCTTCAGAACCATCGACACGGCATAGAAGCCGCCGACGATGCCGATCGTGCGCGCCCGGTAGTTCGTACCGGCCGAAACCATGGTCGTCAGGCCGGCCAGGAAGGCACCCAGCGCGAACAGGTTCAGCGCCGGCGGAACGAACACGCGGGCTTCGATCGGCGCTTCAAGCGTCACGGTGTTGAGTCCGGTCCACGTGCCGCACCAGGCGGCGCAAGCCAGCAACGCCGCGCCGATCACGGCAACGATGCCTTGGATCGTCAGCACGCTGGTCCTGGTGACAGGCTGCGCCAAGACCATTTCCATGGTACCGCGATTCAGTTCACCGCTGACAGCATCCGAACCGCGTGAGATGGCCCAGACGGTCATCAGCAACAACACGACCGGATCGTCGTACTCGGCCGCAATTTGCCCGGCGCCGCTGGCCATTTGCTTGTACGAGACGGGCAGCAGTTGCTCGATCGGGGCCGGCAGCAGGCTGAGCATGTATTCCAGGTCGCGCGTCGAGAAAAAGCTGCTGATCCATACCCGCAGCCAATGCACACCGAACATAAAGACGATGCCCCCGACCAGCAGCCAGCGGCAGTCGATCAATGTCTTTTTCCAGAGAGCACGATTGGTCATCGGAGGCCTGCAACAACGTGCGGAGTCAGGTTGCGTGATACTGGTCGTACAGGGCTTGGAGTCCGACCGGCTCGATTTGCACTTCCGCCAGCGGAAGCGTCGCCAGCCAACCCAGCAGGCCCGATAGCTCGCCGGGCGTTTCGATCAACAGGTCTCCCGCCTCGCCACGCGAGACCGCGACCTGCCCGTTGAACGATTCGGGCAGCGGCGGCAGCGGACCGGTCAACTGGGCCCGAATGTGATGCCGACGGCGCAGTTCCCCGATGGTCTGCGTGTGGACCAACGAACCGGAGCGAAGAATTAGCACCCGATCGCAAACCTGTTCGACTTCGGAAATAACATGCGACGAGAAGATGATGGTGCGTCCCTGTTGCCGCTGTTCGGCCACCAGCGCGCCAACGTCGGCACGGACCGTGGGATCCAGGTTTGAAGTCGGCTCGTCGAGAATGACCAACGGCGTATCAACGGCCAGCGTAACGGCCAGTGCCAACTTCTGCCGCATGCCGGTCGACATGGCTGCGACCGGTCGGGCAAGATCGAGTCCGAATCGTTCCGAGGCCAACTCCACGGCCAGCTTCCGGCTGCCATCGCCGCGAACCGACGTGAAGAAGTCAACGATCTCGCGGCCGCGCATCGTGCGAAACAGACGCGCCTCGCCCGGCAAATACGAAACCCGCTTGTGCACTTCGGTCGACTGGCGGTAAACGTCCAGGCCGTCGATCGTGGCCGAGCCGCTGGTCGGCCGCAAGTATCCCATCAGCATCCGCAAGAGGGTCGTCTTGCCGGCTCCATTCGGACCCAGCAGACCGACAACCTCGCCTTGATCGACACCGAACGTGAAATCTCCAAGCGCTGTAAAGTGCCCGTAGCGCTTCGTGAGCGAGTGCGTTTCGACGTACACGAGAAAGGCCTGTCGTGCGAATCTGTTCCCAGCGAAGGTCCTCGAACCGAACGGCTGCGCGTCCGGAATCACCGAACCACGATCGTAACCGACGTGCCGAACGTCCTTCGTGTTCGATGGACTAAGGCCCGTGTGCTGAGAAACATTGTCCGCCGGGACCTGCACTTTGGCAAGCGTGGCGCGCCGCTCGGCTCACCACGTCGCACGCATCGCACACTCGTAGCGATCTGGCCACGTCGCCGTACGGGACGGCGCCGGGCACACGTGTCACGCGCGGCGCGGCAATAGCAGCGGACGCCGGTGGCGGTTACCGATTGAACAAGAACGCCGGGCTGTTGATCAGGGCCCAGGCCAAATCCTGCGCGCCGGTTAAACGATGATTCTTCTGCTGCTCGGCTGCCGCGGTAACCGCCTCGCTCATCCGCTTCCAGTCCGCGTCGCGCGAACGGTAGTACTCAGCCAGCTCAGCCTTCTGCGCATCACTGCGCTGATCCGCGGCGATGGCTACGATCGCCGCGATATTTTCCGGCAGCTTCGGATAGTTGAGCGGCCGTGCCGCCGTCGTAACCGAAAAACGGAACTTGCCGATCGTGTGTCGGTCGTCGAACTGTTGGTCGAGCTTCAAGACGATCCGCGTCTGCTCGTCGAGGCTAACGTCGTCGAGCATCTCGAACACGGCCCAGTGCTCCTTGCCGACCTCGGGCGAGATTGCCCAGCCCGTCTTCGGTCGTTGATCGATCGCGTAGCTGGCGGGAAAGCCGTTTTGCTCGAAGTCGGCGGTGCCGCGACCGAGCGCCAACTTTTTGAGGCTCGCCGGATCGGCCTTCGATGCCGCCTCGGCCGTCAGCTCGGTCAGCACAAAGTTGCCGTTGGGTGCACGGCCCGGCCCACGACCCGGCAGGCGATCGTCGGCCAGCACTTCGAGCCGTAGCGCGGTAACGTTCTTGACCGGCGTGTCAAGCGACACGATGTATTGGCCCTTGCCGTTGGCGCCCGTCACCAGCACGGAACCGTCGTCCTGTTTGGCGAACGTCGCGCCCATGCTGGACTCAAGCTGCGCGGGCGATACCACGGTCCACGAGGGCGGGATCTGCGTGGCTTCCCACGCGACCTGCTTCTCGACCAACTTTGCTTCGTATTCGGCCAACTCCTTTCGCAACGGGTCGAGTTCATCACCGCCGGCGTGCATCGCCGCGATGCCCGACTCCAATTCGGTCGCCGTGGGCTCGCGTGACAAGAGGCGCATGAATAGCTCGTTGACGACTTCGCCGTCTTCGGTGTGCGAAGCGACGAGATCCGCGATCGCGTTGTTCGGATCGGCGATCGCGTCGGCCACCGTCGGGCCGTTGACCAACGTCATCACCGGCCCGAGCATCATGCCGCTGGAGCGCTCACACTCGCAGGCGCTCTCGCGGGCCGGACGCCCGAAAACCTCGAAGAATCCGCTGGGCAGCTTCAACGCCACGTCGGGCAATTGCGTGGCTCGATAGCCTTCGGGTACTCCGGGCAAACGGCTGCTCGAGCCGGTGCCACGCTTGATCGCATCGTACAAAACTTCGGCCGGCAAACGGCGGGCAATCGCGTGCGAGAAATTGATCTCGTCGTCCTCGTTCCACTTGTTGGTCGCGATCGACGTTTGATACGTACGCGACTTACAAATCGTACGTAGGATTTGTTGGGTGTCGAAACCGCTCTCGATAAACTCGCGCGTCAGCCGCTCCAACAATACGGGGTTGGTCGGTGGGTTGCCGGCGCGGATGTCGTCGATCGGCTCGATGATGCCGCGGCCGAACAGATAACCCCACAACCGATTCACGTAGCTCTTGGCAAAGTATTCGTTCTCCTCCGAAGTCACCCAGCGGGCCAATTGCTCGCGGCGCGACGCCGTATCCGGCGCTAGATCATCGTGCTCGTACGGGAAAGACGGTGCGGCCGTTTGCCCGGTGGCGCCGTCGGTTACTTCTCCGGACCCGGTGTCGTAGATCGTTTCGATCAGCGGTTTTCCGCCTTCGACCGCGGTGCCGCCAAGCATCTTTCCGCCGGCCGCGGGGTCTGCCTTGCGACCGATTTGGGCAAAGTACGCCGACAGATGCCAGTACTGCCCCTGGGTCCAGCGCTCGAACGGATGGTCGTGGCAATGGTTGCAATTGAATCGCACGCCCAGGAAGAGCTGCGTGGTGTTTTCCATCGTCTCTTCCGGCGTGCGCAGGATCTTGTAGTAAGCAGCCGGAGGATTGTCGATGGTGGAACCGCTGGCGGTCAGCACGGCGTAGACAAATTCGTCGTACGGCATGTTCGAGGCCACCGCTTGTTGAATCCAACGCCGCAGCGCAAACGCTCCTTCTTGACCCAAAAACTTACTGTTCACCTGCAACAGATCGGCCCACTTGTTGGTCCACATCTCGACGTAATCGCGATTGCCGACGAGCCGATCGATCAGTTCGTCGCGCTTGACTTTCGATTCGCGCGGATCGGCCAAGAAGGCGCGTACGTCGTCGGCAGGCGGGAGCAGGCCCGTCAAGTCAAGCCAGACACGTCGCACGAACTCGCCGTCGGTGCAAAGTTCGCTCGGCATCGACTTGACGCGCTTCAGCTTGGCATACACCAGTTCGTCGACATAGTTGTTCGCCGGCACTTCCTGCCACGCGTACCCACTACGATCGCCCATGACGGTGAGCGTCGTGGCGATGTACGCGCCTTCGTAGCGCGCCAAGACGGCGGCTTCGCCGCGGCGAATCACCGAAATCAGGCCTGTCTTGTTCGGTTCAGCGACTTCGGTATTGGCGCTCTCGATAAACGCCTCAAGCGTCACGTCGCGCACCGAGCCATCGGTGTACGTCGCTAGCAGCCGCATCTGTTGCGACATGCCCGGCTGTGGCACGATTGGATTCTTGGGGAAGATTTCGATGCTCGCGACCCTGGGGCTCTCCATGTCGAGCTGCACGCCGTTGAGGATCCACGATCGAATCGCTTCGTAGTAGGGATGACCCGGCTCAGTGAGCACGCCGCCGACATGCGGGATCACACCAGCCGGCTTGAGCAACATCAGGCTTTGGTCCGGCGCTGCCCTGTTGATGCGCCGGCCTTCGATGTCGTCGGTCAAGGCCCGATGGTCGAAAATCGCATCGTAGCCGCGTAGCGACAGCTTGAAACCGTTCTTGCCATTGAGCGACCCGTGGCATGTGCCGGCATTGCAACCCATCTTGGACAACACGGGCATCACGTCGCGCACGAAGCTGACAGGACGTTCGGTCGATTCTCCCGAGACCGAAAGAGGAGCCGTCACCGACGCCCCCGCGACCTCGAACGTGATTTGTCCGGTGCCGTCCGCCTTGGGCCGGACGACGCCCGCTTCGGACACCGTTGCCAGATCGTCATTGAGGGTCGCTTTGGCCAGACGCGTCACGTCGACCCGATCGCCGTTGTCGAGTTCGGCGGTCAGCAGCACCTGGGCATAGGCATAGTGATTGTCCAGTGCGATTTCGGCGGGCAGCACCTCGAGCGAAACGATCTTCGCGCCTTCGGGAAGTTGAGCGCTGGTGTCGGCAGCGGCATGGCCGCCGATCGACAGCGCCACGACACAACCTAGAAGTCCAACCGTGAGGAACGTGTGCTTCATGACGAATTCCTGCTCGATAAATTGGCCAGCACAGACTCCGGTGCCGGCACTTTGCGTGTTACTAAACTCAATCTCCTGCCGACGCAACGACCGTGGCCCCCTCGGGCACCGGAGAGAACTCCTTGATGAGCTTGCCGCTTTGTGCGTCGTTCAGCCGCACCATGCCATCAAACCCGGCTGACGCGACTACCTTGCCACTGGGGCTGAAACGAACGCAAAAAACGGCGCCCTTTTGTCCTTCGAGCTTCGTTAACATTTTGCCGCTGTCCGTTTCGTAGATGCGAACTTCGCCCGTTCGGTCCAGGCTGCTTCCGACGACGAACTGCGAGCCATCCGCATTGAAGTCGATGTCGAAGATTCGACCGGGCACCGCGTCATAGGCCTTGATCAAGTTGTAGTCGTCGCCGATCTTGCGATCCTTGGTGCGAAGCATTTGGTACACCTTCGGAATGCCGTCCGCTCCGCCGATGAGCAACTCGTTCTTGCCCGGATGCCGGTCGACCGCGGCCAGTCCGCCTTTGAGTGCGCCGGGCGTGATGCTGGTGATGTTGTCGACGAAACGCTCGGTGGCCACCTCGACCAGTTTCATCGACCGATCGCGACTGACCGAGATCAGGTACTTCGCATCGGTTGAAAACACGGTGTCAAGCACCCAGTCGCTGTGCGCACCTTGATAGAGCAATTGTTTGCCGTCGTTGGCGTTGATGGCTCGTAGCGTGTTGTCCGCACAACCAAACGCGATTTTGCTTCCGTCGGCCGACCAACTGACTCCATAAACCGTATCGAACGTCACGGGCACCGAGTGCTTCAGGGTCCGCGACGCAACGTCCCAAACCTGCACCTCGCCAAAGCGTCCCGGGCTGCCGCCGCTGGCGGCCAACAGCGTTCCGTCGGGCGAGAAGGCCAATGATTCAATCCGCTCCGATTGTCCAACCAGTCGGGCCACAAGCCCCGAACCGTCGGCATGGTGCAAGAGGGTCTCGTGATATCCGCTCACGGCGAGTATCTTTTCGTCGGGCGAAAAATCCAACGCCGTCAAGACGGGAGCCGCCTCGTATGTCGGCGGGTTGTCGGCGTCTACGACCCGTTGGACCGATGCTGGTGTGTCGTCCACCGCGCCATCAACGATCCACTGGCGAATCTTGTTGATCTGGTCTTCGGTCAGCGGGTCCTTTTCCTTGGGCATTTCGGCCGAACCATCGGTCGGCGTAATCTGATCCAGGAGATAGCTCTCGTCGGGCTTGCCGGGAACTACGGCCGGCATCTCGCTTTCGCCGCCTTTGAGCAACCCTTCGCGGGTGGTCATCACCAATTCGCCCATCGGCTTGGCGGGCTGATGACAGCCTTGGCACTGGGCTTGGAAGATGGGCCGGATGTCACGAAAGTAGCTGACATTGGACGCGGCCGAGTCACCGGCACTTTCGTCGGCCGCCACCGCCGAGATCGGCGCCAGCGCAGCAGCCGAAAGTACGACGACGGGGAGCAGGCCCAACGTGTGTCGTGCAGGCATCATTTTGGCGATCCCTAATACCGTTTGAATTCTTTGGACAGTCGGTCCGCGTTGCGCGCCATCGAATTTCGGCGCATGCGGCGTTTTGTTCGGCAGGTCGTCTTCGGGAGGCGGGCCACACGGCAGCCACGAGCAACTCGTGCCAGGCCGCCGCGGGGTGCATGTCGGGGCAACGTCTTGTCTCCTGGCAGCGCGTCGCCGCTGCGCACGCAAGGTAGGACCAAACCATGCACGGGCACTGATTCGCCGCGTTGCGTCGCCGTCGCTGCCAATCCCCGAATATACCTTGACAGTGGGGCGACTGGCAAGAAACTTCCACCACTTCATGCACCACCCCCCGCGGCACGAAACCGGTTGTGGCGGCGCACTTTGGGGCCGTTCGGACGACTGTCCAGGCCACTTTGGGCGCGGCTAACGGGCGTTGAGCTTCTCGTCGGGGATGCGCAAGTCCTCCAAGACGAGCCCGCCGATCACGGTTTGTTCAACGATCCGGGGCACATCTTCCGGCCGCACGCCGCCATACCAAATCGCCTGCGGATAAACGACCACGGTCGGTCCCAGCTCGCACTGGTCCAGGCAGCCGGCCGAGTTGGCCCGCACAGTCGTCCCAAGATTATGCCGCTTCAGTTCCTGCTTGAAGCACTCCCGCAACCGGCCGGCGCCGTCGGGGTCGCAACAACCACGGTGGTGTCCCGGCTCGCGCCGATTGCAACAGACAAAAATGTGGCTCGTAAACGGCGGCATGGCTACGATGATCCGCGAGCGCGCTTGGCACCGCGGGATGGACCCGCGGGCGCGGTGGGTGTTGTAACGGCAGAAGTGGGCCAGCGATTGAGCACGCGGACCGCGGGCAACCGCCCGGCGGCAGGCAGGGTCTCGACAATCTGGCGTTGTCGGGTGGTGGCCTGCTGGTAACGGACGCAGACGGCCAGAAGTAGTGCGAACCACATAATGCCCAACAGCAGGGAACGTAGACGAAACTGGCCCCGCGCGGTCTTTTGCTTCCGGCTCATGTCATCCATGATACCAAACGTCGGCACGCGCGCCCGCTGCAATCCCGGACGACGATGGCGGCGTGTCCGGCTTGAGGTCGTAGTTGCTCGAATACTGTCCCGTTGCAAGGACTCCCGCCATGCCCCCTAAGCCCAAGATCTTGGCGTTTGCCGGAAGCGCGCGTCGCGATTCGTTGAACAAGAAGTTAGTGCGCATCGCTGCTGAAGGCGCGAGCTTGGCCGGCGGTCAGGTCAACGTCGTCGACCTAAGAGACTATCCGATGCCGCTGTTCGACCAGGAGTACGAGGCCGAGCACGGCCTGCCTGATGCGGCGCGGAAGTTCAAGGATTTGATGCTCGCGCACGACGGTTTTCTGATTGCGTCTCCGGAGCATAACAGCACGATCACGGCATTGCTGAAGAACACGATCGATTGGACGTCGCGCCACGTCGAGGGAGAGCCGCCGCTGGCATGCTTCACCGGCAAGGTCGCGGTCGTGATGAGCGCATCGCCGGGCGGACTTGGCGGGCTGCGCGGACTGGTCCACCTGCGGGCCATCCTGGGCAATCTTGGCACGCTCGTCCTGCCGGCCACCAAGTCGATTTCGCACGCGCACGACGCTTTCGCCGACGACGGCGCGCTCAAAGATCACGCCGCGCAATCCGCGGTCGAGCAACTGGGCGCCGATCTTGTGGGCATGCTCGCAAAGATGCTGGCATGACCTGGCTCGGGCCCTCGCCGATTCCAACTCGCCCACTCGCGGTGTGGCGAATCGCCACGGTGGGAGCCCGCCCGGCTGGAACGCACATAACGATTCCCCCATTCCGACTGCTTGCGTGAACCGGATAGGCTGGCAAAAATGACGAATGCGCCCAAGGTCGATTGGGCCGCCTACGGCGGGCAAGCGGGGACACCAAACATGAACCAGCGGCCAACAGACTCGGACGCGGCGCTGGTCGAGCGCGTGCGCGCCGGCCAGACCGACTGCTTCGAAGAGTTGGTGCGCCGGTATCAGGGCCCATTGACGCGCGTGGCCCGCAGCCGGCTGGGCCGAGTCGATTGGGCGGAGGACGTGGTCCAAGAGACGTTTATGGCCGCTTACAAGTCGTGCGGCAGTTACGACCCGCGGTACAACTTCCGTACCTGGCTCTGGACTATCCTGCTCAACCAATGTCGCGGACACTACCAGCGCCGCCTGCGCCGCGCCCGGATCGAACCGGCGCCCGCCGGTGCCGATGGGGTTTCGCTGGATGAAGCAGTCGAAACCGGCGACACGTCGCCCCTTGGCAAACTGCTGGCCAAGGAGCGCGCCGCGACGCTTGAGTCGGTGCTGCGGCAGTTGAGCACGGTGCAGGCGGACGCGTTGCGGCTGCGATTCTTTGGCGGACTGAAGTTTCACGAAATTGCCGCCACGATGCAGTGCAGTTTGAACACGGCCAAATCGCGCGTGCGCTGCGGCCTGGAACGTATGGCACTTTTGCTGGAAGACGCCGGCGCGCAGGACCAATCGTCCGGCGCCGCGCGTCAGGAGCATTGAGGAATGAATTGCGATCAAGTATTCGACGTGTTAACACGTGGTCCGTTCCCGACCGGAACAGCGTGCGATACGCCTGTCGAGGCCCATCTTCGCGTTTGTCCGGAGTGCCGGCGGCTGGCCGATGCCCTGCGTCCGGCGCTTGAGTTGTTTCAAGAGGCCATCAGTCCGGAGGAGAGTCGGGACCTGCCGGGCTATTGGTGCTCGGTGGGCGCGGAACGCACGCAACCGCTCGTATCCTATGCGCGCGAGATGGAACCGAAACGGGCCAAGCTGCGCCCGATGCAGCCCGTCGGCCAGTCACGTGGATTTTCCGCGCTGTCGGCATGGGGGCTGGCGGCGGCATTGGCCCTCGGTGTCACGCTGGGTTCGCTGGTTAGCACGCGCTGGTCGCTCGACGGATATTCCACAGTGCCGCCGATCAACGATAGCCATGTCGTGGTACGCCCCGACGATGACCAACCGCGATTCACCCCAACCGAGCGAAAGCTGCTGGCCGGAATGCACACCGCCGCGTGCACACGGCACCAACCGAGCCAGGCTCCGCGGTACACCGTGGGTCAGCAGCAGGTGCTCGGCACGGCAGACTTGGACAACCTGGCTTGTTGCACCGAATGCCACAACGCCAACTCCGATTCCGTGTCGAGCTATGCCACGGTGGCTGTGAGCCAGAGCTGCCGCATCTGCCACAAAGACCAGGCGACGCTCTCGTTCGACTAGCCCGATACGATCGAACGGCCGCAATTCGCGGAGCCGCGCCATCACCCACTAACCCCACGAGCCCACCCCGGAGCCACAACGATGAAGTACGCATCCCGCTGGACCATCCTGATTCTGTTTTTCGTAACGGCGCTCACCGTGTCCGTTATGCCGAGCGTATCGCAGGCCAACGACAAAGACGATGACGGTTGGATCCGTCTGTTCGACGGCAAGTCGCTGGACGGATGGAAGGCCAGCGAGAACGCCGAGCAATGGAAGGTCAAAGACGGCATGATCGTGGCCGCCGGTCCGCGCAGCCACCTGTTCTATGTCGGCGACGATCCGGAAAACCCGCCCAAGTTCAAGAGCTTTCGCTTCAAGGCCGATGTGATGACAACGCCCGGCAGCAACTCGGGTATGTACTTCCATGCCAAGTTTCAGGAAGGGGGCTGGCCCCGTACGGGTTTCGAGGCACAAGTCAACAACTCACACACCGACCCAGTGCGCACCGGCAGCATCTATCACCTGGTGAAAAACTTTGACCCACCGGCGAAAGACAACGAATGGTTCACCCAAGAGATCGTCGTCGACGCGGACAAGAAAACGATCAAGACGATCGTCGACGGGAAAACCATTTCCGAGTACACCGAGCCGAAAGGAAAGACAGGCGAGTTGGAAGTGATCGATCAGGGTACGTTCGCGCTCCAGGCTCACGACCCGAAAAGCACGACGTACTACAAGAACATCCAGGTCAAGCCGCTCGACTAGGCACGGCGGAATCGAAGTACGCGGCTTTGGCCGCACGGCCGTTCGACTCGGGCAGATCGACCGCTGCCGGACCTTGGAGAAATATCTCGGCGGCTGCGCTACCAATCCTTCGACGGCGCCCGCAAGGCAGGCTTTCCATCGCATGGCCGCGCCGTGGAAATGGTTGATTTACCCCATTTTCGCGACTACGATGCGATCGTTTCCAATTATAATGGGGCGTTGGGCCGTGGTCAGAATGCGCTCGGCCCCCGTGGCGGAACGACCGAGTAACGATCAGAGAGAGCGAAATTGGCATGATGACCCACAGACTGGTTCTTGCAACGTGCGGCTGCTTGCTTTTGCTGGTGGCCAGTAGCGCTACGAATGCCACGGCGCAAGATGCCGTGTTGGACGAGTTCTACGGAAGCGGAGTCCATCACTACTTCTCGGGCGACTACAGTCAGGCGATGTCAGATCTTGAGGCCGCGATCAACGCCGGCAGCCGCGACCCGCGAGCCCACTACTATCTTGGCCTGGTGAAATCGCGTCTTGGGTATGGCGGCGACGACGAGTTTCGAACTGCCGCCCGACTGGAGACGCGCGACTCGGACCAATACTATCCGGTGGGCAAGGCCTTGGAGCGGATTCAAGGTTCGACACGAATGAAGATCGAACGGTATCGTGCGTTGGCCCGCGCCACGGCGATCGCCGAACAGCGCCGCGCCGACGCGGCGCGATACGAGCAGCTACGGCGACGCGAGCAGCAAGTATTGCGCGCGCCGGCCGGACAAGCGGCGCCCGCGACCGCGATCGAGCCGGCGCCGGCACAGCCCAATGCGGCCGCACCGCCCGATGTGCCCGCAAAGGAAGTGCCTGTTCCCGCTGTTGCACAGCCGGCGGTTCCGCCGGCGCCGATGCCCGAACCACCGGCAGCGGCCGATCCGTTTGCTGGCGCGCCAGCCGCCGCCCCCGCCGGAACCAGTGTGCCGCCTGCGGCAAACGAACCGGCGGTGGCACCGCCCGCTGCGGCTAACACCACACCCGAACCGCCGGCCGCGAATCCACCGGCCGCCGAGATGCCCGCCGACGATCCTCTCGATCTGCCTGCCGAGGACGATCCGTTTGCCGATCCACCGGCGGGCGACGATGGCGCAAGTGCGGAACCGGCCGACAGTCTTGAACCGGCCGACAGTGCTGCGCCGGCCGACAGTGCTGAACCGGCCGCCGAACCTGAAATGCCGGAAGAAGACGATCCGTTTGCCGACCCGTGATCAGGTGACGTGGCGGTCCCTTGTGATCCGTCGCCCTCATCGAGGTTACACGGCGGACCCGAGTGGCAGCGAAGGATGCACCCAGCCAGCGTTGCCGGACGGCGGTCGGGGTCACCGGCCTGATTCAAAACACGATCGTTGCCACCCGCCCACGCGGTGGCACGGCAACCCACACGACGTACGTGCCGAGCGCTGCAGCCTGATGCCGCGCTTCGGCCGAGTGTCGCCCGCCTGATGCGTTCCAACCGAACCGTGCCACCAGCCGCGAAGGAAGATCCGCCATGTCGTCTCGTTTGCCTCGCATGATCTGTTGGCTGGGCGTTTGCGTGATGCTGCTCGCCGCGACAGCGCACCTCGCGTACGCGGCGCCGACGATCGACAAACTCTCGCTCCGCGGGCTGCAAGCCGGCGGAGTTACGACGCTGGTGATCGAGGGGCGCGAGCTGCTGCCCGAGCCGCGGATCTGGTTTGCTGCTCCAGGAGCGAAGCACACGATTGTCCCGGGTGCCACCGACAAGCGCCTGGAAGTCACCTTCGCGCTCGATGGCAAGACGCCTCCGGGAATCTATCTGCTGCGGGTTGCGTCAGCCAGCGGCATTTCAACACCTGTCGCGGTAGGCGTCGACCACCTGGCGCAGATCCCGTTCGCACCGGAGCTGGTCGCCACCGACGTGGCCATGTCGGGCGAGCTGCGCGGTGACTCCGTCTTGAAAACGTTGTTCAGCGGCAAGAAAGGACAGCGCGTTGTCTGCGAAGTCGAAAGCCGGCGCTTAGGCGCGAAACTCAACCCTATTGTTCGTCTGTACGATCCACGCAACGTGCCGACAGCCTGGGCGCAGGGTCAGTCGTCGCTGGCCGGCGACGCCCGCCTTGTGACAACGTTGCCGGCCGATGGTACGTATTCGATCGAAGTACACGACGCCCTGTATCGTGGGGCTGATCCGGGCTACTTCCGGCTCAAAGTGGGCGACCTTCAGTTTGCCGACGTAGCGTTTCCCCTGGCCGTCCAGCAGGACAAAGAGGCCGCGTTCGAGTTCCCGCGCGGTAGTTTGGCCGAATCGGCCCGCGCGTCGGTCAAATGGTCGATTCCCGATGGCCGACAGCGAATCATCCGTCCCGCGCCGTGGCCGGCAGATGTGCTTCCGCTCACAGGGGCCCAACCCCAGATCATCGTCAGCAGCCATGCCGAATTGGTCGAAGAAGACGCCGGCGGCGAGCCGCAACAACTTGCCGCGGCGCCCGTAGCGATCAACGGCCGGCTAGCAAAAGCCGGTGAGCAAGACCGCTATCGTCTGACGGTTTCGCCCGGCGCGAAGCTGCGTTTCGACGTGTTGGCCAACCGTGCGGGATCTCCGGTGGACGGCGTGCTATCCATTCAGAACGCCTCCGGCGCCGAATTGGCCGCCAGCGACGACCGTCGCGAGACGCGCGATCCAGGCCTGGATTACACCGTGCCCAAGGACACCGACACGCTAATTGTGGCGCTGCGCGATCTGCAAGGTCGTGGCGGCCCGGACTTCGTCTACCGCATCGGGATCACGCCGCTCGGACAGCCGGATTTTTCCTTATCCTTGGAATCGGACCGGCTGCTGATTCCCAAAGACGGCGCAGCGCTTGCGCGCGTTCGCGTACAACGGTCCGGCTACAACGGTCCGATCAAGCTCGCGTTTTTGAACTTGCCCGAAGGCGTCGGGATCGACGGCGCCGAAATCCCAGCCCGCGCCTCCCAGGCACTGGTAACGTTGACGGCGCCCGGGCTGCACCCCAGACAATCGCTGGCGACCATTCTTGGCACCAGTGTGCAGGCCGATCCGCCGATTACGCGGATGGCCGCGCCGCCGGTCAGCGGCGCGGTTGAGCACTTGCCCTGGTTCGAGGACGAAGTTGCCGTCGCCGTGACCAACCCCAGCCCCCTTGCGCTAGCCTGGGAGCCGTTTGGCTCCGAAACTCGGCTATCGGTCGGCACTGCGTTGCCAATCAAACTAAGCGTCGCTCGCGCGGAGGGCACCAGCGGCTCGGTTCGGTTGCAATTGCTCACGTCACAGGTGATGCCGCGCAAGAAAGTGAAAGTGAACAACCAGGAACAGGAAGTCGACGACGTGGAGCGCAGCATCCGGTTGGCCGACACGCCGACGATTGCCGCAGATCAAAATGAGATCGAGGCCCAAGTCCTGGTGCCATCGGATCTGCCCCGGCTCGCGTACGACGTGGCGATTCGCGCAGAGCTGCTGGGCGCCGATGGAAAGCAGGTCATACAATCCGCCGTGACTCCCGCGCGGCGCCTACTGGCGGCGGCTCCAATGTCCATCCAACTGGCGGCGACCGACCCGATCGAAGCCCGAGCCGGCCTGGGCGACACGGGAAAGGTCGCCGGCAAAGTCGTCCGCGCGGCAGGCTTCGACAAACCGGTGATTCTGCGTGTCAGCGGGCTTCCCAAGGGGAGCAAGCCGGTAACGTTCGAGGTGCCGGCCGACCAATCCGAATTCGAGTTTCCCCTGGCTGTGCGTTACGGTGCGCCGGAGGGCAAACTTGACAACGTACGGCTGGTAGCCACCAGCCAGCTCGACCCGAAAAACGCCAAGTCGGTTGTCCGCAGTCAGCCAGTGCCGCTGTTACTCAACGTGGTGCCTGGCGAAAAACCGCCCCCGGAGCAACCCCGGGCGGTGTTCGAAGACCATGTTGAGTTTCTTGCCGCCTTGACCGAGGGCGGCGGCAAAGCAAGCATCGTCGCCGACGAAAAGTACTCGGGCCTGGCCAGCATCAAAGTGACGCCTGATCAACGCTTCAACCCGACGATCCCGAACCTGAGCGTCAAGATTCGCGAGTTCCCCGCGCCGGGTGAGTATCGATTCATCCGCTTTGCTTGGAAGAAGCACGGCGGCGAGGCAATCTGTTTGCAGCTAAGTCACGACGGCAAGTTCGGTCCCGAAGGGGACGGCAAGGCCAGTTTCCGCTACCATGCCGGTCCGGCGGGCCAGTGCTACGGCGCTTCGGTCGCGGTCGATGAAGCATTGCCTGGTGAGTTTACCGTCGTCACGCGCGATTTGTTCGCCGACTTTGGAGAATTCACGTTGACCGGCATGGCGTTGTCTCCGGTCGATGGCGAGCATGCGTTGTTCGACCACATCTATCTCGGCACGACGGCCGAAGATTTCACGTTGGTCAAGCCGTAAGTCGCAAGCCAAACGATCCCGTCGTCTCACGACTCGCCGGCGGCGACGAATCGGTAACCGGCACCCCGCACGCTGAGAAAGTGCTTCGGGTTAGCTGGATCTTCCTCGAAGTATTTTCGCAGGTTGACGATGAAGTTGTCGACCGTGCGGGTCGTAGGAATGTGGGACATGTCCCACACGTTTTCCAGCAGCTCTGCCCGTGTTACCACCACACCTTCGTTCTCGACGAAGTAGCGCAAGAGTTTCATCTCGGTGTGGGTCAGCCGGACGCGCTCGTCGGCGACGGTGACGTCGAACGTGTCGAAGTTGACGTGGGCTCGACCGAACTCGAATTCGGACCCAATCGACTTTCCGCCGGTGGCCGATGCCGACTTCGCGCGGCGGGCGAGCAGATTTCGCGTCATGCTCAGCAGCTCTTCCAACTCGAACGGTTTTTGCAGGTACTGATCGGCGCCCACGTCGTAGCCGCGAATCCGATCCTCGACCAGCGTGCGGGCGCTGAGCATCAGCACAGGCACGTCGTTGCCCTTTTGGCGCAACGATTCGCACACGGCATACCCGCTCATGCCCGGCAACATCAGATCGAGAATTACCAGGTCCGTTTCGTGAGGGCTTTCCTCGATCAGCCGCAGCGCCGAGGGACCGTCGTCGGCGGTGGTCACGTCGTATCCTTCGGCTTCCAAGTTGTACTTGATGCCGAAGGCTAGATGCTGCTCGTCTTCAACGACCAGAATGTGCTTCATCCAATCGACTCACCGGATACGAACATCGAACACGCGTGCGCCATGACATCATGCCGGCTCGGTACAAAGGTTAGCGAAATGCGTCTTCCGGGTCGGCCGCCGGGGTCGACTGATCTGGCTGCAGAGACTTCTCGCCGCGTCGCGCCGGGAGCTGCACCTCGAACACCGTACCGGTGTGGTTACCCCGATCGCGCACGGTGATCTTTCCGTGCAATCGTCTCACCAACGTGCGCACGATGAACAATCCCAATCCAGTTCCCGATTGCGACCGCTCGAGTTCGTGGCCCAACCGCACAAAGCGTCCGAACACCTTGCGCCTCAAATTGGGCGGTATTCCGCGCCCATTGTCAACAATCCGCGTCATCACCCTATTCTCATCGACCATCCGCGATTCGACTTCCACGATCGGTTCGGTGCCGCCGTACTTGATTGCGTTATCGATCAAGTTGCGGAAGACCATCTCGATGTCGATCGTCCGAGCGTGCAAAATCGCTGGCTCCAAGTCGAGCCGCACCGTATCGGCCGGCAGATGGTAGCGCAGGCAAAGTGTCTCGGAACAACTGCGCAGCAGACTCGATAACTCGACGTCGACCATGTCCGTTTCGACCGGTTGTTGATCCAGCCGGGCCGCGTCGAGTGTGTGATTGATCAGCGTGTCGAGCCGCTCAACGTCTTCCAACATGAAACGATAGAAGCCGGCCCGTTGTTCGTCGGTCACTGTGCGGCGCGAAAGGGTTTGCAAATACAGCTTGAGCGAGGCGATCGGTGACTTGAGCTCGTGCGTGACGCTATCGATAAAATTCGACTGACGCTGGTTGAGCCGAATTCCCTTGATCGATATCAGCAGATAGAGCACCACGCCGACGAGCACCAGCAGCAGGAAGATCGTGCCTACGAACAGCAGGACCCAAAAAACGCCCGAGCGGTCGATCTCGCGAACCGTCAGGATGATCCAGCCCACAATCAGCGTGACGACCAGAACGATCATCACAACTGCTAGCGTGATCGGCCATCCGTAGGAAGGTCGCATTGGAATCAGCCTTGGTTGCAAGAAATCGGGTCCGCAAACCTTGAGCCTATCGCGGGGTGGCATGCCGCCTCAAGGGGCGCGACGGACACACTCGGCCGCCGCCATCTTCAATGATAGCGGTTGAACGCATGCGGTCCTTTCGGATCGTTCCCAGGCAATTTCGCCGTCATCTGGCACGGCAGGTGCTTGGTATCGCATGATCGCCGGATGCGGGAGGGCACAATGCCCCGCCTTCGGCAACTAACAGGCCGAACTGCCACGACTTGCGACGCGCCGCCCTGCTCTGCCCTCGGGTCGCCACGGACGGAATTGCGATTGTAAGTTTTGGAAGGATGGACCAAGATGTTGCACTTTTGCCAGGACCAAGCCAAGCGTCGGGGTTCGGTGGCGGGCGAAAATCGTCGTGCCGCGCTAGCGAACCTGTCGGGCCAGACAAGATGTCCGGCCCGCGGCGACGACAAGCGGGTGCTGGCTTGGCGTTGAGCGCGTAGCAACTCCGAAGGGCGAGCCTTCAACGACCGACATGGCCCGACGGCCAAAGTCCTCGGAGTGATTCGCCGGCGAACGACGCGCACGATCAAAAACTGATTCGTCCGTACGACAGACCAACTCTTTCCAGGGAGGGAAACGATGGTCTCAGTGCAGATTGCCGCTTTGGTCCTTGCTGTCTCCGGACCAAGTGATACCGTGCTCTTGGATTTTCAGGCTACGTGGTGCGCGCCGTGCCGCGCCATGGAAGGCACTGTCGCCCAGCTCCAGCGTGCCGGCTACCCGGTGCGCAAGGTAGACATCGATCACGAGCGGGCCTTGGCCGACCGCTTCAACGTGCAATCGGTTCCTAGTTTCGTGCTGCTGGTTGACGGGCGCGAAGTTTCGCGCGTCACTGGCGCGGTGCGGCGGAACCGGCTCGTGGCGATGTTCAAAAACGCCGGAGTCGAACCACACGGCCGGTCTTCGAGCATTGCCCGCGCTCAATCGCCCGACTCCTATACCCCGGGCAGCACGCGCACGATCGAAACGGCCCACAACGAACCCGCAACCGCCGTTCTACCGAGCCCTTCCCACGAACCGACCGGCCCGAGCGCTTACGACAACCCGGCACCCAACGGCGGACAATCGACCACCCGGCAACAATTGGTCCGGGCCAGCGTGCGGCTAAAGATCGAAGACGCCACCGGTTCCTCGTACGGCACCGGCACGTTGATCGACGCACGGCAGGGCGAAGCCCTGATTTTGACCTGCGGCCACATCTTTCGCGAATCGCAGGGCAAAGGAACGATCCTGGTCGACATGCTCGGCCCAGACGATCCCAAGCAGTTGCCCGGCCGGTTGGTCGGCTATGACCTGAAGCGCGACCTCGGGCTGGTCAGCATTCGTCCAGGCGTGCCGGTTCACGTGGCGCCCGTGGCGCCCAAGGGCCGCGCGATCGCCCAAGGCGACGCGGTAATTACGGTGGGTTGCAACAACGGTGGTCCGCCGACGGCCATCGACAGCCAGATCAATTCGAAGAACAAGTTCCTGGGCCCGCCTAATCTGCAAGTGGCCGGATTGCCGGTCGAGGGGCGCAGTGGTGGCGGACTATTCACGACCGACGGCCACGTCATCGGCGTTTGTAACGCGGCCGATCCGGCCGACAACGAAGGTCTGTACGCCGCATTGGAGTCGATTCATAGCCACCTCGATGGGTCCGGACTAACTGCGGTCTACGCGGCGCGTCCGTCGCCCTCCGTCTTGGTGGCGATGCCCGAAACGTCGGAAGCGGAATCGATGGCTCACGCCACCGCAAACGCCGCGCTGATGACGGCCCGCGAGCAAGCCACGCTGGCCGAGCTGCGCGGCCAGGGCGACGGCGCGGAAGTGATTTGCATTGTCCGATCGCTGGACGACACAAACGCTCCGAGCGAAGTCATTCGCCTCGATCGGGCCTCTCCGGAGTTCCTTCGCCAATTGGCGGCGGATCGCGAAGCACAGAGTGCGCGGCATTTGACCTCGTTGCAAGTTCCGGCAGCGCGGCAGCCGGCCTCCGGCCGGCAGCGGGCCCTTCCCGCCGGCGGCGTGCGGTGGTCCAGCTCATCGACCGAACCGACCGATCGCGTGTTGCGCTAGCGGGCACGCCGCGTGCCACGAATCGCTCGTACTGCGGGCGGTTGCCCAACGGAGTCATGCCTGTTAGTTTCGTCGTTGCAACTTGAGGGCACGATGAAACTAATCTGCGTACGTCACGGCGAAACCCAATACAACTTGGAAGGTCGGATCCAGGGCCAGTCCGACAGCCACCTTTCGCCGCTCGGCAAGCGGCAGTGCCAGGCGGTCGCTAGCGCGCTAGCGAACACGGACGTCGACGCCATCGTGGCCAGCCCGTTGTCACGAGCCGTCGAATCGGCCCGTTATCTGGCCAACGTGTTGAAGCTTGAAATCCAGACCGATCCACGGCTGATGGAAATCAATGCGGGGATCTTCCAAGGGCACACATGGGATGAAATCGGCCAGCACTATCCCGAGGCGGCCGCCCAATGGCGCGCGGCGAACCCCGACTATCGCATTCCCGAAGGAGAATCGCGGCGCGACCTGATGCAGCGCACCGGCGCAGCTTTTCGCGCCATCCGTGCGACCGACTATCGCCTGGTGGTCGTCGTCGCGCACGGCGGCTCGCTATCGGCGGCCTTGAAAAGCCTGCTCGACATCCCGGCTCAGCACAATCCGTTCTCTTTCTCGAACGGGTCAATCAGCCGGCTTGACTGGGGCGGCGAAGTTAAAGTGCACGCGCTGAACGATACGGCGCACTTGCACCATCTGATCAGCGGCGACGGCGATCTGTAGCGGCGACTAACGCGCGTCCGCCGGTTCGCTCGCGTTCCGCTGGCCCGAAAAGCCGGCGCGTCCGTGCCGCCTACGGCTTCACCTCGAAGATTACTTCGATCTCTGTCGTGATGTTGCCGGGCAATGAGCCCATACCGACGGCGCTGCGTGCCCCGACGCCATGATCCTCGCCCCACACGTCGCGAAACAGCTCACTACACCCGTTGATCACTTGCGGATGGGCCGTGAAATCAGGCGTGCAGTTGACCATGCCCAAAAGCTTCACGACGCGGACCACGCGATCCAAGCTGCCCAGATTCGCCCGCAACGTGGCCAAAATGGCCAATCCAGTCTGTCGCGCCGAACGTTCGCCGCCGTGCAAATCGGTGTCTGCACCCACGCGGCCGGTCAGCATGCTACCGTCGGGCAATAGCGGTCCATGCCCGGACACGTACGCCATGTTGTCGGCCACGACTACCGGCTTGTAGACACCGGCGGGCTTGGGCGCGGGCGGAAGTTCGAGCCCCAATTCAGTCAGTCGTTGCTCAGCGCTCATCGAAGTGGCTCCTTGCTTAGTGGTCTTGGATGGCTCGACCTCATCGGTCGGCTGGCGGCTCCACGGGAATGCCGTGCAAGACAATGTCGTCGAAATTGCCCAAGTCGTCGAACGCCCCGATCCCAATCTTGCCCCAGGCAAACGTCTTGTCCGTGGCGGTCATGACGGGTGTGTCCATGTCGTCGAAATAGACGGCCGTCTCGCCGCTGCGTACGTCGCGCTCGATCCGCACGCGATGCCATGCGTCGTCCCAAGCAGTTCCGGGCGTCGTCTTGGTCGATATTTTCACGCGCGGAGCGTCGTTGACGATGAAGATCTGATTCGCGTGATCGTCGGTCTTCTTACCGAAGTGGACATAGTAGAAATGTGCCGGATCCTGATAGCCGAAGACGACGACCATACTCCGATGGTTGTAGTCCCTCACCGTGCTTTGAAGTCGCGCGTCGAGAGCGAAGTCGCCCACCACCACGTTGTCTAACAGGGCGATGTTGCGCGGGCTGCGATGCGGCGGCGCGTACTTGCTCTGCTGGAACAGGCTGTAGACATTGCCCTCGGGCGTTTCGACGACTCTCCAGGAATTCGGATCGACTGGCCGCCAATTGCCGGCGCCCGCCTCGAAGTCTTCCGTAACCAACTCGCGCAGATCTTCGGCCATAGCGGCACCGGCGCAACCAACCAGCAGCGCCGCACAAAGCGTGAGGAACCGGAGCGTTTCGTTCTTGTCGGCGCGTTGCATGCTGGGGCCCTCGCTTACTCAATCGATGATCTTCGAAAGGGGATACTCGACGATACCCCGCGCGCCGGCGGCCTTCAGCCGCGGAATAATATGTCGCACGATCGATTCATCGACCACGGTGTTCACGTCGACCCAATGCTCATCCGACAAGCTCGAGACGGTGGGTTGTTGCAGTGCAGGCAACAGCGACAGGACCTGTTGCATGCTGTCGCGGGGCACGTTCATCATCAGGCCCACCTTGCCTTCGGCCGCCATCGCGCCCCGCAACATCAGTACGATGTCGTCGATACGCTGTTTCTTCCACGCTTCGGCGTACGCGTCCCGGTTGGCGATGAAGCGGGGTGTGCTGGTGACCACTTCGTCGAGAATCCGTAGCTGGTTGGCCCGCAACGAGCTGCCGGTTTCCGTCACTTCGACAATCGCGTCGGCCAATTGGGGCGGTTTCACTTCGGTGGCGCCCCAACTGAATTCAACTTTCGCCGTGACGCCGTGTTTGTCCAAGTAGCGCTGCGTGAGGCCGACTGCTTCGGTGGCAATGCGCTTGCCCTGCAAGTCTTTGACGCTTTGAAACGGCGAGTTTTCCGGAACGCAGAGCACCCAGCGCACCGGGCGTCGGCTGACTTTCGAGAACACCAGCTCGGCCACCTCCACGACGTCGGCCCCGTTTTCCACGATCCAATCGTGGCCGGTCAGTCCCGCGTCGAGAACGCCGTCTTGCACGTAACGCGCCATTTCCTGCGCGCGAATCAAGACGCATTCGATTTCGTCGTCGTCGATCGTCGGGTAATAGCTCCGCGAGTTGAAGCTGATCTTGTAGCCCGCGCGGCGAAACAGTTCGGCCGTGGCTTCTTGAAGGCTTCCGGAGGGGATCCCAAGTTTTAGACAATTGTCACTGGGCATGGCGTAGCGGAGTTGGTCGTTGCGGCAAGGGGGCGAAGGGGGCTTATTTCTTGTAGACTTCCGCCGGGTCGAACACGCGATCGCCGATGACCTGCAGCCCGTCGGGAGTTACCTGGCGAAAGAAGCAACTGGCATACCCTTCATGGCATGCGGCTCCACCGATTTGATTGACTTTCAGCAGGATGGTGTCCGCGTCGCAATCGACGAAAACCGATTGCACTTCCTGCACGTTGCCGCTTTCTTCGCCTTTGCGCCATAGTTTTCCGCGGCTGCGGCTGAAGTAGACCGCCCGTCCGGTCTTGATCGTTTCGTCGTAGCTCTCGCGGTTCATGTAGGCCAGCATCAGTACCTGGCCGGTCGCGGCATCCTGCGCGATGGCCGGCAACAGGCCGTCGCCCTTTTTGAAATCCGGGGCTTGGGCAGCATCGCTCACGGCAGACTCGCTTCTGGTTGGGGGACTTCGGGCGGGAGTTTCTCCTCACGGGAACCGCTCAGCATACTCGCGCCACAAGCCAGAGGCTAGGGCCCGATCTTACCCCTGAACCGGCGACTTCGCGGCGACGCGCCCGCGATTCGGTGGAGACGCGACCCGCGGTGGTTTAGAGTATGGCGTAGCGCGGTGCGCGACCGCTGCGCGTTTCGACGATCAACGAGATGGTGCCACCATGCCCGCTTCGAAGCACAACCTCATTGCAGCACGAAATCGACTGGTCCTTGGCATCGCGATTGTCTTGACTGCGTCCGGTCTCGCGCACGGCGACGCGGATCGATTCGAGCCCGTCCGAGAACGCATCGCCAAGGCGCTGGTCGACCACAACATCCCGTCGATCGCCGTCGCCGTGGCGCACGAAGGCACGATCGTCTGGGAGCAGGCCTTTGGCTGGGCCGATCGAGAGGAGCGCAAGCCGGCCACCGAACACACGATGTATTCGCTGGCGTCGATTTCCAAACCGATTACCGCCACGGGATTGATGCGGCTGGTTGAACGCGGCAAGATCGACCTCGAAGAGCCGATCAACACATACCTGGGCGAAGCGAAACTGCGGGCCCACTTAGGCGAAACGGATGAGGCCACCGTCCGCCTCGTGGCCAACCACACCTCGGGCCTGCCGCTGCACTACCAGTTCTTCTACGAGGATGAATCGCATCGCCCGCCGACGCGCGAAGAGACCATTCGACGGTTCGGCCACCTCACCTTTGCGCCAGGCGAGCGGTTTCAATACAGCAACCTCGGTTATGGCGTGCTCGACTATATCATTGAGCGCGCCAGCGGCCAGCCGTTCGCCCAGTACATGCGGACTGACGTGTTTCTTCCGCTGGGCATGACGCACACGTCGGTCGGCATCGGACCGGGCCTGGGGCCGCACCAGGCAGTTCGCTACACGCGCGATGGAAAGCGGATTCCGTTTTACGAGTTCGACCATCCGGGCGCGTCGGCAATCTACGCCAGCGCGCACGACCTGGTCCGCTTCGCGATGTTTCACATGAAGGAACACCTCGAAGATCAGCAAGCGATTCTCGAGGACGCGTCGCTCGACGCAATGCAAGTGCCAACCTCGGGCGACAGCAAGGAATCGGGCTACGGCATCGGATGGAGCTCATCGGTTCATGGGCATGGCTACCGGATGGTGCAACACTCGGGCGGAATGCCGGGCGTTTCCACTCTCTGTTCCCTGGTTCCGTCCGAGCGATTGGCGATCGTCGTCTTGAGCAACACGAGCAACTACTTTCCGGGTCGCTTGAGTACGATGATCCTAAAAATCATGTTGCCCGAGCGCGAACGCGAAGAAGATGATGGTGGTGACCGAGCCGACAACGAAAAAGAGGCGCCAATCCCGCCCAAGTTCACTGGAACGTGGAAAGGGCACCTGGTCACTTACCGTGCCGAGATTCCGATGGTGCTGAAGGTCCACGGCGCGGACGACGTTCACGTACGACTTGGCCGCCAACTGGAGACGCTGCTCAACGGGGCCCAGTTTCGCGACGGCTGGATCAACGGCCGATTTGCCAGCGACATCGGCACCGACGACGACCGCGGGCGCGACTATCATCTACACTTGTCCGTGAAGGCCGAAGGCGACGTGCTCCGCGGTCCGGTCTCGGCAATTACGTTGCCCGACCAATGGGGCTCGTCGGCGGTGACCCATTGGGTCGAGCTGCGTCGCGAAGACAGCACGGAGGGTGACTGAGCGACGTGGTTCCAGCGTGCCGACCGTGGCAGCCCCTGACTTTGGTCCGGTGCGTCGCGCCGCCATCGTGCCAATCGTCGGCCGCCGCCGGATCGAATCACCCTGGCGCCATCGTGCGATCGTGTATATCTCCGCCGGCGCCCGGGTGGTATGATTCGGACACGCCAGGAACGGGAGCCAGCGTTTGCCGGATACAACCATCGATACACTGATCGTCACGGCCGCAACAGTCGGCTTGATTCATACGGCGATGGGGCCCGATCATTTCTTGCCGTTTATCGCGCTGTCGCGCGCCGGTAACTGGTCGCTGCGCAAGACGATGCTCGTCACGACGGCGTGCGGCATCGGCCACGTTGCCAGTTCGGTTGTGCTTGGACTGGCCGGGCTGGCGATCGGAGTGGCCGTCGCCGGATTGGTCAACGTCGAAGCGTTTCGCGGCAACGTGGCGGGTTGGCTGCTTTTCGGATTTGGACTGGCCTACATGCTGTGGGGAGTGCGCCGCGCATGGCGCCTCAGGCCGCACGCCCATGTGCATACGCACGCTGACGGCACCGTCCACTACCACACGCACACGCACGATGCCGAACATGCTCATGTCCACGCGTCGGAGGATAGTTCGGCGATCGTCACGCCGTGGCTCGTGTTTTTGATCTTCATCTTTGGCCCGTGCGAACCGCTGATCCCGCTGCTAATGTACCCTGCGGCCAAAGTCAGCCTGGCAGGCTCCGTGGCGGTGGCCGTGGTGTTCGGATTGACCACCTTGGCGACGATGCTGGTCATGGTCGCGATCGGCTATCTCGGGCTGGCGCGATTCCCGCGCGGTGCGCTCGAGCGGTATGCCCATGCGGCGTGCGGCGGCGCGATCGCTATGTGCGGAGCGGCGGTCGTGTACGGGTTGTAGGCGGCATCTCGCCATGCGAGCCGCAGGCAAGCCAGGTGCCCTGCCCCGCGGCGATGAGCGCCAATGCTGAAACCTAGCTCAACTTGGTCAGGTATTGCTCAACGAACCGTTGGCACGGCGTACCGCGTCCGTGTTACGATGTGGTGCCTGGCGGAACGATCGCATGCCCCGGTGCGGCAATCGTTCGGCGCGTATTTCGACAATCCTCGAAAACTGGGAGCGCGATGCATCATGAAACTCTCACTGCGGCATTCTGTCTTGCTCGCCAGTTGTCTGTTCATTACGGCCGCGTTGCACATGAACGCCTTGGGTGCGCCGCCCGAAAAAGCGAGCGACGACGAAACGGCCACGACAGCGAAAGCAGACACATCAGACGATGCGAAGCCGGCGGCCAAAAAAAAAGGAAAGCGCACGCTCGGCATCGTGCTTTATCCGCGCTTCGAGCTGCTCGACGTGTACGGCCCGGCCGAGATGTTCGGCAACCTGCCACAGCATCTTGAGATTGTGATGGTCGCTGAAAAAGCCGGACCGGTCGCTTCGACACAAGGACCAAAAGTGCATGCCGACTATGGCTTCGAAGACTGTCCGCCGTTGGACCTGGTCATGGTGCCCGGCGGTTTCGGAACGCTTGCCGAATTACGTAATGAGGCCCTGCTCACCTGGCTGCGCGATCGGGCCGAAAGCGCGGAAATCGTAATGTCGGTTTGCTCGGGCTCGGCTATCTTGGCCAAGGCGGGGCTGCTCGACGGCCGCCGCGCCACGTCGAACAAGCGCTACTTTCAGATCGCCGTCGACCAGGGTCCCAACGTCGATTGGGTCTACAAGGCCCGTTGGGTCGACGACGGCAATCGCGTCACTTCGTCGGGCGTGTCGGCCGGCATCGACATGGCCCTGCACGTAATCGATCGCCTCTACGGCACGAAGGCCGCGGAGTCGCTGGCCGACCTGACCGAGTACCAATGGCACCGCGACGCCGACAACGACCCCTTTGCCGAGAGCGGCAAACAGCCGTAAACGGTCGAAAAAGGCCAAAGTTTCTGAAAACTGCTTGACCCGACGCCAGCACGTGGCTAGAGTCACCGTTAGATCGATCCTGGACGGACCGCGCCTGCCCGATGGCAGGATCTGGCCGTCCCCGCGCACAAGCGCCAACTTGCTAATGATCGTCGCTTAAGAGCCCGCACCCAACGGAACGACACCTCTTTGTGTTGTTCCGCGGACTCTTCTTTCCACCCTGTTAAGGCTCGCGCGAGTCTTGCTTCCGTTGTCGTGTTGCGTTTTCGCTGCGCGCACTGTGCCGCTCGAACGCAACGATCGCGACGGTCGAAGGATCCGCCTTTTACTGCGCGTCGTACTATGTTGTTTTCCAGAATTAAACGAACCCTGATCGCGTTGCTGGCGCTGATGCTGAGCGGTGTCGCTGCGCGCGTCGAGGCGGTTTCGATTTACGAACCGAACAACACGGTCGGCACCGCGGCCATCTTGCCGTCGGGCCTGCTGATCGTGAGCGACGATCTCAACGGCAACGCGGGCCGACCCAACACGTTGCTGGGGCACTACGATCCGGCCTACAGCACGTTGCACATCAGCGACGACAATAGCAGCCCGCTGGGTAATGGGTTTGCCAGTCAATTGGTCGGCGTGCCGCTCGAGCCCAACGGCTCGGCCTACTTCCGCGTCACCGGCGCTCCGGACACCAGTTTCATCGGCGCGCACGCGCAGTCCGGAGCGTACTACGTTCAATTCGACCTGTATGACTCGAGTGACGTTTTCTTCCAAACGCTGTCGCTCGAATTCGAGACGGTCACGCCCGGCTTCGTCGACAACATCTGGATCGATCCACCGGTCATACCCGAGCCCGAGCGCAACGGCGGCACCGTGACGGTTACCGTGCAAAACATCGTCGGGCCCGGCAGCGGTGATTCGGTCGACTTCTTCTTGTTCTCGGGGCTTGCGCCCGATCAAGCGTTTACAGCGCTGTTGTCGGACCTGACGTTCAATGCCCGGCTCGGGCTGTTCGGCGGGCCCAGCAACTTGTTGCTGGACGCTGACCAGGACGGCACGCCGACGATCGTGGGCACGGCCGATGGCCTGGGACGCGTTCTGCTGGCGGTGACCGGCGCCGACGATGAAGACTTTCTGGGCGTTCACGCCGAGACGGGCAGCTACACCCTGATGGTCATCCCGGTCGTCGTGCCCGAACCAAGCTCGGTGTGGCTGTTGGCCGCGGGCGGACTCCTGCTGGCGTGCGCTGTGCGCCGGCGCCGGCACTAGCCGATCGAGCCGGAGCGCTGTCTGTCGCACCAGCGACGCGTCCTAGTCAACATTAATCGCCGACGGTGAATTGCTGCGACGGCTCCGGCGGAAGTGAACCCTCGGGCAACCTGGAAGCCGCCTGGCTGTCTGTCCAGTTCGACCGCCGGACCGGCACATCGTCGCCGGACGACCAGGGCGGCGGATCGCTCGGTGTGGGAATGCTGACGTCGGGCGGAAAACCGCCGGCGGGCTCGCCATCGGGTAGAAGTTGCACACCGCCCGGCTCGCCCAATTCGGTCACGTCGCCTTGCGGAAGATCCGCGTACGGGTTGTGCTGCTGCTTCTTGCGCCGCGCGAACACGTAGTTGATGTCGGGCACTTCGCCCTTGAGCAATCGCTTCCGCGCCAGGTCACCCGACGCGCCCTGCCACGAATGCCCGTCGGCCAATACGGCTCCGTTGTAGTCGAGCAACGAGCCCTTTTCGTAGTGAACGTTCTTCAGTGACAGCGCGTAGTCGATGCGTGCCCGATGGTAGCTGGTTTCCGAGTCGGCAAGTCGGAGTCGGGCGTCGAGCACGAGTTCGAGTGACACTTTGCCGCCCAACTCGAAAAAGGCGTCGTACGCTCGGCTGTATTGATCCTGCGCAGCGACCATCCGGTTGTAGCCGACTTGCATCACGTCGTAGGACCGCGCTACTTCGGCGATCGACGCGCTCAGGTCGTGAATCGCTTGTCGTTCCTGCTCTTCGAGAATGGCACGCTCGCGGGCAACGCGGAATTGGGCGTTGCGCACGGCCGCGTATTCGCGGCGGAAACCGATCGGCATGTCATACTGAAAACCGAGCTCCCATTCCTGGAACTGCCCGCTGGTCAAACTGGCAAACGCGTTGTCGTAAGGCGTGTTGGGGTCCCAGGCTCCGATCAAACGGTGACCGTAGCCGCGCCAACGGTAAAGCCCGAGTATGTCGAGCCGTGGTAGCAGGAAGTTGCGGCTGGCGACCAGTTCCATGCTCGAGCGCTCGACGGCAGCCTGTTGGCGGCGCAACTCCGGACGGCGCGACAAGGCTTCTTCTGCCACGCGGTGCCAGTCGTAGACGATCTTAACCGAGGGCGGCTCGTCGGTGGGGCGGATCAGCTTGCCGTCATTGATCGGCACACCCATCCACATTCGTAGTCGCCGCTCAGCAGCTTGCACGCCGCCCACGCCGCGAAACGTGCCGCCGCTCGATCCGTTGTAGGTGCGCGTTCGCTCGACACGCCGGCCGCCCAAGGCATCGAGCACATCTTCCTGGAAGCGGTAGTATTGTTCCAGGGCCTGAACTTCTTGCAGCTTGCTGTAGCCGCGCCCTTCCTGCACGTTGGCTTGGATGATTCGCCAGGTTTTCAGTGCGGCGTCGCGGGCCGCGATCTGGGAATCCAGTTCGCGATACGCGTAATAGAGATCCCAGTACGCGTTTTCGAGGTTGCTAATGTAGTCGCGCAGCGCCAGCTCGAATTCGGCCGTGCTGATGTCGTTGTTGATCCGCGCGATGACAACACCGTTGACCTGGCCCGGGGCGCCGTTGGGGCCGGCAATCCGGTTGAATCCGACACCGGCTCCTTGCAGCAACGGCTGGCGGAATTCCGTCTCGAAATTGACGTTGAAATAGCTGCGAAACACGTTGGCCAACGCGTTGTTGTCGTCGTAGTCGATGCGCTGCCGGACGGCGTACGATGCGCCGGTGGCAGTCTGCTTGGAGACTTCCGTGACGAAATTGTTCAGATCCTGGCGGAATAAGAACGTGCCGCCGCCCAGAAACAAGTTGTTGAACGCGCGGTCGTTACGATACGCCATCAGGCGGGTGGATACCTGCGCATCGAAGGCGGCCAGAGCCCCTTCCATGCCAAATCGCGGATCGCTGGCCTGAATGGCCGGATCGTGAATTGTTTGTGCGAGCCGGGGCGTGCGCAGGACGCTGCCGCCCAGATCACGGAGTACCTTCGAGTTTTCCAGGCCCAGCCGGATGACTTGTTCTTGCGTCAGGTCCCAAGCTGGCGGCGGCGACTCTTCGTCGATCGTCAGCGGGGCCTCGGTGGCAAGTGGCAGGGGCTCCATCGCGCAGCCACCGCCGGTGTCGATCGGTGTGGTTGCGACCGTGCGGTAGAAGTCCTGCTCCGGATCAACCTCGCACGGTGGATGGATCACCAGACAGCCGGACAAAACGACCGACGTCGCGAGCAGCAGCGAGATGGGTACACCGGGTTTTAGCATCTTGAAAGCACGACGATTAGCCCACCAAATCCGTGGATCGTTCGAGCTGCTGGCCGGGCCCACCGGTGGCGGCATCGGTCCGCTAGCTGTGGTCGCACGGTTTGGGCAGTTTTTTGGTCGACGCTGTCAAGCGGCTGCGCGCAACGTGCGCGCAATTACCGCACGGTGCCCCCCACTTCGCTTTACTAGATCGGCTGCAACGCAGACCAACCCATCATAATTCTCACTACAATCGTCAAGATTTCCCCAATCGGTTGCCGTTGACATGCGCTTGGCAAGGTCGCCGAGCCGACCAGTTTTTGCGCAGCTTATCGACTATACTCGAACGCTATGGGCTCCCATTCTCTTGGGGTCGATTCCGGCCCGTCCCATCCTGACTGGCACGAAATCGAGGATGTGCTCGATGCGCTCTCGGTTGCGGCCCGCTCCGCGCCGTCGGAGGTCGCCTTCTATCGGATGCTGTTGGATCGAATCGTTGCCGCGACCGGCGTTTCGGGCGGAGCAATCTGGACCGCCGCCGAATCGGGGCAACTGCGGCTCGAATACCAGGCGGGACTGATCCGTTCGACCAGTGCCGCTGCCAGCGAGCTGCTAGCAAGCCATCAAGTGCTGGTCGAAGATACCCTCCACCAGGAGCAATCGCGGAGCATCGCGCTGCGCGAAAATGCCCGCTCGCCGACCGAGGCACAGCAGGGCGAAACGGGCTGGGCGTTCGTCCAGCGGTTTCGAATCAACCAACACACTTTCGGCGTGATCGAGTTGGTACAGCGACAACCGCTCAACGCGGCCCAGCGCGAGGGCTTGCTGCGTCTGCTCGAGGCGATGGTCGAACTGACCGACGATTTCCACCGCCAGCGCGAGCTGAGCCGGCTGCGAGATCGCGATTCGGCCCGAGGTCAGGTCGATCAGTTCGCCCTGCGCGTTCACCGCGATCTTGACGCCGCGGCGACAGCGTATCGCATCGCTAATGAAGGCCGGCGCGTTGTCGGCTGTGACCGACTTACCGTACTGCAACGCCGCGGGCGAAACTTTCGCACGGTAGCCGTTAGCGGTGTCGACGCGATCGACCGACGCTCGAAGCTGCTCCGCACACTCGAACGCCTGGTCGGGCCGTGCATGGCCACCGGCGATCCGATCTGGTACTGCGATGGCGACGAGGACTTGCCCGGCCAAATTGAGCAGCCCCTGCACGCCTACCTCGACGAATCGCATGCCCGATTGCTGGCGATCATTCCGCTACGTCAGAGCGCATCGGGCGTGGTTCAACAGCCGAGCCACATTGTCGGCGCGCTGGTGGCCGAGCAGTTCGAATCGCCAGGACGGCAAGCAGAACTTCGCGAACGTTTGGCCCAAGTTGGCGAGCATGGCGGATTGGCCTTGGCAAACTCGATTGCGCACAGCCACATGCCGTTGGCGCGCGTGGGGCGTGTTCTGGCACGGATCGGCTGGCTGACCGAAGCCCGGCAGTTGCCCAAGACCGTACTGGCGCTAGTTGCAATTTGTCTTGCAGTGGCCGGGCTGACGTTGATACCCGCCGACTTCGACGTGGGAGCCAAGGGCGAGTTGCAGCCGGCCGTTCGACGCGACGTCTTCGCCTCGGATGACGGCGTCGTCGATCGGTTGTTGGTGGATCACGGTGGATCGGTTGATGCCGATCAAGCGCTCGTCTTGCTGCGACAACCGCAGCTTGATCTCGATCTGCGCCGTGTGGCCGGTGAGATTCGAACTGCTGAAAAGAAACTGGCTGCCTTGCAAGCCGAGTCGCTTGCGAACAATCGGGATCAAACAGCCCGTGATCGCGATGCGCAACGGCTAACCGCGGAAGTCGAGGAGGTCAAAGAGCTGCTCAAGGGACTTTCGCAGCAGCACGACGTGCTGGAAGCGCGGCAGGCGGACCTGCAGTTGCGCAGCCCAATCGGCGGCCAAATCTTGACGTGGAACCTCCGCGAGCTGCTTGAAGCTCGCCCGGTCGAACGCGGTCAGGCCTTGATGACCGTTGGCGATCTGGACGGACCGTGGATTGTCGAACTGCACGTGCCGGACGACCGTGCGGGCCATCTACTCGAAGCGCGCGACGCCATCAGCCCGGATCTGGCAGTGAAGTTTGCATTGGCCAGCGAGCCGGGCGTCGAATACTCGGGGCACGTGTCCGACGTGGCGCTGGCATCCGAGGTTGACGAAACGACAAGCCCCAACGTGCTGGTAACCGTAAAATTCGATAGGGCGAACGTCGCGGGACTGCGGCCCGGCGCAACCGTCTTGGCAAAAGTGCATTGCGGCCGGCGGTCGCTGGGATATGTGTGGTTCCACGAAGTGCTCGCGTTCATACAAACCCATTGGTGGTGGTAACAGCGATGACACGCACGATTCGACTACTGGCCGTGGTGATGATCGTTGCTTCCGCTTCGGGGCTGGCTGCCGCAGAGATTCGTGTTCCGTCGGTATTGGTCAAGTTGTTGGATCAAGTTGAGGTGCCAGCGCGCGAGGCGGGTGTGTTGGACAAAGTGATCGCGCGCGAGGGTCAAATGGTGGAATCCGGTGCCGCGGTCGCGCAGATCGACGATGCCGACGCTCAATTCGACAAACGCCGCACTGAGATGGAACTGATCGCCGCGGCCAAAGAGGCCGATAGCGACGTCAAGGTCCGCTTCGCGCGCAAGTCGCTCGAAGTGGCGCAAGCCGAGTTGCGCCGAGCCATCGAATCCGAGCGGCGGTTCGCCCAAAGCGTGTCGCAATCCGAGTTGGACCGTCTGCGCTTGAGCGTGCAAAAGACCGAACTGGAGATCGAACAAGCCCAGCTCGAGCTGGAATTGGCGCAAGCGGGCCGCGAGATCAAGCAGATTGAAGTGGACAGCGCGAAGCACGCGATTCGCCAGCGCCAGATTGTTTCGCCGCTGGCCGGTTTCGTCGCGGAGGTGAATCGGCACCAGGGCGAATGGGTCGAACCCGGCCAGACCATCCTCCGCGTGCTGCGTCTTGATCGGCTGCGGGCCGAAGGAATGATCAAGGCGGACGACGCGCCGAGCGATTTGAAAGGTCGCAAGGCGACACTGACCGTCGACATCGACGGCCAGCCAACGCAGTTCTTCGGCACGGTGACGTACGTCAGTCCCGAAATCGATCCGTTCAACGGCCAGGTACGGATCTGGGCAGAAATCGAAAACCCCGAATCAACGCTTCGCCCCGGGCTGCACGGATCGATGACCATTGGCGACGCGGCGCCGCAGGACTCGCGGCAGTAAGGTCATGACGGTCGCGCCCCCACTCGAATCTGCGGCTGATCGCGCCTTGGGCCTGCGTGCGCGGCCCGACCTGGAGTTTCGGGCGCAGCACTATGCCGGGCAGCGCTACTGGGCCGTGAAGGATCCGGCGGCGCTAAAGTACTTTCACTTGCGCGACGAGGAACATGCCGTCTTGCAGATGCTCGACGGCCATGTCAGTCTTGCCGAGCTGCGCCGCCGCGTCGAAGACAATCTACGTCCGCGGCGCGTCACCGAGCAACAACTTCACGGCTTCCTGGCGACACTGCACCGCTATGGCCTGTTGTTGGCCGATTCTGCAGAGCAGGGTCGCGAGCTTCTGGCTCGGCGCGACGAACAGCGTCGCAAGCGCCGCTATGAGTCGCTGCTGGCGGTCCTGGCAATTCGATTCCGCGGCTTCAATCCGGCGCGTGTGCTGGACGTGCTTGAGCGTTGGTTCGGCTGGGCGTTCTCGCCCGTTTGCGTTGCCGCTGGTTTGTTGCTCGCACTGGCAGCGCTGTTGTTGGTCGTTGTCCAATTCGATGCGTTTACTGCGCGGCTCCCGGCGATCGGTGCGATCCTGTCGGCCTCGAACGTGCCACTGCTGTTGATTGCGCTGGCCGGTATCAAGGTCTTGCACGAACTGGCGCACGCCCTGGTGTGCCGGCGCTTCGGAGGCGACTGCCACGAAATCGGGCTGATGCTGCTGGTGTTTACGCCCTGCCTGTACTGCAATGTCTCGGATTCCTGGATGCTGCCGAGCAAGTGGCGCCGGATCGCCGTTTCGGCCGCGGGGATCTACGTCGAGCTGCTGCTGGCCTCGGTCTGCACGTTTCTGTGGTGGTTTAGCGGGCCAGGTACGTTCAACGCGTTGTGTCTCAATACCATGCTCATCTGTTCGGTGGGAACGGTCGTGCTCAACGGCAATCCACTGCTGCGGTACGACGGATACTACATCCTGTCGGACCTGATCGAAGTGCCCAATCTGCGCGAACAAGCGTCGATCGCGGCACGGCGGTTTTTCGCGCGGGCCCTGTTCGGGCTCGACCTTCGCGGGCCCGATGACGCACCGCAGCGCCGAAAGCCGCTGTTGGTCGTGTATTGGGTCACTGCGACAATCTATCGCTGGCTCGTCGTGATCGCCATCTTATGGGCGCTGAACCTAATGGCGCGGCCGTACCACTTGGAACCGCTGGTGGTCGTGCTGGCCGGCGTTACGCTGATCGGCATGGCGGCGCCGGCGGTGACACAAACGGCCCGGTGGGCCTCGGATCCCACTCGCCGACGTCGGATGGTGCCGCTGCGCGTGGGCGTCACGGCTGGTGCCGGAATCGTCCTGCTGCTGTTTGTCGCGTTCTTTCCGCTTCCGACGGACGTGTCCGCGCCGCTTGTCTTGGAGTATCGCGACGCGCAGCGCGTCTACGTCACCGTGCCCGGGCAGTTGGAAGAGTGCGTTTCGGTCGGCGAGCAGGTCACCAGCCAACAGCCGCTGGCCCACCTGAAGAACCGCGACATCCAGCTCGAGCTGCAACAACTAACTTCCGAGCGCGATCGGCAGCGGCTGTTCCTCGAGCACCTCCAATCCCAGCGTCTGCAAGGCACAGATGACGGCTCGCGCATCCCCGCGGCAACCGAGGCCCTGGCGGACTTGGACAAGCGGCTCGCCCAGCTCAAAACCGATGCGGCGCGGCTGACGCTCGTCGCACCGACCGACGGAACCGTGTTGCCGCCGCCGGCCGTCTCGCACGAAACGCGTTCCGACAAATTGCCGAACTGGTCGGGCACGCCGCTGGATCCGCGCAATCTCGGCAGCTACCTGGAAACTGGTACGCTGCTCTGTCTGGTGGGCGATCCAAGTCGCTTCGAAGCGATGCTCAACGTCGCGCAAAACGACGTCGAACTCGTCGAGCCCGGCCAGCCGGTGCGAATGATGTTTGACCATCTGCCGGGCCAGGTTTTCACCGGGCAGGTGAGCGAGGTCGCCAAACTCGATCTGGACGTCATGCCGCGCGCGTTGGCCGCGGCCGGCGACGTTCCGTCCGAGAGCGATCCGAACGGCTTGCAACGACCGCTCGACACGTGGTACCAGGCCCGAGTGCGCTTCGACGAGGGGCCAGAGCTCGCGCTGGCACGCGTTCACGGTCGGGCGAAGATCAGCGTTGCGCCGCGTTCGCTGGGGGCTCAGTTCTTGCGCTGGTTAAAGCAGACGTTCAACCAGTAGAATCGGCTCGCTCGCAACGTGCCGCGCTACGGCAGGATGAATACGAAGCCGGTAACGGCCGCGGCCTCGATGATCGCCGCGTCCCAGCGCCATACACACTCTCCGTAGCCGGGCGGCGGACAATCGCCAATGCGGCTGAATCCGTTCGAGCAGACGCACGACCGGGGCGGCCGGACGCGCATCTTGTAGGGCAGCAGCGCGATGTTCTTCAGGAACTGCACGCCCGAGGCAGCCGGCTGAAGGAAGCGGCGCTTCTCGCCGTAGCGCTCCAACGCCACTTCTTCGAAGTACAGCGGACGGAAACAAATCGTCCATGGCGTGTACGAGCAGAGGATGCCAGGCCCTTCGTGGGTTTGTCGCGGATCGGTGATCGCCTGTTGCTCGAAGATTTCCGCCGCTACGTCGGTTGGCATGACGCCTTCGGTCGGCCGGATGTCGAGCATGACGTCCGACAGGTGGCGACCGAATCGGTCGGCGTCCTCGTCTTCGCCACCTGACTTGAATGGCGATGTGGGCACTGGCGCCGGAGACGGCACCACTTCACCTTGGTTTGCGGTCATGTAGCGCGGGTCGGCCAGCAGCGGAATTGCGCTGTCCTGCGGCGAGTATTCGTCCGCATCGCTGACGTGAACCTGCGCTTCGTCTACAAACGTCCCAGCGGGCGCACTTGAGCCGACCTTTGGCACAGGCGGCAATTGCGCACTTGCCGTTGCGTCGGCGGGTGCGTTGTGATGCGGCTGTGCCGTTTGGCTCGTTTGAGGCGCGACGTTTCTTTCGATCGGCGGCTCGTCACCAGCCAAACCCAGTGCATCTGGTCCCGGGGCATCTGGAGCCTCGGGCTCGGCGGCCACGTCGGGATAGGCCGGATGTTCGTATTGCCCGGCGACCACGCCATCAATGCCCAACTCGGCATTGGAGCGGGCGGCGACCGCGTCGGTTGCCAGCACGACCTCGCGCTGGGGTAACAACGACCGCGGTGCTGCTGGTGCTAGTTCGTCCGGCAGCGGCGCGATCTCGCCCGGCAATGAGTCCTCGTCGCCCGATGTGGATGCTAGTGCCTCCGGGCCTGGCGCGATCGGCGCTGGCTCCGTATCGTCGAGTGCGCTACGTCCACCTTCGTCAAGCAGATCGTTGCATGGAGGCGCAACGTCGGCTAATTCGGTCGGGGCCGCATGTTGGCCCAATGGCAGTTCGGGCGGCATCGGAGCAACCGGTGCCAGTCGGTTCGGCTCGTCGCCGGCCATCGTGATTGGCATGGCGTCCGCGTCGGCGGCGGACGAATCGTCGTACGGAGCAAGCACTTGAGCGGCGCCGCTGGTTGCCGTGGCCACTTGCCCGGATCCCACAGGCGAATAGTTTTGGACCACGCGCCCGAAGTCCGACAGGGTGGTTTGCCGCGCGGCGGGCTGCGCGCCGCCAATCAGCGCGACCCCCTGCAAGGCCGTGGCACAGCCCGATGCGGACCAACAGATCGTCAGAATGACCAGCGCCGCGAGATGTCGCATGGTGTGGCTACCCCCCTGCAATCCTTATCGACCTTGGGTAAATCGCACTTCGGCTAATTCCGGCACAATCGACACATCCGTCAAAAGCGGCAGGTTCGCCCTAACTTGTCGCCGGGGGCTAGCATCGCGCGACGGGGCTGCCGAAACGGGCCTTCGGCCAGCCGGCATAGTTTGACGGAAGGTCGTGCGGCTAGGGATAATAGGGCTCTTGGGGCGTTCTCAAACCGGGTGGCAGGCGTCAGGTGGCGCGAAAGGAAACCGGAAGCATGCGACGGCCGTGGCGACTCACCAGAGTCTGGGATGCGGTCTGCCGGAATTGGAGGTTGCCGGAACCAACTCGCGGCGAACGGCACGGCGACGTCCCCTTCTTCGTCCGGCAGCTCGAACAGCGTCGCGTGCTGTCGGTTAGTCCCGGCGCCGTGGTCATCGCGCCCGTCGTGCTCACCGGACTGGCCGAGGGCACCGCGCTTGGCCTGGAACCGGGCGAGTCGGGTAGCGCCGATGCTGGCACAGCAGAGCCACCGCCGGCGCAAGAACCAGGCGCTGCTGCTCCCACCGCGGCGGCCGAACCGGAAGAGCTTTCCGACATCGATAGCGAAGTGAGCACGTTCGTTGGCGATCCGCCTACCACCCAGTCGACCGCTGAAACGGGTTCCGAAGAGTTGGCTCCAGTTGGCGACGAGTACGGCGAAGGACTTTCGCTGACGGTCGCATCGGACCAAACGATCGATGAAGGCGCGCTGCTCTCGATCACCGATATCGGCACATTTACCGACTACGGCGGACAGTTCGAACCAGAGTTCGCCGCACCGCAGGGCGAAGGCGGCGAATCGTATACGTTCATGATCGATTGGGGCGACGGCACGCCGCCGGACTCGGGCATGGCCACGATCGACGTGCCGGGCTCGGAAGAGTCGCCCACGATGGGTTCGTTCGATGGCAGTCACACATATGCCGACAACGGAACCTATACGGTCACAGTCACGCTCAGCGATTCCCTCGAACGTTCAGTGAGTGATACGCTGGAAGTAACGGTCAACAACGTGCGGCCAACGCTCGTCGTGCCCGAAGATCAGATCGTCAACGAAGGCTCGCTTCTGTCGCTGCCCGACATCGGCCAGTTTACCGATCCTGGCTTTGACAATCCGCTGAACATTGGCGGCGAGACGACCGAGCGATTTACGTTCGCAATCGACTGGGGCGATGGGACGCCGCTCGACTCCGGTCCGGCCACGATCGACGTGCCAGGTTCCGAGGGCACGCCGACACAGGGCTCTTTCGACGGTAGCCACACGTATGCCGACAACGGTGCGTACACCGTGCGCGTGACGCTGAGTGACGACGACGGCGGCACCGTGACCGAGAC
>CALFYT010000068.1 GCA_937952415.1 uncultured Planctomycetaceae bacterium | reverse complement strand
GGGGGGGGGGGGGGGGGGGGGGGGGGGGGGGGGGGGGGGGGGGGGGTGGGGGGGTGGGGGGGGGGGGGGGGGGGGGGGGGGGGGGGGGGGGGGGCTCCTGGTCTCGGTGTGCCCATTGGACACAGTAGTCGTGGTACGCCCCGTGGTGTTACCAGTGCAACGAGTGTTACAAGGCCGACGGCAAGCACGAGTGGCTGCACTGACGCACATCGCAATGCTCCGACTAGCGACGAGTTGGCCGCTTGCCCGAACGACTGGGGAGAAGTGACGGCACGGCGGACTCGAAACGTGGGCGGGTCCATGATGGACCCGCCCTGTTTTTTTGCGCGAGAGACGGTGCGAAGGTTTGCCGGCTGGGAAAGCCCTGTCGACGGCAAGTGCGCCAGAACCGATTTAAGAGATTCGCTCGCGCGGACCGATATACAACGTGCACACTGATCGGGAGGGCGGGACACACGTGGGTTCCGCTTCAGGATAGAGGTCATGGCAAGACGACGGATCGGCTTGCCATGACCTTTTTTGTTGCGCCGATGGCTCGGCCAACGCCGGGCATGTTCGAATCGCGGCCTATCGGCGGCCCGACGCGCCTCCGGTCCGCGTGCTCGGCGTTGTCGTGCTGGCAGCGGCCGCTTCGCCTTCGTCCGCGTTAAGCTTTTCCAGTTCTGCCAGTAATTCCTGCGCAGGCTTCCGATAGGCAAATGGCTGGTCCATGTCCAGCGCGTCCTTCAGCAGCTTGATCGCGTAGGGATAGCGTTTGGATTCGTGAGCGAGCACGGCCAAATAGTACGCCATGTCAGAGGTGACTCTGCCGTGCTTCGCGGTTGCCGTCTTGAACGCGGCCGACAATGCGCGCTCGGCTTCGGCGCGGCGATCGAGTCGATAGTAGATCCAACCCAGGGTCGTCATCGGTTCCAGCGCGTCCGGATTGCCCGCGGCATTGAGCTGGGCGAACTGCAGTGCGCGCTGCTGCTTGTCCGGATCCGGCATTTCGATCAACACCAATGCCAGGTGATTGGTAATGCCCGCATCGGCCGGCGACAGCAGGTGGGCCGCGCCCAAGTGCTGCTCCGCTTTTGGATAGTCCGCCTCAACGCGCGCGATCATGCCCGCCAACAAATTGGTATCCAAGCCGGTCGGGTCGAGCTCTAGCGCTTTGTCCGAGTGCTTTCGCGCTTCGTCGATCCGATTCTCGCGCAGCCGGTAGTTACCGATTGCCAATTGCGTGCGCGCGTCGCCGCCACTGCGCTCCAGCGCGTGCTTGAGCCACTCCTCGCCCTTGGTTTTGTTTTGAAACAGCGCGGCCATCGCGATTTCCGCCGGCGGCGCCTTGGGGTCGGCCGCGGCGGCGGCCTTGAACTGCTCGTAGGCCTCACGCCCCTCGTCCAACTGGAACAAGACACGTCCCAATCGCTGCATCGCGGCCGCGTTAGACGCGTCGACCTTTAATAGCGCCTGCAAGAACTTCTTCGCGGCGGCCAGATCGCCGAAGCGTTCGGCGACCAGTGACGAGGCGTCATTCAGGCGTTTTTCCAAATCGTCGCGTCGATTCGGGTTCTTGCGAAACTGCGCGACCACGGGCGCCGCCTTGCCCAGCATCATCGCCGCTTCGGTCAACCGCCCTGCGGCCAGTGCACGCTCGCCAAGCAAAACCAGCGGTTCGGGATCCTCGGCGTCTTGCCGCATCGATTGCTCCAGCAACGTATTGCCAGGCATTTCGAGTTGAGCGTCGAAATACAGCCGGGCCATCATGACTTCCGGCGGCGGCAGCGGCGGCGACAGTTTTTTCGCGCTCTTGAGCCGTTCGAATGCGGCCGCGTAGTCGTCCTGGCCAAAGGCCGCGATCGCGTCCTTGAGATCTTGGTAATACGGCCCCACGTCCGTGACCGCCGCGCCGCGAAGTTGCTCGACAGTCAGCTCGGCAAGAGCTGGTCGCGTCGGCGCAAGTACCGTGGTCACAAGCGCTAAGGTCGCGCACGCGAGCGCACGCGTAGACTCCAAATCTCGTGCGTTAAGCAGCATTCGACACATGGATGAGCGTTCCGTTGCCTAGGGTGGGCCTGGGTCGGACGTGTCGCGAGGCCCTTCGTTGTAGTGTAGCCGCCGGATTCGCTCGACGGAAGCAAACGGCTTTCTGGCGATTTGCCGCGGAATTGTTTGCTAGCGGGAACCATACACCAGTATGATTACTGGTTCCCCAAAAGGTAGGGTTTCTCGGCGATCGACTTTTCCACGAATAAAAGGAGTCTTGTCTGATGTCGAAGCAAACGAAGCAACGCGGAGTCGTTTTGAGCTGTTTGTTGGCGTTGGTGGCGATTGTGTTGCTGCCCACCATCGCAATCCGTGCCCAAGAGCCCGAGTCCAAGTCGTCGACGGCCCAGCGGCGCACGACCAACAAGCCCGTGGTCGAAGCGGAGAAAAAGCCGCGGATGCCGGCCCACTTCAACAAGGTGGTCAGCCCGAAACAGCGGGAAAAGGTCCTGGCGATCCTCGAAGAGTATCTGCCGCAAATCGAGCAAAAGCGCGCGGAATTGAAGGCACTGGTCGACCAGCGAGACAAGGCCGTTTTCGGCGTGCTCACTCCGGAGCAACAGCGCGAGGTCGAGGAGCTGCGGGCCGAATCGCGAGCCAGTCGCGCCGCGACCCTGGCGGCCAACCGCCGAAAACGGGAACAGGCCGAAGCGAAAGCGTCGGAATCGGCTGACGCCAAACCGTAGCGTTCAATCTACCACGGTTCTTGTGCGAGGCCCGCGCAGCACCACGGTCGGCGCGGGCCTCGTTGCGCGCGGTTCCTCCGGCCCGCCCTTTGGCTTTATAATGGGCACTCGCGCCGCGCCGGCCGGCGCAGCCAGCCTCCCTGCTTTGTTGAGCCTCCATTCGTGCTGATCGGACCCGTCTTCTCGCGCGAGATTGTCACAGCGCCGCGCCGCCCGCGACTGTACATCTCACGGGCCGCGTATGTTTCGGCCCTGCTGGTGCTGGTCTGCACGGCGTGGCTCTTGGTCACCGGCACGCAGATCGTGCGCAATTTGGGCGACATGGCCCGCTTCGGAGCGATGTTGTTCCAGATCATCGCGCCTTTGCAATTGGGCCTGGCGATTTTCTTTTCGGCCCTATTGGCGGCGGCCGGCGTCGCCCAAGAAAAAGACCGGCGCACGCTGGTCCTGCTACTGTTGACCAACCTGACCAATAGCGAACTGGTGCTGGGCAAGCTTCTGGCCAGCTTGCTCAACGTGTTGGTGTTGCTGGCCGCGTCGGTGCCGCTGTTCATGCTCTCGGCGCTATTGGGCGGTGTGTCGTTCATGCAGATAGCGCGCGTGTTTGCCGTCACGCTGGCGACGGTCGTGGTGGCCGGCAGCCTCGGCTCGACGATGGCCCTGTGGCGGGAGAAGACCTTTCAAACGCTGGCTCTGACGGCGTTGGTACTCGTGTTCTGGCTGGGGGCGGGCGAGGCAGTGGCTTGGGGCGCCTTGGGGCGCGAGTGGCTTGCGGCGCCGACGGACGTTTGGGCCGCCGGCTTCAGCCCCTGGCAAGCGATTGTCGTCGCGACCCGCCCGCTCATCGAAGCGCAAGACGCCCTGCCCTACTTCGGCAACGCCATCAACTTGTTTCTGCTTGTCGCACTGGCGATGACGCTGGTTTTGAACCTGACGGCGATCGCCCTGGTTCGCATTTGGAATCCGTCGCGCGAAATCCGCGCACGGACGCGCGACGGGGAAGACCTGGAGAGCATCTGGGGACTGAAGCCCGCGGCGACGGCGGCCGACGGTGGCGCGCCGACGCGATCGGTGCACGCGGCCGCCGGCAGCGTCCGCCAGGTTTGGGACAATCCGATCCTCTGGCGCGAAATCCGCACTTGGGCCTACGGCCGTCGCGTGTTGCTGGTGCGCGTGGGCTATCTCGCGCTGGTCGCGGCGGCCGTCTACGCCCTGCACTCGATGATCGCCGCCGAAACGCTGACCACGGCCTCCGGCGCGCTCGTGCTGGTGCCGCTCTTGGTGTTGAGCCTGGTGTTGGTCAACGCTCAGGCGGTCACGTCGCTCACAACCGAACGCGACGGGCGCGCCCTCGACTTGTTGCTGGTAACCGACGTGTCGGCCCGCGAATTCGTCTTCGGCAAGCTGGGTGGCATCTTCTACAACACGAAGGAGATGGTGCTGCTGCCGATGGCGCTGTGCGTGTATCTTTGGTACGCCGGCGTGCTGGGCGGCGAAAACCTCATTTACCTGCTCGGCGGGCTCGCCGTGATGAATGTCTTCGTCGCGGTGCTCGGCGTTCACTCCGGCATGAGCTACGCCAACTCGCGCTCGGCCATCGGCGTTAGCCTCGGCACCGTATTTTTCTTGTTCGTCGGCATCGCGACCTGCATGCGGATGATGATCGCCTTTCATTCATTCCACTGGCAGATCCAACCGTTTCTGGCCTTCATGCTCGGCGGCGCGGTCGGGCTGTATGCGGCGTTGGGGGCCCGCAACCGCTCGGTGGCGATCGGCATTGCGTCGATGCTCTGCCCGATCGCGACCTTCTGGGCGATCACCAGCTTTCTGCTGCACTACACGCTAAGCGTATTCCTGGTCAGCGTTGGAACCTACGGCTTTGCTACCGCGGCAATGCTCGTTCCGGCCGTGTCGGAATTCGACGTCGCTACCGGAAGAACCACCGCCGGCGAAGACTAGCCCCAGATACCCGACAGCCAAGCTGCGCGCCAAAGCACGCACGGATTTCGCGGGTGTGAGAGAGACCGCCGAAGCCACAGCGGCAAAGCAGATCGCGCGACACGATCACCGGCGGGGACGCTCGACGCCGCCACCGGTGATCCCGATTGAACGCCCAGGCACGCGACTACTTCGAGTAGCCCAGCGACTTGACGACGTTCAGCATTTCTTCATACGTGATGAAGCGGCGGCGATGCATCGCCTTGTAGGCGTCGATCGCCGAGGCCAGTTCGAACGCCTCGGGCGACAAGTCCTCGTGGCTGTTCGCAAACTGGCGGCGTTCCCTGCCGGGCAGCGCGGTGCCTGAACCGTAGCTTCGCCGATCCACGAACGATTCGGGCACAGCGCTAAGCGTGGGGCTGGACATGAATACTCCTTCAGGTTGGATGACCGCTGACGCGAAATCAGCGTCCGAGCGTCAGCACGACAATGCGGGTGGCCCGTCAAGAACCCCAGGTTCCGACAAGGCGCATCTCGACATGCAACCCTAGATCGCAAATCGTGCGCCGGCAAACGTCCTTTTGCAGGGTAACTGCCCGCAGGCCATCGGCTGGGGCAAGCTGGTCCGGTCATGCCGTTCCTAACGGCTGGCAGTCAGGCAGCACCCTCTCCGGCTAGTCTAGAGCGCAATTGCCGGCGCGGCCGATTCGGCTACCGCGCCAGCGGCACATCGGCCGGGGTTTGCGTGGCCAACCGCGTCGATAACGCGCGGCTGGCGGCGTGATTGGGGTCGAGCGCCAGTGCTTGTTGCACGCACGTCTGGGCCGAGCCTGAATCGCCGGTTGCCCACTGCGCTTCGGCCAGCGCGCAGAGTATCTCGGGCGAAGGGCGATCGACCGTGGTGGCTCGCGTCAACCGGCCAACGGCCTCGTCATTGCGTCCCAGCGCCGCCAGCGCCAACCCTTCCAAGTAGAGTACGCGCTGCGGTTCGCTGCCCGGCGTGCAACGATCTTCCACGGCTTGCAAGGCCAACAATGCCCGTTCCGGTTCGTTCAATTGGCGATAAACTTCGGCGACCTGAATCGCGACGTCCCGATTGTGCGGATCGTATCCCAACGCGCGCTGGTAGTGGGCCAAGGCTCGCCGCGGGTTGCCGGTCGATTCGGCAACATTGCCGTGCAGTGCCCAAGCCGGGGCGAACTTCGGATCCAAACGCAGTGCTTCGTCGGCCAATTGGGCGGCCCGACCGGATTGTCCTAACGCCTGATACACTTCGCCCGCCCGCACGGCCAAGGCGGGATCGGTATTGAGCAGACGGCGCGCCTCCTCGAGCTGCGTCAAAGCCTCGCGCAGCGCGCCGCGATGCCACAGCGCTTCGGCGTATTGGCGGCGCGCATCCACGTCGACGGCACACGTTTTGACCGCGCGGGCCAGCAATGACTCCGCCCGCTTCCAGTCGCCGCGGTCCATCGCGCTGATGCCCTGCTCCGTCAGTTCACGGCAGGTGGCAACCGTTTGCGGCTTTGGACTGTAGCGCCCGCTGAGCGTGCGACACCCACAGCACGCGGCCCCAATCAGCAACGCGGCCAGCGCGACGCGCATACCGACCCGCTCGAGCGCGACGCGCGCAAGCATGCTCTTCTCGCGCCGACACACGGTCGTTTCGCGTAAGCGCATCTTACTGTGACGGGGTCTAGGCATACGTTGATCCAAGGCGCGCAGCCCAAGCGGCCGGCGCGTCGCGGCAAACCGAATCCATTCACAAATGTGTCAGCGGCAGACTGAAATACTCAGCCAGCCAACGCACGCAAGCCCAACCGCGGCCGGCAAGCGAAACGTGTCGGGCGGTCTGGCGCAGTCGGCGCAGCAATCCCCAAGAAATCGAGTACGCGGCGCGCGGCAACGGTAGCAAAATGGGTACTCTGTCACAAGCCAAAGCCCGCACGGCGAGTTGCTCGGCGCGGGTGGTCGGCCCGCGGGCACGCGCCATACAATGGTTGCTAGCAAACGAGCGCACTCAGAGTTCAAGTTTCATGCCGAGCGTGTACGACAAGTCGGGGCTTCGCCTGCTTTATCCAGACAATTGGACCCTGGACGAAGACACTTCGGGCGGCGCGGCGCGCTCGGTGACCGTTCAAAGCCCGGGCGGGGCGTTTTGGTCGATCGCCGTTCACGATCCAGCCGCCGATCCGCGCGAACTGGCCCACACCGCGCTCGAGGCGCTCAAGCAGGAATATGCGGACTTCGACGCGGAGCCGGTCACCGAGGAACTCGCCAATCAGCCGGTCGGCGGTTTCGACTTCCGATTCTTCTACCTCGACTTCACGAACACCGCCACGATTCGTGCCTTCCGCACGCCCACGGCCACTTGCCTGGTGCTGTGCCAGGCCGAGGATCGCGAGTTCGAGCAGTTGGCCCAGGTGTTTCGCGCGATCACCACCAGCGTGCTGTCGCCGGGGGCGATAGCACCTCAATGAATCCGCCGCGCAGCGTGATTGCACTTTCGACGTTCCGCGGGCGTTTTGTACATGGTCGCGGTGCAATTCTTACAAATCTGCGGCCGCAAGCGCCGCTGGCACGCTCGCCGGGAAAAATTCGCCGCACGATGTTTGCCGAAATGTTGCGGTGTTTTGCGGACCGTGAGGCGGAATTTCTCAAGAATCTGGACGGCCGTGCCGAGACTGGCACGCCGCGTGCAACTGTCGGCGGTCAGTCAGATCGATGGAGTTGGCTTCAGACAAGGAAATATCTGGGGAGCACGATCTCTGGAGCCAAAACCAACAACGCGATCATGACGCACCGTGAATCTTAGCGGTCCGTCGCCAAGGTTTGGCGACCTTTGCCCACTACGGGAGGTACCAGTTTTTCACGGTTGAAGGGCCCGGCTGGCCGCCGCATGCCGCCAGTCGGGCCCTTTTTTTGCGCGCCGCTGCGGATAGACTTTTTCGTCCAACCGTGCTCGGGCCGAACCGGGCGCAGCCCGCGTCGTATCGCGCGTTGGCTTCGGCTTAATTCCTCCTGCACGCCCGGCCGCGTCGGAATCTTCGTCGCAACCGCCCCCGCGCCGCCCTGCCGGCTGCCGGCGATACCCCGCGGCCTATACTTCCCTGACCCGTCGGCACACGCCCGTCGCGGCCGACACATCGTCGCCGCGCCGGCCCGCGTCCGCGCGGCAGGACTTGAGCCTGCATAGCCTGCACCGATATACTTCCGCAGGCGATGGTGGCTGGGCATCGGAGGCATCGAAGCGCAAGATCGTTCTAGGAGCAAGTGACCATGGCAACCGCTAACTATTGCGGCGTCGATCAAATCGGCGACGCGGCCGGCCTGGTGTGGCACCACCTCAGTGAGCACGGCCCGCGCACCCTCAATCAATTGGTCAAAGAGGTCGACGCCCCGCGCGACGTCATCATGCAGGCCGTCGGCTGGCTGGCGCGCGAAGACAAGCTGTCGATCGAAGAATCGCGCAATCGAAAGGTCGCCTCGCTCCGTTAAGCCAGCGCATCCGGGCTCGACGGTTCGTCCCGCACCGCACGACGCGGATCGCGGCCGTGCGCCACGCGCCGCACATCATGGCGGCATTCGGCTAGTTCGCGCAACGTCGGCAAGACCATCGCCGCCGAGCCCGAGGTCGGCATCGCGCCCCAGTCGGTATTGCGCCCAGTTAACATCGGGCCGCGCCCGCGACGTGGAACGACCGCGCGGCCCGTCGGTGCAATCACCAGGGGCCACGCCCGCGTTGCCAGGACGCAGGCACTGGCCCGTTGTCGATTTTGACGGTCGCCCCTATGATGATTCGATCGGTCGTGCTTCACTCGTCGGTCGAACACTCGGGAACCCCGCCTGTTGTCAATTTCTTGCTGCGGACACACAGTAGCCATCTCGCTATTGGCGCAGGTTTCCGCTGAGACCCCCGCGGCCCCGGTCCCCACGGTTGGGCACTGGCTGGCGTTTAGCGCGATCGTCGTCGTGCTTTTGGCGCTCGACCTGATCGTGTTTCACCGCGACTCGCACGAGCCGACGATGCGCGAGTCGGCCGTCTGGACGGTCATCTGGTGCTCGCTGGCGCTGGCATTCAACGTCCTGATCTGGATGTGGCGCGGCCCCGAGATTGGCATCGAGTTTTTGACCGGCTACCTGGTCGAGTGGTCGCTGTCGATGGACAACGTCTTTGTGTTCGCCGTCATCTTCAGCTTCTTCGGCGTGCCGCTGAAGTATCAGTATCGGGTCTTGTTCTGGGGCATTCTGGGCGCGATCGTGATGCGGCTCTCGTTCATTCTGGCCGGGGCCGCGCTGCTAGAACGCTTCCATTGGACCCTTTGGATCTTCGGCGCGTTTCTGATTTACACCGGCATCAAGCTCGCGATGCACAGCGATACCAAGGTCGATCCGCAGCGCAACCTGTTTTTCCGCGTCGCGAAGCGGCTGTTGCCGGTCGCGCAGGAAAACCACGGCGAGCAATTCTTCGCCGTCGAGAATGGCCGCCGCTGCGTCACACCGTTGTTTCTGGTGCTGCTGGTCGTCGAAAGCACCGACGTAATATTCGCGGTCGACAGCGTGCCGGCGATATTCGGCGTCACCGACGACACGTTCACCGTGTTTACTTCGAACATCTTCGCGATCCTCGGCCTTCGCGCACTATACTTTCTGTTAGCCGGCGCCATCGACGTGTTTCGATTCCTGAACTACGGCCTGGCCGCGGTGTTGATCTTCGTCGGCGTAAAGATGGTCGGCGACTACTGGACCGGCCACCTCCTGGTCACGCCCGGAGTCTCACTGGCGATCATCGTTTCGTTGCTGGGGGTCTCGATCGTGGCCTCGATCATCGCCAAACGCCGAGAAACCGCCGCCAAGATCAGTCAGCCTGGCGCCGGCTATTGACGCGCAATGCTCGTCCGCGCACTGTGAACCATTGGGGCGCGGGTCTTCGAACCTCGATCAATTCCAAAGCACGTGAAACACGTCCTCATCACCGGCGGCGCCGGGTTCATTGGCAGCCATCTGGCCGAAGAGCTCATCGCCCGCGAATACCGCGTTACCGTGCTCGACGACGAATCGACCGGCACGGCCGAAAACCTGGCCGGGGTGCGCGAACACTTCAATTTCAGCTTCGTGCAAGGTTCGGCCGCCGACAAGAAACTCGTCCGTTCGCTGGTCAGCGACGTGGACGAAGTCTATCACCTGGCCGCCGCCGTCGGCGTGCAGTTGATCCAAACCGCGCCGATCCACACGATCGAAACCAACATCTATCCCACCGAGCTGATTCTCAACGAGTTGCTCCGCCGCAAGCGCGAGGGCTACACAGTCCGGCTGTTCATCGCCAGCTCGAGCGAAGTGTACGGCAAGAACCCCAAGCCGCTCTGGTCGGAGGACGACGACCTGGTCTTCGGACCCACGCAACGCCCGCGCTGGTCGTACGGCGCCAGCAAGGCGATCGACGAGTTTCTGGCCCTGGCCTATTGGCGGCAGCACCGCCTGCCGGTCGTCATCGGCCGGTTCTTCAACGTCGTCGGCCCGCGCCAAACGGGTCGCTACGGCATGGTCCTGCCGCGGTTCATCGAGTCGGCCCTGGCCGGCCAACCGCTGGTTGTTCACGACGACGGGCACCAGGTGCGCTGCTTTGCCCACGTGCGCGACGTGGTCCGGGCCGTGATCGAACTCATGGACCACGACGCGGCGACTTCCGGCGTGTTCAACATCGGCAGCGACCAGCCCATCTCGATCCTGCAATTGGCCAAACGGGTCATTGCCGCGATCAACCCGCAAGTGCCGGTTGCGTTTCAGAGTTACGCCGAAGCCTACGACCACGACTTCGAGGACGTACGGTCGCGGATTCCGGATTTGTCGCGGCTGCGAACCGCCATCCAGTTCCGGCCCGAATACGATCTGGACACGGTGATCCGCGACGTGGTGGAAGAGATGCGGGCCAAGAGTCGCGGTGTTTGATCGCCCGGCCCCGGCGAGCTACTGCCCGCGATGCAGCGGCCACCCGGCGGCCGCCAACGTGGCATTGCAGGCCCCGGCGCGATAGAATCAAAGGGTCGGCATCGTGCCCATTCGGGCCAGTGCCGCGCTCGCCGCAACCGGGCTTCCGGCCACCGGCGACCCAGGGGCGCTCCTCGATTGTGGGAACAGAGACTGCCATGACCCTACGCCTCCGGCCCCAGCACCGACGTTGGCGACGCGCGCCCGGCTTCACGCTGGTCGAAATGCTCGTCGCGCTGGCCATCACGCTGATCATGATGAGCGCCGTCGTGTCGCTGTTCGGATTGATTTCCGACAATGTCTCGGGCAGCCGCTCGGTGATCGAACTTTCCGAACGGCTCCGCGCTGCCCGCAACCGGCTCCAGGCCGACTTGCAAGGCGTCACCGCGACGATGCAACCGCCACTGCGCCCCGGCGACGACGAAGGCTACTTCGAGCTGATCGAAGGGCCGATTCATGACGAGGAGAAGCTGGATCATACACCGGTCGACTTCCCACGCTATTCGGCCGCCGGTGACGTCGACGACGTGTTGATGTTCACCACGCGCAGCCGTGGTGAACCGTTCGTCGGACTGTTCACGCCGCCCGGCTTGCCCACCAGGACCGTCGAATCGCAAATCGCCGAGGTGATGTACTTCTGCGCGCCGGCGGTCGATGCGACCGGCAGGGAGATGGATCCAATCCTGTATTTCGACAGCGGTACTGCGACACCAATCCGGCTCTACACGCTCTATCGCCGCGTGCTGTTGGTCCTGCCCAGCTTGAATAGAAAGGGGACGTTCCCCCAGGCGGATCTTCCGTATTTTGTCGAGAACGACATTTCGGCCCGCCTGGGACCAACGCAACCCGGTCCGGCGGTTCCCAATTCGCTGGGCGACCTGACCAAACGCGAAAACCGCTTCGCACATCATCCGGTTGTTGGTTCAGCGACTGGTTTTCCGTTTAACGTTCAACGAACCACCATCACCGCAGCAACCGGTTTCGGACCTGATGCGCAACTGCGTCCCTTCGAAGGTGAGCGACTGGGTGACGATGTCCTGCTGACCAACGTCCTGGCGTTCGACGTTCAGGTGTTCGATCCGGGCGCACCGGTAGAAGTCGCCGCAGGCTTCGCCCGGACGCCAGAAGATCCGGGCTACAATCCGCCGCCGCTGCCATCTGCGACGGTGTTCGGCGCCTATGCCAATCTCGGTTCGGACCACTACACACGCGCCGCGTACCCCAACGCTCAGTTCTGCAGGGATCCAAATTCGACAGGCGGAACTCAAATCGGCATCTCAATCCACCCGGGCGTCACACCCGGCCTGCCAGCGAACAATCTGCAGCCGGAGCTTCTCAACCCGGTTTGGGGAGAGGATGTCAGCGGCGAACAGGCCTTCACGTACGACACGTGGTCAATGCACTACGAGAACAATGGAATCCGCGAACATCCAGCGGGTAACTTCCCGAGCGGCGCTTCGCGTTTGGACGCGGCCACCAACGGCCTGGACGACGACGGCAATAACATCGTCGACGATCTAACGTACCCTCACATTCCTTCCGGAAGCCTGCGCGGCGAAGCCGAAACCGCTCCGCCGTTTCCCGCGCCGCTGCGCGGCATTCGGATTCGGGTTCGCGTGTACGAGCCCGACAGCAAGCAGGTCCGCCAGGTCACGGTCGTGCAAGACTTTCTGCCCGAATGACGATCCGCTCCCACGACCGCCTCCGTCGCGCAGGCCCGCCTTCCTGGCCAGAGCCACCACGAACGCCATGACGCATCCGCACGTCATTCGCCTCCGCGATCCGTGGCAGTGCGAGCCGGTGCGTGCGGAACTACCCCGCGCGCCGGACGATCCGCAATTGGTGCGCTGCACGCGGCAGTTCAACGCGCCGACGAACCTCGATCCCCAAGAGCGCGTGTGGCTGGTGTGCGACGCGGTTGACTTTCGTGCCAGCTTCGACCTGAACGACCATCACCTGGGCACGATCGAAGGCCGTCGCCCGCAACCGCGGATCGACATCACCGACGCGCTGCGGCCGCACAACCGGCTGGTGATCGAAATCGAGTTGGCCCCCGACGCGCCGCTTCCCGGTCCGGGCGCCCGTTTTCCGCTCGGCCTGCCCGGCGGCATCGGCGGCGTGCATCTTGAAATCGCGCGGCACGTGGCCGATTGGAAGATCGACAAGTTGGACCAGCGCTAACGTCGCGCGTCGCCGCTCCCCTTTGGCTCCCACATGCGGGGCGTCTCCGCCGATCGCGAAGTACGGCATCGCCGCACGGCGCTACCGATCGCGAGTCGATTGAACTAGAATCGAACGTCAGATTCGCCCACCCGATGTACTTGCCGCGCGATACGTTCCGCGCCCCGCCACGAAGAGGCCCCCATGATCGCACTCCGCATGACGTTGGTTTGTTGTCTGATGTTCGGCATCGCGCCCGCTTTGCTCGCCGCAGAGCCCGACGCTGCGGCGCCCAACATGCTCACTCCGGATGAGATCGCCGACGGCTGGATACTGTTGTTCGACGGCGAGACGAAGTTCGGCTGGCAGGCCACCAGCGATGCCGACTGGACCGTGTCGGACGGAGTCCTCTCGGTCAGCCAGGGCGCCAAGGGACTCTTGTGTACGACCAGCGACTTCGCCGACTACGTGCTGAAGGTCGACTTTCGCGCGCCGGCCGCTACCAACAGCGGCGTGTTTCTGCGCACTCCGCTCGAGCCAACCAATCCGGCCGTCGACTGTTACGAGTTGAACATCGCCGCCCCCGACGTCAGTCCCTTTGCGACGGGCAGCTTAGTCGCCCGCCAGAAAGCTACCGGCACGGTCGAACCAGGCCGCTGGCACACGTTCACCGTCAAGGCCGTGGGCGGGCGGTTCACCGTGGCGATCGATGGCCAACAGGTGCTCGACTACTTCGACGAGAAACCGCTGCCGCGCGGACGCATCGGCCTGCAATTCAATTCCGGCCAAGTCGAGTTCCGCAACGTGAAGCTCAAGCCACTTGGTCTGGAGAGCATGTTCAACGGGCGCGACCTGACGGGTTGGGAAGAGTTTCCCGACAAGCCAAGCAAGTTCTCGGTCACGCCGGAGGCAACCATCCGCGTGCAGATTGGACCGGGTCAGTTGGAATGGCAGGGCCAGGTGGCCGACTTCGTCTTGCAGCTTGATATCTTGTCCTCCGGCAAGCATCTCAACTCGGGTATCTTCTTTCGCTGCATTCCGGGTGAGTTCTGGCAAGGCTACGAGAGCCAGATTCAAAACGGCTACCGCGACGGCAACCGGGCCGATCCGATCGACTGCGGCACCGGCGGCTTCTATCGCCGTCAAAACGCCCGCAAGGTCGTCTCGGACGACTTTGAGTGGTTCACCAAGACGCTGGTGGTCAGCGGTGATCATATGGCTACCTGGATCAACGGCTACCAGGTGAGCGACTGGACCGACACGCGTGCTCCCAACGAGAACCCCCGACAAGGGTTGCGCCTACAGGGGGGGACGATCAGCATCCAGGGTCACGACCCGACGACCGATTTGTCGTTCCGCAAGCTGCGAATCGCCGAAATCCCTCCGCCGCAGCCCTAGTTTTCTTTGACACGACTAGGGTGCGCGAAGTAAGCTGTCGATGCTGCGGTTCCGCAGACAGATAATCAGTTCGTGCACGTTTCCCGGCCGTAATGGCTACCCATCCATAGGGGGCGGCGCCATGACCCTCCGCGAAATCCTTCACGTCAAGGGCCACGTGGTACACACGATTGGTTCCGAGACCACGCTCGACGTCGTGGTTCAAACGCTCGTGAAACACAACTGTGGTTCGCTGGTCGTCTGCGATCCCCCGCCGTCCGACCCAAATTGCGAAGCGCCGGACTCGATGGTCGGCATCATCACGGAGCGCGACATTCTCAAGGCAACCGCCAGCCACCCGGATCGGATTTCCGCGGTCAAGGTTGCCGACGTCATGTCGCGCAACGTCACCACGGGCTCGCCCGACGACTCGGTCGAAGACACGATGGGGCTGTTGACCGATCGCCGGATTCGCCACCTTCCGGTCATCGAAGACGGAAAACTCGTCGGCCTGATTTCGATCGGCGACGTCGTGAAGACGCAGTACGAACGCCTGTCGATGGAAAACCACTACCTGAAAAACTATCTGCAAAGTTAGTCGTTCAGGTTTTGCAGGGCGGCCGTTCGCCCCGTTCTTGCTCAACCAACAAGTTGGCGCCGATCCAGCTTGTCGCGATCCACCTCCACGCCCAAGCCAGGCGCGGTCGGCACGGCCAACATGCCGTCGACCATCGGCAGTCGCTCGCTCAGAATGTCGTCGTGCAGTTTCGGATACGCGCATTCGTGTCCGCTGGTGAAGCTGGGCGTTGCGGCAGCCAACTGCAGCGTCGCCGCCAGCGCCAAACCGGACGTGCCTTCGATGCTCAGGCTGGCGGCCAATCCGGCAGCTTCGGCAACCACCGCACACTGCCGCGCTCGCAGCAGGCCGCCAACCCGCACCGGATCGACAATCACGAACGAAGCCGCCTCGGTGCGGGCCACCCGCATGACGTCGGCCGGTCCGGCGACGGACTGCATCACGGCAACCGGCATCGCGGCCCTTGCCCGCAGCGCGCCGAGCAACTCGGCGGCGCGCTCCGCCAACGGATCGAGCAGAAACTGCATCGACAACGGCTCCAGACCCACGCACAGCCGGCCCGCGGTGCGCAGGTCGTAGTTCCGCTGCCCGTCGAACCGCAACACGGTCCGCGCGCCACACGCATCTCGCACCGCGACGGTCAGCAAGACATCGTCGTCACAGTTGCCGGTGGACGTGACCGTTTGCGAACCGATCGCTTGCGTCGCAAACGCGCGGGCACAGTCGGCCACCGCGCTGGGAGATCCGTCCGGCAAACGCACCGACACCGGAACACGATCTCGATAGCATCCGCCCCAAAGATGACACAGCGGCTGACCGGCATCGCGGGCGATCAGATCCCACAACGCCATCTCGACACCACACGCAACGGCCGGCGTCGAGACCACGTCGAGCGCCAGAATCGCTTCGACGTCGAACGCGCTTCGTCCGGCCAGCACGGCCGACAGGGCCCGTCGCAACGATGCGACATTTTCGACCGATCCGGCAAAGCGTGTCTCGCCCCAGCCTTCCAAGCCCGCGTCGGTCGCCAGACGCACGATCAACGAACGGACCGGTCCTCCGGTGGCCGCCAGCTCGATCAAGAACAGTTCGACGTCGGCGAGGTTCATGATGGGTAGCCGTTGCGCGGGGCGGCATGTCGGGCAGCGACACGAATCCGCCAGCGGGCACGTCGCCGCTACGACTTGGCCCCGGCTACCTGGCGAAACTCTTTCGGCAGCGGGAAATATACCGTCTCTTCACGGATCGCGCGCGACTCGACCGAGGCCTGAAACTGTTCCTTGAGAAAGTCGACGCACTGATCCACGACCGTTTCCGGCGCGCTGGCGCCGGCGGTGATCAGCACCGTGTCCTCCGGCCGAAACCACTGCGTGTCGATGTCGTCCGGCCCGTCGACCAGGTAGGCCGACACGCCCGTTTCAACCGCCAGCTCCGCCAGGCGTTGGCTGTTCGAGCTGTTCTGGCTGCCCAGCACCAATACGACGTTTGCCTCACGGGCCAGCACGCGCACCGCCTCTTGGCGGTTCTGCGTGGCGTAGCAGATGTCTTCCTTGGGCGGTCCGACGATGTGCGGATACCGCTGCTTGAGCCGCGCAATGATGCGGTTGGCATCGTCGACCGACAGCGTCGTCTGCGTCAAGTAGGCCAGCTTCTCCGTCGAGAGCTCGAGCCGGTCGACTTCGTCCGGCGATTCGACTAGTACGATCGCCTCGGGCGCTTCGCCCATCGTGCCGATCACCTCGTCGTGGCCCTCGTGGCCGATCAACACGATCGTATAGCCGGCTTTCGCGTAGCGCACGGCCTCGATGTGTACCTTGGTCACCAAGGGGCACGTCGCGTCGATGGCCTTCAGTCGGCGCTCGGCCGCGATCCGGCGAACTTCCGGCGAAACACCGTGTGCCGAATAGAGCAAGGTCGAGCCTTCGGGCACTTCGCCCAGCTGCTCGACGAACACCGCGCCCTCGCGCCGAAACCGATCCACCACGTGCTTGTTGTGGACGATTTCGTGATACACGTAGATCGGCACGCCGAAGTGCTGAATCGCCAGCTCCAGCGACTCGATCGCCATGTTCACTCCGGCACAGAAGCCGCGCGGACTGGCGAGAATGATCTTCATGACGTGTGGCCCACGACACGTGTTGGGGCATGGAATCGGCGCGGCGCTTGCGACAGCTCGGTCGCGCGCGGCGCGCTAGGTACTTTGCAAGCCGGACTACGATTCATCATAATGCGCCCGCGGTGAGTTGGGTAGTCGAGCCGGCATTCCGGCCCGTTGCGACCGATCGTCGGCGGTCAACTTGCCCCCTTCGACGGCGGCACGGTGATGACGCAGCCCACGGTGACGGCAGAACTGGCACGGTACGGACCGCGGGCACGCGACGTGCCGCCGCCCGACCGCGCCGAGGCGTTGGCCTATTGCCGCCGACTGGCCCGATCGCACTACGAAAACTTCTCGGTCGTCAGTTGGTTGCTACCTCGCGATTTGCTCCCGCACTTCTACGCAATCTATGCGTACTGCCGCTGGGCGGACGATCTGGCCGACGAAACATCCGGCGCCGCGGAAAGCCTGCCACTGCTCGATTGGTGGCAGCAGCAGCTTGATCGCTGCTACGCCGGGCGGCCACAACATCCGGTGTTCGTCGCGCTGCTTCCAACCATTGAAACGTTCGGCATTCCGCGCGATCCTTTCAACGATCTGCTAGTCGCCTTTCGCCAGGACCAGCGCGTGCAGCGCTACGCGACGCCCGACGACGTGTTGCAATACTGCCGCCACTCGGCCAACCCGGTGGGGCGCTTGATTCTGTACGTGGGCCGTTGCCACGACGAATCGCGGGCCGCGCTGTCGGACTCCATCTGCACAGGGCTGCAACTGGCCAACTTCTGCCAGGACGTCGCCCGCGACTGGGATGCCGGACGGGTCTATCTGCCGCAGTCGACGTTGAACGCGGCCGGCTACACCGAGGCGATGTTTCGCGACCGGCAGTGCAACGACGCATTTCGCGCGGCGATGCGCACCGAAGTGGACCGGGCCGAGCAGTTTCTGCGGGACGGCGCGGCGCTAATCGGCCAAATGCCAAAAGCGTTGCGCCGCCAGGTGGCGTTGTTCGTCGGCGGCGGGCTCGAGATCTTGCGCTCTGTGCGGCGCCAAGACTACGACGTCTGGCGCCGCCGACCGACGGTTTCGACGCCGGCCAAAGTCAAACTGATGGCCCGCGCGTGGTGGCGTGCCGAGCGAATCGGCACGGAGGAGCCGCAGCCGTGAACGATCAAGTTGCCGCCAGCTACGACCACTGCCAGCGCGTGACCCGCGACTCAGGAAGCAGCTTTTACTATTCGTTTCTGTTGCTGCCCAAGGCCGCACGTCGGGCGATGTATGCGCTGTATGCGTTTATGCGGCATACCGACGACTTAGTCGACGGGCCGAATTATGCCATCGATCGCCGCGCGGCGCTCGACAACTGGCGCGCCGCGCTGAACGACGCTCTGGCCGGCGGAACCAACGATCCGATTCTGCCCGCGTTGGCCGACGTCGTCGCGACGTACGACATCCCGGTCCAGTACATTACAGCAGCCATCGACGGCGCGGCGATGGACTTGGGCGAAGTGCGCTACGAAACGATTGCCGAATTGGAATCGTATTGCGAATTGGTTGCCTCCATGGTTGGGCTCGCCTGCCTGCGCATTTGGGGCTGTAGCGCGCCCCAGGCGGAGCACTTCGCCCGGCGCTGCGGTATCGCCTTTCAAATGACGAACATCCTGCGCGACCTGGCGGAGGATGCGGCTCGCGGCCGGGTCTATTTGCCGCAAGAGGATTTGCAGCGCTTTGACTACACGCGGGACGACTTGTGCCGCGGCGTGGTCGACGACCGATTTCGCCGCCTGATGCGCTTCGAGATCGAGCGCAACGAACTGCTCTTTGCCGAAGGTTCCCGCGTGGCCGAGTGGCTCAAGCCGCGCCAACGCCGCGTATTCGCCAGCATGATCGCCGTCTATCGCACGCTGCTGGCTGAAATCAAGCGCCGTGACGGCGACGTTTTCTCGCGCCGCGTTCGACTGAGCAACTGGCGAAAGGTGCAAATCGCAACGCGGTGTTTCCTGGTGCCTTCGTCGAGCGTCTCGGTCGGAGACGGCGCGCCATGACCGCTGAAACGCCTCGCCCCATGCCCAACGTGGCGGTCGTCGGCGGTGGGCTGGCCGGATTGGCCGCCACCGTCGGATTAGCCAGCGCCGGCTGTCGCGTGCACCTCTACGAAGCGCGTCGCGTGCTGGGTGGCCGCGCGTCGTCGTTCCGTGACCCGGCAAGTGCCGAACTCGTCGATCAGTGCCAACATGTGGGCATGGGCTGCTGCACGAACCTGATCGACTTTTGCCGGCGCACTGAAATGGACTCGCTGTTTCGCCGCCATCGAACGCTCTGGTTCGTGGCGCCCGATGCGTTGATCCATCGCTTCGCGGGTGTCGGCTGGTTGCCGGCGCCGCTGCACCTGGCACCCGGCTTTTGGCGGCTGAAGTTTCTACCCGTGGCCGACCGCCTGCGCGTCGCTCGCGCCATGTGGAAGTTGATGCGGCATCCGCTCGACGACGCGCCCGACGGGCCGACTGCCGCCGGGTGGCTCGAGCAGAACGGCCAGTCGCCCCTGGCCATCGAACGATTCTGGCGCGTGATCCTGGTGAGCGCGCTGGGCGAATCGTTGGAACTGGCCTCGGCCAAGGCGGCGCGCAAGGTGATCGTCGATGGGTTCTTGTCGGCCTGCGATGCCTATGTCGTCGACGTTCCGGCCGTGCCGCTGGAGTCGCTGTACGGCGAGAAGCTCGTGGCCTGGCTGGCCCGGCACGATGTCCAATTGAACCTGGCAACGTCCGTGCGCCGCGTCGTCCCAGGCAAGCCGACCCGTCTGGAACTTGCCGACGACCGGCAGCAGGAGCACGATGCCGTGGTCGTGGCGGTCCCGTGGTCGAAAGCCGCCGACTTGGTCGACACGGGCGACGCGCCGCTTCTGCCAGACACCGACGATTGGGCGCGCTTCGACCCGGCGCCGGTCACCGGAGTTCATCTGTGGTTCGATCGCCCGATTATGGATCTGCCGCACGCCGTGTTGGTCGGCCGTTTGAGCCAATGGATCTTCAACCGCAGTTGGCCGCAGCCGGGCGACGGCGCCGCAGGCCACTACTATCAAGTAGTCATCAGCGGCTCGCACGAATTGGGCGGCCGAGATCGAGACGCCATTGCGGCCGAAGTTCGCGACGAACTGGCCGCCATCTGGCCCGAAGTGATCACCGCGCGATTGCTTCGGGCCCGTGTCGTCACGGATCCGAACGCCGTGTTCTCACCGCGTCCCGGGCGAGAGTCGCAACGCCCGCCGCAGCAAACGGCCTGCGACAGGCTGTGGTTGGCCGGCGACTGGACCGCCACCGGGTGGCCCGCCACGATGGAAGGCGCCGTCCGCAGCGGCTATCGTGCCGCCGAGGGCGTACTGGCAACGTTCGGCTGTCGGCGCTCGCTGGTGGTGCCGGATCTGCGGCGCGGATTGCTGGCGCGGTTATTGGTCCGCGAAAGTCGATAGCCGTTGCAAGCCTCGAGCCGACTGGGGCGTTCGCGCCGCATGCGAAGCCGCGCCTGCAAGACTCCCGTGCCCCTAAACCTGCTGGGCGTTGCGCCGTGCCTCGCGCCGCAGCCGCCGCCGCTCCTTGCGCGACAATTTGCGATTCGGCCCGTCGGAGTCGTTGGCAGAGTCCGCATGGCCGGAGTTGCCGGAGCCGCCCGTGGCTGCCTCGACTTTGCCCGAAGGGCTATGTCCGTTGGATCGTGCTTCCGGCTGCGGTCCCTTGGGCCCCCTGGTCTTGGGCGAGCCGTTGTCGCGCCGCACCTGGCTTGTCGATCCATTCGATGCTTCGGCGGTCACGTTCGATTGCCTCGGCACTGATTCGGAATCGTTGGGTGCAGCAGTCCGCCGCTTGCCACGCCGCGCCTTCGATTCCGACCGCTCGAACCCCTTTTTGCGTCGCCGCCGCGCCGGCTTTTGGCTCCACGGCTTGACGGCGATCGTGCCGTCGATTTCCAGTGCAACATATCGGGCGATCGTCAGAAAGCCCACGAGCAGCAGCACGTACCCAACCAGCCAGCTCCCGCGCCCAACCACGGTCCGCATCGGCGCGTCCAGCGCCACGATCCAACCGTGGTACACAGCCGCCGCCACGCCGAACGCCACGCCGGAAATTGCCACAAGCGCGGCCGATCCGCGACTTCGTCCGACCTCGAACAGCAACCGAACAACCGCCAACGCTACGAGTGCCGCCAGCAGCGCCGGCCACACCACGCGACTGTCCAAGTTGCAGGCCGTCGCGGCAACGTCGCACACCATGCGCGCCGCCGACGCGGCACTGGTCGTTTCGCCAAAGCTGACCGCAAAGCACGCCACCGCCGTCCAAAGCCAAACGCGATACCGGTTGTGGTAATCATCCACGCGGTGACGGCGCAGCGAGTAGAGGTACAGTGCCACGAGCCCGGCCGACGCGGTCAGCATGGCCGCGAACCATGCGCTGGCGTTTCGCGGCGCTGCCAGATCGAGCAGCGTGGCGGCGATCGTGGAGCGCGAATTGGCCAGGTCGCCGATCCAAAGCTGCCCGGCGACCAGCAAACCGACGACGGTCAGTCCAGCAGCCGTCAGCAACGTCAATCCCATGTAGCCCGCGGGCAACAGCTCGCGCAGTGGGCGTTCGAGCGCGGATTGCGCGGCCGGCGCATAGGCCGCTTGTTGGCTCGCGTCGTCGGCCGAACTGACACCGTTCGACGGCGGCGCGTCTGGCGCATCACCGGACGCTGACGCGGGAGAATCGTCCCCCATCAGTCGACGTCGTCGAACTGGCCGAATCGACATGGAATCCTTTCCCTTGTCGGCAAACCTTCCCTGGTATGCAAACGGACGGCCGCCCGAAATTCCAACGTCCGTGCTGGTGCGGACCGCCGGCGCCGACGCTCTGAAGCTGGCCGTCTCTATCGAGTTCGGCAATTCCGGCGCGCTGGCTGCACGTGGCTGCCCGCGCAATTCGATCATGGCGACCGGGGACACAACGGGTCCCACGGCCTGGCCAAGGTGTGCCGACGGCGGCAGTTCCGACGAGCGAAACCTTGCGTCTGGTACGGCCTGCATCGGCATGCCCGGCACAACGACAACCCGTACCCCGTCGTTCGCCGGCAACGAGCGCCGTGTCCGATCAATTGGCACAACCGTCACGCGCGGTGCCCCCCGTAAAACGGCGCACCGGGTCGAAAGTCGTTGACGCCCTCCGGTCGTAACGTAGGGTTCCATATACGCCGGTACGGCTCGTCCTGCGGGCCACCATGCGACAACGCGTCGCTGCCGGAGGCATTTGCCAATCGCTCTAGGTCGTCGGCGCAGTGCGGGCAGAATATGGACCAGAACTCGGAATCGTACCGCGCGCCCGAAGGCGCGACAGTCGCTTCTGACCCGGCCGCGACACCGTCGACGTCGCCCTCCGTGCCGGACTCCAACGCATCGGAAATCGACGCGCTGATGCACCAGTCGCCCACGCCGAAACCACGCCCCCCCGAGGTTTTTGGCGGGGAGTACGAGAACCATCTGGTCGAGGTCCGGCTAGGCATTGCCAGCAGCCTGTTTGCCGCCATCCGGCACAAGCACGCGCCAACAGCGGCCCATTCGCTCCGCGTCGCACTAGGATGCTCCACGTGGGCGTTCGACTACGGACTGTCGGCCGAGCAACGAGACGAGTTGGAAGTTGCCGCGCTGCTGCACGACATCGGCAAGATCGGTGCGCCCGACCGCCTGTTGCTAAAGCCGGAGTCCCTTGCCCGCAACGAACTGAAACTCATCGATCAATACCGGCGCACCGGATTGAACATCCTGGTCAATTGTTGCGACTCGCAGGGCGTGCTCGAGATCATCCGCCATTCAGCCGGATGGTACAACGGCTCGCGGTCAGAATACTCGCTGGTCGGCGACGAGATCCCGCTGGGTGCCCGGATGCTGGCCGTGGTCGACGCCTTCGACTCGATGACGTGCGACCAGGTGTACCGCCGCGCATTGCCGCGCGAACGTGCCTTGCACGAGCTGTTTCGCAACGCCGGCTCGCAGTTCGACCCCAAGCTGGTCCGCTCCTTCGCCGAGCTGGAAATCACCAACAAACTACATCGCACGGTCGTCAGCCATTGGCTCCGCACCTTGGAGGCGACGCAATCGAACCGGTTCTGGCGCGGCACGCCGATCAAGGGCGCGCCGGGCACCGCCAACGAACCCTGTGTCGAGCTGCTGTTCCAACGCAAGTTGTTGGAGAGCATGTATGACGCCGTCATTTTCGTGAATAACAACATGCAGATCACGCAGTGGAATCGAGCCGCCGAGCGGATGACCGGCATCGCTGCCGACAGCGTGATCGATCGCACCTGGTCGCCCACGCTAGTCGGCATGCGCGACGAGTCGATCGCGGGCTTGGAAAACTGCGAATGCCCGGTCGCCTACGCGATCGAAAACGGTGTGCAGTCGCTCCGCCGGCTACTGGTGGCCAACCGCAACAACCGGCCTGTTTCGGTTGACGTGCATACCGTGCCGGTTGTCAGCCCCAACGGTTTCGTTCACGGTGCCGCGATGGTGCTGCACGACGTTTCGGGCGAGGCCTCGCTCGAGGAGCGCTGCCAGATCCTGCATGAACGGGCCACCAAGGATCCTTTGACCGAAGTGGCTAATCGCGCGGAGTTCGACCGGGCCCACGAAGCCTTCGTTCAAGCCCACCTCGAGCGTAACGTTTCGTGCAGCACCATCATCTGCGACCTGGACCACTTCAAATCGATCAACGACACCTGCGGCCATCAAGCTGGCGACGAAGTGCTCAAGACCTTCGCTCGCTTGCTCAAGAGCGAATGCCGGCCCGGCGACCTGGTCGCCCGATACGGTGGCGAAGAGTTCGTTGTGCTTTGCGCCGACTGCACGAATGCCGACGCGGCACGCCGGGCCGAAGAACTTCGCGAGACGATCAGCAAGGTGCCGCATCCGGCGCTCGGCGGCGAGTGCATCACCGTCAGCTTCGGTGTCACCGAGATCCAACCAGGGGACACGCCCGAATCGATGCTCCGCCGTGCTGACCGCGCGTTGCTCGACGCCAAGTGCGGCGGCCGCAATATGGTCGTCCAACTAGGCAACGGATTGATGGACAGTGGAGAGTCGCAGTCCGACTCGGCCGTGCTCGCACCAGGCCCTGGCAACGAACACCACGTCGAGCGCGTTCTGGCGACGGCTGTCCCGTTGAACATCGCCGTGGAAAAGCTACGCGGCTTCGTGCAGGACCACCACGCCGAGATCCTCGCGATCAAGGCCAACCGCGTCGACCTGGAAATCGTAACCTTGGCCCCAAACCCCTCTCGACGGCGCAATGACCGGCCTATCCCGTTCTTGGTCGAACTGGTGTTTTCCGAACGACTTGTACCGGCGACCGGTGTCGACGGGCGCGTGACCGGCGAAATGGCCCGTACGTTTGTCAAGGTCACGATTCGGTTGAAGCGCGCACGCGACCGCAAGAAGGCCGCCGTCGTCGTGCAGGCATCGGCCATTCTAGCCGGCATTCGATCCTATCTGATGGCCACGGCCGAGTCGGCGACACAGGTGCCATCCAAGACCCGCGCGGCGACCAACATCTTGGCGCCCTGGATGAAGCTGCGCGGTTAGCCCGCCGGCGGCGTGGCAGCAAGCGGCGTTTACTGCTTGCCAACGCGGCCAAAGTCCCGCACCCGGGGCACCCATCGCGTGCAAGCCCTTTGCCAAGTCGCGCAACTTCGCGCCGCGCGCGGCCATTTGTCACCGGCTGAACGAGTTGGTATGCTGCGCTGCACATCGATACATAACCCAGAGTTCCGGGCTGCGAGCTGCGCAAGCAGCCAGCCGCCGGAGCACTCTTTGTGAAACCGGCACCCACCGAACGACAGCCAGCCAATCCGGCCTAGGAGGAAACAGCCATGCCCTACGAGCTACCCGATCTGCCTTACGCGTTTGACGCCTTGGAACCGCACATCGATGCCCGCACGATGGAGATCCACCACGACAAGCATCACGCGGCGTACGTCAGCAAGGTCAACGCGGCGATTGAGGGCACGCCGTTCGACGGCAAGCCGATCGAACAATTGATGCGCGACATCGAGAAAGTGCCCCAAGACATCCGCGGCGCGGTCCGCAACAACGGGGGCGGGCATGCCAACCATTCGATGTTTTGGACGACGATCGGCCCCGGCAAAGGCGGCGAACCCAAGGGTAAGCTGGCCGACGCCATCAAGTCGGAATTGGGCGGCTTCGACAAGTTCAAGGAAGACTTTAGCAACGCCGCCGCCACGCGTTTCGGCAGCGGTTGGGCCTGGCTGTCCGTTGGCAGCAATGGCAAGCTGGTCGTCGACAGCACGCCGAACCAGGACACGCCCCTGATGCAAAACATCACGCCGATCCTGGGCATCGACGTCTGGGAACACGCCTACTACTTGAAGTATCAGAATCGCCGGCCGGACTATGTCGCCGCGTTCTTCAACGTGATCGACTGGGACGCCGTGGCCGAGCGCTACGCCGCCGCGAAATAGCAAGCGGCTCGACACCGCGCATGCGGATCCCGCGCGCCGCCCCAACGTCGGGCGGCGCGGGGCCGATGCACGTAATGCACGATATCAACGGCCAAATCCGGCCTGCCGCCGTGCTGTCACTACGCGTGCTGGCGCGGCGCCACCGTCCGGGTGACAGCAGCGCCGACTTGGCCCGGATTGACGTTGACCTGGGTAGCGCGTTTTCTATAATCCCCGCCCTGCGTGTCGCCGCCGGCAGGCAGAATTCACAACTCAAGTTGGCGGATTCCACTGGGGCAACGCCCCTCGCTCATCCGAAGAATCAATAAGGTCGATCCAGTTTGCCCGGTTGGTCCGTCGGCACCGTTGTGCCGACGCCGACCTCTGACCAGTTCAAATCGTTCCTCAGGGAAGAGGACGCCGCGCGCGGCACGCCCCTTCTCGAAACTTATCCAGAAGGGCGCCATCGCGATGCGAGCTGTTCTTGCCCCATTCGCAGTCGTAGCGATCACCACCATGGCCGTGTGCGGATGCCGTAGCAGCGGTGGCAGCGGTTGGGGCAAACCGTTTGGAAACGGTGGTTCGCCCGAAAACGCGACCATGTCCGGCCCCGAGTTGCCATCGGCCAATGCCACTCCGGGAGCCACGCCAGGCGCCGGATTCGACTACAACGCACCGGCACCAGGCGTCGCCTACACCCAGCCGCCCACCGGAGGATATCCGAACGCAGCGCCGGGATACGAAAACGGATACCCGGCAACCGGAACTGCGGATCCCTACGCCGCCGCGCCGAATGCACCGTCGGCCTACGGCGACTATGGCGCCGCGGCCACCGCGGTCGCACCGCAAACCGGACCCTACAGCGACGCGTACGGCCAGCCTGCGGGCGGAGCGTATGGCGCAGGCGGCACCGCAAACTACCCGGCTGCCGCACCAGATGCTTATGGCGCAGCGCCACCGGCCAACTACGGCGCCGCACCGCAGTACAACTATGGCACCGCGCCCCCGGCAAATTACGGCGCGACCGCCGCCAACAACTATGGTGCTGCCCCGGCCAACAACTACGGCGCGGCTCCGACCACGCAGTCGGCTGCACCACAAACGGCGGCCAACCCGGCCTATCCGCCCACCGCGGTTAATCCGGCCGATTCGCCAACGGCTATTACCGTGACCAATCCGTACACGTCCGGCGGTTCGGCCAATCCGGCGACAACCGCCAACGCGACCGCCGGAATGCCGGCCGGGTTGAATCAATCGGCTGCACCAGCGGCGAGCAAGCCGCCGGCCACCGCGGGCGGATACCAAATGGCCGACGCGTCGAGCGCCGCATCATCGCCGTCCTCCGGGGGCGGTGCCGCGGCGTATCAACCGCCGGCCGGGACAGCCGCCGATCCGTATCAGCCAGGCAACACCGGCTACACCCCGGGCGACACCGGCTATGCGCCGCCAGGCGTCGCGCCCTATCAGGCATCGACCCAAACTAACGTCGCTGCCAACACGCGCAGCGATCCCTACGTCCGTCCGGGCAGCACCAGCGACTATCTGCCCAGCGGCAACTCCCAGGCGCCTGCCGGATCGACCGATCGCTACGGCGTG
>CALFYT010000067.1 GCA_937952415.1 uncultured Planctomycetaceae bacterium | reverse complement strand
CGGCACTGGTCACGTGTATCGCTATGACGGCGGGACGAAGTGGGTCGACTGCGGCACGCCGGGAAAGCGGGTTGAAGCGCTGGGCGTGTACAACGGATACATCTATGCCACCAGTTACGACGGTGGACTGGTCTTTCGATTCGACGGTGCAAAATGGACCGATTGCGGCCAGTTGGGAAGTGCGGAGGAAAACACGCAGACCTATTCGTTCGCCGTGTACCAAGGCCGGCTCTACGTCGGCACGTGGCGCAGCGGACGCGTTTATCGCTTCGAGGGCGTCGACCAATGGACCGACGTCGGGCGATTGGGCGAAGAGTTGGAAGTGATGGGGATGCTGGTTCACAACGGACGACTGATGGCCGGCACGCTTCCGCTGGCCGAAGTTTATGACTACGCCGGCGGCCAAACGTGGCGGCGCATGAAGCAACTCGACACCACGCCCGACGTGCGTTATCGGCGCGCCTGGACCATGGCCGAATTCAACGGCGAAGTTTTTTGCAGCACGCTTCCCTCGGGCAATGTCTGGTCGTATCGCGCGGGATGCACCGCGATGGCCGATCGCAGCTTGCCGCCGGGCTGGCACCACGTCGCGGCCGTCAAGTCGAGCGACCGTTTGCGGCTGTACGTCGACGGCAAGCTGGCTGCCAAGTCACGCTCCTTCGAGCCGAGCGACCACGATCTGACTTGCGACGCGCCACTGCGAATCGGATTCGGGCAGAACGACTACTTCTTTGGCCGCATGAGCGACGTGCGGTGCTACTCCCGAGCGTTGACTCACGCAGAAGTCGGTCGACTGGCGACTCAGTAGTGTGCGCGTGGCGTCCCACCTGTTGACTGCGCCATGGCCAGTGATTGAAATCTGCCGATTGCGTGAAACAAAGTCGCCCTGCCTGGAATAAGCGCCGCGCCCACTGGCTCTTCGATATAGCAGGCGCGGCGACCGCGCTGGCTCGATATCCGGAGGCGCTGGCGATGTCGACACACGATACGGATCATGCGGCGGATGGGGTGCGCGAGGGCCGGACCGGCTGCCTTGAATGGATGGCGCTGATCGTGCTGGTGGTCGTCGTCGGCGGATACTTCGTGGTGTGGCCGATCGCGCAGCGCGCCGTCGAGGGCTTTGGGGCCGCTGCCGAATCCGCCCTGCAAGGCGCGCTCGAAGGACTGTCGCAGGCCGTGGTCGCGCAGTACGACGAGGCACGCCTGCGCGTGGAGCATAGCCCACGATGCCACGCGCTATTCGGCGAACCGATTACTTGTCCTCCGCCGGACGAGGCCACGTGGCTGGAGGGCTCGGGCGACGATACCTTCGAGTTTACGTTCGCGATTGAGGGCCCGAAGGGGCGCGGCTCGGCCCATGCGTACGTAGCGGCCGCCGCGACGGGGTTGGAAATCGAGCGGCTGGAAGTGACCGCTCCAGATGGCGAGGCATTCGACTTGCCCAATCCTTAGTCAACGCTGGCTGACACGCCGCTCGACCGATTGTAATTGGTTGTGTCTCGTAAGTGCGATCTAGCGTCGGGCGGTCGCCCAACCGCTGGATTGGCGTTGGCGAATCTCGACGAATCTCTTGGCCTGGCCTGCAGATCTCCTTCTTGTCCGGCGGCAAAACGCCTCGCACTACGGCCGACGAGCCACTTACGACACGCAACCTAGTCGACGGGGCGGCGATCCTGTCAACCGTCGAGCCGGGTGTGTCGCGGGCAGGCCAACCCTTTTTTGCGGCACAACAGAGCATTCGAGCGTGACGTATAGCGCCGGCGGTCTCGATCTAACGCCGTACGTGGGATACAATTCGGCAGACGCTTGCCGGCGCTCTAGGTTGCCTCTCGTAAGTGCGATCTAGCGTCGGGCGGTCGTTTAGCCGCCGGATCGGCGTCGGCGAATCTCGACGAATCTCCCGGATTCGCCTGCGATTCTCCTTCTAGGCCGGCGGCAAAACGCCTCGCACTACGGCCGACGAGCCACTTACGACACGCAACCTGGCCGGTTCAGGACGCATACCCCTCCTAAAGGAACGGTGCCGATGTCTTTGGATAAGCCGCCTGGTGGCGATTCTCCGCAACCAGAGAAGGCACCCGCGCGGCCACGCCTCAACTCGACCGGCGTCTGGCTGATCCTGGTGATGGCCGTGTTGTTGGGATTCTTGTGGGTTAGCAACCAGGGACCAGCGCGCGACGAGATCACGTACAGCTTCTTTCGCCAGCAGCTCGACGAAGGGAACATCGCCGACGTCGAGTTCGTTTCCGGCGATCAGATTTACGGCGAGTTCAAAAAGGCACCCACCGTTCGCGCGCCGGCGCCGGACAGCGACGCTGATTCAAAGAAGACCGTCGAAAAACAGCTCAACGACAACTTCTCGGTCGTGTTGATCCCGCTGGTCGGCGAAGAGTTGGAGAAGGAACTGCGCGCCAAGAACGTCAAGATCAAGGCGCAGCGCGTGACCGACAGCAGCTTCGTGCTGCTGGCGGTCTACATGGTCGGCACGATTTTGGTCTTTGCTTTCATATGGATGATGTTTCGCCGGGCCCGCGATCAGTTCATGGGCGGCGGCATCCTGGGCGGATTCAGCAAAAGTCCAGCCAAGCGCTATGAGATTGACGGCAAGCCCGTCACGTTTGCCGACGTGGCCGGACTGGAAAGCGTGAAGCACGACCTGGAAGAGGTCGTCGAGTTTTTGAAGAATCCTGAGAAGTTCCAGCGGCTCGGCGGCCGCGTGCCCAAGGGCGTGCTGCTGATGGGTCCGCCGGGCACGGGCAAGACGCTGTTGGCTCGGGCGGTCGCCGGTGAGGCGGGCGTGCCGTTCTTTTCGATTTCCGGTTCCGAATTCATTCAGATGTTTGTCGGCGTCGGTGCCAGTCGCGTGCGCGACATGTTCAAAACGGCCAAGGAGGCCTCGCCGTCGATCCTGTTCATCGACGAAATCGACGCCGTCGGACGCGTGCGCGGCGCCGGGCTGGGCGGCGGGCACGACGAACGCGAACAAACGCTCAATCAGATCTTGAGCGAGATGGACGGCTTCAGCCAAACCGAATCGGTCATCGTGCTGGCCGCTACCAACCGACCGGACGTGCTCGATCCCGCGCTGTTGCGCCCCGGTCGGTTCGATCGGCACATCACCGTCGATCGGCCGAACCATAAGGGGCGGCTTGCAATCTTCAAGGTTCACGTGCGCGACGTGCCGCTGGCCGACAACGTCGATCTCGAACGGCTTGCCGGCGGAACCGTTGGGCTGACCGGTGCGGACATTCGCAATCTGGTCAACGAAGCAGCACTGTGGGCCACGCGCAAGGGCAAGGATCATGTCGAAATGAGCGACTTCGAGCATGCCCGCGACCGCGTGTTGATGGGACCGAAGCGCGAGGAAGTGCTCAGCGGCAAGGAAAAACGGCTCACCGCGATCCACGAGTCGGGCCATGCGCTGTTGGCCTGGATCGTGCCCGGCGCGGATCGTGTTCACAAAGTAACGATCATTCCCCGCGGTCGTTCGCTCGGCGTGACGCAGTTGCTGCCGGAGGAGGATCGGCTCAACATCAACGAATCGGAACTGCACGGGCGGCTCTGTTTCGTGTTGGGCGGTCGCGCGGCCGAAAAAATCGTGTTCGAGCAGTACAGCGCCGGCGCGGAAAACGATCTCGCGCAAGCGACCAATCTGGCACGCCGCATGGTCACGGCCTGGGGTATGAGCGAGCGTCTGGGCCCGGTGGCCTATCGCACGAGCGAAGAGCATCCGTTCTTGGGCAAGGAGATTTACGAGCACCGCGAGTTCAGCGAGCACAGTGCGCGGCTGATCGACGAAGAAGTCGCCCGCATCCTACACGCCGCGTCCGACCGGGCGCACAAGTTGCTGACCGAGCACCGCGCGGAATTGGAGAAGCTGGCCGACGCGCTGGAAGAACACGAAGTGCTCGACGAAAAGGAAATCGAAGAGATTCTTGGTCCTTCGATCAACAAGCGAGCCGAGTCCAACGGGCGGGCGATCGAGGTCGCCCCGTCAGACAGCACCAGCCCCGACGTCACACCGGCCGAATCGCGCGACGCGTAAACGCGGCGCTAGCGACAAAATTCTTGCGGAAGTCGCGCCGATTTGCCAGAATACGGGGACAAGGTCGAGCGCCTGGCCTAGCGCCGGCAAAGCCTACAGTCGGCGGTTTCGCGGACTCTCCCACGAACGGAGGCGGCTATGCGGTACCTGGCAACTCTCATTTTCTTGCTGGCCTTGCTCGGTCCGTTGTCCCGCGCTTCGCTGGCGGCCGACGATCATCGGCTTCCGCTCAACGTGCTCTATCTGGCAAGGGAAAATGCCGACGAGCGAACAACGTCGTTCGTTGAGTTCCTCTCGGCCAGATTCGAACGCTGCGTGTCGGTCAAACGCGAGGACTACCAACCCGAATTGCTGGACGGCATCGACGTCGTCCTGTTGGACTGGTCGCAAAGCGAGCGTCACTCGCGCGACTATCCCTCGCCGATCGGGAAACTCGAGGACATGCACAAGCCGGTCGTACTATTGGGCAGCGCAGGGCACGTGATTGCGGGTCCGTGGTATGTCATCGGTGGGTCGGGATGAACGTGCCTCGAACCCATGGCGTACGTGTTACGTCCTCACGAAGTTTTCAATACTCCGAATTCGGTTGACCTGCAGGCGTCCAAGAACATTGGCACGCCGGCCGCGTTTCAGCGTTCGATCGACGACCCTCAGATTTCGGTGCTGCCGCTGGTAGATGACACTTCGCGCGAGTACAGCAATGGCTGGTGCACGTACACGTACAAGCACGTTCAGGCGCCGGAATTGGAAGTTATCTGCGGCGGCGTAAACGCCAAAACGCCCGAAGCGGCCGCGATCTGGCGGCAAGGCCACCTGCTGCACTTCGGGTTCGAACAGTCGCCCGGCGAGATGAACGAGAACGGCCGAGCGCTGTTGACCAATTCGATCTGCTACATTGCCCGTTTTGTCGATGACCGGCCGATCGTGCGTACGCCATCGGTCTTTTACGCCAATAACGTGCGTGTGCCCTCCCGTGGAATGTTGGATCGGGCGTTCGAGCGCACTGGCGGAGAATTGGACAACCGCCTGGACTACTATCTGAACGAAAGGACGCGGGCCAGTCATCGCGAAATGAGTCGTGACGAACTGGTCGATTGGTACCGCGCGAATCGCGGGTTCTTGCATGCCGACGAGCGCGGAAAGCTGATCGTCGATCCATTGGCCCGCGAATTCGGCGTGGCACCTGACGCCGATGAGTTCATTCCGTCAGCCATCGCCAGGTGGCGCGCCGGCGGCGAAAGCGCCGATGCCGCCCGAAAGCTCCTCGATCGATACGTCGCCGACGCGCCCGGAGCGACCAAGACGACCACACCTGACGATTGGCAGCGTTGGTGGCAAGAGAACCGCGACTATCTGTTCTTTACCGACACGGGCGGCTACTGTTGGCACATCGACGGTTTGGCCAAGCGCCGTTCGGTTCCCACGGAATCGCTCCGCGGCGTCGCGCGAGCGAGTCTGCCACCGATCGCCGGCCCTGCGCTCAAAAATGCGGATCGAGCGGCGGAGGACGAGTAATCCGGACGCCCGGGCGCTGTTTCACGCCAGACGACGCGCCTTACTGTCGCGTGAAGCTCACGTCGTCCAGGTAGATCTCCACGTGGTGCCCACCGGCCTGGATGTTGAAGATGCCGAACCGGTCGAACACGGCACCGAGGGCACGGTGCGCCGGATCGAGGTCCATCGTATGGGTTTGGTCGTCGAACGTAACATCAATTTGCCCGCGCCCCCCCTGCCCCGTCCGGACGATAGTGCAACGACCACGTATGGACCGACGCATCAGGTCGAATGACCGGCCATGCGAGCTGGCCGTGCGTGTCTTCTCCGTCCGCCGTTCGCCCGGCACCGGTGCTGGTGCCGTACGACGGCCGAAAGAAGTGGCCGACGCGGCTGGGCCCTTCGATCATGATGGCCAGATAGTTTTTCTGCGGCGATTCGTGCTCGGGCGTTTCGTTGCGCTGTTTGACCTGGCCATTGAACCAGCCGACGTAAACGCCGCTGTCGCTGCCCGCTTTGTGTAGCGTGATCTTGCCACTGGCGCGCAACTCGTCGTCGAGCGACAGCCGTTTGAGCGGTGCCGCGTAGTACGCGGGATGCTCGTCGCGAAAGATGATTCTACCCAACTCGCCCACGGCCGAGCCGCAATGACCTGTGGGGCTAAAGCCGAAGTCGTGATAAGGGCGGATCACACGTTCGGCAAATTGGGCATGATTGCCCACGGCGTCCCACGCGGGATCCTCGTCGAAGCGATGCTCGACGCCGTCGACGACCAGATCGTCGACGTACAGCTCGAGCTGCGCGCCGGGCGTCTGCACGTTCCAAATGCCGAACCGGTTCAGCGTAGCGCCGTCGGCGCGGTGGCCGGGCGGCAGAGCAACCTCGTAGCGTCGATTGTCGATTCGCAGCGCGAGCAGCCCGTTGCCGTCGGCGCCGGCCGGATCGTAGTCCAACGACCACTGGTGTACGGCCGCGCCGGCTTGGAACGGCGGGGTCTTGGTTGTTTGGTAACGCTCACCCTCGAACGCTCCGCCACCGCCCGTGCGGTGGTTTCGTGTTCCGTATTCGTAGAACACCCAATACTTTCCGCCGTTGCCGTCGACACGCAGCCCGACCGAGTTGGGCGTGCGCCAGCCACGCGAGTCTTCATGAAACCAGCCAATCATGGCGCCGCTGCCGCCGCCGGCCATCGGCACCACCAGCTTGCCCGAGGCGTGCAAACGGTCGTCCAGCGTGCGGGGCGTGATCGGTGTGGCGTAGAAAGCCGCTTCGGTCGACCGCTGAACGATCCCGCCGATCTCACCGGGTGAGTCGCCTCCCGCGCGCCGCGTGGCCTGGTAGCCGAAATCCTGCCGCGTGACGGGCAACCGCTCGGGCAGCAGCCGATTTCGAAACCCCTCCCAGCCGGGGTCGACGTCGAAGGTCGCCGGCCGGTCGCTACTTGCGGCGGAGCGCGACTGCGCCGTGCCGCGCGCCGCTGGAACCATCAGCATCGCGATTATCGCGACGTTTCGCGCGCAATCGAACGTCCGTGGCGTGAACATGATCGTGCCTCGTTGTGAGCAACTTGTCCCGGCAGGCTGCGGGTGCTATCCTCGCCAGCGAACGACACACAATCGCGAATTCCCAGGAGATGCGGCATGGCTGATCCCGGTAACCCGATGCTGGCGCACATGGTCTATTTCACGCTCAAGGATAACTCGCCTGAGGCAATCGAGAAACAGTTGGCCGCCTGCCGGGAACACTTGACCAACCATCCAGGCCAGGTGTTCGTGGGAATCGGCACGCGCACCAGCGACCTGACGCGGGACGTGAACGATCAGTCGTTTCACGTCGGCCTGCACATCGTGTTCGAAAACCGCGCAGCGCACGACACCTACCAAACGCACCCGCGCCATCTGAAGTTCATCGAAGAGGGCAAACCGCACTGGGCGAGCGTGCGCGTGTTCGACGCGGACGTGACATCGTGACGCGCGGGAAAGCCTATTGCCGGTTTTGCGTCGCGGCATCGTGCCTTTGGATCGTGCCGACCAGGTAGAGATCCGGATGATGGCCGAAGTGCTCCCCGTCGATCTCGATGGCACCAGCTTCGCCGCCGATCAGGTGAATTCGATCTCCGTCGAGAACGGTCATCGGCAAGTTGTTGTTCATTGGCAGCGGGGTGGCGCGCCCGAACGTGCCGGTTTGCGTGTCAAATACGAATACGTCGCTGCACATCGGGTTGTCGGGGTAATGTCGCGTGGGCGTGCCATACACTGGCGCGAGCGACCCGTCGGGGCGCATCACTTGTCCGTATTGATACCCACCGACGAGCAGGATGTATCGCTGGCGGAAAACGATGGCGCCGGCGGGAAAGTTGCCGCTGGCTACAGGCGTGTCGGGCAGGCGCTCCCAACGCATGGCGGCCGGGTCGAAGCGCCAATTGTCGACGACCGTGTACGTACCGGCCTTCTCGGCTTCCCCGCTGGCGGCGCCGCCGATGACGAAGATCCGGCCGTCAACCGCGGCCACCGCGTGCACGAATCGCGGCGTGCCGGGGCACTCGGGCAGTTCTTGCCACCCGTGGTCCAATTTCCGCGTGTCCAGTGCGAGCAAACGGGCACCGATTCGCGGAGTGTCTCCGTTTCGATTGGCGGCGGTGTGAAACGCCTGTGCATCGTAGTCCGCCCCACCCACGACGTAGATCTTGCCGTCCAACATGCAAGACCCGTGCCCCGCAATCGGCCAAGGCAGCGTCGGCAACGGTTGCCAGCGCCAACGCCCCTCGTCGATGCTCAGCCGATAGCCGTCGCGGTACGAATACGGTGCGTCGTAGTTGAAACCGCCAAAGGCATACAACTTGCCACCATGAGCCACCACGTCGAGTCCTTGCCGAGCCGTGCCGGGAAAGTCGGGCAGCGATTGCCAGCGATCGGCTGTCACGCGATCGAAATGTTCGCCATTACCGACTCGCAGTGCCCAGACCTTCCTTAAGAATCCGCGGGGATACTTGTCCGGTTTGCCGGGCACGCCCTGCTCGCCGCTGCAAAACCCGCCGACCGAGATCAATCGGCCGTCGATGATTCCGCCCTTGCTGTCCTGCAAACCTTGCGGAAAACTCGGCCCACGGCGCCACGTAATGTCGAGCATCAGCGGCAACGGCATGAGCTGACCCGATTCAACCGAAGGGTCGGCAGCCGCGGCACACGGGCACAGCATGCGAGCCGACATGGCCGCAAACAGAACGGCAAGCCGAACGTGGTGCGTTTGTTGAGCCATCGCGCAATCGATTCCTCCAGAGGATTCCTTGCCGAGTGCCGCAGTTTGGTGTCTATTCGATTCGGTGCGCGTCCATGTCGCGCGTCATGGCACACCATCCTATCAGAAGGAGCCGGGCGATGAGTTGGTGGAAACGGTGTCTGGCGGCAACGGCTGCGTCCATTGGATTAACATTCGCGAGCGTGGCGATCAATCCGCAGTCCGTATTGGCCGACGAACTCCGCTTTCGCCCGCAGGAGATCTTCGACGACCTGACGGTCGGCTACGCCACGCGGATTCTGGACATGAACGAAGACGGCAAGCCCGACATCGTCGTCGTCGTCGACAGCCACCGCATCATTTGGTTCGAGAATCCAAGTTGGAAGCTGCACACGATTTTGGAAGGTCACACGTTGCCAGATAACGTGGCCTTTGCACCGGCCGACATCGATGGGGACGGCGACGTCGACTTCGCGTTGGCCGCCGATTGGCGTCCGTCGGACACGAACGATAGCGGGTCACTTCAATGGCTCCAGCGGGGCGAGTCGGCCGATGAGACCTGGGGCGTGCATCGAATCGATGCTGAGCCGACAGCACATCGGATCCGGTTTGCCGACGTCGACGCCGACGGGCGCGAGGAGCTGATTGTCGTGCCGTTATTCGGCCGGGGAACAAGCGGCCCTGATTTCGCGGCAGCGCCGATTCGCGTGCTCGCCTACGACCTGCCAGACGATCCGATTGCCGGACCATGGAAGCCGGACGTGATCAACGAAGAGTTGCACGTAGCGCATAACTTCTGGCCGACCGACTTGAACCACGATGGCCATTTGGACGTGCTGGTTGCCAGCTTCGAAGGCGTGAGCTTGCTGGAGCGGGATCCGGACGGAAACTGGACCCGCACACTCATCGGCAGCGGGAACCAGCAATCGAGTCCCAGCCGCGGGGCCAGCGAAGTGAAGAACGGCCACTTGGATTCCGGCATCGATTACGTGGCTACGATCGAACCGTGGCACGGATACCAGGTCGTGGTTTACACCCCGCCGGAGTCCGCCGACGCGGAGGCGCCCGACGGCAAGGCGCGACTCTGGACCCGGCACGTGCTTGACGAGCAGCTCAAGTGGGGACATGCCGTGTGGTGTGCCGATTTGGACAGCGATGCGGACCAAGAACTGGTTATTGGCGTGCGCGATTCGAAAGACGCCGCCAACCCGCGCGGCTTGCGCATTTACGATCCACAGAGCGAAGACGGCACCCGCTGGTCGAAGCACGTGTTCGATCCCGACGGCGTGGCGATCGAAGATCTGGCGGTGGGCGATCTCGACGGCGACGGTCGGCAAGATATCGTCGCGGTCGGCCGTCATACGGGCAACGTGCGCATCTATTGGAATCTGACCAACGTGGAATGAGCACGCTTCGTGCCGCACCGCACACCTCGCGAACCGTCGCCCGAAACGTGTCTCGTCCGGCGCATCCGCTCTGCGTATACTAGAGCATGTGCCGCGCGTCGCCGGAGGATGGCGACTCGACGTGCGTCGCGGCGGCCGTCACCACCGTGTGTTTTCGTGGTGAATTGCCGTGCGGTCGCGACGCGGAAGTTGCGGCATCCTGGCGCATTTGCGCGTCGATTCAGCAGTGCAGTTAGAGAGTCGAAAACGAGGGGTAAGTGGTTGATGAAGGGTTCATGGCTTGACTCCATTTCGCATTTTTCGGTGCTTTGGGTGTTTGTGGGTTGGGCCGTTTGCACGGCCAGCCTGACGTTGCCCGCGAGGGCTGACGACGACACGGCTGGCGGCGCTGCGTCGAACAGTTTGGGCGATTATCCCGACGCGACGCTGAAGACGGCCGACGGATGTGAGTTGGCTCTTCCGGACGCTCGGGGTCGCGTGGCAACGGTGATCATGTGCATGTCGGTGGAGTGTCCGATCTCGAACGAGTTCTTGCCGGCCATCAAAGAAGTGGCCGAAACGTACCGCCAGCGCGGCGTGACGATGGTCGGTATCAATCCGAACGCCGGTGAATCGCTCGAGGCCATGGCGGACTATGCCAAAGAGCACAAGCTTACTTTTCCTTTCGCCAAGGACGAGGGCGGCAAGGTTTCGCGCCGGTTGCTGTTCAACGTCACGCCCGAGGCACGCGTGTTCGACGCCGACGGCAAGATCGTCTATCGCGGTCGCATCGACGATCGCTATCGAGCGGGTGGAGGTCAGCCGGGCGCCAAGATCACGAACGACTTGGCCCGCGCACTCGACGAAGTGATCGCCGGAAAACCGCTCACGCAATCGCGCACGCGAACCGTTGGCTGCCCGATCCAGTTGACCGTGCCCGGCGGCGGGCAGTAGTACGGTCAGTGCCTCGGTGGCTGCCCTTCGTTGCGGATTGTAACCGCGATTGTGCTACGTCACCGTCGGGTGGCGCGGTTACGCGGGCCACGGCACGACGAAGCCGTACATGGCATAGTAGTGGCACGCGCTACCCAAGATCACAAAGATGTGCCAAACGGCGTGGAAGATCGGCACGCGCTCGTCCCGCATCAAAAAGACGACGCCGGCTGTGTAGAACAAACCTCCGGCGAGCATCCACCACAACGCTCCGGCCGGCGTGCTTTGCACGATCGGCTTGATGGCCAGAATCGGCAGCCAGCCGTTCATCACGTAGGCCGAGACAGCCACGTTGTGCAGCTTGGTATAGAAGATCTTGGCGACGATGCCGAACAACGCGACGGCCCACATCGAGATGAACAGGGCCCACCACCAACCATGGCGGAAGAACGTCAACGAGATGGGCGTGAACGTGCCGGCGATCAGCAGGAAAATGCAGACCTGATCAATGGTGCGAAACAGATGTCGAAGCCGAGGCCGTTCGAACGTGTGCGAGAGCGTCGAGGCCGCATAGACGGCGATCAACGTGGCGCCATAGACCGACACGCCGACAACTTGCAGCGCATCGCCGTACCGCGCCGTTGCGTCGACCAACGCCGCCGTGCCGACAATCGCCAGCGCAAGCCCGAATCCGTGCGTCAGGCGATTGGCCAGTTCCACCGGTTCAGGCAACGGCGAGGGGATTTCGGCGACAGAGCTCATGCGCGGTACGTCCTGGGTGAAAGAATCTCGATCAACTAGCAGGAGCAGGTGCGCCCACGGAACTCTCGACGTGGTCCGCTCTTGGCGGATGAGCGCTGGTCCGCCCGGCAGGGCCGAGCAACCTTGGCGCGACGCGCTCTAGCTCCCATATTAATATCGACCATCCTACTGCATCAACAACAGCGGCGCGGGCCGATTGCCACGTGGTCAAGTGGGGCCTGGTGCATGCCGCGGAAAACGCGAGAATCTCGGGGATTTTTCATGCCGCTTGCAACCCGCCGCAGCTTTTTACTTGGGTGCGCCGGCGCCTGGGGCCTGGGGATCTTGGAAGACTTTCCGAATCACGCGAGCGCGGCAGACGCGCCGAAGCAGGCATTTTACGAGCAACAGCAACGGCGCCGCGAAACATTGTGGAGTTTGCTCGGCGATCTGCCGCCGCTGGATCGTCCGCTTTCGGCGCGCACGCTGTCGACCGAAAAGGGGGACGGATACACGCTCGAACATCTCGAGCTCGATCTGAACGGCATCGAGCCGGTCGGCGCGCTGCTGCTGGTGCCCGAGAAACGCCAGCCGAAGGCGCCGGGCCTGGTCTACATTCACGCCCATGGCGGCACGTACGATCTGGGCAAAGAAGAGTTGATCCGGGGCCGTCGTGTGCTGCCTGCCTACGCTGGGGTATGCGCCGAAAAGGGCATCGTCACCCTGGCGATCGACAGTTGGTGCTTCTCGGGACGCAAGCACAAGGCGGACGGCCGCCAGGGCGAGCACGACGCATTCAAGGAAATGCTGTGGCGCGGCCGCGTGTTGTGGGGCATGATGATGTACGACGAGTTCCAGGCCGTAACGTACCTGGCCGGTCGACCCGAGGTGGATCCATCGCGAATCGGCGCGTTTGGTCTGTCGATGGGATCAACCAAAGCCTGGTGGCTGGCGGCATTGGACCCGCGCGTCAAGCTGTGCGTCGATCTTTGTTGTCTGACTGACTACGAGGAACTGATCAAGATCGACAACCTGCGCGGGCATGGCATGTACTACTACGTGCCGCGTTTGCTCAAGCATTTTCAGGCGCACCAGATCAACGAGTTGATCGTGCCGCGTCCGCACCTGAGTTTGAACGGGCGGCACGACCGGTTGACTCCTCCGGCCGGCGTCGAGCGGATCCGCGATCATTTGTTGCCGATATACAAGAAGTATGGCAAGGAGTCCGACTGCCGGATCGAGCTGTTCGATTGCCGGCACGAGGAAACGCCCGAGATGCGCGCGATCGTGCTCGAATGGTTCGACCGGCATCTGGTTGCCTGACCGACGCGCGACGGACTGCACCATGCGCACGAAGATCACGGAGATCGCCCGCCGGCGCGCCGCCACCTCCCTGCCCTGCCGATCGCCGGGTCGTAGTTCGATGCCTCAATTGCCTGCTGCCACCGATGTCTGACCCAAAGTCCACATTCAACAACGCCGACCACGCCCCGCCACTAGACGAGTACGAGCGCGAGGCACGACGCTGGCTCGACGAAGTGTATCAGGGCGACCAGGCACGCCAACTTTCGCTGCGCTCGATCGTCACGGGCATGCTCATCGGCGGCGTGATGTCGATCTCGAACCTCTACGTCGGGCTGAAGACCGGCTGGGGATTGGGTGTCACGATCACGGCCTGCATCATCGCCTACGCGGTGTTTCGTGCCTTGGAGGTCGTCTCGCCGCGCGTCCGCCGCGATCCGTTTACGATTCTGGAAAACTATACGATGTCGAGCGCCGCCAGCGCCGCCGGATACATGGCCACCTCGGGCCTGGTCAACGCGATCCCGGCGCTCTACATGACGACCGGGCGCGTGCTGGCCTGGTGGGAGATGATGGCCTGGTTGGGCGCCCTGTCGACGTTGGGAGTTTTCATCGCAGTCCCGCTCAAAAGGCAGTTGATCAACGTCGACCAGTTGCCTTTTCCCACCGGACTGGCCACGGCCGAAACGCTCAAATCGATGCACACTTCGGGCGCCGAGGCATTGTCCAAGGGCCGGGCCCTGTTCACCGCATCGCTGTTCGGGCTGATCGTAGCCGTTTGGCGCGACGGTTTCGTCGTGTTGGCCGGTTGGCTTTCGGGCGCGGCACCGGCCGCGGCACGGTTTTTCAGCCGATTCGCCCTGCCTCCGGAGATGCCGCTGGTGCCGACCGATTGGGGCTATCGCTATTTGGCGCGGACCAGCATGGGGTTCGAAGGCTCGCTGATCATGGTGGCCGCCGGCGCGATCATGGGCATTCGGATCGGAACGTCAATCTTGGTTGGAGTTGTCATCTACTTCGGCTTGCTGGGTCCGGTGTTGATCCAGCGGGGTGTGGTCGAGGGCGAAGGCTACACCGGCATCACGACGTGGACGCTCTGGCCCGCCTCGGCGATGATGGTTACCAGCGGGCTGCTGTCCTTCGCCCTGCGCTGGCGCACCGTGCTGCGCGCGTTTCGCGGCATGGCTTCCATGTTCGGCAGTACGGACGCAGACGATCCACTCGAGCGAATCGAAGTGCCCGGCAGCTGGTTCCTCGGCGGGGCCCTGCTGGCCGGTGCCGCGTGCGTCGTGCTGGGACACATGTTTTTCGATATCGCCTGGTGGATGGGCATCATCGCCGTGCTGCTGACGTTTGTGCTATCGATCGTGGCGGCCAGGGCCACGGGAGAGACCGACATCACACCGATGAGCGCGATGGGCAAGATCACGCAGCTCGTCTACGGTTGGCTTGCGCCGACGAACATGACCACCAACCTGATGACCGCATCGATCACGGCGGGTGCGTCGGCCCACTCGGCCGATTTGTTGACCGATTTGAAGTGCGGATACCTGCTTGGCGGCAACGCGCGGAAGCAGTTGATCTCGCAACTGTTCGGCGTGCTGGCCGGTACGTTGGTCTGTGTGCCCGTCTATGGCCTGGTGGCCGACCCGGAGCAAATTGGCTCGGCCCGTTTGCCCGCGCCGACGGCCAAGGTGTGGGCCGGCGTGGCGGAACTTCTGGCGCAAGGGTTCGAGGCATTGCCGCCTGGCGCTCTGGCCGCGATGGTTGTGGGTGGGCTGATCGGCATTGGGCTGACCGTGGCAGACGAGTTGGCACCCGAGCGCTACCGCCGCTGGATTCCTTCGCCGGTCGGATTGGGAATCGCCGGCGTGATTCCGGCGTTCAATGGCGTGTCGATGTTCGTCGGCGCGCTGGCCGCGTGGCTGTTGTCCAAAGCACGTCCGGCCATTGACCACCAGTACACGATTCCGGTATCCAGTGGGTTGATCGCCGGCGAATCGTTGATGGGCGTGGTGATTATTCTTGCCGAGCAAGTGCCGTCGATCTTCGATAATCTTTCGTAACTGAAGTGTGCTGCCATGACTGAGCCATCCAACGAACCATCGCCCTGGATCCTGGAAGCCGAGGAGGCGACCTTTCAAGAGGACGTCGTCGAGCGCTCGCGGCAGATGCTCGTAGTTGTCGACTTTTGGGCCGCCTGGTGTCAGCCCTGTCGCATGCTGGGGCCGATCCTCGAACAGTTGGCCCGAGACTACGACGGCAAGTTCCTGTTGGTCAAAGCCGACACGGAGAAACTGCCGAACATTGCAGCCGGGTTTGGCGTGCAATCGATTCCGGCGGTCTACGCCCTGCGCGACGGGGAGTTGCTGGACTTCTTCGTCGGGCTGCGTGACGAGAACCAACTTCGCCCGTGGATCGATCGGTTGCTGCCCAGTCCGGCCGAATCGTTGGTGGCCGAAGCCAACGTGCTGGCGTCGACCGACGTCGCTGGGGCCGAAGCCAAGTTTCGCGAGGCAGCGGCGCTCGATCCGAACCTGGCACCCGCACAAATTGGCCTGGCCGCCTTGCTGCTTTCGGCTGGCCGAACCGACGAGAGCCGCGCGGTCATCGAACAATTGGAATCGCGCGGCTTCCTGGAAGACGAAGCGGAGAAGATCAAAGCCCAACTGCACGTTGCCGCAGCCGAACACGCTCCGGCCGATTTGGAGGCTTTGTGGGCGAAACACGCCGCCGAGCCGAAGAACCTGGCTGCCGCGCTCGAATTGGCCAAAGCGCTGGCCGCCGCGCGCCAGGACGAAGAAGCCCTGCAAACCGCACTGCGCATCGTGGAATCGGCCGACAGATCGTTCGTCGAGCCGGCCAAGGTGCTGATGGTCGACCTGTTTCGCGTGTTGGGTGACGACTCACCGCTGACGGGCGAGTACCGCCGCCGGTTGTCGACGGCTCTCTATTGAGACGACGGGCGCAAGCGCGCAACGATCACCACCTGCCCTGACCGCGCGGGCAACTAGCGCTCCAGTGGAAGCAGAATCAGGCCAGATCGGTCTGCGTTGAGCGCGACGCGGGCAACGAAGATGCGACTAGGCGCACGCCCTCGCTCGACGTACGAGACGAGGATCGACTCATCTGCCAGCAGCACACCGCCGGGATAGCCGTACGCCCCGTCGTCAATCGCGATCCGACGGCTCCATGTGCGTCCGCCGTCCGTGCTGATAAACGCCGAGAGAGTTCCGACCGTGGCGGCGCACACGATCGTGCCGTCGCCCAGCACGAACAGTCGGGGGGCTTTGAAGGTGCCGGTGACCGGAATGCTTCCGGTTTCTTTCCATGTGACACCGTCATCGCGTGAGTGAAAGACGGCGCCGTCGGGTCGGCAGACGAGCATCAATCGACCATCGGCCAATCGAGCGATCGCAGGTTCGTCGACCGCATTTGCGTTGCGGCGAATGGTCGACGCCACGCGCCACGTTCGGCCGGCGTTGTCGCTGCGATGGATCACTCCGTACTCGTCGCCGGTGCGCGCCTCGCGGCAATACGTCGGCCACAAGATTCCACCGCCGGGCAGAGCAATCGGCTGTGCGTGCGAGCGCTCGTACAACTTGCCCGGGCTGTCGAGCCAGATCGGATCGCCCCAGGTTTCCCCCTCATCGGCTGAGCGGATCACACACTGGCGCGAGTTGAGTCCGCCCAGCGTGTCGGCCAACTCCGGCGGCGCACGATCGTAGCCGTACCACGACGCTTGCACGTTGACGAAGCAAAGCAACGTGCCGTCGGCCAGCCGTATCAGTCCGTACGGACTGTCGTCTTGCGGCAGATCGAGTATGGTGCGCGGCTTGGACCACGTCTGTCCACCGTCGTCGGAGACGGACAGCATCGAGCGGCCGCCGGTCGGCGCGGGAAAGTCGAGTGGCCAACCCTCGTCACGCCAACGTGCCGCAAGCTCCGGTTCGATCACGCGCGGCTGCGCGAACGAAACGTGCCAATAGCCTGCCTGATGTACCAGCAACAGCCGGCCGCCGGGCAGTTGTTGAAGGTTGCCGACCCAGCCAAAGTTTCCCACGCCCGGAAACGGATCCGGGCGGTTCGTTTCCGGCCCTGTAACGACCACGCGGGTTTGTGAGATCGGTAGTGCTGTGGACGACGGTGGTGATTGCCCAGTCGCCGGTTGGCAATCCCCGATCACGCAAAACAGAACCAGCCAGCCCAATACAACGACGTGTTGTAGTACGCCGCAACGGATGCTTGCTAGCTCGAACGTCGTGCTTCGCATCGCCTAGTCGCCGTGTTTTTCGCGGAGTCGGCCGCTGGTGCGGAGGATCAATTGCACGCGTTCGAACACGTCGAGCCACTCTTGTATGACGGCGTCGAGCAGCGGCCTGTGCGGCGCGCCGATGCCGGTCGGACAGGCCGCGCCAAGCTGTTCGGCGGCCATCGCGCGATACTTGCTCAGCGTGCGATCGCCGAAGCGGGCCACTTCGTAGTCATCTTCGCTAAGAAACACCAGCACGGGCACCCGCTCGCCGCCGCACACTTTCAACTCGGCCGCCAATTCTGGGTGGGTATCCCGATCAAAGTAGCGCACGGCAATCCGCGAATTGATTCGAGCGAAGTGCTCGAAGATTGGACACTGCTGCACGCAATCGCCACACCAGGCGCCGGCCAGGCAAAGGACCTTCATCTCGCGCACGAACGATTCGAGCAACGCGCGCTGCGCGTCGGCCGGTCGGACTTCGTCGAACAGCGCTTGCCAGCGCTCGCGATGCTGCGGTTCGCCATGCCGCTGCAGGAACGCATCGTACGAAAGACCTTCAGAGAACTTTGCCGCAAATTCAATCATTGCCTGTAGCCTTTGCCCACACCGGTGCTGGCGCCCGTGCCGCAGGCCGAGCGGGATCTCACGCTCAGTTTTCTTAGGTCACGCGGCGCGGCGTGTAAAAATCGCGCACGTCGACCGGTTCCATTCCGGCACGCTTAGCCGCCTCGATGCCGGGGTCCGTATCTTCGTACACCCGGCAATGCGCCGGTGCAACACCGAGCAGCCGCGCGGCTTCCAGAAAGATGTCGGGCTGGGGTTTGTGACGGTTGACGTCGTCGGCGCTGACGATCGCGTCGAACGTGTCGTGAAGTTCGATCTGCCGCAGGATTCGCTCGCAGATTCGCCGGACCGCTCCGGTGGCCACGGCAATGGGGATCCGACCACGATGCGCGTGAACCACTTCGAGCACCGGCCGAATCGGCTGCACCAGATGGACGCACTGCTCGAACATCGCCTCTTTTTCCTCGGACAGTTGGGCCAGGTCGACCTCGCGACCGGCTTCGCGCGCCAACAATTCCGCCACTTTCCGCGTCGGCCAGCCTCCCAATTCATAGAAGCGATCTTCGCTCATCGTCAGCTCGTAGCGGGCCAGGATCGTCATCCAGGCCTCATAGTGGCTGGGCATTGTGTCGGCCAGCGTGCCGTCGCAGTCGAAGATGATGGCTCGTGGTTCGGGCATGGTCAGGTTGGTTCGCGGTCGCGTCAACTAAGTGGCGCCGGGACAATGTCGGTCGCTGAGGCAAAAAACGGGCCAGGCGTTTACCGATTACTCCGCGCGGCAGATCGAGCAATGTACCCGGCCCCGATTGTTTCGTCTACGAACGTGCAGCGCGCCTGCTGACACGATTCACGCTTCGGCGTCCCACTCCGCGAAGAAGCGTTCGAGAAACTGCTCCATGAACGCATGACGCGATTCGGCGATTTGCCGGCCGGTCGCGGTGTTCATACGGTCTTTGAGCAGCAGCAGCTTTTCGTAGAAGTGGTTGATCGTCGTGCCGTTGGCCGATTTATACGCGTCGAAGGTGGCGTGGCGCTCGGGCGATCGGCCGGGATCGTGGATCGGATTGCCCGCGTGGGCACCATAGGCAAATGTGCGGGCGATGCCGATGGCGCCCAACGCGTCGAGCCGGTCGGCGTCTTGCACGACCTGGCCTTCGAGCGACTGCATGGGCGTGGCGACGCCGGCGCCCTTGAACGAGACGCCCGCGATGATCGCACACACGTGCTCGATGACGGATTGCTCGACGCCGAGTTCGGCAAGCCAAGCGGCGGCCCTTCGCGGGCCGGCCGATGCGTCGCCGCCGTGAAACTTCCAGTCGGCAATGTCGTGCAACAGCGCGGCCAGCTCGACGACGAACAGGTCAGCCGTTTCGCGCTGGCCGATGCGCAGTGCCATGTCGCGTACCCGCTGAATATGCCACCAGTCGTGACCGGTCGCGTCGGCGGCCAGTGCGTTGCGCACGTGATCGGCCGTATGTTCGAGAATGCGGTCTTGTTCGGCGGTGCTACTCGTCATAGGCTCCGTCCTGTCAAAGAATCGACCGTGTAGTGGCCCGTTTTCAAGTCACACTTTTTCGCCGTCGGGCAGCACGCGGATACCCGACTCGCCGAGTCGTTGGTACACGCGGTGGATGTGGTCGCGATCTTCCGTTTCGACGATGCACAGCACGTGGGCCAGGCCCACGTCGAGCCCGGAAAACGCCCGATCGTGCAAGATTTCCTGGACGCTCGCGCCGCACTCGGCGATCACTTGCGTGAGCCGCGCGAGCCCGCCAGGTCGATCCGAAATGACGGCCGTGAAGCGGCAGAGTCTTCCGTCGGCAACTCGGCCCTTGTCGATCACTCGGCTGAGCACCGATGGATCGACGTTTCCCCCGGACAGAACCAAGACTGTCTTGGCCTGATCCAGCTCGGGCAGTTTGCCAGCCATGCACGCGGCCAGCGGCGCTGCGCCGCCCCCCTCGACAACGCTCTTTTCCGATTCCAAAAGCCGGAGCATGGCCAGCGCAAGTTGCTCTTCGCTGACCGTAACGACCCGCTCGACGCGCGGCGCGGCAATCGAAAACGAAAGCTCCCCGACCAGTGAGACGGCAAGGCCATCGGCCAAGGTCGGTTCGACCGGCGTGCGCACCGGATGTCCGGCGTCTTGGGCCGCCACGAAGCCCGGTGCATGCTCCGCCTGCACGCCGAAGATCCGCACTTCGGGTCGAAGGCTCTTGACGGCCAAAGCAATGCCGGCGATCAACCCGCCCCCGCCCACCGGCACGACGATCGCCGCGGCGTCGGGCGCCTGTTCGAGGATCTCCAGCCCCATCGTCCCCTGCCCGGCGATGATTGCCGGATCGTTGAAGCCGTGGATGTAGGCCAGTCCCCGCTCGCCGGCAAGCTGGTGTGCGTGTTCGTAGGCTTCGGCAAACGTCTCGCCGTGGAGAATCACCGTGGCCCCAAGCCGGCGGCACGTGATCTGCTTGATTAGCGGGGCGAACTTGGGCATCACGACCGTAACGCCGATATCGAGCAGTTTGCCGTGATAGGCCAGGCCGAGCGCGTGGTTTCCGGCAGATGCCGAGATCACGCCCTGCCGGCGGTGCTCGTCGTCGAGCTGCATCAGGGCATTGCGCGCGCCGCGCTCCTTGAAACTACCGGTACGTTGCAAGTAGTCGAGCTTGCAAAAGACGGGGCAGCCGGCGACTTCCGATAGCGGAATCGATTCCGGGCAGGGGGATTCGTAAATGCCGCGCGCGATGCGGCGTCGCGCGGCTTCAACGTCGGCAAGCGAAAGCGTCATGGAGAGTTTGTTGGTTCCGTAGCGTGGCCCGGTGTCGCAGGTCGGCGCGGGCACGGTCGATTGAGCGAAGACGGCAGCCATGCCGTCACGGCGCCGGGAGTTCCATCAGGTAGAGATCAAATTGTCCGCGACGTTCCGAAACCGTCAACAACTGTCGGCCGTCGGGGTGCCATCGGGCGAAGTCGTCCCGCTCTTCATGGTTTGTGGCCCGCCGCGGTGCCGCGGAGCCGTCGGCCGGCACGACGTAAATCTCGTAGTTGCCATCGCGGGCGCTAGTAAAGGCGATCTGTCGTCCGTCGGGCGACCAGGCGGGCCGAATGTCGGCTCCGGGGCTGTTGGTCAGCCGGCGCACCTGCGTGCCGTCTGCTTGCATGGCGTAGATCTCAAAATCGCCGTCCCGGCTGGAGCCGAATGCGATCTGCTGGCCGTCTGGTGAAAATGCCGCCCAGTCGTCAATCGCTTCGGTCTGCCGCGTTAGAAAGCGAAGGTCTTGGGCCTGTGGATTGATCGACACAAGCTGTTGGCCCACGGTTCGTGGCAGGCTGAAAACGAGCCGTTGGCCGCGGGGATCGAAGACCGGGTTGCCCAGGTGCGCCCGATCGCTGCCGGGGTCGAACAATGCGTCGCGGCCTTCTTGCGTGTCACGAATCACGAGCTTGACGTTCGTGACAGCGCGGAACTCGACAAAGGCGTGATAGCGCCCGTCGGGCGAGAACGTCGACTCGAACTGGCTGGTCGGCGCGTCGGGGTAGAGCGGCACGGCCTGGCCGGTGGCCAGATTCAACTTCATTTGCCGCACGATCGTCGGCCCTTCGACCACCGAATAAACAACGTGCGTCGCGTCGTCGACAAACCGCGGATCGCGCTTTAGCCGACCGTCGTGTGTCAATCGCCGGGGCTCGGCAGCCAGCCCCACGCTGGTGCAACAGACGAGTAACGCTGCGAAGAAGCCGTGCGCCCAGAATAGCGCGCTGACGGCGCAAAATAGCCTAGAGCAACTCATGGATCACTCGGGCCCCTTCCAGCACGCGCATCTCGGCCCGAGCGGCCGAGTTGATCCCGGCCAATTCGAGCATCGTCGTGCCGACCATCGCCGGGAAGATCGGCTCGGTGCGCGGTTGTTCGGCCCGGGCGTCACTTTCGCCAATCACGCGACCCGGCGCGATGCCGGCCCCGGCCCATAGCGAGAAGTAACAATCGGGCCAATGATCGCGCGAGGCGAGATGGTTGATCTTTGGCGTGCGTCCAAACTCGCCCATGCAGACGATCAGCGTCGTTTCGAGCAGCCCGCGCTGGTGAAGGTCGTCGAGCAGCGCGGAAAACGCCCGATCGAACACCGGCAGGTGACGGTCAGCCATCATGTTGAAGTGGTGGGCATGGGTGTCCCAGCCGTAGCCGTACGGCGGAGGCCCCAACTCGACGTATTGGCTCCAATTCACTTGGATATAGGGCACCTGGGCTTCGACCAGCCGGCGCGCCAAGAGGCAGCTCTGGCCGAACGAAGTGTGCCCGTAGCGCTCGCGCTGCGCGTCCGGCTCGCGCGATAAGTCCAAGGCACCCCGCGCATCGGCCGATGTTAGCAGCGCGTGGGCCCGACCGTGGCTTGCGGTCCATCGTGCAGCCGCGGCGCTATCCAGCGCGCGACGCTTGGCATCCAGCTCGGCCATCAGCGCTTCACGATCCAGCAGCCGATCGGGCGTCAGTCCGTCGAGCAATTGCAACGCCGGCACCTCGATGTCGCCGTCCTCCGAGCAGTTCAGCAGGAACGGATCGTACGCCTTGCCCCAAACGCCGCCGCCATAGCCGTCCATCGCAGCGCGTCCGTCAGCCACCGGGCCCCGGCTCATGGAAATGAACGGCGGCAGCGCCGCGTCGCCCCGATGACGCGCGACGATCGAACCGAAGTTCGGCGGGTAATCGTTCGGTTGGGCCGGGCCACCGCACAGCGCGATCGACCCGCCCACGAGATGATCCCCGCTCAGATTGCGATTCGTGCGCACCAGTGAGAACCGATCGCTTCGGGTGGCAAGCTTGGGGAGCATTTCGCAAAACCGAATCCCAGGCGTGCGCGTGCCGATCGTCGAAAAGGGGCCCCGATACGATGCCGGCGCCGAAGGCTTGGGGTCGAAGGTATCGAGCTGGCTGGGACCGCCCCACAGCCAGACGAGCACGATCGATCGGGCCTTGGCCGTTTCGGCCGCTTGGGCGGTGATTGGCAGCGCCAAGCCACCGAGCGTCATAGCCCCGGCTTGCAGGAATGCCCGTCGCGATACCCCCTGGCAATCGGCGGATCGAAAGCTGCCGATTCGCAACAGTTCGGCCGCCGTGGGCGGTGCCTTGGCCTGGGGACGGACATCCATCTAGTTGCCCCGTTGATAGTTACAGCAATGCGCGGTGCGGCCGGCGCAGGAGCGATTGTAGCTATCGCTTAAGGTCGCGTGCAATTAGCGCACGCCGCGCGGACAGACCGCCGGGGCATTCGGGAAGACTGGGGGTATCGGATGCAAATACACGACCTGTAAAACTGGCGGAAGTTTGACAATTGGGGGGAACGTGATAGCATCCACCCAATATTGGTGGTTTGCCACTTTCGATTTGGGGGGATCTGCAATGAGACTTCTCGCATGGGTATTTGCGGTCGCCGTTTGCGTTCCCGTAACGCTCGAGGCTCGCCAGTGGACCGACACGACGGGGGATTATCGGCGCGAGGCCGAGTACGTGGATCAGTCGGGGGGTATGGTGTGGCTGCGCGCGATCGACGGAAAGGTGTATCGAGTGGCGCTCGAGCAGCTTAGCCGAGCAGATCAGCAGTATGTCGCGTCCGTGGCCAGCCGAACCGAGCCGGCCGCAGCGACAAGCGTATTCCGGACGTTGCAACTCCGTACGGCCCCGTCGCAAGGGGCGCCGTCTCGATCAGCGCCGACCGAACAGCGTCGCACGCCCCAGCGTTTGGCGGCCGAGGCCAGCGTGGCACGGCTCACCGGTTGGCACTGCTATGGTGGGCATTGTCACGTCAAGCCGTGCGGTCCGGTGCACCCCTGTCCAAGCCCTCCGGACAAGGGAAAGCGGATTTACGCCGGACACCATTCAACGTTCCACCTGGTGTGCCGACACAAGAACGAGATCTGCGGCACCGGTGCGTACAAGTTCGTGGACAAGAACGGCTGTTGCCACGAGTACCTGGTGCTGCTGCGGTTCCAAGTAGAGATTCCCAATTTCTGGCTTCTCTACCGAGTGGACGGTGCGGCGCCGCTGGGCATTCAGTATTGGCTTTTCGAGAACACGGCAATTTCCAAGTACTGCTACAAGGTCTACTACTGGAGCGGTACGCAGTACGTGCTGTACGACTGCGCGTGCCGAAGAATTCCTGAATAGCCAGTTTGGCCGGCGTGTGATGGCACCGCGCTTGGCGTGCGTCGTCGCATGGTGCGCGTGGTTGGCGTAGAGCGCGACGATGCACGCAAGGCCGACTTAGTTGGGCGACGCGATAAGCGGGGCATCGTCGGCGACGGCTGACGGTTCCTCTTCGCGCTCTGGTGCCGAAGGAGCACCGTAGCGCCATGACTCGCGAGGATCGGCGGTAGACTCGGTCCTTGATTCAGCAGCCGGATTGGCGGCCGGGTCCGAGTTGGTTTCGGTCGGCACCGACGACTGCGATGTGGGCGTTTGGCTTTGCGTTTCGCCGGTTGTCGAGTCCGCCTCATCGAACTGATAGACACAATCGCGGCCGGCGGCCTTTGCTTTGGCCAGCGCGGCGCTGGCGCGTCCGAGCACGGCGGCCGCAGTGTCGTTGTGCTGTGCCGCGGCAAGGCCGATGCTGACGGTGACCGGCATATGGTCGCGAATCGCGGTCCGGATCGTCTCGGCCCGGGCTGCCGCCACGGTAATATCGGTGTCCGGCATCACGATCGCGAAGTCTTCGTTTCCGAACCGGGCCAACAGATCACTCGGCCGAATCGACTGGCGCAATGCCGCGACCAGGTCGATCAGGACGCGATCGCCCTGCAGCAGACTGCGCGAATCGTTGATCTGCTCGAAGAAGTCGATTTCGACCATTGCCACGGTTGGTCCCGCGGTGCTCGACGCGGCGTCCGACAAAATGGCGTCGAGCGTTTCGTCGAGCACGACGCGATTGGCCGCACCGGTGATCGGGTCGGCTCGCAGTTCCGCGAATGTCGCCAGATGCGACATCTGCTGTGCCAATCGCGCGTATGCGTCCGAGATTTCCGCCGTCAACCGCATGGCCGGTTTGAGCATCTCTTCGGCCTGGTCGCACAACTCGTGTCGCGCAACAACCTGCTCGCGCTCGAAGCGCACCAACCGCGTGGCGAACTTGCGGAGCGCCGAGCCATGGTGCGACAACGCGTGACGCAGTTGCGAAGCGACATTCTCCAAGTCGCCGATAATCGAAAGCGCGCGCTCCACCTCGGGCCGCACGCGACGCCGGCTCCGACGACCGGGTCGAAGTCGGTGTCGCCCCAGCCAATAGCCGGCGAAGGCGGCAATCGCCAATACGGCCGTGCCGATCGGCAACAGCCACCAAGTGTCTGGCAGAATCATTTCCAACTGCTTTTCCGAGAGCTTCTTCGCAACGAATGACAGATGTATTTCACTGAAATATAGGTCAAAAACATCAACGTAGATGGGCAAACTTGACGTTCCAACGTCACCAATCCAAAAGGGGCGCGTCCCCTGGAACGAATGGGCCACGCGGCATTTCCGCGGATTGCGGCCCCAGGGTCGGGTTGGATGGAATCTGACGGTGATCCGCCGGCCGAGTTGCCCGGCAGTTCCAAGGGCTGGAACAACCGGCACGCGCGGCTCGCTTGCTACAAACGAACGGACGGGACGCTCGCGTCGGTGGCCAGCGAATACCGTGGCCGTTTCGCGAAAACCGCGACCGCTAGAGAAGCCCGTATTGCACGAGCGTTTGGCGGAGGCTCGCTTCCGTCGCTTCGTCGAGCGGGGTCATGGGCATTCGCAGTTCGCCGGTGTCTCGGCCGAGCATGCGCATCGCGGCTTTCAAGGGAATGGGATTGCTGGCCAGCCCCAGCATGTCGCGGCACAGCGGGAACAGTTTGCGGTGCCAGCGGAGCGCTTCGGCGTGGTTCCCGGCGTCGAAGGCCCGCACCATCGCGATCATGTCGTCCGGCACGATGTTGCCGACCACGGAAATGACGCCACGGGCGCCGAGCGCCAACAAGGGCAGCGTGAGACTGTCGTCGCCGGAGAGCACCGTCAGATTCGACAGCGCCATGACTTGCGACGCCTGGTCCATCGAACCGGTGGCCTCCTTGACCATCGTGATGTTTTCCAGCTCGCCCATTCGGGCAATGGTTTCCGCTTCGATGTTCTTGCCCGTACGTCCCGGAATGTTGTAGACGCAGATCGGAATGCCGACCGCTTCGGCCAACGCGCGAAAATGTTGGTAGAATCCTTCCTGCGTGGGCTTGTTGTAGTACGGTGCGACAACCAGTGCCGCGTCGGCGCCGGCCTGTTGCGCGTACTTGGTCAATCGGAGGGCTTCGGCCGTGCTATTCGAGCCGGTGCCGGCCATCACCTTGAGGCGTCCTGCCGCGAACTCGACCACCGAGGCGATCACGCGCTCGTGTTCGTCGTGCGACAGCGTGGGTGATTCGCCGGTGGTGCCGACCGGGCAAAGGCACGTGGTTCCGGCCGCGACCTGAAAGTCGACCTGGGCCCGCAACGCGTCGTAGTCAACGCCGCCGTCGCGAAACGGAGTGACCATAGCCACGCTGAGTCCGGCAAACGCTTCGCCTTTGGTAGTCATCGGGTGTCGCTCGCGGTCGTCTGCAAGTGGCGGAAAACCAAAGATTGCCGCATGATATCCGAATACCCCGTGAATACGCAATTGGCCGGCGCGCTGCGCAGGCTGCGCGTACTATGGCAATAGACCGCAGTCGATGGCGAAGGTTCGCCGACGTCGGGGCGCAACGGTTGGTGTGGCATTGCGGGCATCGGACTGCCGTGGTCCGATGGGCCAGCTACGATCCGTCGTGTAGCGCTGGCCGCACGACTGGCTTGTCAAAGGGCTTCCCAGCAGCATGAATGCATCGTCGCCGCAACCTGGGTCCCGGACTGAACCGCCTGCGGCGTCGCGGAACATTGGCCGGCGCTTCGTGCCGCTGGCTGCT
>CALFYT010000066.1 GCA_937952415.1 uncultured Planctomycetaceae bacterium | reverse complement strand
CGATGCACCACCTGCTGGGGCTCGACCACTTGCGGCTGACGTTCCGCTACGCCGGCCGCGACTTCCGCCTGACCGATGTCCACGGCGAGATCGTCCACGACATTCTGGCGTGACGTCCAACAATTGACGACGCATTCCGCGGCCGCGAAAATGCGGAAGCGCTATGTCAGCACTTCGGCGGTCGATTGATTGTTGGGTATCTGCGATGCCCCTTGAAACACGAGAAGAACCCTAATGGCGCTAGACGCTCCCGCGATTGTTGAGGGCCTCCGGTTCCTTCGCCAAGCCGACCGAGAGCGCACCATCTTCGGATGACTGATACCAGTACACAACAAGGCAACATGACCGGAGTCGTACAATCCTGGCTGGCTTGCTTCGCTCGTTCGCGTCAACTCCCCGGATGTCCTTGGCGTTCCACCGCTGAGACCAATACCTTCCATGCGATTCATTGACGCTCTAACTCAGTATCCGGCAATTCCGTACTTCGGCCTAATTGGAGGTACGTACGCGGATGATTTCCGCGAATCGGAACTCGACCCAATCGATTCCCCCGTGCTGCGCGAATCCGAAATCTACGACACCTTCATCGTCAAAGCCAAACACGTCCTTTCAGATGGCACGATTAGTGACTGCTACGTGGACTTGTTCCTTCCCGAACGCATTAGCGAGTCCGCCTTCTTTCGACGCCGCGGCGAAATCGAGTTCCGCTACCAACACAAATGCGATGGCGAGATCATATGTGCTGTCCCGATGGAGTGCTTCGGTGACTACGAACTCTTCTATTCGCGGACGGCTCCCGACGTCGGTATCAACATTCTCAAAAAGGGATTGGCTGCGTCTATAGATAAACAACACATCGCGCACGACCTCGGCTACATACTTCGCGATGAGTGCCGATTTGCGGAAGCCGCGGAGATGTTCCAGCTTGCTGTTGATCGCGGGCCGTCTTCGTATTTCCTTTACGGCGAACTGGGCGACTGCTACGAGAAGCTTGGTGAGACTGAGAAGGCGCAGCGATATCACGCGATGTTCAATGCTCAACACAAACTGCCGTAGAACACGGCAATGAACGCGGAGCCGTCAGTTGCATGACGAACGCTTGGCAAATCACATCAGTCAATTTTCGCGACGACGACGGTTCGCTCCCCACCATCGTGTTCGATCACGTAAAGCCCGCAAGCGTGAAGAAGCTCTATCGGTTTATTCGAGAAAACGGCCAATGTGTGTCCAAATCTCCCACCGTGTGGGACAACAGACACTGCGCGGATGTACCACTGATGTCCATCGACGATCCGTGCGATTGGTTGCAAGCCGGACGAGCTGATGCTTTTCATTGCTGCTTCGGCGGCATCTCGATGCATGGCACGGTCATTCCTGACCTGGGCATCTTCGTTTGGGAGAATAAGATAGAGATCGACTTCCGAATGGGGAAAGCTTGGAATTCGGAGAACGTCGACGCATTTTTTCGGTTTCTCGCCTACCTCCATTCACTCGCTCCAGAATCGCGAATCAGATCTGATGAACTCGATCAGCTCACGGACGAAAAATCGTTTATGGCAGCGTTGCATCCATATCTCGATGAATGCAGTAGATCGATTCGTTGAATTGGAATGGCGGATCGCACAGATTGAGAATTGTCCATCGCTGTTTCCGTGGGTAAGCACCCGCTTTGGGTCGTCGTTTGACACCGCACCAAACCAGGGAGTCGCAATCATGTCAATCTACGCGACCATCGAACTCAACGCGTCGGGCCACCAGGATCTCCCTGCGGAGATGGATCCCAAGAACGAGGGTCTCGTGTACGGCCAAAACCTGGGCCAGTGTGACGGACTGGACGAACTCGACGAAATTGCGGTCGCGGCCAGCGCTAAGCCGCTTACGAGTTTTTTCGATGATTCAGAAATGCTCGGCGATGATGAACGGGAGGAAATGGGTCTTCCGCCGGCCGAAGAAAACTGGTCCCCCATCGCAGATGGAATACAGACGATTGGTGGATTGATATCCAGCTTGGAGAAGATGCCGTCCGATCGGACGATTGGTCGTTACCCGGTCGAAGCGATCCTCTGGGACTTGCGTGCGGCGCTTGCCATTCTAAAAAGTGCCGCGCCGCCAGATGAATCGTTTCGCTTCTTCGTTTCGTAATGCAGTCGTGCAAAGCCGGTGTTCGAGTCGGCCTTGACAACCCACGCCCAGGGGGGCCAAGCACTACGGCTACTTCTCGGTGGCCGACAAAGTCCACGTCCACGATCTACACGCCACGATGCACCACCTGCTGGGGCTCGACCACTTGCGGCTGACGTTCCGCTACGCCGGACGCGACTTCCGCCTGACCGACGTCCACGGCGAGACCGTCCACGACATTCTGGCGTGACGCGCATGCTATCGCGGCGAACGACGCCCGCATTCCCCAGCCGCGATAGACGTCGCCCCGCCCGGCTGATATTCTGATTTGCTTCCCGCACACGACCCAAACCACTCGCAGACAAGGCGGCATCGCTATGAGAACCCGACCCCACAGCAAGTTCGTCAGAGCGCTTAAGAACCTTCGTTGCTCGCGCTGCGGCTCGAAGCTGAACCCGCAGCGCCGCCGCTGTTCACGTTGCAGCCAGCGAGTCACCAATCGGCCGAAGAAGTAGCCGGATCGCATTGCCGTCGTCCGTTGTCATTGGCCCCCGTCCCCGTGCCGCGCCCATCATGGCTCCATCCCGGCAGCTCACTCCCGTGACCCAGGCCGAGCCTCCGTTTTTCGCCGCGGTCGACGTCGGCGGTACGAACATCAAGATTGGGGTCGTCGACGACCAGGGCCGACCGTTGGCCTATCACAGCATGCCGACCGACGAGGAAAAGGGCCCCCGCCAGGCGATCAAGCGCATCGATCAGACGCTCCGCTCCACGGTCGAAGAAGCCGGTATCGGCTTCGACGCCATCTGCCGCGTCGGCCTGGGTACGCCCGGCACGATGGACGTGGCGGCCGGTGTGTTGCTCGAGCCCGGAAACCTGCCGCACTGGTGGCACTTTCCGATCAAGAGTGCCTTGGAAGAGGCCTGCGGTCTGCCGGTCACGTTTGCCAACGACGCACGCGCAGCCACGTTCGGCGAGTTTTGGGTCGGCAGCGGCCGCGTCCTGCGCAGCATGGTGATGTTTACGCTGGGCACCGGCGTCGGCGGCGGAATCATCATCGGCGACCTGCTGGTCGAAGGCGAAAACAGCGCCGGCTCCGAGCTCGGTCATCTGATCATCGACTACAACGACGACGCACGCATGTGCTCCTGCGGACAGCGCGGCCACCTCGAGGCATATGCCAGTGCCACGTCGGTCGTCAAGCGGACCGAGGAACTATTGGCCGCGGGCCATGAAAGCTCGCTTGCCAAACGGATCGCCGCCGGCGACGAGCTTTCGGGTAAAATGATCGACGAGGAGGGACGCGCCGGAGATCGACTGTCGCTCGAGATCATCGACGAGACGGGCCGCTACCTGGGCATTGGCATCGTGTCGGCGATGCACGCCATCGACCCCGAGGGCGTCGTGATCGGCGGCGCGATGACGTTCGGCAAACACTCCAGCCCGACCGGCCGCGCGTTCCTCGAGCGAATCAAACAAGAAGTACGCGAGCGGGCCTTTCCCTTTCTGGCAGAGAAGACGTCGATCGATTATGCCTCGCTGGGCGGCGATGCCGGGTTTATCGGCGCCGCCGGACTGGCCCGGCGAGCCCACCTGGCAGGGTCCCCCTAGTCCACTCACTCCGCACACCGCCACACGAAACCCTCCCCACGCGGCCGACGCATGCCTCCGATCGACGGCAAACACATTCGCAACTTTTCCATCGTGGCTCACATCGATCACGGCAAGAGCACGTTGGCCGATCGCCTGCTGGAACAGACCGGCACGCTGCAAAAGCGCCAGATGCGCGACCAAACCCTCGACGACATGGAAATCGAGCGCGAGCGCGGCATCACGATCAAGGCACGCGCCGTGGCCATGCAATGTACGGTTGACGGCGAAACGTACGAGCTGAACCTGATCGACACGCCCGGACATGTCGACTTTCAATACGAAGTGTCGCGCAGCTTAGCGTGTTGCGAAGGAGCCGTGCTGTTGGTCGACGCGTTTCAAGGTATCGAGGCACAAACCGTCGCCAACGCGTATGCCGCTTTGGAGCATGACCTGACCATCGTGCCGGTGCTCAACAAGGTCGACCTGAAACATGCCCGGCCCGACGAAGTCATCACCGAGATGGAATCGGTGCTGGCCATCGACCCGAAGGAAGTGCTTCGCTGTAGCGGCAAGACGGGCGAAGGCGCCCAGGAGTTGTTGCGGGCGATTATCCAGCGCGTGCCGCCGCCGTCCGGCGATCCCGATGCCCCGCTGCAGGCGATGGTCTTCGACAGTCACTACGACGAGTACCGCGGCGCGATCACTTACGTCCGCGTGATGAACGGTACCGTCCGCAAGGGGCAGAAGATCCGCTTCCTCCGCGCCGGCACCACCCACGACATCGTCGAACTGGGCCAGTTCGTCCCGCAGCGCCGCCCGTGCGACGAGCTGAGCGCCGGCCAGGTCGGCTATTTGATCTGCAACATCAAGTCCCTCGGCCAGATCCACATCGGCGACACCGTTGCCACCACCGGCGAAGACGCTGCCAAACCGTTGCCCGGCTATCGCGCCCCGCAGCGGATGGTTTATTGCGGGCTGTATCCGTCCGACGGACAAGACTTCGAAGAGCTGCGCGAGGCGCTCAACAAGCTGGCGATAAACGACCCGAGCTTCGAGTTCGAGCCGGAAACGAGCGACGCGCTGGGGTTTGGCTTTCGCTGCGGATTCTTGGGTTTGCTGCACATGGAGATCATCCAGCAACGGCTCGAAGGCGAGAGCGACATGGACCTGGTCCAGACCGCGCCCAATGTCACCTACGAAGTCGTCACCACCGCCGGCGAGACGCTCCATATCCACAACCCACGCCAAGTACCAGACGCCGGCCAGATCGAGGAGTTTCGCCAACCGATCGTCAAGGTGAACTTCGTATTGCCGGAGGATTCGATCGGCCCGGTCATGCAGTTGTGTACCGATCGTCGCGGCGAATATGTGCGCACCGAGTACTTGTCACCCACCCGGGCCATGCTCACGTTCAACCTGCCGCTGGCCGACGTGATCTACGACATGCACGATCGGCTCAAGAGCGTCACGCGCGGCTATGGTACGATGGACTACGAGTTGATCGGGTATTTTCCGGCCGATCTGGTACGGCTCGATATCCTGGTCGGCGGCAAGCGCGTGGACGCATTGTCGGTCATTTGCGACCGCCGCGACGCAGAGCGGCGCGGTCGCGCGGTGGTCAAAAAGCTGCGCACCGAAATCGATCGGCACATGTTCGAAATCGCGCTGCAAGCCGCCGTCGGCAGCCGCGTGATCGCTCGGGAAACAATCGCTCCGATGCGCAAAAACGTCACCGCGAAATGCTACGGCGGCGACATCTCGCGAAAGCGAAAGCTATGGGCCAAACAAAAGGAAGGCAAGAAACGGATGAAGTCGATCGGCAGCGTCGACATCCCGCAAAAAGCGTTCTTGGCCGTTCTGGACACCAGCAGCGAAAAGCCGAACTAGCTGCAACTGGCGCTCACTCCGGCATGTCTCTTGGCACCGTGCTGCGCGTGGGCATCGCCTGCCTGCTGGCCGCGCTGCTGGTTGACGGCTGGCTCCTGTCCGGACTGTTTCGGCCCGTGATTGTCGCCAGCGGATCGATGGCACCGGCGCTGCGCGGCCCGCACCGCGCATGGACGTGCGCCGGGTGCGGCGCAGAATTCTTCTGCGGGCACGAGTCGTTGCCGCCCGCCGGGCGAGCGGCCGTTTGTCCGTACTGTCGCGCGGACAACGATCCAGCGCTGGGCGTCGACCGGCCCGGTGATCGCGTGCTGGTCGATCGGGGCACGTACGTTTGGCGCGCTCCGCGCCGCTGGGAGAAAGTCGCACTGCGCTGTCCCGGCGCGCCAGGCAGTTGGTGCGTCAAGCGGATCGTCGGCCTGCCGGGCGAACGAGTCGAAATCCGCAACGGCGACGTCTGGATCGACGGCCGACTCGCGCCCAAAGATCTCGTGCAGTTGCGCGATATGGCCGTGCTGGTGTACCAACCCGCGCAGAAAACGAATCAAGCTTCGAAGCAACAATCGGGCTGGACCGATCCGCGCAACGCCTGGCGGCAGCACCAAGGGCGATGGGTCCACGTGGTCGACTCGGCCGACGACGAGTCGAACCAAACCAATTTGATTGGCACCGCCGACGCGGATACAGAACCAGACGACGACGTGCACTGGCTCCAGTACGAACATCCACCGGTCGCCGCGGCGGTGCCCGCGTTCCCGGACGGAGCCCTCGACGATGAAAGCCCGTACGATCAGTCGGAGCTGCGCAGCTTAAACCCGGTGGGCGACCATTTGTTGCGTGCGCGCGTCACGTTGGACAATCGGGGTGAGCTGTTGATTCGAGCACGCAGTCGAGGTGACACGTTTCAAGTACGACTTGACCTGGCCACCGGTGCCGGCACGCTTTCGCACAATGGGCAAACCGCCTCGAAGTTCGTCGCCGCGCTGCCGCAGTCCCGTCGTCCCGTGGCGATAGCGTGGATGCTAGCGGACGGTCGGGCCCAGTTGCGACTCGACGGCCGGATCGCGGCCGACACCCGCTTCCGCCCCACGCCGTTTGGCCGACTCACTTCCACGCCCGCGCACGATAGCACGCCGCTAGCGATCGGAGCGCGCCGGGCCGACGTGCGTCTGGAGCAAATCGCCGTCTATCGCGATCTGTACTACACGGGCCCGGAATCCGCCGACCGGCGGGAATATGAGCTCGGCGACGACGAATACTATGTGCTGGGCGACAACAGTCCCCACTCAGAAGACAGCCGATCCTGGCCGCGCCCAGCGGTCGGCTCGAACGAGATCGTGGGCCGCGTACTGCACTGGTAAACAGCGCGCTTTGGATCGCCACGGCAACTGCCGCTATGTCTCGCGCCGTTCGGCGTCGCCGCGGCCGCGGCCACACACATTTCAAGTTTCGGACACCGCCGTAATTCGCTATATTTCCCGGTCCCGCGACCATTCGCTCGACCGCCGAGTTTCGCCGTAGTGGCGTGCCGTCCAGTCTGGCCGTCGAGCCGCACAACACCGACTGCAGATTTCCATGTCCAGAAAGCGAGCTTCGTCACGAAAGCAGCGAACGGCCCGATCGTCGGACGCGCCGAAGTCGGCCCCGGTCGAGCCCTCTGGCTTGCAAGCCTATTTCACCGCCAGCGCCATTCGCGAAACGGTCGAATCGATCGTGGTGGCCTTCGTGCTGGCGTTCTTGTTTCGCACGTTCGAGGCCGAAGCGTTCGTCATCCCCACCGGGTCGATGGCCCCGACGCTGATGGGCGCGCACAAGGATCTCGCCTGCCCCGAGTGCGGCTATTGGTACGCGGCCGGTGCCAGTAGCGAGGCCGAAGACGTGGCCCGCCAACGCGGTATCATGGGCCCGCTCACGCCGGTCAGCGACGTCACCTGTCCGATGTGCCGTTACATCACAAACGTCGATCCGCGCACACCCGACGGGCGCGATTATCCGACCTATGGCGGCGACCGGATCCTGGTCTCGAAATTCAATTTCGAGTTCAACGATCCGCGCCGCTGGGACGTGACCGTTTTCAAGTATCCAGGCGGAGCCGAAACGAACTACATCAAGCGGCTCGTCGGTTTGCCAAGCGAAACGCTCCGCATCTGGCACGGCGACCTGTACGTTCGGCCGCGCGGCGCGGACGATTTTCATCTCGAGCGGCGCACGCCGTCGAAACTGCGCGCCATGGCCCAGATCGTCTACGACAACGACTACGTCGTCGACGCCATGACCGAAAAGGGCTGGCCCGTTCGTTGGCATCCGTGGCCAGCCACCGACGCCGAAACCGAAGGCGGTTGGAGATCGCCTGATGGAAGCCGTTCGTACGAAATCGACAGTTCGCCAGACGACGTGCGCTGGATCGGCTACCAACACTTCACGCCCTCGATCAACGATTGGAAAATGCTGGCCCAGGGCCCGCTGCCGGACAACGTTCGTCCGCGACCACGACTGATCACCGACTTCTACGCCTACAACACCAGCGTTCAGCGTGGCGATCCCGAGGATCAACCGCAAATGCTGGGATTGCACTGGGTCGGCGACCTGATGCTCGACTGCCAGCTCGACGTGACGCGCGCCGACGGCGACGCGCTGCTGGAGCTGATCGAGGGCGGCGTCCGCTTTCAGTGTCGGATCGACTGCGCGACGGGCGAGGCACGATTGTCGATCGACGGACTGGACAACTACGAGCCGACTGCCCAAACGGACATCCGCGGCGGCGGGAGTCATTCGGTCAGCTTCGCCAACATCGACGACCAACTTCTGCTCTGGATCGACGGCTCGCCGATCGAGTTCGACAGCCCGACGACTTATCCGGACCTGAAGAACGATCGCCCCGTCGCCACCGATTCGGAACCGGGCGACCTGATGCCGGCGCGCATCGGCTCGCGCGGCGCGGGGCTGCGCGTACGCAACCTGCGCTTGTGGCGCGATATCTATTACATTGCCACCGACGGCCGCAACCCAGTGTCCGACTACCGCCGGCCGCGCGCGATGCTCGCGCAGTTGAACTACGAGGAACTGCTGAACTTTTGGTCGACGCCGTCGCTGTGGACCTCGGACTCTTCCACCAATCCATTCGACCAGCGCCACGAAGCTGTCTATGAGTTGGATGACGATCAGTTTTTCGTCCTGGGCGACAACAGCCCTTTGAGCCAGGACGCCCGGCTTTGGTTCGCGGAACGCTATGTCGCCCGAGATTTGCTGGTCGGCAAGGCGCTTTACATCTTCTGGCCCCACTCGTTCGACCGGGTCCCGGGCACGCGCATCCCGTTCCCGTTCTTTCCGAATTTCGCCCGGATGGGGTTCATCAGGTAAAATGAGCGTATGAGCAAAGCATCGAACCCCGCCGGCAATGCCGCCGCCACCGCGCCTCCGGCCGCGCCCCAGATTCAGCGCGAGTCGCATTGGAGCCGCAGCCTACGCGACACGATCGAGGCGATCGCGATCGCCTTTGCCTTGGCGTTTTTGTTCAAGACCTTTCAGGCCGAGGCGTTCGTCATTCCCACGGGCTCGATGGCGCCCACGCTGATGGGCCGGCACAAGGACGTCGAGTGCCCAGAGTGTGGCTTCCAGTACACGGCCAGCGGCAGCGAAGAGGCCGACCGCAACGGGAACGAATTGCGAACCGCTTCCGGCCAAATCGACATCCGCCACCAGGTCGTCGAGTGTACCTGCCCGAACTGCCGCTACCCGATGTCGGTCGACCCCAGCGCGGCGGACTCCGACGACGGCGGGCCGCACCGCAGCTATTCCGGTGATCGGATTTGGGTCAGCAAGGTGCCGTACCAGTTCTCCGAGCCGAGGCGATGGGACGTGATCGTCTTTCGTTTTCCGCTCGAAGCGGAAACGTATTTCATCAAGCGGCTGGTCGGATTGCCCGGCGAGACCGTGCGCATCGAACACGGCGACATCTTCGTCAGTGCCGACGGCAGCGACCATTTCGAACTGGTCCGCAAGCCGCCGGAGAAGATTCTGGCCATGTCCCAGGTCGTTCACGACGCCGACTACGCGAGCGGCGCATTGGCCGAAGCCGGCTGGCCCGCGCGCTGGCGAGCCTGGTCGGACGAGCCCGGACCCAACGATTGGCAGATGTCGGATGACACACGCTCATTTGCGATCGACGGCGCCGACGACGAAGCCTGGATTCGCTACGAGCACCGCGTTCCGCCCGATCGGTTTTGGCGCGAGATGGACGACGGCAAGCTGCGGGTGGAAGAATGGTCGCGGCCGCAGCTCATCACTGACTTCTACGCATTCAACACGCGCGTACTGCGCAAGGACGAACGCTTCGGTATGTTGCCCAGCGCGCTCGGGCTGCACTGGGTGGGCGATTTGATCGTCGAGTTCGAAGCCGACGTGCAAAGCGCGCAAGGCACACTGTTGGTTGACCTGGTCAAAGGCGGGCGGCACTTTCAATGCGGCATCGACGTGGCCACCGGTCAGGCCACCTTGTCTAGCGACGGGCGCCCCGATTGGCGGCCCACGGCCAAGACCCGGCTGGTCGGTCCCGGCTCGTATCACGTGCGACTGGCCAACGTCGACCGGCAACTCGTGTTGTGGGTCGACGACGCCTTGGCGACCTTCGACCAGCCGACGACGTACGCCGCGCTGGACAACGTTCGCCCACGCTCCGACCAGCGCGATGCGGGTGATCTGGCCCCGGTCGGGATCGGCGCTCGCGGTCTCAAGGCCGAAGTTCGGCATCTCCGCGTACTGCGCGACGTTTACTACATCGCTGATCAGAGCCTCGATTCGGCGGGCCCGATCAGCGATTTCAACAATCGCACCAGCTACATCCCGATCCTCCGCACCGACCAGTTGATCGAGTTTCTGTCGACGCCCGAGCGGTGGACCACGCGCGGTGGGCAAAGCGCGTTCGACGATCGGCAAACAACCACGTTCAAACTCGAGCCCGACCAGTTCTTTGTGCTGGGCGACAACAGCCCGGCCAGCGCCGACGCGCGGTTCTGGCCCGGCGAACACTATGTCGACCGTAGCTTGCTGGTCGGCAAAGCGCTCTTGATCTACTGGCCGCATGCGACTGAATTGCGCGTTCCCATGACGGACTTGTCGTTGCCGATTCTTCCCAACGTGGCCAACATGGGATTCATCCGCTGAGTTTCCGCCGGCCGGAGGCGCCCAGGACGATCCGGCAAATCGAACAAAATGCGACGCCGGCAGGCAGCCAAACCCAGCCGCCGCAACGGTCGTCACGGAGGACCGACGATGTCGATGCTCGAAGTACACGGACTGGTCAAGATCTACGGTCGCCGGCGCGTCGTCGACGGTGTCAACTTCGAAGTCGATCGGGGCGAGATCGTCGGGCTGCTCGGCCCCAACGGCGCCGGCAAGACCACCAGCTTTCGGATGACCTGCGGGATGATCGATCCCGACGAAGGCACCGTGCTGCTCAACGACATCGATGTCACCGATTGGCCCATGTATCGCCGCGCACGTGACGGCAAGATGGGTTATCTCGCTCAGGAATCGAGCGTGTTTCGCAAGCTGTCGGTCGAGAACAACCTTTTGGGCATGATGGAAATGCTCGGCTTCGACCGTCGCACCCGGCGTGCCCGCTGCGACGACTTGCTCGATCAGTTCGACATCACGCGGTTGCGCAAGGCGCGGGCCGACTCGCTTTCGGGCGGCGAACGACGCCGCTTGGAAATCGCTCGCTGCCTCGTCTCTGACCCTGAGCTGATCCTGCTCGACGAGCCGTTTACCGGGATCGATCCGGTCACGATCGACAGCATCCAGGCGATCATTCGCGATCTTCGCGAGCGGGGCATCTCGATCCTGATCACCGACCACCAGGTGCGCGAAACCCTGGAGATCACCGACCGCAGCTACGTCATTCGTGCCGGAAGCGTGCTCTGCCACGGACCGCCGGACGAAGTGCTGGCCAATCCCGAAGCGCGAAAGTACTATTTCGGCGAAGGCATCGGCCTGAGCACGTAGCGCACCGTCCGGCCGCACCGGCACAGCGATGACGCTGCCGGTACCACGCGCCGGCTTGTATCGGCCATGTCGCCGCGCCAGAATCGATGGTCCCTACCGGCCCCCGCGCCGGATGACCGGATCGGTTCCAACCTCGCTCTGTGGCCCGCCCTCATGCCAGCCTCGAACGTCGCCCTTCGTCGCGCTGCCTGCACTGCCGCTTGGATTGTTGCACCGCTCTGGGCCGCGCCGCCGAGCCCGGCCGCCGAGCCGATGTGGCAAGTCGTTGAAAACGCCGAGATCGACCACGGCCAACTGCGTGTCCTGTTTCGCGACAATAGCCGCTCGCCCCAAGTGCTCAGCGGCGCCGCCGCGCTGCTGCATCGCGAAGCCGCTCCCCGGTTCGATGCCTTCGATCCCGACTCGCCGGGCGCCTCGGCCGGATTGAACTTCGAGCACGTCATCAGCGGCCACCGTTCGGCCAACAACAAATTCACGCCGCGCCACGGCCCGTATCGACTTGAGCGCAATGGCGGCGCGCCGCAAGTCCGCCTGGTGCGTGACGCGGCCGACAGTCCATGGAACCTGGCCAGCACGCTGACGTACACGCTGGTCGCGCCGGCTTACGTCGACGTCGACTTTCGCTGCCAGGCACACGACGCGTCGCACTTCGGCCCGCGCGGCTATGCCGTGCTGTTCTTTGCCAACTACATGAACGATATGGAACAGGTCGCGCTGCACTTCTTGGGCACGACCGACGATTCGAGCCAGCAGCGCTGGATCGCGGCCGATGCGCCGCCCGGCCACGCGGACTACAATGGCGGCGGAACGTATCGCCACGTCGCCGCGCCGACTTTGCAGTACGACGACGACCACGACTTCACGCTCAACCTGTGGAGCTACGACTCGCCGCGGTTCACGCTGCCGTTCTACTACGGTCGGGCCGCCAACGGCATGGTGCTGATCATGATGTTCGACCGCGCACACACCGCGCGCGACGAGATCCGTTTCAGCCTGTTCAAGTTCAAGCTGCATGAGTTCCCGCGGCCGGCGCTTGACTGGCAGTATGTGATTCACCGGGTGGACGAAGCGCGGCAATACGGCTTTCGCGCGCGGCTTGTTTGGAAGAAGTTCGTCAGCGCCGAAGATTGCCTGCACGAGTACGAGCGCTGGGCATCCGCACTGCCGCCGGACCGTCCGTGTGGCTGAACCGTAGGGACCGCTTTTCCCGCGAAAGTGCCCGCGGTTTTGGCCACGGCTCGCGGCCCGCCGCCACGCGATTCGTGTTGCCCGGCGGGGCGGGTTGCCGTAGGATAAACGCACTGGTGTGTGTTGTTTGCGGCGTAACCTAGGGCGGGCTGAGACGGCTTGACGTCTGGCCCGCAAGCACTGCCATGTCACCTTACACTCCGGTCGATCCCTGGCCCAATTCCATCGACGCCGTTGCGACTGCGATCTTCCTGACCGCGGTGGTCGCCATACCGGTGGCGGGCTACGTGTTCATGGTTTTGGATATTCGGGCGTACGTCCGTTCGCTCCGCCGCGGACTGGCCGTGATCGGACGGTACGTTCCCTTCCCCGAGATTCCGCAGTGGGCCCGCGACCAAACGCCGCGCGCCGTCGCCAGCTTGGGCCTGCGGATGCCCTGCACCGAAGCCGAGTTGCTACGCGCCTATCGCCAGCGGGTGATGAAGCTGCACCCGGACCACGGCGGTGACGAGCGTCGCTTTCGGCTCTTGCAGGCCGACTTCGAAGAAGCCCTCTCCCTGGTCCGGGCTGCGTGAGTTAGCGCCGCCCAACGCGCACGCGCGAGGGCCTACTCACCGGGTTGGTACGGCTGGAAGTCCGGCGCGACGGTCTGGCGATCAGGATCGTCGCGCGAAAAGAAGTACTTCCGACCGATGTGACCGATGACTGCGTGCTCGCGCTCTTTGTACTCGGGCTCGCACCAGGCCTCGGGCGACGCGTCCAGGCTCAGCAGCACGCCATCGCCCGCCGGCAGAGACTCGTAGGCCGGCGCTGAGAGCAGGCGCTCGCGTCCGATCAACTCGAGGTATTCAGGGCCAAAGAAGTTCATCCAGTACATGCCGGGTATGGCATCAATTAGGTCGACCCCGATTGCTTCGGCACTTCGCTCGTCTTCGATCCTATTCTTGGCTGCGAACTCCTCGCTGGTGCGACCTCGCGCATAGCGTACCGGCAGCGAGCTCACGATCCGCTCAAAACACCGCTTCGCCCAGGTCGCCGTCGACTCTCCTTCGACCGTCGGACGATGGTAGATCTCAATCGACAAGCCGTTATCTAGGGGAGGTATCGTGAAGTCCACGTGGTCCAAGAACACCGCGATGTCTTTGACAGCGCCCAAGAACACAGACGATCCCACGCCGCGCCTCGGCGGCGTGAGCTGCTCCACGGCGTCGTACAAGCGATCTTCGCGGCTCACCAGTACGCCGCCTTTCGATCTCTCGTCTTTGACCACCCGCAACGACGCCGACCACTCAGGCAATTCTTCGACAAGCACTACCTGCAGCGCATTGAGCTGTGTCGCGTCCAGCATGGGCCGTGACAAAAAGAAATCCAGCCACAGATGCATGTAATGCTCGTAACCCGTGTTCCCGACTCGTACTATCAATCGCCCAAGCACGATTTCGAGATGATGTTACGCTGATCCTGTTCGGTTTGGACGGGTCCCTACTAGCAGCATTCCTCGACCTGCTATTCTGTCTTCGCCCTGCGAAGTGTGACATCAGGGCAATTTTGATCAACTGAGATGCTTCCTCAAGGCCGGTTGTGCTCATGACACATGGCTTTCACAACCGTCCGCGCTTTAAACGCAGTACACTTTTCCCAAGCATTCAGTACTCAATCTGTTCACAATGCGAAGTCCGCGTGACGGTTTCGGGGTTGGTTGCCCATGTGCGTCGCAAGTCAGACTCGCTTTCTACCTTCGGCGGAGCGCGGAACAATGCGGAGGAAGGCCACTTCGTCTACGACTCGCCCACCACTTTGCCCGATGCGTCAAACGAGTCTGGAGAGGCATAGCCAAAGAAGTCATCGAAATAGCTTCCGTCTCGATCGGAAACTACGTTGGGATTCTGGAAGGCCGCCAGTCGAACGTGAAATTGGCTCAACCCAAGTTCGGAGGCTTTCAAGGAGGCACGGTCGACGTACTCTTGAAGTGCTTCCCGAACTGCCTGATTTGCTTCGGCCGAGTGGAGGCCGAATTCATCCGGCCAGACAAAGGCATCCATCGATCGAACGAATCCGTTCATTATCGCGTCGCTCATCTGCTCACGACACTCGGTGTCGTACAGCTCTTCATAAATATTCCCAATCTCTTCAAGGCGATTGAGCAGTTGGCGTAGCAGTTTTTCCATTGAGACGGCTCCTAGAGCCCGAAGTCTGGTGGTAGATCGCCGTAGCCAAAGATATGTCGGAACTTCTCCCATTTCGACTGTTCAACGGGAGATCTGGGGTTTCCGGGTGCCCGATAGCGAACGTCTGAAGGCGTGATCCTGTCAAGGTGTTCTTCATCGAAGCGGGCCTGGCGCCTAGCAGTCCACCGATAGGCACTATCGTCGGCAGCAGGGCCTGTGCGCGTAAGCGGAATCTCCACTTCGATACCGTTGGGTGCGTTTGGTCCGTACTGCCCCCGATAGTCGCTAGTCGAACCGATTTTCGTACGGCGACCTTGGGGCTTCAGATAGACGCCTCCCTCCCCCGCCGTTGGTGAAGTTACAGCTCTTTGACGCAAGTTGTTTGGATTCGGACCTGGCACGGGTGATGTACCGGCACCGTCTAATCGTTTTGCTACCGTTGCCCGTTCCTGCTTTGGTTCTCCTGGCTGATCACCCTTGGGAGGTGCGTCCTGCCGGTTCGGCGTTTTGTCTGGCTCCGACTTGGCATCCGGTTGGTTGCCCTTGGTTGTCGAGGAAGTGTCGTTCGTGTCGGTTGACTCGTCACCGGCCTTCTGGCCCTGCTTGTCTTTCGTG
>CALFYT010000065.1 GCA_937952415.1 uncultured Planctomycetaceae bacterium | reverse complement strand
TGGGCCTGACCTGCGACCAGACGGAACAGGCCCTCCGCGCGCGGCTTGGTTCCGGCTACCAATTCGCGGTGATCGGGCCGGCCGGCGAACGACAGGTCCGCTTCGCCACGATCTCGCACGACGGGCGTCACGCCGGACGCGGCGGCAGCGGGGCCATCTTGGGCGCGAAGCGCATCAAAGCGATCGCAGTCCGCGGCACGCGCCGCGCACGTTGGTCTCAGCCCGAAGCTCTGGTCGCGCTGGCCAAGGATCTGTCGGAGCGCTCGTTCGGTCCGGCCACGGCCAAGTATCGCGAGCTGGGCACCGCGGCGAACCTGCTGGTCTTCAATCGCCTGGGCGCGCTGCCGACGCGCAACTTCCAGCAAGGCACCTTCGCCGGCGCCGCCGCGCTCTCGCCCGAGCAGCTCACCGCCACCCGCGACAAGACGCGGGCCAGTTGCGCCGCCTGCACCATCGGCTGCGAACACATCTACGGCATCCGTTCAGCCGGCTCCTCCGCGCCGGGCGTCCGCATTGAATACGAAAACCTGTTCGCGCTTGGCCCGATGTGCGACGTCGACGATCCCGACGCCGTGCTGGCCGCCTCGCGCCGCTGCGACGAACTCGGCATCGACACGATCAGCGCCGGCGGAACCATCGCCTTTGCCATGGAGTGCGTCGAACGCGGCCTGCTCGATGCGCCCTGGCTCCGCTTCGGCGATCCGGCCGCGCTGACCCGAGTCATCGACGAAATCGGTCGCCGCGCAGGGCTTGGCGATTTGCTGGCCGAAGGCAGTCGTCGGGCCGCATCGGCCATCGGCGGCGAAGCCCCGTCGTTCGCCCCGCAGGTCAAGGGACTGGAGATTCCCGGCTACGAACCGCGTGCGCTGCAAACGATGGCCCTGGGTTTTGCCGTCGGCACGCGCGGGGCCGATCACAATCGCTCGGGCGCGTACGAAGTCGACTTTTCCGAAGACACCGACCGCCGCCGGCCCGGCCCCGACGCGGCCCGCCGCGCGGTCGAAACCGAAGACCGAGCGGCCCTGATGGACTCGCTGATCCTTTGCAAGTTTCTCCGCGGCGTGTTCGGCGACTTCTTCGCCGAGAGTGCCGAGATGCTCAATCGCGTGACCGGCTGGGACACCACCGCCGACGAGCTTCGGGCGACGGCCCGACGGATCGTGACCGCGAAAAAACACTTCAACGTGCTGGCCGGTTGGCGGCCCGAGCATGATACGTTGCCCGCGCGGTTGTTGAACCGTCCGCTGCCGAATGATCCCGAGGCGACGCTCACCACCGATCGGCTGCAAGGGCTCATCGCCGCCTACAACATGGCTCGGGGCTGGACCGCCGAAGGCTACCCGACACCCGAGCAGATCGCCAAGCTGGAGCTTTGTGATCAGTAGCGGCGCGCTTGATCGATCGCGCGTTGAAGGTATGCGCGCGACCCGCGATCACACCAACCCGCAGCGCGAGCTAGGGTTCTTCGTCTGCGTCGCATTTCAGCGGGCCGCACGTTACTCGTTTGGCGAGCGGTATGTCGGCTCGGCGACATCGCCTCCACCCGTATATCAATAGCCCGGAAATCATGAGCAGACTGACGGTCGCGGGCTCTGGAACCCCGTACGAGTGATTGTCGATAATGCTCGCCCATCCGAGCGGATTGCCTGTGAACTTCACTGAACCGATTGCAGACGATTCGTAACCAAAGAAGACGCCTGCGGAGCCATCGATGGAAAAATCGAAGCTTTCGATGAGGCCGCCTCCGTCGTCAAAGACGCTGATTGTCGTCGTGTGCGAAAAGAGGTCATAGTCGTACAAGTCGACCCCCATCGCAATGACCGGAGTGTCATAACTGATTGTCAACGTGGTGGGTATGTTGGCGGCAATGAAGGCAACAATTGTTTTCGTGGGTAGAGAAAGATAGCCGTCTCCTTGCCAACTGAAGTTGTTCACGGATGAACCGTCCCCAGAGACGTACGTCGCCCCAGGTTCGACCAGACTTGGCCCCTGCCCGTTGGAGATCGTGGTGCTGTCGAGTACGCCGAGGCCGAATGCGGAGTCTGAGATCCCGTCGCCCACCGCATACGACTCGAAATCTTCTTCGACGGCATTGCCACCGAGAATTCCGTGGAGCGCGGCGCGATCTCCAATCAGGCCGCCGTGCGCCGGTCCGGCGGCTATTAGGATGAGCGCAAACCAGTTGAGTCGTCGAAACATTTGCTTGTGCCAATAGTAGTCAGCTAGTAGTCGGACACCGCACAATAGTATAGCCAGCCCGACATCCCAGGGGGCAATTCGACGGGACAGGTCTCGCAACGTCTTCTATCGGTGGCGGAGGGCATGATGTTGCCAGTGGTAGGTCAAGACAAGTCCTGACATGCGTCGGGCGATCAACCGGATTCTGCCAGGGCAAGCCCTGGCCTACGTCGTTGCACCGCCGCGACTCTCGAAAAATCTACCGATCTTGGAAACACTCTCCCACACAACTTCGCGCGCTCTGATTTCGGCGACTAGCGCCCATGGCCTGCGAATCGTCGAGGCAACCAGCCGTTCGCGCGCCACGAGCCCGCGTGAAGTTGTGGCGCGCCGATCCCCGAGTGGCCTAATTCCGTCGTTGATCGGCGGCGCACTTTCGGTACAGTGAAATGAAACTGGTTGGACGAAGGTGTGCTACAGGAGAACTTG
>CALFYT010000064.1 GCA_937952415.1 uncultured Planctomycetaceae bacterium | reverse complement strand
CATTTCACTGTACCGAAACTGCGCTGGCGATCAACGACGGAATTAGGCCACTCGGTACAAAAAGTTTTACGTGGTCGCGTGTGCGCGCTTCGCTAAGCACGCTGCGATTCATTTGCGCGCTGGCCTAGTTTGGATCTTGACAAGGGGTTGTCGACACGTGCGATCAGAGCGCGCGATCGACTAAGAGCCCTAGCTTGCGCTGCGGGTTGGTGTGGGTGCGACGCCGTGCGGTGATGAAGCCCAGGGCTTGCCCTGGCGCGATCCGGCTTGATTACCCGACGAATGTCAGGACGAGTTCTGACCTACTTTTTCGAGAAGCGCGCACCGCGCGGACGGGGCAAGCGGTAGAATAGATCGTTGCACTTGTCGCGTTTCGATGGCTTGGCCTGAACAAACAATTGGATGCCTAGCGTCCTGCAACCCAACGAGCAGTAAGAGCACTGTCATGCTGCGGTACTACGTGCTGATCGCCACCGCGCTATGCACTCTGGTTGGCTGTGAGCCTCAGCAACCAAGCACCACTCCGACACAATGCGAGATCTGGCTCGGTGGCGCGATCGACAAATCGATAGGAATCGCCAAGCCCTATCCGGACGAGCCGTGGCCGGACCGCGTTTGCGTGGATACGCCTGCCAACGTTACTGTTTGGTTTCCGAGCGGCGGGAAACTATCCGTGTTTTCACGAGTATCCTTCTTGAGACAAAACGGCGGCATGGTGCGTCGCGTAAAGCTTACACCGGTAAGAGAAATTGTGCCCTTCAGCGAGGCCGTCAAGACATTGGATGCAATCGGCAAAGACCTGAAGATTTCGAAGAACGAGTGCTTTCGTACGAGGATAACCGAGTGGCGCAACACTGAGCCAGTGGCAGATCCGTTTCAAACGTTTACACTCGGGTGCGATGTAGACGACGAGGTGGAACTGTTCGCTGAGATCAGTTCGCCGCCAGCCAACGGCGGCTTAGACTATGGCGAGGGTTGGATACTCAGCGTTACGCTGTATGATCGGCAGTACTATGCGAAAGTGATCGAGCATCTTGAGCGTCCCCCATCGCGTGCCGAAGAGTAGCCCGACGTACAGACGCATCGTCATGGTTACCATCAGCCGCCGTAGGCCAGGGCTTGCCCTGGCGCGATTCGGTTGATCGCGTCACGAACGTCAGGACTTTTCCTGACCTACCAATGCCCGCTTACGATTCGCACGCGAGCGACAAACGACCGGCCAACTAGCCGAGGATGTCCTTGATCACGTAGGCCGGTTCGACGCCGCTGAGCCGTTGATCGAGGCCCTGGAACGGGAAGGTCAGCTTCTCGTGGTTGATGCCAAGCTGGTGCAGGATCGTCGCGTGCAGGTCGCTGACCGAGACCGGGTTTTCGGCGACGTTGTAGCTGAAGTCGTCGGTCTTGCCATACATCATGCCGCCGCGGATGCCGCCGCCGGCCAGCCACGCAGAGAAGCAGCGTGGATGATGGTCTCGCCCGTAGTCGTTGCGTTCGAGGGTACCTTGGCAGTAGACCGTGCGGCCGAATTCGCCGGCAAACACCACGATCGTGTCGTCGAGCAGGCCGCGCTGCCGCAGATCCTGGAGCAGGGCGGCCGATGGCTGGTCGACGTCGAAGCACTGGCCCGGCAACTGCTTGGGCAGCACGGTGTGGTGGTCCCACCCGCGATGAAAGATCTGCACGAACCGCACGCCCCGCTCGACCATCCGCCGGGCGAGCAGGCAGTTGCGGGCGAACGAGCCGGTCTTGTGGACCTCGGGCCCGTATAGATCGACGATGTGCTCGGGCTCAGCCGAGACGTCGGTCAGTTCGGGCACGGCGGACGGCGTGCGAAGGGCCATTTCCTGTTGGGCGACGGTGGTTTGGATCTCGGGGTCGCCGATTTCCTGAAAGTGCTTCTGGTTCAACTGGCCCAGCGCGTTGAGCATGCGGCGGCGAACCTGCGTGTCGATGCCGGCGGGGTTCGAGAGGAACAGCACCGGATCGCCGGAGGTTTGAAACGCGGCGCCTTGATGCTTGCTCGGCAGGAACCCGCTGCCCCACAACCGGCTGTAGAGCGCTTGCACGTTGCGCTTGCCGCCGGTCCAGAAGGCCGAGGTGAGCACAATGAAGTCGGGCAGGTCGCGATTCATCGACCCGAGTCCGTAGCTCAGCCAGGCGCCCATGCTGGCCTTGCCGGGAATCTCGGACCCGGTGCAGAGAAACGTCTTGGCCGGGTCGTGGTTGATGGCGTTGGTGTGCATCGAATTGACGATGCACAGCTCGTCGGCCACCTTCGACAGGTGCGGCAGCAGTTCGCACATCCAAATGCCGCTTTTACCCTGGCGGTGGAACTTGTACTTCGAGGGCGCGACCAGTTGCTGCTTGCCGCGGGTCATGGCGGTGACGCGCTGGCCCATGCTCACGCTGGGTGGCAGGGGTTGCTTGAACTGCTTGTGCAGGTCGGGCTTGTAGTCGAGCAGGTCGATCTGGCTGGGCGCGCCGGCCATGAACAGAAAGATGACGTGCTTGGCGCGCGGCACGACGTGGGGCGCTTGGCGCGCGGCGGCGTTCTGCGGAAGCAACGACGCCAGCGCGGTCACGCCGAGGCCCATGCCCGAGGTTTTGAGGAACTGCCGCCGGGCTTCGAGTCGATTGTGTTGGTCGAACAGCTCGCGCATCGTGGCTAGCCCCGGGTCTTGGTGATGTCGAGGTTGTAGATCGCATTGACCAGAATGGTCCAGGCGGCCAGTTCGGGCTTGGACACGCCTTCGTGCGGCGTCAGGCCGTCGCACAGCGCGTCGGCCAACGGTCCGTTGTCGCGGTACATCGCTTCCAGGTCGCGAATCATTGCCAGCATGTTCTCGGACTCGGCGGGCCCGGGCAGTTGCGACGTGATCGTTTCGTAGACGATTTCGAGTCGCTGGGCCGGTTCGAGCGACCGGTCGGCTAGCGCATTGTGTGCCAGATGCCGGGCCGCCTTGAGAAACTCCGGCTCGTTCATCAGCAACAGCGCTTGCAGGGGCGTGTTGGTGCGCTCGCGGCGGGCGATGCACGCCTCGCGGGTCGGCGCGTCGAGGATCGTCATTTGCGGCGGCGGCATGCCGCGCTTCCAAAACGTGTAGACGCTGCGGCGATAGATCTTCTCTCCGGTGTCCGACTGGTACTCGCGCGGATACGAGCTGGGCATGCTCACAGCGGTCCACAGCCCGGCGGGCTGCGGCGGCTTGACGCTCTTGCCGTACAGTTCGTCGTTCAATAGCCCACTGGTTGCCAGGATCTGGTCGCGGATGACTTCGGAGTCGAGCCGAAAGCGGGGTCCGCGGGCGAGCAGCCGATTGTTTGGATCGCGCTTGAACTGGTCGGGCGTTGCCCCGGATGCCTGTTGATACGTTTTGGACATCACGATGCGTTTCATCAAGCCTTTGACGTCCCATCCCGACTCGATGAACGAGACGGCCAGGTAGTCGAGTAGGTCCGGGTGGCTCGGCCATTGGCCCTGCACGCCAAAATCCTCCGACGTCTTGACGATGCCCACGCCGAACAGCTGCTGCCAGAATCGATTGACCGCCACGCGGGCCGTCAAGGGAAAGCGGTCCGAGACAAGCCAGTTGGCCAGGTCCATGCGCGTCTTCACGTCGCCGGCGGCGTCCAGCGGCGGGAGGAAGCCGGGCGTGTCGCGCTGGACCTGTTCGCCCGGGTTGTCGTAGGCGCCGCGAATCAGGATGTGCGCCGGGCGAGGCTCCGCCCGTTCTTTCATGACCATCGCGACGGGGATGGTGGCTTCGAAGGCGTTGCGGGCGTCCTGCGCTTTTTTGAGGGCCGCTTTCGCCTGGGCAATTGCTTCGTCGCGCGCCTTTTTGGCGGCGTCTTCTGGCTTGGGTTCGTGCTCGGGTTTCGCGGCGTCGGCCGGCGCGTCGTTTTGGTCCGCTTCAGCAGCCGCTCCGTCTTCGGCGGCGGCGGCCTTGTTTGCGGTTTTGGCTGCGGCGTCGGCTTGTTGCTCGGCTTGTTGTTCAAGTTGCGCAACGCGCGCTTTCTCGTCGGCGACGCGGCGCTCGAGTTCGGCGAGCTGGACTGCTTGTTCCTCGGTGGCCAGGCTGATGTAGGGCGGTTGCAATCCGCGCTCGAAGTCCGTGCCTTGGCGGCCGCCAGTTTCCGGGTCGGCGTCGATGTTGTTGAAGAACGCGTACAGTTGGTAGAAGTCCCGCATGGTGATCGGGTCGTACTTGTGATCGTGGCACACGGCACATTGCACCGTGAGGCCCATAAACGCCGTGCCCACGGCCGTCACGCGATCGACCACGTTGCGGTTGAAGCTTTCTTCGGGCAGTGCCGTGCCGCGATCGATGATCAGGTGCAACCGGTTGAAGCCCGAGGCGATCAACTGGTCGCGACTGGGCACTTCGAACAGGTCGCCCGCGATCTGATACCGGACGAACTCGTCGTAGGGCAGGTTTTGATTGAAGGCCTGAATCACCCAATCGCGATAGGGCGTCATCTCGCGATAATGGTCGTGATGGATGCCGTTGGTGTCGGCGAAGCGAACCAGGTCGAGCCAGTACTTGGTCATGTGCTCGCCGTAGTGCGGTGACGCCAGCAGACGGTCGACCAGGTGTTCGTAGGCTTCGGCCGACGTATCGGCCAGAAACTCGTGAATCTCGCTGCGCGTCGGCGGCAAGCCGGTCAGATCCAGGCTCAGCCGCCGGATCAACGTGCGGCGATCGGCGCGCTCGTTGGGTGCGATGCCTTCCGCCTCGAGTTGGCTCAGCACGAAGCGATCGATCGGGTGATCGCTCCACGCGCGATTTTCGACTTCGGGAATCGCCGGCATGCGGGGCGGCTCGAACGCCCAGTAGCCCTGGTACTCGGCTCCCTGCTCGATCCATCGTTTGATAACGTCGATCTCGTCGGCCGAAAGCGGCGGCTTGGCCGAATCGGGCGGGGGCATTACCTCGTCGTCATCGGCATTGATCCGGTGCCATAGCGCACTATTGGCCAGCGAGCCGGGCTTGATCGCCGGCGGACCGTCGAGCGCGCGATAGGCACCTTCCGGCCCGTTCGCCTGGTCCAGGCGAAGATTGGCTTGCCGGTCTTCTTCGTTCGGCCCGTGGCAGTGAAAACACCGGTCGGACAAGATCGGACGCACGTCCCGGTTGTAGCTGAGTGGCTGTTGGGCGGCGCAGATCGCTGGAATACCCAGGATGGCTAGTGCAATGCAGAGTGACTTCACAGACGCATTCCGTGGGTGAGGGTGAGCCTAAAACAGGCTGGAGGGATACCCATACATTAGATTCTAACGGGCCCGGTTTCCAGCGGCAGGAGGGGCCGCGAAGGCTGTGTAGCGGCGGTTTACGGCGCAACGACGCACCGCAAGTCTTGATGGCTAGGGCGGCCACGTCGAATTGCCATGTCGATATTCCCATATCGATTTATGCTGGCGGCGGCGAAGTGGTCGAGCGGCACGTCGGCAGAGCAGGGGGGCGGCGCGGCGACAGCGACAGGGCGGCACATCCTGCGCGACGACCGACCGGCCGCGTCATGCCAGTTTCGGTTGGCCAAGTTCGATAGAGCAGATTCGGCGCATCGTGCGATGGGACGATGCCCTAGCGGTCGGTCACTGGCCTCGAAACGGGTCGAAATTCGCAAGTTTTTCGCGTCCGTTCTGCGGCTGCTTGGTTCTTATTGCTGTAGTAGGTGCGCCGATTTGATCCGGCGCAACTCTTTGCGGACATTTGCGTTAGCGAAGAGTTGGGACAGAAACGGCGTACTTGCCATGGGTTTTTGTTGTTACGGCAGTCGAGCCTTGCGATGTTTGGCTCGCGGCGGCGGATCGCCGAGACCGCGTCCCCATCCGGACGTCGCTCTTGCTCCGCGTGAAAGTCTCGAAGTGCAAACCAAAACACCCGGAGCGGAGTGAATGCAATCTCGGCCAAAAGCCAAGCGGAACGTCCGGCCCCTCACACGGCCAATCGGTCGCAACGCACCTGCGGCCTGGCTCATTCGCAGCCTCAACATCGAGCCCCTGGAGGAACGGTATCTTCTGGCCGCTGACTTCGGTGACGCACCGGAGTTTTATCCGACGCGCGACTCGGAAGGTGGGGCGCAGCACATGGACACTGGCCCGACGTTGGGCGCCACCCGCGATACGGAGCTGGACGGCACGCACTCGGCTGGCGCCGACGCCGACGACACGACTGGCAGTGACGATGAAGACGGCGTCACGTTCGGCACGGTGCAAGTCGGCGCACTGGATGCCACCGTGACGGTGA
>CALFYT010000063.1 GCA_937952415.1 uncultured Planctomycetaceae bacterium | reverse complement strand
AGATTCCTGAGTACCAGCGAAGGTATGTTTGGACCAACGCGCAGGCATCGCGACTCATAGAATCCCTAATAATTCAGTGCCCAGTTCCAGTCGTATATCTGAGTCAAGGCTCCGACGAAGTATACAACGTCGTAGACGGCAACCAGAGGCTAAACTCGCTTCGGAGATTCTTGGAGGACGAATTCAAACTGACTGGACTAACAGCGTACCCCGAACTAGAAGGCAATTCGTTCAATGAACTTGACCCTCGCTTTCAGCGGCACATAGTCAACCGAACGATTCGCTGCCTTATCATACTAAAGGACACACATCCTCAGGTAAAGTTCGACGTATTTGAACGATTGAATTCTGGGGCCGTAAAGCTGACTCCCCAAGAACTAAGGCACGGCATTTATCATGGCGACGCCATCAGGCTAGCAGAGCAGTGCGCGAAGGAAAAGACTTTCTATAACATGGTATCACTAACACAGAACAAACGAATGAAACTCGAGGAGTTAATTATTCGATTCTGGGCGCTCAGCGGCGGACTAAGCGACTACAAGAAACCTTTATCGGGATTCCTCAACCCGGATTATTCACCAGGGGATGTGTGTGGTCAATTTCCGCTGCAGGGAGTTGATAGCGCGGCTGGCAGTCATGTGATGGGCAGACCGCCCCCTTTCCCCCGAAAGGGCTGGCGATTGGGTGAGTGACGAAGGACGGACACCACGACGACGATAGCTCAGTCCCGAAGTACCAGTCGCAGATGGGCGTGGCGCGGCGGCGGCCTGTAGGCTTGCGGCCGAACGCCGCGGGGACTTGGCCAAAGGCTGGCCAGACGAAGCAAACGGATGCGCGAGGACATCGCTTCCCAAAACGCTCGCGCGCTGTCCTCGATATAGATCACCAGACGGCGGGAGTGCTTGGTCACCCGCGCTGCTGTCCGCAGCACCGACTGCTGGAAGCGGCGCAGGTCCCAACAGCCGCCCAACTCGTCTTCAAACTCGCACCGCATCATCGACGCCAGGTTGAAAGCCAACAGACCCAGCAGCAACGTCACTTCGTTCTCCGCGAAAACCGACGAGGACAGACGGCAACCGATCGCTTCGTTGAATTCGCCCAGCCGGTCTTCGAAGGTGCCCCGTTGACGGTAGTGCGACAACAGGTCGTCAGCCGAGCGTTGCTGCTCGGGCCAGTTCGTGATCAGGAAGAAGTAACGCGGAAACAAATCCAACTGGCCCGTTTTCGCATCCGGCTTGTCGACGATCACCAGGATCAGCCGCTGCGCGTGACGCCAGCCTTCGGCTCGGTACTTTCCCAGTTCGATGACGCGTTCGTATCCACCCGCCGGCGGCCGTCCGGCCGGACGCTTCAAATGCGGCGAGGCCAACGCTTCGAGCACGTTGTTCTTCTTGATCCTCCCGCAAAAGCGGATGTTTTCGTCGGTCAATTCGTCCAGCACCGGGCCTGTGATGTAGCCCGCGTCGAGCCGCAGATCGAAGCGGTAGGCCAGTTGCCGGGCTTTGGCGAGCAGGTTGCGGACAAACCGCTTGATGCCCTTGGCCGTGTGCACGTTGCCTTGCCGCAAGACCGCGTGAATGAATCCATTTCCCAGCCGCGCGCCTTCTCGCTTGCTGTCGTAATTGCCGCGCACCGAGAAACTGGCGACCATCGGATGGTAGACGGTTTCATGGTAGTAACCGTTGTAGCGGGCTCCCGGCTGATGGCCGTAAACCTGGATCGGGAAGCTGTCGATGTCGATCGTGGCGTAAGGCACGCGCCGGTCGCTGCCGCCGCTGCTCTTGAGATGCCGATGGGTCCAGTCGAACAGCGCGCCACGCAAGGCTTCGCGGTTGGTTTTGCAGGCGGCCAACCAATCGACCAGTCGGGATTGCGTCGGCTGGCTGGCCAGGCGTTGGTTGAGAACCTCTTCGCCGGGGCGGTCCCAGGCGGCCATCTTGATGGCGGGGTCATGCGCGAGCCTGTCCAGATCATCCTGCTGGAAATCGCCCATCGCCATGGCATAGATTCTCTCTCGCAAGAGTTCCACGCCCTGATAGCGGATGCGGTCTTGTCGGCGGGGGTCGAGCAGTTGCCCGGCGAGCGATTCGGTGAGTCCGAGTCGATGGTCGAAGTCCCGCAGCAGAATGGCTCCGGCATGGGACGTGAGCCGCGAGTCGACGGCTTGGACCTTGATGGAGCGATTGAAGTCGGGGTCAAAAACGCTAGTTTGAGCTTCACCCATCGCGTGATTCCTCCGTGCGGCGTCGGGATTTCAGATACCCCATAGACGCAGAGGGTTACGCGATGGTTCTTTGTCTTAGCAACGTCTTAGGTGAATATTCCGGGGTCTCCTCTGCCAAGTTATGCCGAACGTCGAGCCTCCTGTTTCAGCGCGAGTTTCGGCCTCGATTTCTGTGCAAATCTCTTCGAGCAAGAAATCCACTTGCTGCCGACACGGCAGGCAGACCGTTAAGTACCCCACTCTGCCTTCTCCATCTGCCCACGATTCGTCACAAGTTGCTACTGGAATCCAGGTCAGATCGTTAGCGGTTGTTTTGCAAACAGGACACGGCGTAACGTGCTCCGCGTATTCTTCCTTAAGCATTTCGAGAACGGTTGGCCAATGTGCCTCAAACCCTTGGGCGAGGGTGTCCTCCAGATACTTCCACGGGAATGGATCGAATGTCTTCATCTCACTCCCCAATGATCTT
>CALFYT010000062.1 GCA_937952415.1 uncultured Planctomycetaceae bacterium | reverse complement strand
AGGCAGAAGCGATGCTCCGAGCCGAGTACGCGCTGGTCAGCCAGATGACGCAACCATGATGTCCGCAGCAGCGCGACGAGCACTTTGGGCGGTGGCGCACTGCACGGCTACGCACATTCTTAGAGAATCGAGAATACTAAGGCTGGTTGCACACATGTCACGCACGTTGCTAACTTCGGAGATATCGATCTTGCTGGAGGCTGGCGCGACGTCACCGCGCGAAGTTCTGGCATCGCAGCCGGTCTGGCGAGAACTCCACGCGCCCCCGCATGAGGCTGGGCAACGACAATGGTTCAATACCGACTTCGTGGTCGAGCTGCGAGAGCAGGACGAGAATGAGAAACAGTCAGGAGGATGTGTGCCAGTGCGACCGTATACACTCGGCGGGGATTTTTTCGTGCTACTCAGCACGAAAGGCACACCGATCAGCATGGAGTTACTAGAGGGCGAGTCGATCCCCAAGTCATCGTTCGAAGAGGAAGTGCACCGAATCGACGACGTGCTGAGTTCGTTGCCGAGTCTTCCACAACATCTGTCGACTCAGCATGCTCCATATCTTCGTATCGCCCGCCTGAGCGACTCGGTTGCATTCCTGATCTGCTCGACACCGACGATTTCAGAGGTCCTCGCGGCCAAGCCCGAGTACGTCACGTTGAGCAACGGCCTCATTGAACATCGATCAAGTGCGGGCCACGTACTGATCGATGGTGTGCTCTACGACTGATACGTAATGAGGCATCCACAAGTTGCGGGTTTGGAATCGTGAACGACAAGAACTTCACAAACTTGCGACAACGTTACGCGGCATTATTTGGTGTAGAGCCATCCAAGGACGGTGCGATCGCAGATCTCGAATCGTCACTAGGCATCACTCTCCCAGATGACGTGAAGGCGATTTCGCAGTTCTACAGCGGCGGGATCGTGGGCGGCATTAGTCACAATGCCTTCGATGGCAGTGGCCGCGCGGCGAACATAGTGAAGGAGACATTACGTCTTCGAGCAGCCATCGAACTACCGAACCGCTTCATTGTGTTGGCAGAGCCATCCGAGAGCCTGATCGTTCGCGATGTTGAATCGGGCGTAGTCACTTGGTGTGACCACTCTGACGTTCCACGCCTCGAAGACCGTAGCCAAATGCTGGGACAGCCGAATGTTTGGACAAGCTATGCGGAATTCTTCGAGTTTCTCCTCGACGAAGAGGATGAGGAACGTGGCGCGTGAAAGTGGCTTCTAGCCACAGCGATCGGCTGCAACGCATCAGGATTCGGGTGCGGTCTTCCGCAAAACCCGATCCGTCGATGGCCACTACACAAAGTCGTCCATCGAAGCAAGCGAAGGCGTGCCCGACGCGCCGAGGACGCGCGCCCACCGAATGTTTCAGCAGGCGATGGCCGAAGAAATGCAAGCGGACGGGAGATATGTCAGGGTGGCGATGAATACGTCCCTACGCAAGTTCTTGGGATCGAAAGACGTTCCTAATATCAAGCCCGACGTGATTGGTTTGACAAAGGACGGGAAGGTCGACATGGTTGAGATTCTCAGTCCGAGTCAAGACGAAACGAAACTCGAGGCCAGACTGAAGAGGGTGATGAATCAATTGCCTCCTGAGATGCGGGGCCAGTTTCTCGTTTCCAACCCAGAAGATGCTTTCAAATGACGTCACCGCAGATGACAACGTCAGCAGCCTTGTTCTGGAACTCGATGCAGGGCGAAAGGGTCCCGTTTAGTTGGCTCGGGCCGGCGGTCGAGCTATTTCGGGCACATAATCTGTCACCGATCCTATTCACCGCCGGCGGTGGTCCATTCGAGTTGGACGACTGTTACGTGCTGGCGGACGCAGGCGGCGACCTGGTGATGTGGGAAGAACCGATCCCAGCACGTCGCCGCGAGCTGGTCGATGCTCTGCACAAACGAGAGATCGACAGCCTAGTTTTAGACTCCCCGCGCGCCGGCGCCGCTAACCGATCGGATTGGCGCGCCAACGTATCTGTGGAAGCAACGAGCGGAGAACTGTACGTCGGAGTCGACGAAGAACTGGTCTCCGATCCTGTCGCCCTACTTCGTCAGCTCTACAATCATGCCAAAGACGATTTCGACGTCCGCTACGGCTTCGCATACAAGATGCCGCTCGAAGATGGGCCGGGCAGCTATGCCAGTGGGTTCACCAGGACATCGGTGTCTGAGGTGTTCGAGTTCATCCGCAACCGAAGCGAGTGGGACGCGCGCCCGAAGACTCCTGACCAACTATGGTCCGATGAGCTCTACGAACGGCGCCGCCATCTGACGGGTCTCTTCCGAGGTGCTTACCCGGCCAGCATTCTCTGTGACGCGCACCTGCAAACTGCCCGCATGCACGCGCAACCAGTAGGTCAACTGTCGAAGCTGGACGGATCGCGGTGGCTTTGGGAGCTTTCCGAAGATGAGATTCCCAAGGCAGAAGCGATGCTCCGAGCCGAGTACGCGCTGGTCAGCCAGATGACGCAACCTTGATGTCCGCAGAAGCGTGGCGCGCCGCTTTTGGGCGTGGGAAGCGCCGGGCGACCATCGACAACACGGAATGGCGGATCGTGCACTTCCGCTATGTATAGCGGCTCTTGAGCGCGAGGAAGTGCTTCTCATATAGGTGCCAACTCAGATAGGCACACAAGGTCGTCAAGACTGTCATCACGCAGAGGTAGGCCAGTCGGCCGAAGAATACGGAACCGACGCTGGCGCACGCCGACTCGGCCGTGATGATCGGGGCAGCCAGCCGAATCAGCGGGAGCTGAAACACATACATCGCATAACTGTACTTGCCGAAGAACGCGAGCGTGGGCGAGTTCCAGAACCGGCCCCAGGCGGTGGATCCGCGGGCGCCAACTGCCAGCACCAGCAGGGACCCAAAAAAGATCGCGGTGATCGTCCAACGCAAGCCCAGCAGTCGCTTCAGTCCGGGGAGGATCGCCAACTGCATCGCGCCGAAGATGAAGAACGCGACCAGCGCCCACTTCACAAGCGGCTTGAAGCCTTGCGGCCCACGCGCCCAAAGCGCCAAAAACGCGCCCATCCCCAGCCCGTCGAGGCGGAAAAACGTGAACAGTTCGGCGGCCACGCCTCCGCCACCCATGCGCAGCCATACGATGCGACTGACCGCCGAAAACGTGATGGCCGCCAGCGAGACCAGCATCGCCTGTCGCCGCGAGCAGAAAAATATCACCAGCGGCCAAACGAGATAAAAGTGTTCCTCGATCGACAGCGACCAGAAGTGCTCGAACGAACCCAAGACCCACTCGTTGCGAAGTCCCATCAGGAAATTCGCGCCGTACAGCCACAGCCAGGCTTGATGTTCGGTCGCCTCGGGAAACAACTCTCCACGAGATCCGAAGATCGCCGGCAGCGCCACGAGCATCACGAAAAGGAAACCGTAGTAAAGCGGAAAAATTCGCAGCGCGCGCCGCGCGTAGAAATTTCGGAAGTAGCGATCGTCCTGTTTTGCGTCATACAGGATCCCGGTGATCAGGAAACCGGAGAGGACGAAGAACAGATCCACGCCCAAATAGCCCTGCTTCAATACATCCGACAACGCCCGCCCGGCCAGCGAATCCATCTCGGGACCGATGTTGAACCGATAGGCAGTGACCATCAAGATGGCCAGGCCGCGAATTCCGTCCAGCGCCGGAATGTGCCCGGACAGACTCGGAGTGTTGTACGTTGTGGGATCGGAGAGGTCTGCGTTGCCGGCCATGTTTCTTTCGCGTCGCGCGCCAGCGAAGTTGCGAGATCTAAGGTGCGGGTGAACGGGCCAAACGCGTACAACTACGAGCGGCCTCTACAGCCGCGTGCAAGCGTAGCCGGAATCTCCCGCGAGTGATTCTAACCTCGCCGCCCACGCGCGCGGTGAATCGCTGGTCCGGATTCGGATATTGGCTCGACGGAAACGCCGAAAATGCCGTCTTCGCGGGCATTTCCTGCATTGCTCGTGCGGTGGCCCGTCGCCGCCGAGCTTGTGCCGCCGCGACGCCCCGCCCGGCCATCGCCGGCAAACGAAACGACCCGCCGGCAGCGTCCTGCCAACGGGTCGCTCGAATGGTGGCTGAAGGGAATCGAACGCTCCACCGCCGAAACCACAATAAACACGCAATACCACCGAAAACCGGACATTTTCTCGAATGTTTGCACGATCTTGCCGCGCGAAAAAATAGCTACGAGAGCTTTCACTCTTGCGCGAAACCAACCAAGATACTTCAACACTGTCTAACACTGCCGAACGCTCAACCGGCATTTCCTGGCGCGAACACGTCGTCTTGGAAATGCTTGAAATGGCCTGCATCCACGTCCTGAACTGTCAGATCGCGGGAGGATAGGCGGAAACTGCCAATCACGTGGCACACCGGATGGCGCCCGCAAGAACCCACTACTAGAATGCGAGTCTCGACACGTTACGCGCATCGATTGAGGCCACAAACCTCCGGCCAAAGGGTGATCGGCAGACACTCTCGATGTCCAAGTTATCTGGCTGGCGTTAATCTGAGTACCAGCTTTTTCAATACCTGACTGAACAACGCATTGCCATGAAGAAGCCACCACCCGGCACAGAAGAACGCATTGCAAAGATGACGTTTGCGTCAATCTACCCACTTTACGTTGCGAAAGTTGAAAAGAAAGGCAGAACCAAGAAAGAGTTGCACAAGGTCATCAAGTGGCTTACTGGCTACGGCGAAAAGAAGTTGCAATCCCTGATCGACGACGAGGTGACCTTTGCGACCTTCTTCAAGAAGTGCAAGCTAAACCCGAACGCGCATCTCATTAAGGGCGTCATTTGTGGCTACCGAGTGGAAGAGTTGGAAAACCCATTGATTCAAAAGGTCAGGTATCTGGACAAGCTGGTCGACGAGTTGGCCAAGGGAAGGAAGATGGAAAAAATACTGCGTGTCGATGAATAACGCGGGATTCCTTGGTAACAACCGACTGAAGATTGCTGGATAATAATGTGTCGCACCCATGATGATCGCCCATTGGGCCGAGTATGCACTGGGTAACAATCCGTGAGGCGAGCTTGCCGGCGGATTATCCCCGTGCCCATCCACCGCCGGAAATAGACCCAACTCGACGGTCAGCGCACCAGTAGTCGTCGTTGTCGAGTCACGCGCGGCGGGTGTCGCGCGCATCGGCATGTTTGACACGACGTTTCACAATACCTCGTCCAGCGCGCGTCGGAACTCACTTGCTGACTGGAATCCGATGCGCGGTTGTTCCACAAGTGCTGCATCGATAACCTTGGCCAGCGGTTTGGGGATCTTCGGTTCGCGTTTTCGAATCGGTACTGCATCGCAAACCAGAATAGTTTGCCAGACATCCTTGTCCTGACGGAACTCTCGTGGGGGGGCGCCGGTCATCATGAAGTACATGGTGGCTGCCACCGCCCACAGATCGACCGACGGCTGAGAGCATCTAAAATTTCGGACTTGCTCACGGGGCATGAAGTACGGCGTTCCGCTCAGGTCGCCGCTACATGTTTGGCCGCTAAGGCCGGCAAGGTCGAACGCCTTGGCCAGTCCGAAATCGCCGATCTTGGCCGACACCGACCGGCCATCGCGACAGAGAAAGATGTTGTCAGGTTTGAGATCGCGATGCACGAGCCCCTTGCCCGGTCGATAGCTGCCGTTCTTCATTCGCACATTTGGGATCGGTGCGCAGTGCGCGTATTCGAGTGCGTCTAACGCTTGTAGTATCAGCCGACCGGCCTCGACCGGCGAAAGATTCCGTCCGAGCTTCTCCATGCGTTCGGCGATACTGCCTGCGTCGCAGAAGTCCAAGGTGAAGAAAAACACACCCTCAAAGCAGCCGGAGTCGCGCAGTCGCACAATACGATCGTGGTGCAACGCTTTGGTGTTCTCCGTCTCTCGTAGAAACATCTGCGCGGCGCGCTGGCTGGCTGCGACGGCGGGCAACATCACCTTGAGCGCGACCTGCTCGCCGGTATCTTCGTGGCGCGCCAAGTAGACTGCTCCCATTCCGCCGCGGCCGAGCTCGCGTACGATCGAATACCCTTCGATGACCGCCAGATCTCTTTGACCCGTCTTGGCTGCGTCGAGCATTCGTCGGGCAATCTTCAGGGGATTGGCCTTGCAGGCCTTGCACACATAGTCACCCTTGCGAAGCTTGCCGACTTCGTGGGATACGTCGCGACCACACCTGGTGCACGTTCTGCGGTCGCTTGAACGTCGATCGTACGACGCCGTCTGGTCGAGCGCTCGACAAGCAGAGCAACGATAAACTTCGTCGGCAACCTCGGACGCAGCGCGATCATCCTCGGCAATTTCCGACGAACAGCCAGAACATGTAGCCGGCAAGTAGAGTTCCACACGAAACACCGTGTTTCCCAGTTTGATCTCATCGCCGTCCTGCAGATCATGCTCCGGGAACTTAATCTTGGCTCCCTCGCTCGGAGACTGACCCTTGGGTCGCTGGCCGATGGACTTTCCGTTCACGTGCGTTCCATTGCGGCTGCCAAAGTCGCGCACGCGAATGTCGGGCGGATTGATGTCCAGCAAGCAATGGTGGCGGGAAGTACGCTGATGTTCCGCATCGTCGGGTAGTTGCAGCGTGCAGTCCGGCGCACGCCCGACGATGCACGTAGTGCGATCGTCGAAGAGGTACTCGCGCCCAGTCGATGGGCCCTGCGAGATGGAAAGTTTGATGTGCGGGGGCATAGCCGACGAACCATTGGAGAAACAGACTCGCTTGCGACGCGGTCGCTATCTGGCTGAGGAGATGTTGAACACAGTAACGCTCCTAGGCTCAAGCACTGCCAGAAAGCGCCCCTGCGGATCAAACACCACGTCATGGACGGACGGGAATTTACGTCCAATTGCCAGAATCTTTTCGAAACGACGCGTCGTGTCACAAACGGACACGTCACCCTCATCCGGGACGACGAGCAAGCGTCTTCCGTTCGGACAAAACACGACGCTTTTCAACCGGCCTGCGACGGACCAACTCTTAGCTAGAGACTTACCCTGGTCAGTATCCCACACGTCGAGATCACCCTTACGCGTCCAGCGAGCCAACCGCGCTCCGTCATCACTAAACGTGTAGAGGGCGGCCTCTGAGGGCAAGCGGCACAGTTCCTTCTTGGTGGAAAGGTCGTACAGCCCTACCTGCTCCCCGCCGACTACGCACCGCCGATCCGTGTTGTCTACAGCCAGGATCGCGCGCCCCGCGATTGGCTCAACCTTTCTACCCATCCCAATGTCAACGATCGTGGCTTCACTCGTTGGGCGTTTTGTCTGATTCACGTCTCGCACGTGGAGTCGATCACTCGATTCGCCAAAACTGAGACTTCCGCTGCTCGACATACGAACATCGTCGACGCGAGCGACCAACTCCCGAGTTGTCAAATCCCACACGAGCAGCTGACTGGACTTGCTCCCTGAATCGTAGGCAATCATGGCGAACCGGCGGCTTTCGCGGTCGAAGCAACCAGGGCTAAACGACCGAGAGGACTCCATGAGCTCGCCCTCCAGGATCCACTTTCCATTCTCGTCTTTACTGAACAACCCCAAGCTTTGCTCGACCGGAACAACAAGACGGTACCCACGTGGCGAGAACGTTCCGGATTTCGCGTTTCGGGGCAGTCCCTTTAGCGGCTGCCATGTTGCTGTGTCGCGAACCCCTTCGGTCAACTCAGACCGGCCGCCGTCTACTACGATGATCGAACTATCGCCGCCGAAGTGAACTTGCGGCGACCCGAGATAGCGAGCCGCCACGTTCCTCGACGAGAGCAACTTGATCTCCTGTGGCGATTCCGTGCAGCGGCGCGTTAAGTAATCCAGTTCCCAACCATGAAATTCGCTGAGCTTGTCATCCGCACAGAGTCCTAGAATTTGGGTCGCTGTTGCTTTTCTCCCGATTCGAATCTGTTCGCTGGCCAACATCAAAAGGCGCTTGTATAGACCACGCGACGCATTTTTAATCGCATCTGCGGCCTCCTGGCGGGCGGCGTGGATTTCATCCCGGTTGATCGCGGCGAGTCGTTTCTGCTCTGCGGCGAACGTCTCCTTCTCGAGAATTAGCTCCGCTGCGACGCGCTCTTGTTCGGCCGCATCGGCTTCCTGCTCGGCGAGCTGACGCTTCAGTTCTTCGAGTTGTGTTTTGGCGCCGACGAGTTCGCTCTGAACTTTCCGTGCTCGCTGCTCGAAGGCCTGATGTTCCTTCGACTCAGCTTTGAGCTTTTCAATAACACTAACGGCTGACTCTTGATTAATCCCTATTTGTGCAAAGGCGTCGTCAAGTTGCTGTGCTGATCGATACAGAGCAAGTGCAACGACGCTCGATACCACAGCCAGCGTGCCGACGACAATCGCCAACCCCGCTACGACCGGCTCGCGTTGAGACCACCTCACGAGACGTTCGGTCATTCCGACTCTTCGTGCTCGGATGGGTTCGGTGTTGAGCCAGCGTCGCAGGTCGTCTGCCAGTTCGCTGCAATTGGGATAACGGTCCTCGGGACGCTTGGCGATTGCCTTTTGGCAGATCGTTTCCAAATCGCGTGGGATCTCGGGATTGTGCGTGCGTGGGGACGGTGCCTCCTGATGGATCACCATCGAGACGACGGCCGCGGCCGGTCCTTCGAACGGTCGCTGGCCACACAACAATTCGTACAACACCACGCCCAGGCTGTATTGATCGCTGGGAGGACCGACTTCCTCTTGGTCGCCGGTTGCCTGCTCCGGTGCCATGTAGGCCGGTGTTCCCAATACGGTGCCGTCGTGCGTCAACTGATCTTCGGCTTCGCGCAGTCGGGCCAGTCCAAAATCCATCACCAGCGGCTGGCCCTTGGCATCCAGCATGATGTTGGCCGGCTTGATGTCGCGATGGATGATCCCCTGTCCGTGGGCATAGTCCAACGCCTCGGCCAGCGCGATCAGCATGCGGGCCGACTGCGTGAAGTCGGGCCGTTTCTCCTCCAACTGGCTTTGCAACGTCTGGCCGTCGATAAAGGCCGAGGCGATGTAGAACTGGTCGCCTTCGGCGCCTGCGTCGTAGATCGGCACGATGTTGGGATGGCGCAGCCCGGCGGCGGCTTGCGGCTCGCGCAGGAAGCGGGCTTTTTGAGATTCGCTGGCAAACGCGCTGGCGTGCGGCAGCTTGATCGCCACGTCGCGCTTCAGCAATGTGTCTTGCGCCTGATAGACGTCGCCGAAGGCGCCGCTACCCAAATGCTTCCAGATCGTGAAGCGTCCGATCCGCTCACCCAAGCGGCGATGCGAACCGTCCGACTGGGCCTGGGGCACCTTCAGCGTGTCGCCCGTGCCGCCTGTGCTGACTTCGGGCGACGTAATCGCGAATCGCTCGCCGCACTTCTTGCACTGGCCGGTCTTCCCCAGTCTCTTCTCCGAAACCCTGTACGAAGTACCGCAGTGAGTGCAACTGACCGAAACGTTCAAAACTCAGCCCTCGCGGCGTGGAGAAGGGACCCCTATTGTGGGTCGAGGGGAATTCAGCAGTCAAGCTCGCAACTCGACGGTTTACAGATCAACTAAATGCGCCTCGACCGAAAACCTTTCAGCTCTTTGACGAAAAACTCGGCGCCGGTTTGTGTGTGGCTTGGACGAAGTCCGAAGGGGACTCGGCGCGACTCGTCAGCGTCGCCCAACTCGCAAGTCGAGGGAGTGGCGGTTACCATCAGACGGCATGGAGCAGACTTCGCTGACCTTGCTCGACCGCCTGCGTGGCCAATCCCGTGAAGAGGATTGGACGCGACTGGTCCTGTTGTATCAACCGTTCATCGAACGCTTCATTCGGTTCGACATTCGACTGGCGGATGACGCGGAGGATATCGGTCAGGAGGTCCTCAAAAAAGTCGTGGAGCATCTCCCGCGTTTTCGGCGAGTGCGTGATGGTTCGTTTCGCGCATGGCTCAAGACGATCACCGTCAACGAAGTCAACCACTTCTGGCGGAAACGATTGCGGCACAGAGCGGTCGGTCACGACAAGGGTGGTCTGATGCTGGAGGCACTCGCCGACCCTGCGGCTGATCTGAGCCAGCAATGGGATCGCGAGCACGACAACTATGTCCTCCACAGACTACTCGACTTGATCGAACCGGAGTTTTCGCCGACGACCTGGAATGCATTTCGGCTGCGGGTCTTTGAGGAGATGCCTACCGCGAAAGCCGCTGTTGAACTGCAGATCTCGAAAAACGCGGTCGATATCGCCAAGTCGCGCGTTCTGGCCCGTTTACGCGAAGAAGCGGCCGGCCTGATCGAGGAATAACACGGTTTCGATGAAAGGTTTCGTACGTGCGGCGCATTCCAGTTTGTGTCGCCACGCGGGCTGATGATCGCGTCGAGCGGCATTCACTCTGAATCGCGTGTGAAGACCGCCGCAATCGACGAGACCGTTTCGTGTCCGGAGAGTTCGGCCCATTTCGCGACTCTCTTCCGAACGTAGTTGGCTGGATAATGTGTCGAACGAATTTCTTAGCATTGGCGCTGCCTGACGCTAGAATGGGGGGCACGACGACGCGCCGACAACCGCAAGGTAAACGGCAGCCTGAGTTCGGCGGGACCCCACCTAAGAGCAGGTGGCGCGGTATGGGCAAAAGCTCGCATTCGACAGATCATCCGCATCCTTCTGACGCAGCGCTGGCGGCTTTTGCGGTTGGAAGCCTTTCGGAAGCTCAGGCTGGAATCATTGAGGATCACGTGAATCAGTGTGGGAAATGTGCCGCGGTCGTTGCCCAAGCTCCGCGCGACGCGTTCGTCGATCGACTTCTCGCGGCTCAGCGATCGACCGACGTGCGGCCGCGCCCAAATTCCCATTCACCAGAGTGTGGCCAGCCAGCAGCGCTCACGCAGTCGGAGCTCGACCGACTCCCGGTTGCGCTACGCAACCATCCGCGATACGAGGTCGTGGGTGTACTCGCGGAGGGTGGCATGAGCACTGTCTATCTTGCCAGACACCGCGTGACACAGAGCCTCGTCGCGATGAAGGCGATCAAGCCAGAGCTGGCAGCGAGGCGTGAGCCGGTTGCGCGATTCCTGCGCGAAGCGAGAATTGTGGGGCAGTTGAGCCACGAAAACATCGCACGCGTTTTGGATGCCGAGCAATGCGGGGAGTCGGTGTTTATCGCGATGGAGAACGTCCCGGGCCGAACACTCGCTCAAATCGTCGCGACCGAGGGACCGTTGCAAGTCGCCGAGGCGTGTCACTATGTCCGCCAGATCGCACTAGGTTTGCAGCACGCTTGCAACCAGGGAGTCGTGCATCGCGATATCAAGCCTCAGAACATCATGATCCTTCCATCGAGCCGATCAGTGCAGATCCTGGACTTCGGCCTGGGCAGGCTTGTAGAAGAGCACCGTACACGAAGCCGGTTGACACGGGATCGTCAAATCCTGGGCACGCCGGACTACATGGCGCCGGAACAAACGAGCGACTCGAAGTCTGCTGACACGCGCGCGGATATCTACAGCTTGGGATGCACGTTCTACTTTCTGTTAATCGGCAAAACGCCCTTTCAGGCCGATAGCGCGGTCGAACTATTCGCCAAGCATGAGAACGAACGCCCGCCCTCCGTCCGCTCGATTCGGAGCGACGTTCCTCAACTAGTCTCGGATCTACTCGATCGCATGCTGGCCAAGAGCCCGCAGGACCGTCCACAGTCACCGGGCGAGATTGCGGCGGCCCTCGTTTCGTTCGACGTGTCGGATCGCGCGTCACGAGTGCCTCATCAGGGGCTCGATACCAAGCATTCGGGGAAGAGCTTTATCGTGTGGTCGAGCACGCGTATTCCAGCCTTGCTGCGGTCGCCGGCTGTGTTATTGCCGTTGTTTACATTGCTATTGTGCCTGCTCAGTTTGTTTTTAGTTGGGTGACGCCCCAAGACCTTAGGTAGCAGAGGATTCCTCAGAGAAGGGCAAGACAGACATCAGTACGAGATTCCCGTTCGAGACGATCCTCCATGGAAACGCGGAAACACTCGCATCCGTCACAGCGTCAACTCGCGGCTTTTGCCTTGGGCAAGCTGACTGCAGCTAGCCGAGGCAGGCTTAAAGAACACGTTGCCAGTTGCTCCACCTGTGCGAAGTTTCTTGCGGACACGCCGCGCGACACGCTGGCCGAACTTCTACGGGCTGCCAACGCTTCCACGCGCGCCGTCGACCAATCTACTCCGGACGTGCGCGATGGCGAGACGTTGTCGGTCGTCCCGCGCAAGGCAAAGGCGAGTCCGCCGAACGTGGCACCAGAGAAACCACCGCAGCACAGCCCGTTCGGGACCGGACAGCCGCCTTCCGACTCGCAGGACGCTGAGATGTCGGCTGAGCAGATCCCGCAACCGCTGCGCGAGCAGAACAAGTATCGTGTCGTGCGGCTGCTGGGACGCGGCGGCATGGGAGCGGTTTACGAAGCCTATCACGAACTCATGGATCGTCACGTGGCGATCAAGGTGATCAACCCGTCGCTGGTCGACCATCCCGCGGCACTCGCACGCTTCGACCAGGAAGTGAAGTCAGCCGCAAAGCTCGATCATCCGAACGTGTGCCATGCGTACGACGCGGACGAATTCGGATCACTTCGGGTTTTGGTGATGGAATTTGTGCCGGGACGAAGCCTGGAAAACTTTCTGGCCGAGCGTGGGCGGCTCAGCGTTGTCGAGGCGTGCCGACTGGTGCGTCAGGCGATGATCGGACTCGATCACGCCCACGCACGAGGCATGGTGCATCGCGATTTGAAACCGCAGAATCTGATGCTCACCCCCGATGGCAAGGTCAAGATTCTCGACTTCGGCCTGGCCAAGATTGCGATCGAACGACAACAGGCCCAGGGGCTGACTCGTACCAATGCCCTGATGGGCACACCGCACTACTTGGCACCTGAGCAGGCATTGGACGCAGCCCAGGCCGACATTCGGGCGGACATCTATAGTCTGGGCTGCACGTTGTACTGCCTGCTGGCGGGGGCACCGCCATTTGACCACGGTACGGAGATGAAGGTGCTGCTCGCGCACCAGCATGAGGCGCCGCGCCCGCTGCACGAGCTGCTGCCCGATGTGCCGTCGGAGCTCTCCGCGCTGGTCGACCGTATGCTGGCCAAGAGCCCGTCGGCGCGTCCGCAAACGCCCAAAGAGGTTGCTCAGGCGCTCTTGCCCTTTGCCAAGGGGGAAATGCCGCCGCAACCCGAAGAGGCAGGTGCGCCGCTGGGCCACCTGAGCGTTGGCGAGTCGATCAAAGCCGGCCCGCTTCCGCAAGCCAAGCAGCTCTTGCGTTGGTGCCGAGAGAATCGGCTAGTAGCCGGCATGTCCGGCGTCATCGTAGTGTTACTTCTCTCCACGATTGTCGCGTCGTATTTCGCGCTTCGATCCGGCTCCCCGATTGCGAAAGTCAAACCTGACCACGATCGCGCGGATCGCAAATCTTCTGTGGGCGGAGATATCAATCCGTCGGCACCAGGAACCCTTGGAGCCGAACTCGCTCTGATCCGTTCGTTTGACAAGGCCGGTTCAATCGGCGTGGCCTTTTCGCCGAACGGCTCGCACGTGTTGGGAGGCGCGAACTCAATGGATCGTAGCGTGGTTGTCTGGGACCGTAACACAGGCGAGCAAACGCACAGGTTGAAAGTCGGTGGTGCTACCCCGCGCGTTGCATATTCGCCCGATGGAAAGTTTATCGCGGCTGCGAGCATGCAGGGCAGCGTACTCCTATGGGACTCGGAATCCGGCCAGGTCGCCAAGAGAATCCTGCACCCGCCCGCCGTATCTGTCTTGGACGTCGCATTTTCGCATGACGGCCAGTACATCGTCACGGGAGGAACGGACAAGGTGGTACGCGTATGGAACGTTGCCAGCGAACGCCAGTCTCATGAGTTTCACGGACACTCGGAGCTGGTTTCGTGCGTCGCGTTTTCACGGGACGGCCAGCGAATCGTTTCTGGAAGCGCAGACAAGACCGTACGTGTGTGGAACCTCAAAACCGGGCACCAAATCCATGAGATCGATCACCCAGATGTCGTTTGGGATCTGGATACTTCACCCAACGGAAAAGATATCCTAACCGCCACTGGCGGGCTCATAGTGGGGTCGATCGGGAATATGGACATCGCGCAGGGCACCGACAACCGTCTCCGCCTGTGGGATCTTGACACCGGCGAGTTAACCCGCGAGTTCCCCAATCACGAGCATGTCGTCAGCAGCGTGACGTTCTCGCCCGATGGACGCACCGCTGTTTCCGGTAGCATGGACAAGAGCCTTCGCGTTTGGGAAGTACGAACAGGTCACCAACTGGCTCGAGTCGATTCCCTTTCGTGGGTAAGCGAAGTCGTGGTTTCACCCGATGGACAGTATGTCCTTGTGTCCGCCGGTGGGCACAAACAGGACGGGAAGTGGCTGCCGCCGATTAAGGAAGAATACGTGCGGTTGTTTAAGCTCGACGTGTCGTCGGAACCGACAGCGGTTAGTATCACTCGGACCGGAGCTGATCTGCGTGCCATCAAGGCCACTCGGCGTGAGACGAATTCTTCCGGCGCCGAGGCGGAAGCGCCGGGTGATGAACCGGAAAAGTCGTTCGGATTTCCTACCGAGCGAGCATCACACATTGCACCCTCGAAGGACGGCACGAGGGATCTGGCAGGCGATGACAGCCGCACGGCCTGCGTCTGGACCGCAGCCCGAGATCCAGTAATTCCGAAACGCACAGGGCACTCAGATCCGGTAAGGAGCGTCGCCTGGTCGCCCTACGGCAAACAAACGATTGTTACCTATCGGTTGGCGGACAGGACCGCGATGCCAGCCGAGAACTAGAGGATTATCTGCATGGCTATCCAAGCGACTCGCCTTGAGACCGACGAGGAAGTACAGCAGGCGCTGCTGAAGTATCGCCCCGGCAAGCCACCTCGCACGGCCCAACATCGCGCCCCGGCGCCTGCCGACGACGGCCCTCCCCTGTTTCATCCGACCGAGCGGCCACGGATGCCCGTGCTGTTGGTCTATGACGACGGCGCCGAAGATGGCGAACTGATTCGCATCCGAAAGGATTCGTTTTCAATCGGGCGCGCCGACGGAGACTTGGTCGTTGCCCACGACAGTCAGATGTCCGGCCGTCACGCTGAATTGCGCTGCACCGTGTCTCGGGAGAAACGTCGCTGGCATTTGGCGGACCTGAAAAGCACCAACGGAACTTTTGTTCGCATTAGTCACGCGCTATTGGAACACGGCCAAGAGTTCATCATCGGCCGAACGCGCTTCCGTTTCGACCAGCCGCAGGCCACAGAACCGGATGTCCCAGTAGCAAGCGCCGGCGGGGCAACACGCCCGTGGCAGAGCAACTCAAACAAAAACTTGGTGCCTTCCTTGGTCGAAGTCGGCGCCGACGGGGATGGGCGAAGGCTGATCGTCACGGAGAAAGAAGTCTGGATCGGCAAGGACAGCGAGTACTGCCAATTGGTGCTTGCCGACGATCCCTTTGCTAGTGCTCGCCACGGCAGAATCCATCAAGACAAGGACGGGCGTTGGGTTGTTGAAAACAACAGGTCGCTCAACGGTGTCTGGTTGCGCATTAAGCGGCTGGCGGTGTATGACAGCTGCCGGTTTCTGTTGGGCGAACAACAGTTCTTGGTGCGAATCCCCACTTAAGTCGAGGACTCCTTCATGACGGCGGCACCCAGTTGGACGATCGGCACCGCGCCAGATTGCGACATTCAGGTCGACAGCTCAACGGTCTCGGGGAGGCATTGCCGGCTGACGCAGCGCGGCGATTCGTACTTGCTGGAAGATCTGCAATCAACCAACGGGACCTTCTTGCGGGACGAGCCCATTACCGGACCACGAATGGTCCGCCGCGGTGAGCCGGTGATGCTGGGACAGGACACGCCGCTGCCCTGGCCGGTGGTGCCGGTCTCAATCTCGGTTGGCCGATCGCCCGACAATGACGTGGTCATCCCGTACGACGCCGTGTCCAGTCACCACGCTTGCGTTCAACGTGACGCGAATGGAATAACCTTGGTCGACCTTGACTCGACCAACGGTACGGCCATCAACGATCCAGAGAAAAAAATCTCCCGTGCACCGCTCAAGGCATCCGACTTTGTCTTCCTGGGAACTCATCGCGTCGCGGCGGCGGACCTGGTGGCGGCACTACCAGCGACTGCGCTGCACGCGACAACGGTTCCACAGCAGCGCCGGCCCGATGAGCTGTCACCGGCAGCAGTTCCGGAGGACGCACCGGCTCTCGGGTGGCCGGCGTCGTTCAGCTCTGGACGATCCTGGCTAGTGGGACTCGTCATAAGCCTGGCCATCGTCGCGGTCTTCTTCGCGGGCAGTCTACTACTTCGGTCGGGCCAACCCGAAGCTGGCGCAACCGCGGAGACGTCCGATCCACAGGCTAATTCGCGATCGCCACGGGAAGAACCCGCCGAACTGGGCCAACCGAAGCAAACACCCACGGTCACAGAGAATCAGACGCCGCCAGCTAGCGAGTCTGCTAATGCAAAATCCGTCGCCAGCAACGACCAGTCCGTCAACGCGGGTGCAAAATCGACCACCTCTCGCCCGGCACCCCGAGATCCGTGGGATCAAGTCCGCGATGACATGCGGGCCGCGGTTTTTTTGTTGGCCGTCGAAGATACTACCAGTCACCGTACCTGGCCGGTCGGCAGTGCCTGCGCCATCCGTGAGAAGACACTCCTGACCAGTGGCAACCGAGTTCGGGAATTGGCCGCCGCAAAGCAACGTGGATGGACGACCTGGGCCATCAACGAACCGTCGGGAGTCAAGGTCCAGGTCGATGCCATCCGGGTGCACGTCGGCTACCGGGATTCCGCGGGCGAACCACAACAGCAGATTTTCTTCGACCTAGGGCTCGTCAGTGTCCCAACGACTGTTTCCACGTTGGTTCCGCTCGCGAGTCCGGCTGAAATGAAATCACTGGAGCCCGGCCTACCGTTGGGCTGTGTTGGTGTGGAGTACGAGGTCGAGCCGCTTTATCGATTTCAGTCCAACGAACCGGATCTGAACCGTGCCACACTACTCGATGTGGCGCCGCTAGGCGTTCCGCCCGCGCCTTCATTGCTCATCTTTCGAGCTGACTTGCCAACCAAGCAGTACGGAGCCGCGGTGGTCAACGAGCAAGGGAAGCTCTGTGGTGTGTTCGCAGAGTTCGCGGAAACCGACAATGAGTCCGAGATTAAGATGCACTACGCGCCAATGGTCGACAGCGAAGTTATCGACAGTAGCGACTTATGGGTCGAGCCCGTCGTACCCAACGAACCAGGGGTCGATCCATAACGCACTGACTGAACTCCGACCGCATCGGGCATGTCTCCCGAGCTGTTGGTAGGAACGCAGTCTACGAGGGAAACGACACGAACCGTCATCACCAGATCGGTGTTGAGCCTTTGCTGTCGCGTTCGATTCGGTATCGGCGTGACTCAAATTGGTACTGACAACAAACGGAGGCCACAATGCTCCGGACCAATCATTTCGGTATGTCCTATTTGGCGGCGCCCACCACGCTCGCACTGGTGGTTCTGCAGTCGATGCTGTTTGGACAAACAAAGCAGGTCGACGTGCCTTCGGCTCGCCACCATATTCTTCTGCCACCGTCCTACGGAGCTACGCCTCTTTCCACGATCCTTCATGCAAGTGCCGCATTGACGGCAGCCCGCGGCGACTTTCTCGAATCAATGGCCAATGCACGGCTTACCAATTCGATCGCCGCCAAACAGGAGATGGAAAACTCAGTCGAGTGGGTGCGCACGTATTTCAAGCGGAAAGAGATAAACCGGATGAACACGCGGCGCCCAGATTTCATCGAGCGAGAGCAGGGACGAATCCAGTCGAGGAAGCAGCTTATCGAGTCGGACTATCAGATTGAGTTGCAGGCTGACCCCTCAGACAAGCTCAACTTCATGTTGGACGAACTGATCGTCAATGCGTTGCCGCAAGACTTTTACCCGGGTTCACCCAATACATTCGTTGATTCAGCAATTGACCGAAAGCTCTCACCAGACGACGTCCATCACATTCGCTTGACCGACGGTGGCGGGGGGAGCGCGCGGCTGGAGTTTCGAGCGGACGACGTCGCCCTACAGACTCGGTGGCCGCGTGTGCTGCGTTCCCCGAAACTGGAGAAACCTCGCGTCGCGGTCGAGTGGGCGCGCGACGCCGCCGTTGACGAACTGAGGGCCACCGGCGAGCTGCGATACTCGACGTCTCAGGATCTCAAAGACAAGGTGGATGCCTTGACCAAGGCGCTCAACGAGGCATATCCCAAGAAACGCCGAACTGAATCAATGCGAACTTTCTCCGAGTTCCTGGCCGGGGAACGGTTTCTGCAATCGTTTGCGATTGGCGTTGTCAAGATGATCACCGAGGAAGATCAGCGCGCGTTTGACGGCTCTTTTCGTTTCGAAGGCGATAGTGTCGCCGATTTAGTTGCGCACATGCACAAATTCGGCCTGAAATTTCTGCCACGACAACCGGGCGACGAAGGCGTCTATCAGACCCTCTTCGCTACCATGCGGCATTTCTACCGCACCGTAGCCGCTGGCCGCTCGCCCGGTTTGTCGATCCAGTGAGTGTTTTCGACCCGAGTCCTGTTCCGACACGTTGACCAGACCCTCGTAGATTGCCATTTCCAGGCGGAGGCTGGACGGAGTGTTCTGCCGCGAAATCGCAATACTTTAGGATCACAGTCGGAACGGAGGGTGTCAACGAGTCATTTGATTCACGGAGACTCGTCAATGGCGATCCGCGTTGAGTGTGAATGCGGCAGAAAGTTTCGGGCCAAAGATGAGCACGCGGGCAAGCGAACCAGGTGCCCAGCGTGCGGCCGACCGCCCGCAGCCCAGAGGTTGCTCTGGCATTGTCGATTCTACAGTTGAGGAGACCTTGGACGAGTGGCTCGTGGACAAAGAGTCGCAACCTACGTCAACAATTCGGCAATCGGCCTGCCTTGGTCCGTCAACGGCACTGGACGCTCGCCGGCATAGATTTCGTCCGCGGGATTGATGCCCAGCGCCGCGTAGATCGTGGCGAACCAGTCGGGCACGCTAACCTGGCGACCGACCGCGTTCATCGCCAGTTCGTCGGTCTCGCCTATGACCTGGCCGGTGTTGAGGCCGCCACCGGCCAGCACGCCGGAGAACGCACTGGCATGATGCCCGCGGCCGCCGCCGGCGTCGAACTGCGCCGGACGACCGAACTCGGTCGAGATGACCACAAGAGTTTTGTCGAGGAGGCTCCTTTTCTCCAGGTCTAGCACGAGGGTAGAGAACGCGCGGTCGAGTGACTGGATTAGTAGGTGCTGTTTCTGTTGCCCCTGATTGTGGGTGTCCCATCCTGTGCCGTTGACGAATCCCATATTGAACGATACTTCCACGAATCGGCTGCCGCGCTCTACGAGCCGACGTGCAAGCAGGCACCGTTGCCCAAACTCGTCGCCGTACGATTCGCGGAGTTCGGCCGGTTCGCGGTCGAGAGCGAACGCGCTGAGGAATTCTGGGCCAGCAAGGCGGAATCCGCTCTGCGCCGTCTCGATGTAGTTCGCGACGACGTCGTCGCCACCGACCGACGACGCGTACTCCGTCTGCGCCGCTTGAAGTAGGGCCATGCGCCGCGCGTGTCGCTCGTCGTCGATCCGGTCGGGTCGGACCAAGCCACGCGGGCCTGTCTCGGTATCGCTTAGATACACGAAACCGTAACGCGGCCCGAGAAACCCGGGACTCCGGCCGGGCGTGGGAAACCCCATCAAGACGTAACTGGGCACGGCTTCGCTGATCGCACCTTTGCCGTGAGCCACGACGGAGCCGATCGACGGGTAGACAACGGTGCCGCTGGTAGGCCGGCCGACGTGCAGTCGATACGACGCGGCCGCATGTTCGTCGATCTCATCATGGTGCAAAGTGCGGACGAGAACTGCACGGTCGAGGATGTTGGCTGTGCGGTGGAGATGCTCCGAAACCTTGGCGCCGGCGATGGCGGTGTCGATTGCGTCGTAAGCGGATCCAGCGTGCTTGCGACCGTCTTTGCTCTTGCGCTTCGGGTCGAACGTGTCGATCTGCGCGGCTCCTCCACCAAGCCAGAGCATGATGCAGTGCTCGGCTTTGCCGAGTGCGACAGGCGTCGCGCGCTCGTGGTCCGCAGCCCGTGCCTGCCATCCTGGGGTAGTGCCCGCGAGGACGGACGCCCCGGCAAGCAGGGAACCAGTCTGCAGGAACTCACGCCGCGTCGCTCGTACTGCCATGATCGCTCTCGTCACGTTTCTCGTTGTTAGCGGCGGTGCCGTTCGCTAAGGAATGTGCAGAAACTCGGGTGAATTGACCAGGACCCAAAGCATATCCTCGACGCGTTTGCGCCATTCCGGCTTCAGGCGACGCGTGGGTGGATCGCCGTCGAGAGCCCGCCGCTGCCGCAGTTCCCCGATCTGGTTGGCTTCCGGGTCGAGATTGTTCGACCATGCGAGCGGCGATCGATCGATCTTGCGCTCGCGTGCCGGAAGCCCGGTCTTGCGTACTTCGTAGCCTACGCTGAGCAATTCCACGTACCGCTCCTGTTCGTCCACGATAGGGGAGCGACTCAAATAGCGCACGAAGAGCCGGTTGACGAGGGCCTCGACCGGTTGATCCTCAAGACATATTTCCACGACCTCAGCGTGATCGGCCAGATCGACGGCCCGGTTGACCGCCGCGCCGTTGGCCAGCGCCAGCGGCGAGAGCGGCGTAAGGTCGTTCTCGCGGTAGTTGACCGGTTCCTGGCGACTCTGCCGCCAGCCAAAGGCCATCATCAGGTCGACGACGCCCTGCGCACGAGGTAGCGACATTGAAGGTCGTTCGCGCTCGTTGCTGGTGCTAGCGAATTCCCAGGCACGCCTTGGGGTGCCAAGATTCGAAAAGGTCGCCGCGGCCTGGCGGCCGTCGGGATTGACGCACATCTCTTCCGTATCGAACGGCTTGCCGGCGGCGCGATAAATCGAATCGGCAACCTGTTCTGCCTGCATACGACGACGCGTTGCCGCAGCGAATACCGCTTGCATCGAGTCCCGCAACTCGACGGAAACGTGCGCCCGCTGGTAGACCTGCGAAGTTAGGATCATCCGGGCTAACGACTTTAAATCGTAGTTACTGCGAACAAACTCGGCGGCAAGAAAGCGCAGCAGTTCGGGGTGGCTTGGCGACGTGCCCTCCCAATCGTGGACCGGTTCGACGAGGCCTCGCCCCAGATAGCGTGCCCAGACACGATTCACGGCGACCTGCGCGAAACGTTCGTTCTCGGGGCGCGTGATCTGCCAGGCTAGTCGTGCCCGCGAATTGTCGGGGTTGCGCAGGAACCGCTCTTCCGCCGCGGAATCAGCGCTGGCGGAGAAGTCGTCGAATGGCCACTCGGGTTGGATCGCTTCGCCCGGTTTGAGACTGACGGTGATTGCCATCCGCGCGAGTTGCTCCGGCGAGGCGGGCACGCTGCTGGACTTCGGCAGCTTGATCGGCTTGCGAGCCAACATGGCGGCCACGTTGAACAACTCCCGCTGCGTCGACGCGTGGCTGGGCGCGTCGTGGCAGCGGGCGCATTTCATCTCCACGCCCAAGAAGGCAGTACTCACTACGTGAGCCTTGTGCGCCATCGGTACGTCGTTGTTGGTCGCCACGGCAAAACCGGCCGGTCCGCCGGAGCGACGTCCTGACTCCATCCGCACGAGTTCCGTGACCATCCTGTCGTACGGCTTGTTGTCCAGAAAGGACTCGTGCAAATACCAACGGAAGGGGCCGCTGTTGTTCAGCGTCGGCTTCGTCAGACCCGGGTTCTCGGCCAGCACGTGCTGCCAGTAGCCCACCCAATGGTCGGCCCAGGCCGGGTCCGCAAGCAACCGGTCGACGGCCGAGGCGCGACGAGTTTCTGCCGGCTCGGCCAGATAGGCGTCAATCTCTTCGGCAGACGGGATCCAACCGGCAACGTCAAGTGTGACGCGACGCAAGAACGCCAAGTCGTCGATCACCGGTGCCGGAGTAATGCCCTCGGCGTCCAGTCTTGCTTGGACAAAACGGTCGATGTTGTTGTTGACGTAGGCTTCGTGATCTGCAGGAACTGCCGGCACGTCGATCCGATCCGTGCGTTCCCGGGCCCAGGCGTGGCGGGCTGCCCAATAGGCGGTCTCCGATTTGCCGCGGTCGGCGCGGTCGGCCGCCTCCCATTCGCGGCGGCGGGCAGCATCGCGAGCCAGAAATTCGCGCCAGCGTCGGTCGTCAAATTGCCGCGCGCCGCGCAACTCCAGTGGACCGACTTTGCCAAGGTCGTTGACCCCGAGCAGTTGGTGTTTCTCGCCGGGCTTGCCGTAGGAAACGACGAGTTCGCCCAATTCGATCGGTCGGTTGCTTAAGCCCGCCACGGCCAGGACGGAGAACACACGTGACGTTCCGTCGGACGTGAATCGAACGATTTCTTCATGGTGAGCCGCCGGCAATGATAGTCGGTACGGCGTTGATTCGGCCAATTTGTAAACGTCACCGTGTCCGTTCGCGGAGATCGGCAAATACTCGGTCTCGGCCAGCAGTTCATCATCAACGTACAACCGCGCGCTATTCAGTGATCGCAGCGCCAACTCGTACTCACCTGCCGGCAATGCGACGCGCGCGTAAGCGTGAAGTAGGACCGGCGCGGCGCGATCCGTGATGACGCCGCGTCCATCGTATTTGCGTGGCAGTTCGACTAGCGCAAACACGTCCGACTCATAGGTGCGTTGCCGCCCGTAGGGCACGTACGTCCAGGAGCGCGCGCCGGAGATCGACTCGAACTCGTCGACCTGCACGCGGTCTGTAACGGCCGACGCAGCGACTTCGCGGACCGCCTCCAGGACTTCATCGCGACGGCGAATCTCGACATGCCGCTCTAGTTCTGCGGGCGTTAGAGCGCGGCGGTAGATGGCCACCTCGTCGATCGCACCCAAGAACGTAGCCTTACCGCCCATCGAGGCGCCAATCCACAATTCGTCGTCATCTATAATGGGTCGCTTCGTCGTCGGGCCGGCGAGGTCCCATTTTCCAATCGTCGCCTTGCCGTCGATGAAACCGCGAATCGAATCCGGTTTGCCAAAGACGTAACTTATCGCGACGTGGTGCCAGCGATGGTCCAGCGGTACTTCGGCATTAGAGGTCCAGCGGTGACCGTCCGCCGTATGGCCTGTGCTCGGTTCGGACTCGGCGTCAACGAAGAAAAAGCTGAGCCGAGCGCCGCCGCCGCGGTTATCCAGCCGGAGCGAATAGTTCTGATTCCGTTGGCTCACGCCGGGATTGAAGGTGCGTCCTTTGCCGACAAGATAGCGGTAACCGCGAGGCGACTTTGGATCCGGGCAAATCCAGGCTTCGATCGTGATCTCGTCATCATTGTCGAAGTCGAGCTCGCTGTTGGGGCCAGGATCCACGACGCGCAAGAAATTGGCACCGTCGCTAAGCTGGATCGCATCGTTTGGGCCCTTGAAATTGGGAAATTCCTCGCCGAAAGGGCCCTCGGCGCCAAGCTGCACACGGCCAACAACGGTGGCGTCGAGCGGCAAGCTCTTTGCGGGCGCGTTGCCCAGATCGGCCACGGCGCCCGATTCGGTCCGCGTCATTCGCCACCAGGCGACCGGGCCATCTTCCGCGACTGTTTGGGCATAGCTCGAGCGGAGCGCCTCTGCGACAGTGATTCCGGTGGACGACGCCAATATCCCGAGGGCTGTGCCCAAGATTAGATACGGGCGCAACAGTCGCCTTTGCTGCGGACCTTTGTCGTTCCGCCCGACGGCACGAGCGTCGTTTCGCATGCGATCCCCCGAAGCGTCGGTCAACGCACCGCCTTGACTGTGGCGGCAAGCTTTGAATTCCGGATAGACAACGCGGGTAGTGGCCCTGCGAGCCACCTATCTCTACAGCCAAGGTTTCGATCTTGGCTTCTGATTCTACAATGCGGCTACGTTGCTAAGCGATAGATGCCCCAATTCTCGCCAAACTTCTCGTCAAACGCAAAGCCATGACCCCAACACCCTGGCAAGAATCTGCTCGGTTTCTCGGGCGGCTGACCGGCCGCGCTGCAGCCCTGTCAGAGCGTCGAGGGCATGCGCGAGCGACGTGGGCACATCTCATGCGCCCGACCCAAAGGGAAGATTCGCTTAAGCCGGCCGATCCGGCCGTTGATCACGTTTTGACAACGGCCACGAATAGTCTTGCCATGCTGGTCGGCGAAGCCGTGAAACATGAGGCTCCGCCCGCCGGCCCGGGTGCTCCGCGCCCGTTTGCCATCCACGGGGTTGTGAGCCGGTCGTATTCGAGTTTGCTGGCCTTAGTGCCGTGCGAACCGAGATAGTGATTTCGGCCGTCGAGTTAGACGACAGCTTGTCCGCTCGAGCGATGCAGGTGGAACTTGTGGGGGCGGACTCGAGGCGAGTCTTGGCATGATGCAACCTTTCGCTGAGTTTCTCCAAACCGGCACATACCGGTTTAGCACTCAGGAGAATGGCCGCACTGCCGACCGCCGGCAGGTAATCTAATCGAAGATTTCGGCAGGACTTAGTTAAAGGGTGGCTGAAGGGATTTGAACCCTCGACCCCCAGAACCACAATCTGGTGCTCTAACCAACTGAGCTACAGCCACCGTCAGGTGACGCAGCGCACTTCCCTTGGCATCAGCCAGCTTGGAAAGCGGCGCGGCATCCTATTCCGTGTTGACGCAAGCCCGGGGTAAGACGTTCAGCCTTCGCGGCATTTCGCTCGGCCGTCGGGCACGTCATAAGGTACGCCCAAATTATCACGAAACCCGCGGGCGGCAAAGCCCTGACACAGCCTGCTGCCCGGCGATTGCCGGCACCGGAAGACCCAGCAACCGGCGGCCGAAACGTGCGCCGCCGGCTGATGACAGCTACCCCTTGCTGGCCAGGGCCCGATCGAGCACCTGGGCGCACGTCGGCAGGGGCGTCGGGCAGTGCTCGGGTAGCCGCGTGCTGGCCAGAAAGTCGTCCGCTCCGCGCGGCGCGCGTCCCGGGACCGGCTCCGATTGGGCGACGACCAACGCGGGATCGGCGTCGAGCCGCAAGGCGATGGCCCGGGCCAGGTCGTAGCGCGAGATCTTGTCGCTGGCGCCCACGTGAAAGATGCCGGTTGCTTCGCGGCACGCGGTCAACTCGGCAAGGATCGAGCACAACGTGCCGACGTCGATGGGATTGCGCAGTTCGAAGGTCGGCGAGATGATCTGGTTGCCCGCTCGTAGATTGCCGGCCACCTTGTCCAGATACGAGTTGCCGCCGGGTCGCGCGCTGTGGCCCAACACCAGCGAGAGACGTACGATCGCCGCGTCGGGCGATACCTCGGCGATGGCACGTTCGGCGCGGGCCTTGGTTTCGCCATACCAGTTGGGCGGTGTCGGCGGGTCGTCTTCACGATAGGGGCCCTGAGTGCCATCGAACACGGCGTCGGTCGACGTGAAGAGTAGGCGGGCGCCGTCGGCGGCGCAGCGGCGCGCAACGTTCGCGGCGCCGTGGTGATTGATCGCTTCGGCCAGCGCGCGCTGCTGCTGGCAACGGTCGATGTCCGACAGCGCCGCCAAGAGCGTCACGAAGTCCGGTCGGGCGGACTCGAACGCCCGATCGACGCTGGGAGGCTCGGTGATGTCGATCGCCAGCGATTGTGGATCGTCGTCGGGATGCCGCGACGCGCGCCACACGTCAAAGCCATCGGCTGCGGCCCGCGCCCAATGCGAGCCGACGAAGCCAGTCGCGCCGATGATCAACAATCGCGGTTTCATGGGCGGTTAGGCAGCGTGCAGGCTGGTCGGGAGCGTCACGGTCCGCACGGGTGTCGCTGTCAGTCCGAGCAATACACCGACCGGTCGTCCGGATCGGAATCAATCGGTTGTGCCGTACTGGCGCGATGGGGCCGGCGGCGACGCGTTTTGCCCCGCCCCCACTGCTGGACCTTCCTCTAATGACGGGCTAAATTATAGAGTTTCCGGTGGTCTGTCGTGCGGCATGAAATCAATCAGCGGAGAGCCTGATGGCGATCGTTAAGTTTGTCAACGAGAAGAAGGAAATTCAGGTGCCCGAGGGCTCGAACCTGCGCAAGGAGGCCTTGCGAGCCGGCTTGGACCTTTATCCCGGCGTCAATAAAGTGCTCAACTGCCACGGCTTCGGTCACTGCGGTAGTTGCCGCGTCCTAGTTTCCAAGGGGATGGAGAACGCCAGCCCGATGGGCTTTATGGAGAAGCTCCGCTTGCGAGTCTCGATGGCCTACATCGGCAACGAGGATTCGATGCGATTGGCGTGCCAGACGACTGTCAACGGCGATATGGAAGTGCAGACCAAGCCGCCGCTCAACCTGTACGGCGAGAACTTCTTCAGCTAGGCCTGTTTTCTTGGGCGGGCCGGCGCGCGGCGTTGCCCGGCTCGATTCGCGCCAATCGGCGCACGGCGCGCGACGAGTGACGTGTGAAACAAGTCATCGCCATCGTGAAGCCGTTTTTGGCCGAGAAAGTCCTCGAAGGACTCAAGCGGGCCCCGCTGGAAGCGTGTTGGGTCCGCGAAGTCAAAGGCTACGGACGCCAGAAAAGTTATCTCGATCAATACGCCGACAGCGAATACTCGTTGGCCTTCTTGCCCAAGGTCGAAATCACGATGTGGGTCGACGATGGCCGCGTCGAAGAGATCCTGCGCAAGGTGGTCGAGGTCGCCCGAACGGGCCGCATCGGCGACGGAAAGATCTTCGTTGTGCCGCTCGACGCGGCCCAACGCGTCGTCGATTTTTGATCGGCGTGGGGTGGGGCCGCGACAAGCGCTATCCACGCGGTTGAACTCGTAGAAGTCTTGGTGAGGCGGCACGCTTCCGGTTGGGCATGAAACCGATCACGTTTTGCTGCCGCGAGACGATTCGTATCGCGGCTGACGACGTCGTCGCCCGGATCCTCGACGTCGAGCAGTGGCCCGATTTTCAGGGCTATGGTCTGCTGCCCGGCATCCAACGGGCCGAATTCGAGGTGCGCACGGCGGAGGTCGTCGGCACGCGAATCCGCGTCACCAATACCGACGGATCGAGCCACGTCGAGCAAATCGTGAGTTGGGAGCCCGGGGTGCGGCTGCAGATGCACATGAGCGAGTTTTCGCCGCCGCTATCGCGCTTGGCGACCGGATTCGACGAGATTTGGGAATTCGAACCGCAAGGCGACCAGACGCTGGTGCGTCGCAGCTTTGTCCTGCACGCCCGCTCGCCCCTGGCGCGTCCGGCGCTATGGGCCATCTCGAAACTGCTCAAACGGGCCATCGCGCGGCACCTGCGGCAGATGCGCGAGACGGCGTAGCACGACCTGGTCAATCGCGACGCGAATCCGCAACGGCCCGTCCGCCGACATGCCGGATCGAGCCGCGCTCGTGGTGCACTTAGTCGATTGGCGGGTGATGCCGCGCGATGAACAGGTCGTATGTCCAGCCGCCCACCACGGCGCCGCACAGTGGCCCGACGATCGGCACCCACCACCAGTAATCGTGCGCCGTGAAAACCTGTTCGCCCCAGCCGGCCAGATACGTGAACAGCCGCGGACCAAAATCGCGGGCCGGGTTGATCGCATAGCCGGCGTTCAGGCCGTACGTCATGCCGATCACCGCCACGCCGGCGCCGACGATGATCGGGCCGAGCGACGTGGACAACGACATGTTGCGCTGGTCGCTGACCGCCAGCACGATCAGCATCAGCATACCCGTGCCGACGACCTGATCGACGAAGCCGCCGGGAAAGTTCGACAGATAGTCCTTCGGGTAGGTCGACCAAATGCCGGCCGTGGCCAGCGTGCGATCCGCGCCTTCGAAGTCTTGGATGGCTTCATGGTAGGTGAAATACACGACTGCCGCGGCGGCAAACGCGCCGGCGACTTGCGCGAACCAGTAGGGAAGCACTTTGCGCCAGGAGAAACCGCGGCATACGGCCAGCGCGAGCGTGACGGCCGGATTCAGATGGGCGCCGGAGACGCCGCCAGCCACGTAGCAGCCCATCGTCACCGCGAGTCCCCAGCCGACGTTGATCGAGAAGTATTCTCCGTGCGAGGCGTCGCCAAGCACCACCTGTGCGACGACGCCGACTCCGAAAATGATCAGCGTGAAGGTGCCCAGGAATTCGGCCGCCGCTTCGCGAAAAGTGTCCTTCGACATCGTGTCCGCCCTTTGGTTGAAGTGTCGCGATTGGGTGATCGTTGCGCGGCCGCCGGCAGCGGCGCTGGCGACAGCGGATTATCGTGTTCCGGTCGAGCCAGTTCAATCGGGGTTGGCACCGTGGGCGGAGGCGCGCTCAGGGAGTTCGGCGTCGTCAATGACCGCAGGGATCATCGAGCCGCGTAGAGATAGGCTATCGGGCTAGGTAACTTCCGGCAGCTCGGCCAGGAATTCGGGGGAAACGCCCTGAAGCCAGGCGAACCGTTTATCGATTCGCTTCGGCCACACGATTCGCATGGCGCGCCTGCCGTACATCCAGGTTCCAACCAAAACAATCAGACCGAATAGGATCGCCAATCCTCCAGCAGACCGGACCACCACCCCCACGAATATCAACAGCACGCTGATTGCCACTCCCAGGAATACACGCGACCGGCCGTCGCGGCGTCGCTGGCGATGGTCATCGCAAACACCGACGTTGACCGTCATGTCTTTGCGCGCTAGCCACGCCATAAGTAGCAGAGGGATCGGACCCAGAAAGATCCCAATTGCCACGATTGGCGGATAATATGAGAGCTGCAGACGCATTCGGCGCCCGTCGACCGGCGCGTTGCACTTTACGCACCGGTCTGGAAACGTCGCGTCGTGCGACACAACAAGCAGATTACCCTGACGCCATGCGCCACGGTCGTTCGGCGACAAACGCGGAGCATCCGTGGATGTCAACGGTGACGCGTACGGATTGGTCTCCATCATCCACGTCCTGCAGGGTGCAACTGTGGGTGACGATTCGGTCGACGGCTGATTCTACGCATTCCCATGTTGGCATGCCATCAATGGTCGATAGAGCACTCCGATCAATCCGGCTACTCGCCCCGCTCTTGCATGAAGCAACGCTGCACGTCGGCCACGCACGAGATTCCGCTGACTGAACGGGTGCGACATTGGGCCTCCGCCGAGCGCGCCTTGGCGACCAGTTCGCGCACTCGTTCGACCGCGCCGGCCCGGGCATCGGCCCGAATTTCGTCGGCCGTCATTCCAAAACAGGCGCACACCGGCGCGTTGGGGTCCTTGGGATAGACGCCGTGGGAAAGTTGATCGGTCGTGACTCGACGGTCGAACATGTCGAAGTAGACGACGCCGCACTTGGCAAACGGGCAGAAGAAGGCCGCATCGGCCAGGTCGATCGTGTCGGCGTCGGCAACGTGGGCTTCCCACGTTTCGCGCTGTACGGTCACGCCCAGTGAGCCGCACGCGGGACACGGCAGCGCGCCGGTTTCGTCAGGTTCGCGAACGAAAGCCTTGTTCATTGACTGTTTCGCGGTGCGCCCTGTGCCGATCCATCACTGGGCGAAGCTGGATCGCATTTTCACGCCCCATCGCCCGTCCTCCTTGGTGAGGATGTAGAGCGAATCGTACGAGCCAATCACGCTGCCGTCGGCCCGGAGCCGCGTAAATTGGGTATCCACATGTACCTTGTCGTTCGAGGCGTGCACGATCCGCCGTCGGTCCCAACGGCTGCGGTGCCAATCGCTTTGGGTCTTGTCCCAAACGCGCGGCACGGGCTGCACGCCGGCACGGTCCAAGACCGCCATCTTCCCGCTGGCAAGCCGGTAGTGCGGAAAATGAAACGTCCGCTCCCAGGCCGCCAGCTCGGCCTGGTTCCAGGCGTCCATGTATGCGTCGAGCAGTTGCATAACGTCGGCCTCGACCGACGCATCGGGCGCTACTTGCGCGGCAGCTTCGCGGGCGGGTTGGTCTTGTGCCGCCGTGGTTCCTGCCTGTACGGCCAGCAGCAGGCAAACGATTCGAGCGGTTTTCATGGTGCCTGGTTTTTCGTGTGTTTCGGTCCGAGGGAGCCTTGAGCAAAGTCTACCAAAAAAGTGGTCGGCGCGGCGCGCAACGGGCCCGCGAGTGGCGCTATTGGTAGCAGAGGCGCCGTGCCCACGAGCCGGCTCCTGTCGAGAGTGCTGAGAAAAGTCGCCGGAACGATCCGGGCGACCGGACCGAGCGATTCCGCGCAGCGATGGGTCGCGCGCGGCAGCACGGCAAGCGTATTTGGGAAAGCGAGTCACGACCATGACTACCTTGTTTGTAATCTGCGCGGCGGTCGGCGGGTCGGTGATGCTGTTTCAGTTCTTACTGAGCCTGATCGGCTTGGGGGGAGAAGCGCTGGACTTCGATCTGCCCGACGCCGCGGACGTGGACCTCGATACCGACCTGGACTTCGATGGCGACGTCGACGTAGAGCACCACGGCGGCACGCACATCTTCAGCGTGTTGTCGTTTCGCACGGTCATCGCCGCGATCGCGTTCTTTGGACTGGGCGGCTTGGGCGCGCAGTCGGTCGGTTGGGGAGTGCTGCCGACCCTCGGGTTCGCCGTCGTCTGCGCCATCAGCGCGCTGTACCTGGTCTATTGGCTGTTTCAATCGCTGCGGCGATTCAACGCGGACGGCACGGCCCGAATTAACACAGCGGTCGGCCGCCACGGCACCGTGTACACCACGATTCCCGAGCGACTGTCGGGCATCGGGAAGATTCAACTGAGTACGCAAAATCGCACCATGGAGTATCTGGCACAGACTTCCGGCGGCAAGTTGGAGCCGGGAGCCAAGATCGTCGTTACTGAAGTCGTCACGCCGGACACCGTCGTTGTCGAACCGGTTTACGAAGAAGAAAGGGTCGAACATGTCTAGCCCAACCACGATCGCGTTTTTGTCGCTGGAAACCGGCCTGATCACGATGGTGGCCATCGGGCTGGCCGGCATGTTGTTGTTCAGCTTGCTGGTGCTGCTGGTCAAGCAATACAAGCGCTGTCCGAGCAACCGCGTGCTGGTGATCTACGGCAAATCAAGCAAGCAAGACGCCGCGGTCTGCATTCACGGCGGCGCGCGGCTGGTGATCCCGCTGCTGGAAGACTACGACTGGTTGTATCTCGATCCGATGCAGATCGAGATCCCGCTGCGCGGTGCGCTGTCGAGCGAGAACATCCGCGTCAACGTGCCCAGCGTGTTCACGGTGGCGATCGGCACCACGCCTGAATTGATGCAAAACGCCGCGATCCGATTGCTCGGGCTTTCGAACAACGAGATCAAGAAGCAGGCCGAGGACATCATCTTCGGACAACTGCGCCAGGTGATCGCCTCGCTGCAGATCGAGGACATCAACCGCGATCGGGATCTGTTTCTGACGAACATCCAAACGTCGCTCGATCCCGAGCTGCGCAAGATCGGCCTGGTGCTGATCAACGTCAACATCACCGACATCACCGACGAGTCGGGCTACATCGACGCCATCGGTCAGAAGGCCGCCTCGGA
>CALFYT010000061.1 GCA_937952415.1 uncultured Planctomycetaceae bacterium | reverse complement strand
ATTGTTCCCGTCGAATGACGAGTTGTTGTAAAACACGTGCCGGCCTTCGACGGCGTTGGCCGAAATCCGATAAACGCGTCCGCCGCTGCCGCGCGAGAGATAGTACAAGCTGCCGTCGGCATGGACCTTCAGATCCACCGGCAGCCCTGCGGTAAGGCTGCTGGCGAACGCAGTCGACGTATCAGGCGTGCTCGAACTGCCCGGATTGGCCGGATCGAAGACGCGGATGTAGCTGCCGCCGAAGTCCGCGTAGAAGTACTTGCCCGCATAGGTGCTGCCGAAGGGACCGCCGGCCGGGTAGAACGCGCCGCCGGTAATGGCAACGCTGCCGGGACTTGGCGGTGTGGCTCCGCTGTGGTCATATGCCATCACCGGATCGCGATAGTTGGTCCAAGGCGCCGTCGGCTCGAATCCTTCCCACACCGGCGCGCCACTACCAGCCCAGCCGTAGTTGGCCTCCGCCTCGCCTTCGTTGATTTCCTCCCAGACGCCTTCCCCGACGTCGTTGATATACATTCGCCCGGTCCCGTCTTCGAAGGCGAACGTGAATGGGTTGCGCAGCCCGAGCGCCCAGATCGCCCCTTCCCAGTCGGTCGCGCTTCCGGTGTAGAACGGATTGGGCGTGTCGCTGGGATTGGTTCCGTCCGGGTTGAGCCGGAGCATTTTGCCGAACGGGGTGGTCAGTATCTGCGAGACGTGACCGCCCTGGCCAATCGCGTCGTAGTTGTGATCGCCGACTGCGACATACAGCTTTCCGTCGGGCCCAAAGTGAATCGCACCGCCATTATGATTGTCATCGCCGTTGGTCGTTGGGTCGCCATCTTCGTCCTCGGGTGGAAGATCACGAATAATGGTCGGCGAGCCAAATGATGGAGTCGCGGTACCCGCACCGGTTACCTCGTATCGACTGAGCTGATTGTTTGCCGGATTGGTCGGACTCTCGCGCGGCACCGTGTAGTACAAGTAAACGTAGTCGGTGTTCGGTCCGGTTCCGTCGTAGTCGGGATCGAACGCGATGCCCAGCAGTCCGCGCTCACCGGAAGAGTCGACAGTCAACGACAGGGCCGTGTGCGTGGACGTAGGGCTGAGAACCAGCGTTGCCTCGCCCCCCTGCTCCAGCACGAACAGCTCGCCGACGGGCGAGAACTCCATCGCGGTGGGCGATGAGATCCCGATTGAACCGATGAGTGTTTCGGTGAAGCCGGTCGGCAGCGTTGTCAGCGGCAGTCGGTCTTCGAGCAACTGAATGCCAAGCCGGCGAGACCTGGTCGGCCGCGACGCGCGACGGCGGCGGCTGGTTGGTGACGACTTGCAGTGAACCGGCTCGGTGGAAATCGACAAGGTGCGGCGCATCGACGAACTCTCCTCTTCCGTTCCGCGCGGCAACGTGGTGTCGTCTGCAACGCCCCCGCATGCGACACGGACCCTACTGCCCCGGGTATTGGCCCGCCGGCGATTTGGTCGGCCAAGCGCCCGCGTGGCCGAACCAAGATCGCGCGGTTCCATTCTACACAATCGACGGGCACGATGTGCGATGGCGCGTTCGATTCCGAGTCAAAGATAACGTGTCCACACGGCGGACTCGGCCATACTGCTCGTGCAGTTTGCACGCTACTATCGCGGCAGGACGGGGTGCCGGTACAATAAAGATACTCCGATTCGTTCAGGTCGCACCCGACGCTCCATGGACAAGATTGACTTCACTTCCAACGCCTCGCCGACGCTCGGGATCGAGTTGGAACTTGCGCTCGTCGACGGCGAGACGATGGCTCTTTCGAGTTCGATCGATCAGGTCTTGCAGCGCGTTCCCGAAAGCTTCAACGATCGCATCAAGCCGGAATTGATGCAGTCGTACGTCGAAATCAACACCGGTGTTTGCAGTACTGTCGACGATGCTCAAGAGGATCTGCTGGAGCGGCTGCGATTCCTCGAAGGGATCACCGACGAGTTGGGATTGCGGCTGTATTGGTCGGGCACGCATCCCTTCTCGCAATGGCGCGACCAAAGGGTGACGCACAACGAGCGCTACTTCCGGCTGGTCGAGCTATTGCAAGACATGGCCCGCCAGCTGGTCTGTTTCGGCCTGCATGTCCACGTTGGAGTCAATTCCGGCGACAAGGCCGTGATGATCTGTGACCGGATCCTGCGCCATCTTCCGACGCTCCTGGCACTCAGTTCGAACAGCCCCTGGTGGGAAAACCGCATCTCTGGTTTGCGCTCGCACCGGGCCAAAATCATGGAAGGCTTGCCCACGGCCGGCTTGCCGCCCTTGATGCGCAATTGGAGCGAGTATGTCTGGCTGGTTGGGCACATGATCGACACCGGCTTCATCAACTCGATCCGCGAAATCTGGTGGGACGTTCGCCCGCATCACAATTTCGGCACGGTCGAAGTACGCATGTGTGACGTGTTGGGCAACCTGGATGACAACCTGGCGCTGGCAGCCTTCGTGCAATGCCTGGTCAAGGCCCTGTCCGACGAGATTGACCGCGGAACGTATCAGCACGATTGCCACCCGATGATGGTCCGCCAGAACAAATGGCGGGCTTGCCGCTTTGGCATCGAAGCAGAGCTGATTGATCCGCTGACCTTCGAATCGCGAAACGTGCGTACGATCATGGAACAACTGGTGCCTGATTTGCGGCCGATCGCCGAGGAACTGCAGTGCAGTGCGTGGCTCGAACGCGCGCTGGCCCTGTCGAGGGGCAAGAGTTGGGCCGATCGGCAACTCGACGTTCACGTCGAACTCGGCAACCTGGTGGATGTCGTCCGGCACTTCACCGAACAATCCCGCGTTGTACCCGCATAAGCAACAACCACCGAGAACCAACAAGTCGTTTCGTCCGGCGTGAGGCGGCAACTGAATCCAGAGACAACTATGTTTCACGAATCGATCCAAGTTTTACGATCTCCGCTTTACGAACGCATGGTGGCAATGCGGCGCGATCTGCACCAACACCCGGAACTGAGTTGGCAGGAGACTCGCACCGCGAATCAGATTTGCAGCCGGCTCGACGAACTGGGCATCTCCTACAAGCGAAACGTAGCCGGAACGGGCATCGTCGCCGATTTGCCGGGCGCCACCGACGGGCCCATCGTGGCGCTGCGGGCCGACACCGACGCCTTGCCGATATTCGAGGAGACCGGGCTGCCCTTCGCGTCACAATCGCCGGGCGTGATGCACGCCTGTGGACACGACGCCCACACCACCATGCTATTGGGCGCCGCCGAGTTGCTCTGCCGAGAAGATTTGCCGGCACCGGTTCGGCTCATCTTTCAGCCGGCCGAAGAACGGGGCGAAGGCGCCCCGGCGATGATCGGCGCCGGCGTGCTCGACAACGTGGCGATGATCTTCGGCGGGCACGTCGACCGTCATTTTCCGGTTGGAATGATCGCCGTCACCGACGGAGCGGTCAATGCCTCGAGCGACGCGTTCACGATTCGTGTCACCGGCAAAGGCGGCCATGCGGCCCGACCGCACGAAACGGTCGACGCGGTCGTCGTTAGCTCGCTGATGGTGATGGCGCTTCAGACGATTGTTTCGCGCGAGGTCAACCCGGCGCATCCCTCAGTGGTCACCATTGGCCGCCTGGACGCCGGGACGGCCGGCAACGTGATCGCGGGGCGCGCGCACCTGGAGGGCTCCATTCGCGCGCAAGACCCGTCGGTGCGCCTCGCGCTCCAACGCTCGATCGAACGCATGGCCAAGTCGATCGGCCAACTGCACGGCGCGCAGGTCGAATTCGAGATGGGTCCCGGGACGCCGCCGTTAGTGAATCCGCCGGAGTGTACGGGCATCGCTCGTCGCGCCGCCGCGGTGGCGGTGGGCGAGGCACTGGTGACCTGCATGGACGCAACAAGCATGGGCGGCGAGGACTTTAGCTACTACCTGGAGCGCGTGCCCGGCTGCTACGTCCGGTTTGGAACGGCTCGCGAAGGCGTTCAGCAGTTTCCGGCGCACTCCGGTGGGTTCGATATCGACGAGAACGCGTTGGCGGTTGGCGCGGCGTTTTTTCACGCGGTCGCCAAGACGGCCGGCATGCAACTGAGCGAGAGCCCCAAATGAGGGACCGCTTGAAAGTGCAAAATCCATGACTCAATTTCGCAACGTTCTGGTCGCCGTGGATCTCTGTGTGGCTGATCGCCTGGTGTGCGACGAGCTTGCGCCGCCCAGCGCCGAGGCGGTCCTGCGCGGACTGTGGCTGGCGAAACTGGACGGCGCCGCATCGGTCAAGCTTCGCTTCTTTTCCACAATAGACGTCCCGCCGCGCACACAACACCTGATCGAATCGCAGCACGATGGCAAGCCGAATCTGCTGGAGCGGGCCAGGGCTGCGCTGCAAAAACTGGTCGACCAGGCTCAGGCTCAGGGTGTCAAGGCGGATTGCCACGTCGAGTTCGGCCGAAGTTGGGTTCAGATCATTCGTTGCGTACTGCGCGACGGCCACGATCTGGTCATTGCCGGCACGCGGCAAATGGGTCGAGCTGAGAGCTTCTTGATTGGCAGCACGGGGATCAAACTGCTGCGCAAGTGCCCCTGCCCCGTTTGGATTGCCCAGCCGCAACAAGACCTGAAACTCTCCGAGATTCTCGTAGCCCACGACTTGCGCGCCGTTGGTGACCGGGCCATGGAGTTGGGTTGCTGGCTGGCCGAACACTATGGGGCTCAATTGCACGTGTTGCACTCGGTCGAACAACCCGAACTTGAGTATGCGCTGCAAGACGAAACGTCGTCGGACGAGGCAGCGCAACTTCACGCGGACGCCGTGCGGCACATCGAGACCCAAGTGGCGAAGTACGAATTCTCGCGCCCACCCCTGATTCATATTGATTCGGTGCGACCGGACTTGGCGATCCTGTTCTATCTGGAGAAACACCCGATCCAACTCCTGGTGATGGGCACGCTGGGCAGCACCGGAGTTTCCGGATTCATCACCGGTCAAACGGCCGAACGCCTGCTTCCGCGTATTGGTTGCTCGGTGCTGGCCGTGAAACCGGACGATTTCAAGTCACCCGTTCTTCTCGAGTAGCCGCACGGCGGCTTGTATCGTCGGCGCGGCGGCGCCCCATTCGCATGCCTGTTGATGTTGTCCCACGTTTGGAGCCTGAATCCGACGGCCGCCCGCGGCGGTCCTCGAGGCGCGTGTGGACTTTCCGCATTGCGGCGGTGCTGTTGGGCATCGCGCCGTTTCTGCTGTTCGAAGGCGTGTGCGCGTTGTGTGGCTGGGGCCGGCCGGATGTTCACGACGATCCATTTGTCGGCTTCAGCGCGGTACGGCCGCTGTTCGTGCTCAACGACAACCAATCACGGTACGAGATTCCCAAGGCGCGGCAGACCCACTTTCGTCCCGCGTCGTTCGCGGCAGAGAAGCCAGGCAACGGCTTTCGCATCTTCTGTCTTGGCGGCTCCACCGTGCAAGGACGCCCGTTCGCGGTCGAAACCTCGTTTACGACCTGGCTCGAGATCGCGCTGCGGTCCGCCGACTCGAGCCGGCAATGGGAAGTGGTCAATTGCGGCGGAGTTTCCTATGCGAGCTACCGATTGGTTCCCATCCTCGAAGAAGTGCTCCGCCATGACCCCGACTTGATCATTATTTACACGGGCCACAACGAGTTTCTCGAAGCGCGCAACTTCGAGCACATCGAACAGCGCGGCCCGGTGGTTAACGAAGCGCTGCGCGCGCTCTCTCACGTGCGGACGTTTACGCTGCTGCGCGAAGGTTACTTGCAACTACGCGGACGCTCCTCGTCAGACCCGCCCGAAAGCCGGCCGATTTTGCCAACCGAAGTCGAGGCGCTATTGGACTATCGGGGCGGGTTGCGCGACTACCACCATGACGAAGCGTGGCGCAGTGGTGTTGTCGCGCAGTTTCGCTTCAATCTGCGCCGGATGATCGACCTGGCGCAAGACGCCGGCGTCGACGTCGTACTTGTCAATCCGGTGAGCAACTTCGCGGACTCGCCGCCGTTCAAGTCAGAACATGATCCCACCCTGTCGCAACAGCAACAAGAACGATGGGCGGCGTGCACTGTCGATGCGCGGCGCTACTTGCGCGGCAAAGACCGCGATCTGCGCAAGGCCATCAAGTTGTTTGACCAAGCGTGCCAGATCGACCCGATGCACGCCACCGGCTTCTACAACTTGGCAAAGTGTTACGAGGCGGCCGGCCAGTTTGACCAGGCACGCGAAGCCTACTTGCAGGCCAAGGAAGTCGATGTTTGCCCACTGCGCATCTTACAACCGATGAACGACATCGTGCTTGAAATTGCGGAAGACACCGGCACGCCGCTGGTTGATGCGCAACGACTTTTCGAGGGGCTCAGCGAGGGTGGCATCGTCGGTCGTCGGTGGCTGGTGGATCACGTGCATCCGAGCATCGAAGGACATCAACGATTGGCCGACGCGCTGGCCGAGAACCTGATCGCGCTTGAGATTGCCGAACCGGCCCCAGACTGGCAAGAGATCAAGCAGCGACAGTATCGTGCACACTTCGAAGCACTGGATGACCACTACTTTGCCAAGGGCGTCGAGCGGCGCCGGGCGGTGGCCGGTTGGGCCGCGGGTAGGGCAAGGCGACTTCGGTCCGGCGAATCGGGCCGATCGCGCACGCCAGAATCCGAATCGACGAATTCGTCGCCTGCGTCTACGAAAGGGCCCTGACCACGGCGTATTGGTGCGACATCATTGCGGCCGTCACTGAATGCCGGCGAACTACGTAAGACTGCGCGATTGGCGGCTAGCCGTTGATCGCCTTGAGAGCCGCGGTTGCAGCCGCCCGAACGCGCTCGTTCTCGTCGTTCGCGGCACGCTGGAGTTGGGGAACCGCCTTTTTCGCCAGGGTCCCAAGCTCGCCAAGCGTATCGGCAGCCGTTTCTCGCGACTGCGGCAACGACGACTCGAGGCCCGTTATCAACTCGGGCAACACCGCGGCAGCCGTCTGGGCCGACGCCCCGCGGACCTTCACCAGCGACCAGGCACAGACGAGCGAAAGCGAGTTGTCCGAGTTCTCAACCACTGCCAACAACGTGGGAGCAGCAGCCGCCGCGTCGGGACCAATCGCACCCAACGCGTAGGCCGCGGCATAGGCCGTTCTGCCCTCGGGATGCTTCAATGCGTCGACAAGCTCTGGCACGGCCGCCTTGGCTCCGGGGCCGATCTTGCCCAAGGCATGAGCCGCCTCGATGGCCACGTTGGGATCCGGATCGTCCACCAACTTTGCCAGAGCGCTGGTTGCCGGCGCAGCGGGCGGGCCGATCCGCCCCAAGACTTGGGCGACTTGCCCGCGCAGTGCCTCGTACTCGAGCGCCTTGATGAGCCGCGGGACCGACTTTGGGCCTTGTGCCGCGATTGCATCGAGCATGTAGTGGGTCGTGGTCTCGTCGGCGCCGGACAATGCTTTCTCGAAGATCGGACCCGCGATGTCCGGCCGCGGCGGAAGCGACGCCAGCGCTCGGGCAGCCGCGGTGCGCACGAACGGGTCCTCGTCCTTCAGCCGGGCAACCAACTGAGTGACGGCAGCCCGCAGCAATTCGTCATCGTCCGAGTGGACGCGGGCCAAGGCCCACAAGCTCACGGTGGCCACGAATGGGTCGTCGCTCTTGGCATTCTGCCGAACGGTTGATTCGGCGCCGGCCGGAATCTTGCCCAGCGCTGCCATGGCATACGTGGCCGGAACGCGCGAATGTTCGTCGTTGAGCAGCGGAACGATCTTGGGCAAGGCATCGGGCGCACCGATCGCCGCCAGGGCCAAGATCGCCTCGCGGCGAATCTCGGGCCGCGGATCGCCGAGCGCTTTGGTCAGCGCGGGCACGGCCGCTTTCGCCGCCGGTCCGATGTCACGCAGCACGACACATGCCCAATAGGCCGCGTCCGTATCGAGCGCCTCGATCATGGCGGGCACGGCGTTTTCCCCGGCCTCGGCCACTGCCTGCAAGACGCGCATCTGAACGCCCGGGTCCGAGTCCTTCATCAACTTGACGAACAACGGGACACCCACCTTCGGGCCCGGACGAATCGAGATCATCGCCTGAACCGCTTGCCGGCGCACGCCCTGGTGGGAGTCGCCGAACAGTTTTGCCAGGCCCTCGGCCGCGCTCTTGGCGGGCGGCCCTATCTGGCCCAACGCCCAAGCAGCGTGTCCCCGCACTTGGGGCGACTCGTCGTCGAGCAACACGATCAAGGCGTCGATCGTGGCCGGGTCGCGCCGTTTGCCCAGGCCGCGGATCGCCTCCACCCGCGCTTCCTCGTCGGTGGACTTCGTCGCGGCTACGAGTTCACCGACGCTCGGCTGCTCGGCCGAGCGGGCCGGGCTTGCGAAAACCAGTAGTCCCACGACGAACAGGCCAAACACGGATCGGCCAACGAAATACGAAGCGCTCATGGTGCGTCTACTCTCTTCACTCGCTGTGAAATGACGTGCAGTGAAAACGGTTGATTGGGATCGTTCGTTACGCGAAGGGATGACCGCCTGGTCGACTTGCCGCAAAGAAGTATGAATCGCAATCGAAACTAACCCAGGTGGCACTTGCAGGTCGTGTACATCAGGCTTTCGAGAAACTTGCGACAGGCGATGTAGTCCGGTCCGGGTATGTCGCGCACGTGTGCTTTTAGCTCCGTGGCCATGTCGTTGATGACCTTGCGCGCCTTCGTGCGATCGCTGTAATCCAACGAACCGACCTGCGAATAGGAACCGACCAGCAATTCCAGATGCTTACGATCGGCGGCAAAGATGTCCGATTGCAGTGCGTCGGGCCAGTTTAGTTTCCCGGAAACCGGATCGACCTCGCCCGGGCTCAGCGCTTGAGGAGCGTTCTCGTGCGCGAGGCGTGCCAGCGATTCGGCCGATAGTCTCGGTCCGCGTTCAGCCTCGCGGGCAGCACGATTCGTCTCGCGCATGTCGAAATAGGCGTTGGTGTACTGCTGTCGGTTCTCGATTTCCTTGCTCTCGGCTTCGGTATAGTTTACGGCCGCCGCCGACGTCGAGAGGTTGTAGTCGCCCTTGGCACTGATTACGTTGGCCATGCCCGTCATCGAAGATCCGGCCGCGGTGCTGCCGACGCCGCCGGTCGTGCCACCCCATCCTCCGTAGCCTCCGCCATAGCCACCAATCGAGGGCGGCGGCACGGCGGGCTGGTACGGTTGTTCGGTCGGTTGTGACGCCGGCTGTTGTTGCGCCAGGGCCAGAGACACCGACGCCAAGATCGCAGAGAACAAGAGATGACGCTTCATGACATGCACGCTCCTCGATTCGAATGACCGTCCATCAAGTTTAGTTCAATGCACCGTCGGAGGCTAGCAATTCCTGCTGGTCCCGGCCGATCGGCACTTCGCGGCCCAAAAACCGTCGAGGTTTTGCCCTGCGTGGACTGGCGCGAAACGTCGATGGCGGTCCCCGACCCGTGGTGGATCGCCGCGCCGGTGCGCGGCGAGCCGCTGTTCGTTGCCGAGCAGTGATCGTCGGCGACTGATCCACCGACAGGTTCGCCAGCGCCGCTACGCAACCACGCGACACATTCGACCGAGGACTCAGGGCGACGCGATCCGCACGGAATTTCGCTTTAGTTGTAAGCCAAACTGTTGACACCGGCTTTGGCCCTGGTATGACAGCGAACACCGTAACCCTGTCCGCTCGCGCGGCGAACCTTTCGGCAGGCGGTCGCACGCGCGTTCATCGCCGCCGCGGCCCTAGTCAACGACCGAGGTGCATCATCGCAGTTACCCGAGAATATGGCGAAGTCCAACCGGGAATCCCGTGGGGGCCATTTACGCTGCGGATACCGTTTTATCACTTCGGCTTCGAGTGGTCGGAGGCGGTTCAGGGCTTCCTCGTCGCCGGGGCAACGGGGCTTTCGCTGATTCCCATTCTGGAAGGCCAATTCGGCGTGGGATTCGGTGTGGCCCTGTGTGTCGTGATCGTGCAGTCGATCCTGATCGCCAACGCACCGACCGCCTTCGGCGATCCGTATTGTCACGGATGGATCACGCCCGCCATTCCGCTGGTTCTGGCCGCGATTGCCGCGACGTACACGGCGCTCGGCGGAACCATGTCGGAGTCGGATGCCACTCTGTACGTTATTCGAATGATCACCGCGCTCACGCTGACTTGCTCCGCCATTTTCTTGATCGGTGGAATCACGGGACTAGGGCGCCTGATTGTTGAAGGCGTGCCGGTGCCGCTAAAGGCCGGCATCATCTTCGGCGCGGCCGTTTCGTCCTTCATGCACGAGCTGGATCCCGAGATCAGCTACTTGTATCGCGCTCCGATCACCTGCGTTTCTGCGGTGGGAATCTGCCTGGTGCTGATGTTCTCTCAACCGGTCGCCCATTTTCGTAATCGCTTCCGGATCGTCGGACTGTTGGCCGGACTCGGGCTGATTCCCGGTTTTGTCATGGCCATGGTCGTGGGCAAGCTGACCGGAGAGCTGCAATGGGGGACGATTGAGTGGGGGTGGGAGCAGCCGCAGTTCGGCGCGATGTGGGACCAGTTGAGCCCGTTTGCGATCGGCTTTCCCACTACGCAGATGTTCATGGAAATGATTCCCTTGGCGGTGGTGGTCTACATAATTGGCTTTGGGGACATGGTGACCGGCAATGAACTGTTGCGCGAGGCCGACGAGCTCCGCCCGGACGAAAAGATCGACATCAACCCAACTCGACTGCACCTGAACTGCGGCATTCGCAACGGGCTGCAAGCGCTGGTCGCCGGACCGTTCCCGGTCAGCCATGGCCCGCTGTGGACCGGCGTTCACGTCGTGGTGACCGAGCGCTACAAGCAAGGTCGCGCAGGCATGGACTCGATCTACGGCGGGATCTCGGCCTACTATTTCTGGGGCATTCCGCTGTTGTTGTTCCTCAAGCCGATTACCGGTCTGCTCTATCCGACACTGCCGGTCGCGCTGTCTTTGACCATCCTATTGACCGGATTTGCCTGCGGCTACCTGGCCATGGTCTTACCACGCAACAACGTCGAGCGGGGCGTTGCCATGACGACCGGGATGATCCTCGCGCTGTTCGGCGCATGGCAGGCGTTGGCCATTGGGCTGGTGATGACCGTGGTAATGTGCGGCTGGCCGTTTGCCCGGGATCCAATGACCGACGTGCCTTGAGCGTTCTTCCCGCGGCGCGATTCGACGCTCGCCGGTCATATGGGTATCGGGCCGCTGCTCGAATGCCGCGGCCAGCGAGCTTAGAATAGTAGTTTGGCACTCCCGCCCCCGCCAAGCGGCGGAGAAACCGCGCCGCCACGCGATCGCGCAATCGCCGCATCCATCAACGAAGGAATACGCCAACCATGCTCAGGTCCGCATCTTCCCGCGTTCGACATGCTACACCGCGCTATGCTGATCGCGTGCGCCTTCGAGCCGACGGATGGCTTGTACCCGCGCTTTTGGTTCTGGCAATCGTTGGCACGTTTGCAGCGGCGCGGGCTCGCGCCGATCAACTTTCGGCCGGCGCCGCCAAGGTGGATATCACCAGCGAGGAAGCCGGACCGGCCAACGACCGCCTTTACGCCAAGGCGCTCGTAATCAAGAACGGGTCGACGACTGCCGTGATTGTCACGGTCGATGCGGTCGCAATCGGCGAGATCGGCCCGATCGGCAACGATTATCTTGGCGAGGTGCGTTCGCGCATCGAGCGCGAGTTGGAAATCCCACCCACGAACGTAATGGCCAACGCTAGCCACTGCCACGGCGTGGTCTGCTCCGACGTCGCGGAGCGAACGGTTCGCGCGGTGAAGCAGGCCGCCGAGCGGATGGTACCAGTCACCGTCGGCGTGGGTTCCGGCTACGAAGATCGCATCATGGAGAACCGGCGGCTGCAGCTGAAGAGCGGCAAAGAGGTCGACGTGCGGCATGCCTACTCGCTGCCGCCGGATGATGAAATCGCCGGCGTGGGACCGGTCGACACGGAGATTGGCGTCCTACGCCTGGACAACGCCGATGGGCAGCCGGTGGCCGTCGTCTACAACTTTGCCTGCCATCCGATCCAGGGCGTTCCCAGCGGCGGGAACACGGCCGACATCACCGGCTTTGCCTCGCAAGTGATCGAGGACAATCTGGGAAACGGTGCGATCGCGCTGTTCGTGCAGGGTTGTGCCGGCGACATCAACCCCGTCCTGTACAAGGAAGTGCACCGGCCGCGCAATGCGGAACCGTTGGGCAACATGCTCGGGCTGAGCACGCTCAAGGCGCTGCGCGACATCAAGACCAGTGACGACGGGCGGCTTAAGGTCGTCAACCAGGTCATCGAATTGCCGCGGGCCGACGTCGCCCAGCGGATCATCGCCCTCGAAGCCGAACAGCAACGGCTGCTACAATCGCTGCGCGGAACGTATCTGAACCTGAAGACGTTTCTGCCGCTGGCCGTGAAGTACAACCTGTCGCAAGAGTTTCCCTCGTTCGACGCTCACGAGTACCTGCATGAGCAGGCCATGGGACGCGACAACCTGGCCAAGCTTGACGCCACGAATCGCCGCCACGTGGAACAATACGTCCGCAACATCCACACCATGGAGCAATTGACGCGGATCGGCACGAACCTGGCCCTGCTGCGGAAACATCAGGCCGACAATCTGGCTGCCGAAAAGCGCACGATCGACGTTGAGTTGGTCGGGCTGCGCGTGGGTCCGTTCGTCTTGCTGACGTTTCCGGGCGAGCTGACCGTGCAGATCGGGCTGAATCTCAAGAAGGCCTCGCCCCACGAACGGACGTTTATCGCCGGCTACACGAACGGCTACATCTACTACGCCCCGACGACCGAACAATTGCGCAACGTCGGTGGTGCCCAGGAAGACAGCGACTGCATCTTGGCGCCCCATTGGCAGAAGATCTTCGAGGACAAGGCGGTCGAGATCCTGCGCCAGATGTAGTGCGCAGCCGCCATAGCGCAGCCGCGAACCCGGATCACGGAATCTTGGCAAAGGCCCGATCGACGATCGAAGCGCCGACCGAATCACCAAACGTGTTGACCGCCGTGCGAAACCGATCGAGAAACCAGTCGATCGGCAGGATCAATCCGATCAACTCCAGCGGCAAGCCCACGGCGTTGAGCACGATCAGCAGCGTTACCAGCCCCGCTTCGGGAATGCCCGCCGCACCGATCGCGGCCAAAGTGGCAGTCACCGCGATCACGATTTGTCGATCGAAGGTGAGCGTGTACGACGGATCGACGACGGCATAGGCCTGTGCGATGAACACGGCGGCAACCGCTTCGTACAGCGCCGTGCCGTCCATATTGATCGTGGCGCCCAAGGGCAGAACGAACTCAGTCGATCGCTTCGACACACCGGCGCGCATCTCCGCGCATTCCATAGTCACTGGCAGCGTGGCCGTGGAGCTCGACGTGGAAAATGCAGTGAGCACGGCCTGCGACATTTGACCAAAGAACTGCAACGGGTTACGGCGTGTAAACGCCCACAACAAGATCGGCAACGTAACCGCTGCATGAATGCTCAGGCCGAACAACACACTGCCCATGTACCATGCCTGCGTTTGCAGCAGCGTCAGAAACTGCCCGTCGAGCTGAGCCCGCGAGAACCGCGCAGCCACGAGGCAAAAGATGCCCAAGGGTGCCAACTGCATCAACAACAGAATGAAGCTCATCAAGGCTTCGTTGACGCTCACGACAAGTTCCACGACCGTTTGGGCCCGCTCGCCCAGTGTCGTGAGCATGGCCGCGAATACGATGCTAAACAGAATCAGCGGCAGCAGGCTCACTTCGACCATCGAGGCCAGCAGGTTGTTGGTGAACAGCATCAGCACCAGATTGCGAAAGATCTCGCCGATCGTGGGCGGGCCGGGGACGAGATAGCCCTCGACGACGCTGCGCCGCCCACCTTGTTGCGGCGTGAAGGCGAGCCGCGCAAAACGGGCCGTTTCGGGTAGCGGGATCAACGCATCGGTGCGGTAGATGCCCGGTTCGGTTCCGGCCTCGAACCGCCCGTCGGCCACGTCCTCGAACGTGTTGCCGTCGATGCTCGAGCGCACGACGACCGATGCTGGAGTTTGCGCCGGACCGACCTGATCGATCAGCAGGCGCACTTTCCACGTCCCATTGCCAGGCACGGGTAGAATCCGGCTGACTCCTGCCTGTTCGGCCCGATCGCCGGTGACGTTGTGCCATTCGAACTTATGAGCGGACGTGCCGCGGGCGACCTCCGCCACCGCGGCCTCGCCTTCTTGCCGTGCGTCTTCGACCAACTTGCGGTCGATCGCTTCGCCCGGATCGATCAGATTGACGACCAACAAACCGGTCGTCACGGCCAGAACGGTCGTCGACAAGTAGTAGAGAATGGCGTAGGCGCCGGGCCGGCCCAGCTTGCGAATGTCGCCAAGTCCGAGGATGCCGCTCATCACGCTGGACATCACCAGCGGCACGACGACCATCTGCAGGATCCGCAGAAACACCTCGCCGCCGACCTCGAAGACGCCGACGGTGCCGCGAAAACCTTGTCCGAAGATCGCCGGGCCCACGATCGAAATCACGACGGCCGCCACAATCGCCACGACGATATAGAGCGTGAGCCGGTTGTGTCCGCGCGGTGGGTCGGATGAGGAAGCGGTGGTCATAGAACCAGTGCGTAGCGGCCAATCTGCATCGGGTCTCGCCCTAGAGGTCCGCGATTTTCGGCAGGGTCCACGGCTTGCGATACTCAGCTCGAGTCAGCAACTGGTTGGCCTCTTCGTCGTCGACAAAGGTATACGTCTCGGGATCAAAGCGCAGGCTGCGCCCCGCGCGCCACGCCGCATTGCCCAAGTGGCACAGCAGGCTGCTCGGATGGCCCACGGTTTCCAGATCGGCGGCCGGCCGCTCGCGCGAGTGCATGCAGTCGATGAAGTTCTGGGCGTGGCCGGCGTCATTGTACTGACCCTGCTCCTCGGCCACCTGTTCGCCTTTGCCATCGAAGGCCCGCCAGCGGCGATTGCCGATCACGATATATCCTTCGTCGCCGTGCACCAGGGCACCTTCGTGCTCGCCTTCGAACCGGTAGGGATTCCAAATCCGCAACTCGTACGTGAGCACGCGGCCCGGATAGTCGTAAGTGACCATCAGGGTGTCGGGCCACTGCTGATCGTCGTCGAAATAGTACTTGCCGCCGAATGCGGAAACAGCGCGGGGCGTTCCGAGCGGCTCCTCGCCGCGCGCCTCGACCGCGGTCTCCAACGCCCATCGCGCCAAGTCGAGCCGGTGGACGCCGTCGTTACCCAAGTCGCCGGAGCCGTAGTCGAAGAACCAACGCCAATGGCTGTGAAAGCGTCGCACGTTGAAGGGCCGCTTCGGCGCGGGTCCCAGCCAGAGGTCGTAGTCGACGCCCGCTGGCGGCGAGCTATCGGCCGGATGGCCGATCGAACCTTGACGCGCGCTTTCCCAGGCTTTGGCAAACAGGGCCCGGCCCAGTCGCCCGGAGCGAATGTACTCCATTGCGTTGGCAATGTGCTCTCCGCTACGGGCCTGGGTGCCCATCTGAACCACGCGCTGATACTTGCGCGCCGCGGCGACCATCGTCTGGCCCTCGATGATGTTGTGGCCATCCGGCTTTTCGACATAGACGTCCTTGCCGGCCTGACAAGCCATGATGCACGGAATCGCGTGCCAGTGATCGGGCGTTCCCAACACAATCGCATCGACGGCCGGATCGTCGAGCGCGCGGCGAAAGTCTTTGATTGCCTCGGGCCGGCGACCGTTGCGGCTGGCCACACCGTCGACCTTTTCGTTCAACACGCGCTGGTCGACGTCGCAGACGTATTTGATCTCGGCGCTGGGCAAGTCTGCGAATGCCGTCAGCAGCGATCTGCCGCGACCGCGCACTCCAACCACCGCGACGGAAACGCGGTCGTTCGCGCCGGCTTTGGCAGCAACTCGCCGCGATTGCAGGCCGACCGATGCGGCGACACCAGCCGCCGAAGCGTGTGACAGAAACGTTCTGCGGTCCATGGATCGTTCTCCCGCGATGAGCCGGTTCGATTCAATGCCTGCGCAACGTTGGTTCACATCATAACGCATCGGACGGTCCAACACAGCCGTGCTCACCGGACGCTGCGGTGTAGCGACCGCATCGCGGCACAAGCGTCATGAGTTGCGCCATTTGTGAGGCTGCGCCCGCCAGAGTATACTGCCCGAAATCGGCCGTCCGCACACAAGCGAATACCGCAAGAAGGGCACAGCCCTGCCTCGCCATGCACCGATCCGCCAAGACGAGTGGTCGACGAACAGCGCGGCGCGAGTTTCTGCGCGTTGGGCTGGCGGGGTTCGGCGCGTTGCCGTTGCCCGCCCTATTGCGACTGCGTGCCGAAGCCGCCACGGAACATCCCCAGCAACGCACGGCAGTGATCATCGTCTGGCTCCGCGGCGGTTGCAGCCACTTGGACACCTACGATCCCAAGCCGGACGCCGGCTCGGACTACACCGGTCCGTTCGCTCCGATCGCCACCAAAACGCCCGGGCTGCGGCTGACCGAACTGTTGCCGCGGCAAGCGCAGCTTTCCGATCGGTTCGCGCTGTTGCGTTCGATGGCACACACCGGTGGCGGGCACCCGGCCGGTTCGCTGCAACTGCTCTCCGGCGATCCGGCCGCGGCCGACAAGCCGAAGCCGGTGTATCCCGACTGGATGAGCGTCGCTCACTACTTGCGCTCCGGCAAGCCGAAGGCGCTGCCCAACTACGTGGGCGTCAATCCGATTACGCGGTACGACTCGTTCACGATCGCGGGGCCAGCCTACCTGGGACCGTCGTACGAGCCGTTCGCGGTCACCGGCGACCCGAGCGCGCCACAGTTCAAAGTTCCTAATGTCGGCCTGGCCGACACCGGCGGTGAAGATCGGCTGCACGAGCGCGTTCGCCTGCGACACTCGTTCGACAACTTTCGCCGCGCCGTCGATTCGTCGGACGCCATGCGCGCCATGGACCAGTACGAGGCCCAAGCGCTAAGCCTGCTGACCAGTCCCGCGGCGGCCGAGGCATTCGATCTGCGGAAAGAACCGCAACCGGTGCGCGAGCGTTATGGGCTGAACCAATGGGGCCAACAGTGCCTGATGGCGCGACGCCTCGTCGAAGCCGGTGTCGAGATCGTGACCACCACGTTCGACGGACCGCTCTGCGGTCGCGTCGCGAACTGGGACGATCACGCTGTGAATCATCACGTGTTCAACGCAATACAGTACCGCGCGCCCTACTTCGATCAGGCCGTTTCGGCGCTCATCGAAGACATCTATCAGCGCGGGCTGGACCGCAGGGTGTTGGTGGTCGTGACGGGCGAGTTTGGCAGAACGCCTCGGATTTCGCACGTGGCCAGCAGTGGCAGTGGCGTAGCCAGCGGCTCGGCCGGAACGGTCCAACCCGGTCGCGACCATTGGCCGAGCGCCAACTCGATGATCTTCGCCGGCGGCGGCATTCAAACTGGGCAAGTGATTGGGGCCACGGATCGACGCGGCGAACAGGTGGTGGAACGGCGCGTCGGGCCGCAGGACTTTCTGGCGACCATCTATCGCCATTTGGGCATCGACTACCGTCGCGTGACCATTACCGATCACCGCGGACGCCCTACGCCCATCGTCAACGACGGAGAAGCCATCGAGGAATTGCTGCCGCGTGCATGAAGCCGCGACGGCTCGTCTGCCGAAGTGACCCAGCTCAGGCGCCGCCAAACTACCGCCCATCAAGCCAATCGCTTGCAAACGTCGACTCACAACTGTCACCCAACAGGCTTGCTCGCATGACTTCGAACTTGGCCATCTGTCGCAAACGCATCGTTGGCCTGATGGTAGCGCTGTCCCTACTGCTCGGCCTTGTCGGATCGCTGGGTGGTGACCAACCGGCTCGCGACACGCCGAAGCCCGAAGAACGCGTCGACTTGCTCCTGCGCGGTGGCAAAGTCATCGACGGCACGGGCAAACCGGCATTCAAAGCCGACGTGGCAATCGACGATGGCCGCATCCACCTGGTGGGCGACGCCGGCGGGCTTCAATCCGATCGCACCATCGACGTCAGCGGGCTGGTCATCGCGCCAGGCTTCATCGACTTGCACAGCCATGCCGATTCCGGCCTTCGATCGTCGGACAAACGGCGGCGTGCCGCGCCCAATCTGGTTTCGCAGGGCATCACCACGGTTGTGGTCAACCAGGACGGCGGCCAGCAGGGCACGATCGCCGAACAGCGCGACGCGTATCGCCAGCACGGGATCGGCCCCAACGCAATCCTGTTGGTCGGTCACAACACGGTCCGCCGCAAGGTCCTGCGCAGCGACTATCGCCGCGCCGCCTCGCCCGAAGAAATCGACGAGATGCGCGGGCTGGTGCGAGCCGGAATGGAACAGGGTGCGTACGGTCTTTCGGCGGGTCTGGAATACGTGCCCGGTATCTGGAGCACGACGGACGAAGTCGTGGCGTTGGTCGAAGAGATCGTTCCGTTCGGCGGCGTGTGCATCGTTCACGAACGTGCCTCGGGCGCCGATCCGATGTGGTTCCTGCCGAGCCAACACTCGATGGTGCCGCCCAACGCGCTGGACACGGTCCGGGAGTTGACCGAAATCGCCGAACGGACGGGCGCGACGGTAGTCGCCACGCACATCAAGGCGCGCGGCGCCAAGTTCTGGGGATCTGCCCCGGTGATGATCCGCATGATCGAATCGGCTCGCAAGCGCGGCCTGCGACTCTATGCCGATCAATACCCGTACAACTCGACTGGCAGCGACGGACGGCTGGTGCTGGTGCCCGACTGGGTGCGAGATCGCGGGCGCGAACTGGCGTCCAACGGCAAGCAATCCGAAAAACGCGACTACGCGGCCGAGCTGGCGACAATGTTGAGAGACCCATCGGTGCGGGCCGACATCGAGCGCGATATTGCCCACGAGATCACGCGCCGTGGCGGGCCCGAGCAAATCGTTGTCATGGACCATCCAACTGAGGCGCTGGTGGGCAAGACGTTGGGCGAGGTGGCCGACGATTGTGATGTTTCGCCGGTGCAGATGGCGTTGCGATTGCAACTGAAGGGGGATCAGCACCAGGCCGGCGGAGCGCGGCTGCGCGGTTTTTCCTTATCCGAGCTCGACGTGGAAGCGTTTGCCGCGCAGCCGTGGACCGCCACGTCGACCGATGCCGGAATCACGCTGCCTGGCAGCCGGAGCGTGCATGCCCGGTTCTACGGAAGCTATCCTCGCAAGATTCGTCACTATGCGATGAACCGCGGCGTGCTGAGCGTGGAAGATGCCATCCGTTCGTCGACGACCTTGCCGGCCGAGATCCTGGGCCTGTCCGATCGTGGCCGGGTCGAGGAAGGCCAATGGGCCGATCTGGTCGTCTTGGATCTGGAACACATCCGCGACAAGGCCACCTTTGCCGAGCCGCACCAATACAGCGAGGGCGTCGAGTACGTGTTTGTCGCCGGCACCGCTGTCGTCGAGAAGGGCCAGCGGACCGGAGAATTGCCCGGCAGCGTCATCTCGCCAGAAAAAGACGAGAAGCCGCGCGAAGCTAACGGACAGTAGGCACGCTACGGCGAACAACTTTGCGGAAGACGGTCGCGGCAACCAAACACGCCGCGGCGACAACCTGGCGCGCAGGTTGTTTCGAGTCTCGATTAGATGGAATCAGACGAATGAATCTCGACCGTTTCGATCGCGTGAAACTTTGCCACCGGCCAACTCCGCTTGAGCCGATGGACCGGCTGGCCGACCACTTGGGCGGGCCGCGGCTGTTCGTCAAACGCGACGATTGCACCGGCCTGGCTACCGGCGGCAACAAGACCCGCAAGCTTGAGTTTCTGATGGCCGATGCTTTGGCGCAGGGTGCCAACACGGTCGTCACGGTCGGCGGCGTGCAATCGAATCACTGTCGCCAGACGGCCGCCGCCGCGGCCAAGCTGGGATTGGGCTGCGAGCTGGTGCTGCCGCACATCTCGCGCTTCGACAGTTCGACGTACGACACCAGCGGGAATGTCTTGCTCGATCGCATCTTCGGCGCGAAGCTGCACGTCATGCACGAGCGCACGACCGACCGCAGCGTGGCCACGTCGCGGATCGAAGAAGTGCTCGCCGAGATTCGCGACCGTGGCGACAAGCCGTACTTCATTCCGGCCGGCGGTTCGACCGCGATCGGCGCGCTGGGGTATGTCGATGCCGCATTCGAACTGGCCGAACAGGCTCGCCAGCAGGCACTCCGCTTTGATTATGTCGTTGTCACGACCGGAAGCTGCACGACGCACTCGGGCCTGCTTGTGGGCTTCGAGGGCCTTTGCCGATCAGGCGATAGCGGCTGCGATCCGCAAGTGCTTGGCGTCTCGGTCTATCAGCGGCAGAACGACGCGGTGGAAACCATGCGCGACAAGGTGCGCCAAACCGCCGAGCTCGTCGGCATCGACTCGACCGCCGTCGAAGCGCGGATCAACGTGACTGATGCATATCTTGGCAACGGCTACGGTGAACCGACCGACGCGATGGTCGAGGCGGTAGGATTGGCGGCCCGGTTCGAGGGGCTGCTGCTCGACCCGGTCTATACGGGCAAGACGTTCTCAGGCCTGGTTGCGATGGTGCGCGACGGTCGCTTCCAACCGAGCGACAACGTCCTGTTCTGGCACACCGGCGGCATCCCCGCGCTGTTCGCGTACCGCGAAGCCCTGCAAACACTACTGGACGAAGACGTCGCCGCCGAGCACTTCACATGACGACTTCCTGGAGCAATTGGTCGGGTCTGGTATCGTGTCGACCGCAGCGGATCGAAATGCCCGGCAGCGAAGCCGAGGTGGCGGCCATCGTCCGTCGCGCGACCGAACGCAACCAAACGGTGCGCGTGTACGGCAGCGGGCACTCCTTTCAGCCGCTCTGCGCGACCGACGACATGCTGCTCTCGCTCGACAAGTTGGCGGGCGTCGAGTCGGCCGATCGTCAGTCGCTCGAAGCCACGATCCGGGCTGGCACGAAGATCCACGACCTGGGCGAACCGCTACGGCAGCACGGCATGGCCTTGGCCAACCAGGGCGACGTCGATGTGCAATCGCTGGCCGGCGCCATTTCCACAGGTACCCACGGAACGGGCAGGTCGCTCGGCAGCCTGTCGACGCAGGTCGTTGGCCTCCGGCTGGTCACGGCCGACGGAGAAACGTTTGAATGCTCGGAAAGCAACAACGCCGAGATGCTGTCGGCGGCGCGCGTGTCGCTGGGCGCGTTGGGCGTGGTCACCGCGATTCACATGCGATTGGTTCCAGCGTATCGCCTGCACGAACGCACGTGGCAAGAACCGATCGAGGCGTGCCTGGCCCAACTCGACCAACACATCGCCTCCCATCGGCATTTCGAGTTCTTCTGGTATCCGGCCGCCGATTTGGCGCATGCCAAGTCGCTAGATCCGACCGAGTCCGAGCCGGACGAACTGTCGGATGTCGAGGGCGAGCGGATCGATCACAGCGATCGCATCTTTCCCACGGTGCGCGAGAATCGATTCAACGAGATGGAGTATTCACTGCCAGCGGAAGCCGGACCGGCTTGCTTCCGCGAGATTCGAACACTGATGCGCAAGCGGCACAGCGAAGTCACCTGGCCGGTCGAGTATCGCACGGTGGCGGCCGACCGGATCGATCTCGGCCCAGCACACGGACGCGAGACCATCGCGATTTCGATTCATCAAGCTGCCGACTTGGATCATCGCGCGTTCTTCGAGGATGCCGAACGGATCTTCCGCGCTCACGACGGGCGCCCCCATTGGGGCAAGCTTCACAGCTTGCACGCTAAGGAACTGGCGCCACTCTATCCCCAGTGGGACCATTTTCAAACCGTGCGTCGCCGGCTCGACCCGGACGGTCGATTCTTGAACGACCACCTGAAGCGGTTGTTCGTCGCGGATTGATCGCGGGCGATTCGCCAATCGGCACCAGATGCTGCATCCGCCGGCGTGCCGTGCCACGCAGGGCCGCCGCCGCCAAACGGCCGCGCCGTCGGATTGCGTTTCGCGGCAATTGTTTGGACAATAGGGCCATGTTTGGACCAGGGTGGCGATTCGGTCCGTAGAATGCCGTCCGACGTGCAGGAGTTCGCGCCGTGCTGACGATCCTGGGAAACCGGCAAGAGCCGTTTTGCGACGGCATCTCGCGCCGCCGGTTCTTGCGCATCGGTTCGCTCGGATTGGGCGGGCTGTCGATGGCATCGCTGTTGCGCGCCGAAGCCGCGCCGGCCGCGACAACGTCGCCCACGCGCTCGGTGATCATGGTCTATCTGCCGGGCGGACCGACGCAGCACGAAACGTTCGACCCAAAGCCGGAAGCACCCAGCGAAGTGCGCGGCTCGTTTCGCGCGGCCTCGACCGCGATCCCTGGCATGCGGTTCTGTGAACTATTGCCGAAGCTGGCCGGCATGGCCGATCGCTACTCGATCGTGCGCACGCTAACGGGCATGGAAAACCGGCACGAGTCGTTTCAGTGTTATACCGGTCGGCCGGGCGGACGCGACGCAGACAACGAACCGGCCGGCGGCTGGCCGACCATCGGCTCGGTCGCGTCGCACGTCTTGGGCACCAGCGCCGCCGGCATCGTCCCGTACGTCGACGCCGGACCGAAGATGAGCTACCGGCCATACAACAATGCGGGCTATCACGACCCCTCGGGTCGAACTTCCTGGCCTGGCTTTACGGGACGTCGGCACGCGCCGTTCGCGCTCGAGGGCGACGTTAAGCCGGATCTCGTGCTCAACGGCATAGACCTGTCGCGCCTCGAAGATCGACGTGCGCTGTTGGGTGCGTTCGGCCGATTGCAGCGCCAGATCCGGGCCGACGGGCTGGACGCGTACCAGCAACAGGCGTTCGACATCCTGACTTCGAGCCGTCTGGTACGTGCGATGGATCTTAGCACGGAGGATCCGAAGGTCCGCCAGCGCTACGGTGACAAGCAGGACACGCATCCCAGTTTCGGCGGCGCGCCGCAAAGCGGCGAACACCTGCTGCTGGCGCGGCGGCTGGTCGAGGCCGGCGTGCGCTGCGTTACCGTGGCGTTCGGCGCGTGGGACTGGCACGCCAATCGCGAAGGCACGATCGAGTTTCTGTCGAAGAAGTACCTGCCGGTGTTCGACCACGCGCTGTCGGCCCTGTTGAGCGACCTGTACGATCGGGGCCTTTCCGAGCACGTCTCCGTGGTGGTTTGGGGAGAGTTTGGGCGGACGCCGCGGATCAATGCCAAGGGAGGGCGCGACCATTGGTCATCGACCCAGTCGGTTCTGCTGGCCTGCGGCGGCATGCAAGGCGGGCGCGTCATTGGACAAACCGATCCCACAGGCGGCGTGCCGGTTGACCGGCCGGTTCACGTGCAAGAAGTGTTCGCCAGCCTGTATCGCAACCTGGGGATCGACGTCAATCGGGTCAAGATCACCGATCTCAGCGGACGGCCCAGATACCTCGTCGACGAAAATCGCCAGCCGGTCGCGGAGCTATATTAGCTCGTCGATGTGCGCTTCATGCATCCGCGACGCCTCGGCACAAGATCCGAGTGCGGAAATGAAGCTCGCTGCCGTCAACCGCCCGCGGCGTCCGGGTTCTCGGTTTTGTCGGTTTCGGCCTTGTCGGCTTGCAGATCCTCATCGGCCGACACGGCACCGAACCAGCCAATCATCATTTCTTCCCAGGTCTGATCGCCCCAGCGGACGGTCTCGGTGGGATCGGGATTGGCCAGGTTGTCTTCGGAGTTGTCGAAGTAGGCCGTGCAGTGCATCGTCGTGCCGGCCGGCATCAACTTCGGTTCCGCCAGGATATAGCGAAGCTGCCAGTTGAAGTCGTACTTGGGCACGTCCAGCAGGATCTCGCGGCGGCCGTCCGGATAGGCGGCTTCGTAGCGGAACGCCGATCCGCGGAGGTGCATGTGCGGAGCGAACCAGAACAGCTCCATATCTTCGGCGAATTCGTGCGTCGACGTGACCTTGTAGTGAGGATCGCCGGGCGGGATGGCAAACGAATGGTTCGACGGGGTTCCGCCTTGCACGCGCTTGTGAACCGTCTTGGGATCGGCAAACACCACGCCCACGTAGCTGCGGTCTTTCTGCACCGAGCCGTTGGGCGTGTAGTGCATCTGGAACACGAGTTTCGAGCCGGCGGGCACGAACTTTGCCACGCCTTTGTGATACTCGCGGACGCCGCCGCCCGGTGCATATCCGGCCAGCAGTCCGCCGCGAATGCGATCTCGCTTGGCACCCGGCTCTTGTGGCGGACGGACGAACGCGATGATGTGATGCACCACGGACCGGTTGTCGGGCCGCGCTTCGGCCGCCTGAATCCACTTGTCCTCGGTCCAGCCCGGATCGACGGTGAAGTACTGATACTCGACGACGCCCTCCGCTTGAACGGTGTACGGCTCGTCGCTCATGTAGATGACCTGGTCCGGCTCGGAGATTTGCCAGCCGACTACCCAATCACGCGGCTCCGGCAGATCGGCCGGATCGCCTTCGGGGCAGCCGTTGTCGACCCAGGTGTTGAATAGTTTCTTTTGTTCTTCAGACATGCGGGCGTCGTTGGCGAACTTGCCGTGCGCCGGATTGGCGAACCACGGCGGCATGCGCCCTTCGTCGATCACTTCGCGCATCATTTCGGCCCATCCGACCACCTCGTCGTATTCGACGAGCGGAAACGGGGCGATCTCACCCTCGCGATGGCAGTTGACACAGCGGTCTTGCAGGATCCGCGCGATCTGATTGGAGTAAGTCACTTCGCCGTGGGCGTCAATCTTCGGCACGCGTCCGATGATGCAGCCCTTGGCTTCGATCACCGGTTCGCTGACCTCTTTGCCGGCCAGCAACTCATTGACCGCTTCGGCCAGATCGTGCCGCTGTACTTTCGGTCGGGCGTAACCCGAGTTCGCTCCCAAACCGTACTGATCGTCGATCCGACCCCAATACCGCACCTTGCGGTCCTGGTCCAAGACAAACACCTCGGGCGTGCGCAGCGCTCCAAACGCGTCGGCCACGACGTTGCCCGCGTCTTTGAGCACGGGAAACTTGATGCCGTGAATTCGGGCGTAGGCGGCCAGCTCGGTAATCGAATCTTGCCGGTTCGAGTCGATGCCGAGAAAAGCGACGTCCTCTGAGGCGAACTGTTCGTGAAGCTCTTGCAGCCGCGGCGCGTAGATCTTCGCCAAAGGGCACTCGATGCCCACAAACGCGACCACGACCACCTTGGCGTCGGACAACGCGTCGAGCGAATGGACCTTGCCACGGTAGTCGCGCAGCGAGAAGTTTTCGATGCTTCGATTGATCCGCGACTGCTCGGCTTGGCTGACGGGCGGAAGTGCCAGTAGCGCCATCGCGACGCTCAAACCGACGATCATGGGGTTTCGCATCAAAAGGACTCCTCGGGTAGGGGCCGGCGGCGCGCCTGCAATCAATCCGGACCAGGAACCACAACGCCCATTCTAGCCGTTCGGCTGCAACGCCGTAATACAAGGAATACCCCAGTTTCGCGAGAATTGTTTCGTATGGGTCCGGCTGGCGGCCGAAACTTGAAGCTGCCCTGGCCCCGCCTACAATGAACGGCACATCGAATGTCTCGACCACGCCGATCGGTGCCGCCAGAGCGTTCTTTCACGGCGCCGGTTTGCAATTCTTCGAGGAGTCCCGACCATGCGTCATGCCGTGAACCGATCCAACAGCACCCCCAATATCGCATCCGCGACTCCGCTTGCACGCCGCGCGTTCCTCAAGGGCATTGGTCTGGGATTGCCGTTGGTGGCGCTGGGCGCGCCGCGGCTCTGGGGCGCTGCGCCAAGCAAGGAAGTCGGCCTTCCCGAGCCCAGCTTCGTCGATACCAATGGCATTCGGATGGCTGTGTATGAACAGGGGGAAGGCGTTCCGGTCGTGCTGTGTCACGGTTTTCCGGAGTTGGCGTATTCCTGGCGTCACCAACTGCCGGCGCTGGCCAAGGCGGGCTACCATGCTCTGGCTCCGGACCAACGCGGCTACGGATTGACCGAGCGACCTGAGAAGATCGACCAGTACACGATCAAGCACCTCTGTGGCGACCTGGTCGGACTGTTGGATGCCAAGGGAATCGAGAAGGCCGTGTTTTGTGGTCACGACTGGGGCGGGTTCGTCGTTTGGAGCATGCCGCTGTTGCACCCGGATCGCGTGTTGGGCGTGATCGGCGTCAACACGCCGCTGATGCCGCGACCGCCGGTTCCTCCGGTGCAGATGCTGCGCAGCTTCCGCGGCGACGATAACTACATCGTCGCGTTTCAAGAGCCCGGCGTGGCCGACAAAGCGCTGGCCGCCGACGTGCGCAAAACGTTCACGCTGTTTATGCGGCGGGGCGGGCTATTCAACGCTGAGGAATTCGCCAAGTTGCCGGCCGACGCTCCAGAGCGCAAATTCGAGCTGCTCAAGATGCTGAAGGCTCCGGTGGAGAGATTTGGCGGTGAAGTGTTCCTGACGCCGACCGAGCTGGATTTCTTCGTCGATACGTACTCCAAGACGGGCTTCACCGGCGGGATCAACTGGTATCGAAACCTGGATCGCAATTGGGAGCTGACCAAGGACGTGGAGCAGAAGGTGACCGTGCCGAGCCTGTACATCGGCGCCGACAACGACGTGGTGTTGCCCCCGTCGTCGGCCAACGGCATGGAGAGGTTGGTGCCGGATCTCGAGAAGAAGACGATCACCGACTGCGGTCACTGGACACAGCAGGAACAACCCGAACAGTTCAACCGGATCGCCATCGAGTGGCTGGACCGCAAGTTCGGCGACGCAAAGAACAGCGGATAGCGCACGTCGGGAAAAGCTGCGTCGGGCCATGCGTGAAACGCAGCGCGGCCGGGCGGTTGCCAGTTTCTTGCATCGTGCGGCTAGAATCGCCAACCGAGACCGGTGTTGACGAAGAACTTGGCCGCATCAGGCGTAATGCCCCAACCGACGCGCAAGCCGAGCTCCAGGTTTGGGTCGAAGTTGTAGTGCATGCCTGGGCTGAGGAAGGCGCGGCTTCGCTCCAAGTCGCGCCCCTCGGTGAACACCCCGAAGTAACCAGCGTGGACCTGGAAGCGCGGGCTGAGCGGTATGCGGATCACCGTCGACGGGGCCCACTTGTTGTAGGTATCGGTCAGTTCGTTGCCCTGGGCGTAGCGCAGCGCCGTATCGAACCGCCACTCGTTCTCCAATAGCCATCCGAAGGCATAGGTCGCAACCGGCTGCGAGGCCGGCTCGTCGCCGCTGGTTGGCGTGAAGCCTTCCAGGATTACACAACTGCGCGGAATCCAACCCCGTTGTTCGCTGACCACTACTTTCGCCCCATAGAGCACCTTTGATTCGGCTGTGACGAACGGGCCGCCCAACCCCTCTGAGCTTTCGATCGCTGAAACGACGTTTCCGCCGCCGCCAATTTCGTAGTTCCAGCCGAACCGCAACTCGATCCGTTCGGTGATTCCGTAGCGAATCAGCAGTTCGGGATAGCTGTGCGTGTCGGGTGTTTCGCGATTGTCGATGTACGAGTACGACCACTCGGCAAGCCACACGTTCTGGCCAACCGTGGTGGTCGACGGGGTAAACGCCTCGCGATCGGTCTCCAGTTCGTGCTCGAACGTGCGCCCGGAGCCAGGCCGCAAGAGATAGCGCTGCGCTGCCGCGCCTTTGGCGGCCGCCAGAACAATGACGGCCGAAACGACCGTTGCCGCGAGTCGTCGCCAATCCACCTTGGAAAACCTCTTGGGGCAGCACGGGAGTTGGCGCGGGACGACACGGGCCGTCGAAAATGCAGGAACCACGGTCGATTGGGTATCGACCGCGGCGGTTGGGCGGACCGGCAGGCGTCGCGCGGACCGCTCGAAACGCACTCCGTTTATATCGATCCGTGCCGCCCGGCGAATTCAGATGCGCGGCGGAATTGCGGCTCAGGAAAGATGTGCGCCCGCTAGCGTCGGCCGCCGGGTCGCCTTTCGGCTAGAATTAGGGCCGTTCGACTCCATAGATCCATCGAATACACAACCATGACACGCGCGATCTTGTTTGTAGGACTCATTGCGATGCCGTTGGCGGCCTTCGGCCGCGCCGACGAAGCGCCCGACTACCGCTGGATTCACGTCACCGACCGGGCCGCCTATGCGCCCCGCGATGGGGCCGGTGCCCTGGTGTTCGAAGACCGGATGTGGCTTTTGGGTGGTTGGAATCCCGGCGACAAGCAGCGTTTTCCGCTCGTCTGCAATAACGAGGTTTGGAGTTCGACCGACGGGGCCGCATGGACGCTGATCAAGCCCAACACCTATTTGGATCGCGGCTTTGACACAGCAAGCGATTGGGAAGGCCGGCACACGGCCGGTTACGTCGTGCATGACGGCCGGATGTGGATCGTCGGCGGCGACGCCAACCAGGGCCACTACCAAAACGACGTTTGGAATTCGGCCGACGGCACGCGCTGGAAGCGAGTCACCGATCAGGTTCCCTGGGCGCCGCGGGCTCTACACTACACGCTGGGGTTCGATGGCAAGATCTGGGTGTTGGGCGGTCAAACCATGCCGGCGTTCGCCCCGGCGGACGAGGCCTTCTATCGCGATGTCTGGACCACGACCGATGGCGCCGCCTGGCAGCAGGTCGAACCGCAAGCGCCCTATTGGTCGCCGCGCGGCATGATTGGTGGGAGCGTCGTGTTTCGGGACCGGATCTGGATCCTGGGTGGCGGCACGTACGACACACCCACCACGCCGGCGCGCAACTTTTACAACGATGTGTGGAGCTCGGCCGACGGAGTTACCTGGAAGCGCCATCTGGCAAACGCCCTCTGGCACCCGCGGCAGTATCACGACGTGGCCGTGTTCGACGACCGGATGTGGGTTCTGGAAGGCTATCATCAGCAAGGCGGCAATCGCAACGACGTCTGGCACTCGGCCGACGGAACCACGTGGCACGAACTGCCCGACACGCCGTGGAAGCCGCGCCACGCGGCCAGCGTGTTCGTCTATCGCGACGCGCTGTGGATGGTCGCGGGCAACAACATGCAGCGCGACGTCTGGAAGCTGGTTCGGGTCGGCAAGTAGTTGGCCGCGGGCCAAATCCGATTGGATCTCGGCAGAGGCACAGCTATCCGCCGACAGCGCCCCCGCTGGACTGCGCGGCGCCACCGGCCACGGTGGCTTGCCATGTCGCGGCAAACTAAACTGCTGGATGTTCACTTGTCATCCGCTGAGAGGTCGCATCGTGTCACGAAAACAAACATACTTTGCGCTGGTGCTCGTGGCTGTAGCCGTTCTCGGCGTTGGCGGAGCTGTCGCACGGAATTCCGGCCCGACGAAAGACGCCCCCTGCCCGACCGTACGCTCGTTCGGCGCCGTCGGGGACGGAACGGCCGACGATACGGCTGCTATCCAGGCCGCCGTGGACGCCGCGATTGGCCTCGTGCGGCTGCCGCGCGGCATCTATCGAATCACGCGGCCGATCCAGATCGACCTGGACAAGGTCGGATACACGTCGTTGGCCGGCGACGGCGTGGCCCAAATCGTGATGGCCGGTCCGGGACCGGCGCTGCGCTTCGTCGGCACGCACGACGGCACGGCCGCGCCAGCCACGGTGAGGCCGAACGTATGGAAGAACGAGCGAACCCCGTCGGTCGACGCGATCGAGATCGTGGGCGATCATCCCCAAGCCTGCGGCATCGAGGCAACGGGCACGATGCAGCTCACGTTGACGCGGGTCGTCGTGCGCCAGGCGCTGCACGCGGTGCATCTGGTCCAGCGGAATCGCAACGTGATTCTTTCGGAGTGCCACCTTTACGAAAACCGCGGTATCGGCCTGTTTCTCGACGGTGTCAACCTGCATCAGATCAACGTTGCCAATTGTCACATTAGCTACAACGCCGGCGGAGGCATCGTGGCCCGGGGCAGCGAACTGCGCAACTTGCAAATTGGCTGCTGCGACATCGAGGGCAACATGGGCGACGCAGAATCGGAACCGACGGCCAACGTTAGGCTCGACTCGGCCGGAGCATCGATCGGCGAGGTGACCATCGTCGGCTGCACGTTACAACACACACGTGACGGGCCCCACTCGGCCAACATTCGCATCAACGGCCACTCAACTCCGCGTGCCGGCACCGACGAGCGGCGCCACGGCAACGTGACGATCGCCGACAACATACTCTCCGACGTGCAAGTGAACGTCGAGCTGCGCAGCCTGCGGGCGGTCACCCTTACCGGCAATACGATGTGGCAGGGGTTCGAGCGAAACCTGATGGTCGACGATTGTGCCAACGTGGTCGTAGCCAACAACGTCTTCGACCGAAACCCGCGCTATCACGCCGGGCGCAACGCCGATGCCCAGAATCGCGTGCTGTTTGTCGATTCGGCCGACTGCACGATTCGTGGCAATCACGTGTATGGCGAAAGCAACGAACGGGCGGCAGTTGAGTTACGGCGGTGCCGGCGGATGAACGTGGCCGGTTGCACGATTCTCGACTATGGCCAATGCGGCCTCTTGCTCGACGACGTGCGCGACAGTCGTGTCTCCGACTGCCTGATTCGCGACGATCGGGCCAACGCCGACGGAACCTCGCTCAGCGTCACAGGCAGCGGAAACATGGTCGTCGACAACCTACTCGGCAAACCGCCGGTAATCGCCCCCGGTGCGGCGGTCGCGAAAGACAACGTGGTTCCATAAGGTTGCGGCGCGCTGCGGAGTATGCAAGAAGAACCACGACGAATTGTTCGTCCTTGAAAGGGCCTCTCTCACAATGACGGTATTTTGCCCATCGGTCGGCGCCCGCGCAAGCACGTCGCGCCTTACGTTCAAACTTGCAACGATCGCCTGCCTGCTGGCCTGCACTTGTTTCGCTGGCCGCGGCACTTGGGTGTTTGCCGGGACATTTCGGGCCGGCTGCCACGTGGTCGACGTCTCGCCGCGCGTGCTACCAGCGATTCGCAACGGTGGGTTTCTCGAGCAGACGAACGATCGGGTGGACGATCCGCTGGCGGCACGCTGCCTGGCGCTGTCCGACGGTGACGAGACGCTGTGCATCGCGATTGTCGATTCGTGCATGATTCCGCGCGACGTGTGCGACGCGATCAAGGCACGTGCCGAGCAGTTGTGTGGGATTCCGGCCGATCGGATCCTGATTGCCGCGACCCATACGCATTCGGCACCCAGCCTGATGGACTACTGCCTGGGCAGCCGCAAGGATCCGGCCTATGCCGAAACGTTTATTCCCACGGTCGCGTCGGGGATCGCCCAGGCACATGCCAAGCTCGAGCCGGCCGAGGCGGGCTGGTCGTCGATCGACGCGCCGGACCATACGCATTGCCGCCGCTGGCTCTACCAACCGAATGCTTACGCCGACGATCCGTTTGGCGAGCGAACGGTGCGAGCGATGATGCACCCTGGCTACGAGAATCCACAGTTCCTCGGACCGGCCGGGCCAGTGGACTCCAAGCTCACGGTGTTGAGCATCCGATCGACCGACGGCCGCCCGCTGGCCCTGCTGTGCAACTACTCGATGCACTACTTCGGCGCCGGGGCTGGGTTTTCCGCGGACTACTTCGGCGATTTCGCGCGGAATGTCGAGGCCAAGGTGGAGCGCAACAACGCGGATGTCGCGCGATTCGTCGCGATCATGTCGCAAGGTACCAGCGGCGACTTGCACTGGATGGACTACGCGCGGCCGAAGCGCGAGCGATTCTCTCGCGAGCAATATGCCGGCGAGCTGGGCGAGCTGGCCCTCAAGGCGCTTGAGAGCATCGAACATCGCCGCGATGTTGACCTGGCGATGCAAGAAACACGGCTTACGCTCTCGCGTCGCCTGCCATCGAACGACCGGCTTCGCTGGGCCGCAGCCAGCAACGAAGCCCGTGGCACTCGCCGGCCGAAGGACCGGCCGGAGGTCTACGCCGAACAAGCCGCGTGGATCCACGAACACCCCACCACGGAGCTTGTCTTGCAATGCGTACGGATCGGCGACCTTGGCTTGACGGCCATTCCGAACGAGGTGTACGCGATCACCGGACTCAAGCTCAAGGCCCAATCGCCGCTGCAACCGCTGATGAATCTGGAGCTGGCCAACGGCGCCGAAGGTTACATCCCGCCGCCGGAGCAACACTATCTGGGCGGATACACGACGTGGCCGGCCCGCACCGCCGGATTGGAAGTCGAGGCCGAACCCAAGATCGTCGAGGCGCTTCTGAAGATGCTGGAAGAACTTGCCGGGGGCGCCGGGCGCCGTGCCCTGCCCGACGACTTGTACAACGAACAGCAACGTCAGGCTATCGAACAAGCCCGGCGCGACGACAACAATCGCGAGAACCGGGGCGCTGCCGTTGCGACGGAATCGGCGCATCAATAGGTACCGGCGCCACGCACAGTGGCGCACGCGCGCGGCTCGGTCAGCCAATCCTCAATCGGCATTGGCCTGCTTTAGCCGATCTTGCCAGAAGCGTTTGGCGTTGTCGTGGTGCACCAGCACGTCGCGCAGCTTGGCCGGGTCCTTGAGGTTCTGCCGAACGCGCTGCCCGCGCTCGGCGAGCCAGTCGACAAAGAATTGCACGCTGCGGCGGCTGATCCGCGTGGGCGAGTCGCCAATCTCGACGTAAAAGGGCCCGGTCGACGCAAAGCGAAACGTGTCGGTCCGATCCGTGACGGCCCGCACCAGAAACCAGCCGGATCGGTCAAATTTCACGCTGGCGACGCCGCGGGTTGCATCGGCGCGGGTCAGCGGCACGGTCGAAACGACTGCGCCGTCTTGCACGATATCGAGCGCCGGTACGTGATCGTTCGAGGCGAGTTCGCCATGGATCTCAATTTCCATCGGCGTGTCGCTTTGGAACACGTGGCCAGGCAACTGGCCGTCGGCCCGGCAGAGCAGCAACGGCCCGTTGGTCACAAAGCACCGGCCGGCCTTCAGCCCCTGCCACCACTCGGAGTACGACAGTTCCGGATCGGTGTGGACATAGACGCGATCGTAGCCGACCGGATTGGGCAACACTCCGGAGGCACTTCCGGCCGAGGGCGGGATCCGCAGTCCGCAGTTGAGCACGTGGTAATAAACCTCTTGCGTCCAGTGGCCGTTACCCAGCGGTGGCGGCAGGCGCTGGGCATCGCGCGGTTTTCCCCAAGCTTCGTCCTGGTACATGCTGCTGCGACACATGTGATTGTTGGCCAGTCCAATCGAATCCACCTGGCCACTAGCCAACCAGACGGGCGCGTCCCACCAAAATGGCTTCTCCAGGTCGATCCACGTGGCGTCCTGTTGCCGCGCCAGCTCGACGAACTGCATCGTCGAGGGATGCTCCGGAAACGCGTTGCGGCTGCCGGGCAGCGGCAGAGGCTCTGGCAAACCAAAGAAGAGCAGCGCGCCGGCCTCGCGCTCGTCCTCGCCGCCCATCACGTCGAAAAACCGGTTACCGTCGACGGTGACCAAGGTCCGGGGCGGAAGCGATTGATCGCGCCACCGGTTGCGCGTGTTCCACCATGTGATGACCGGTGCGACGTGCAGGTCTTCGGCCCGCAGGTGCAGCGGCATTTCCTCGACGGCCCGATGCACGTGCAGGTCGCCAGACCACCATCCACGAATGGCCAGGTCGGCGATCCGCAGCAATTGGATCGGCAACTGTCGGCGTCCTTCGTCCGGCACCTCGACCGACCCCGTCGCAGGGCGATATTCGGGACCGCGCTCAATGGCGTAAGTGTACACGCCGGGTTTTAGCATCAGTTCAGCACTGCCGGGACACACGAAGTGATCCTTCCAGAACGGCAGCCCGGCGGCCCGTTGCGGCTTGCCCCGCTCGTCCTGCAAGTGCACACGGCACGGCAGCGGCGCGCCAGCGCCGTCGACGACGTTGATTTCCAGCGTGGCGCCGCGCGCGGTGGCGGTGGATGCGGCAATGACAGTCGCCAATACCCAGCAAATAGGTTGCGGCATGGGGTGACTTCTTGTGTCGTGGATGTTGGAACGGCCAAATGGCACTGCTCACTATACGTTGCGACCAGCGGTCGTGCAGCCTGATGTGGCGAGGCCGGCGGCCGAATTCGTTTCCTTCATTTCCTTCATTCCCTGGGCAAGCTACAATCGTGGCCAGAAATGGCGACGCCTGCCAGTGGGCCAATTTGTCCCCGGCACGAGTCGGCATGCCCGAGCTGACAGGAGAACATGATGCACACTTTGCGATCCACATTCCGCTTCTGCCTGACGGCCGTGTTGACGGTCGCGCTCGGCGCGACGGTTGTTGCCGCCGAGGAGAAGATCAAGGTATTGATCGTGACCGGCTTCGACGTCGATTCGCACCAGTGGGAAGAATCGACCCGATTGATCAAGGGCATCTTGGAAGAGACGGGGCGATTCGACGTCACGGTGAGTGAGGACAAGGAGCGCTTCACGTCGCTGGACAACTTCGGCGTGGTCGTCTTGGGCTACGGTTTCTGGAACGAACCCGATCCCAGCGAGCAGGCCAAGAAAGGCTTGCTCGAGTACGTGCGCGGCGGCGGCAACGTCGTGGCATTGCACTTCGCATGCAGCTCGTTTCAAGATTGGGACGAATATGCCGAACTGCTGGGCCGCGTCTGGAAGAAGGGAATCGGCGGCCACGGACCGTACGGCGAGTTCACGGTCAACATCAAGAACGACGAACACCCGATCACGCGCGGTTTGAAAGACTTCAAAACCGAAGACGAGCTGTATGCCAAGCTGAGCGGCGACGAAGAGATCCAAGTCCTGGCGTCGGCCTACTCGGATTGGAGCGAGAAGGTCGAGCCGATCGTGTTCGTCAAGCCGTACGGGAACGGTCGCGTCGTGCATAATGTGCTGGGCCACGGGCTGGATGCCAAGCAAAACGACTCTTATCAAACGTTGCTGTGCCGAGGCGTGGAATGGGCGGCGACCGGCAAGGTCACGCTCGACTAACAGCGAACGTCGCGCGATTTGCCGTTGGGCATGCGCATGGCGGCCGCGGCACCGGCAACCAACGCCAAGTGGAAACACGCCGCTGATGTTGCAGTCGCGCGATTTCTGGCGACAATGAGGGCGATCACACACAGAACGTTTGCACCGGTGGCACGTTGCCATGCATGAATCGGCCACAACTTCGCGACGCGCGTTTCTCGTGGCTTCGACCGTCGGGTTCGCCGGATTGCAATTTGGAAAGCCCCGAGCCGTCGCTGCCAGCGACGCGCTATCCGCGGCGCGCGGCGGAAAGGCCAAGTCGACGATTCTGTTCTTCCTGTGTGGCGGTGCGTCGCACATCGACATGTGGGATCTTAAGCCCGACGCGCCGCTTGAGTACCGTGGTCCGTTCGAGCCGATCGAAACGTCGGCGCGTGGCATTCGCCTCAGCGAACATCTGCCAATGTTGGCCAAGCAGGCCCATCACTTGGCGCTAGTCAATTCGGTCGGCGGCACGGTGAACACCAACGATCATCATGCCGGCTATTACTACAACCTGACCGGGCACGTGCCGGACCAGAGCTTCCGAACGTTGGGCAACGATCGCACGCCGTTTCCTGACGACTGGCCGTTCATGGGCTCGGTCGTAGCCGCCAAGCGCTCCCCGCATGCGTACTTGCCCAACGCGATCACGCTGCCGCACAAACCGAGCCAGGCGCCGTACACGCGTCCCGGCCAGTTCGCCGCGCGATTGGGTGTGGAGCACGATCCGCTCTACCTGCACGGCGACGTCGAAAAACCGCTGGCGTTTCACGCTCCGGCACTGGAGCTACAGGCGGGCATCACGACCGGCCGAATCACCGCCCGGCGCGAATTGTTGCAAGCGGTCGACGACGCGCGGCGCACGCTCGACGCGCACCCTTCGATCGATACCTGGACACGGCAGCAGCAGCGAGCATTTTCGCTGTTGGCGTCGTCGCGGACCGCCGCCGCGTTCGAAGTGGCCAGCGAACCGGCGTCGTTGCGCGAGCGCTATGGCGACAACGTCAACGGCATGAGCCTGTTGCTGGCGCGCCGGCTGGTCGAGGCGGGCGTTCCCTTCATCACGGTCTTCTGGAAAGAAAACTCGGTCGAGCTGGCGAAGAAGTGCAAGAGCGCCGGTGGTTGGGACACGCACGGCAATAACTTCGAGTGCCTGAAAAACAACCTGCTGCCGTACTTCGATCGGGCCTTCTCGGCGCTGATCGAGGATCTGTCAGCGCGCGGACTGCTCGACCAGACGCTGTTGATGGTGACCAGCGAAATGGGGCGCAAGCCGAAGATCGGCGATCCGCGCTCCGGCGGCGTCTCGGGCGCCGGACGCGATCACTGGACGCATTGCTTGACCGACGTTTTGGCCGGCGGCGGCATCCGCGGCGGGCAGACCTACGGATCGAGCGATCGCTATGCCGAATACCCGGCGGATCGGCCCGTCACTCCGGCCGACGTGACCAAAACCGTGTATCGGGCGATGGGCATTGACGACCTGGAAGCCCAAGATCGCGAGGGCCGGCCGTACAACCTGCTGGCCGAAGGCTCGGCGATCGCGGACTTGTTGTAGCGCCGATCGCGCATGCCGCGCGGTGTTTGCGTTGGCTTGGCGACGCCGACCGGCTCCGACGGTATGTGCCTCGATGAAAAAAGCCCGGCCAAACGGCGCTGGGCCGTCTGACCGGGCAGGGGCTTGAACCTTGCGGCCGCGCTTCGCGACCAGCGGACGGCGACAATTAGTCGCCGCTTTGCTCCGACTCGGCCTGGGCGGCCTGTCGCTCGCGAAGCGCCTTCAGCTTCTTCTGGTTTTCTTCAACCAGTTGCTCGAACTGATCGATCGGGAAGGCGATGTCGTACCAGCCGATCATCATTTCCTCCCACGTTTGATCGCCCCAGCGCACTTCCTTTGTCGAGTCGGGATTGTGCAGGTTTTCTTCCGAGTTGTCGAAGACTGCCGTGCACAATAGCTCGGTGCCCTTGGGCAAGAGCTTCGGCTGCGCCAAGATGTAGTTCGTCTGCCAGTTGAAGTCGTAGAACGGCATGTCAAGCAGCACCTCGCTTTCGCCGTCGGGATACTTCACTTCGTAGCGGAAGGACTTGCCACGCACGTGCATGTGCGGGAAGAGCGACAGCATCAAGGTATCGCGCGGGAAAGTCTTCTTCGCGGTTACCAGATGGTCTGGAGTCTCGGGCGGAATGACGAAATCCGTATTCGACGTATTGCTGGTCGACAGCAGGTGCGTCACTTCGTCCCGTTCGGTAAATACCAGCGCGATACCGCTGCGGTCTTTTTGCGGACTGCCGATCGGCGTGTAGTGCATCTGGAATGTCAGACGCGAACCGGCCGGAATCTTCTTGGCATAGCCCGGCTCGAGCACCATCGGTCGCGTGCCCGGGGCAAAGCCGGCCAAAAAGCCGAACCCCGTGATGTCGCGATCGCTTTCGTCATCGTTGCGGCGACGACCGCGCTCGCGCACCGGACCATCGTTGTTGCGGGCAGCAGCTTCGGCCGCTTCGCGGCGACGCTGGCGGGCCAGTTCACCGGCACGCTTCTCTTCCGGTGTACGTTCCGGCGGGACAATGAAGACAATGATGTGATGCACCACCGCCGGGTTGCCGGGCAGGCACTCGGCCATCGTGACCCATTTGTCCTCAGTGAAGCCGGGATCAACCGTGTAGTAGCGGTACGGCTCAACGCCTTCAGGCATCACGTCGACCGGCTCGTCGGCGATGTAGACCACCTGGTCCGGGTCGCGCGGCAACAAGTAGCCTTCGGGAAACGTCGGTGGTTCGGGCAGGTCGGCCGGATCGCCTTCGGGACATCCGTTGTCGACCCAGGCGAAGACCATCTCCTTTTCGTCCTGCGTCAGCGTGTCTTCATTGGCGAAACTGCCATGTTTGGGGTCGGCGTGCCACGGCGGCATGCGCTGTTCGCGAATGACCTCGGCGATCATTTCACCCCAGCCGGCCACTTCGTCGTAGCTGGTCATGGCGAACGGCGCGATCTGGCCGTCGCGATGGCACTTCACGCAACGTTCGTTGAACAGCCGCGAAATCTGCTTGGAATAGGTCACGTCAGCCGATTCGTTGACGTCGCGCACGCGACCAATGATGCAGCCCTTCGGCTCGGTAAAGGGAACGCTCACTTCCTTGCCGGCCAGCAGTTCGTTGACGGCTTCGACCATATCGCTCCGCTTTTCCTGAGGGGCCGCAAAGCCAACGCCAAAGCCGAACGTGTACGAACCATCGATCCGGCCCTGGTAGCGCACTTTGCGCTCTTCGTCGAGCACGAACACTTCCGGCGTGCGCTCGGCGCCAAACAAGTCGGCAATCTTATTGCCGGCGTCTTTTAGGATCGGATAGGTCACGCCGTGCTTCTGAGCGTAGCCGGCGATCTCAGTGATCGAGTCCTGGCGATTCGAGTTTACTCCGATGACGGCGACGCCTTGGTCCGCCAACTCTTTGCTGATCCGCTCCATGCGCGGCGCGTAGAGCTTGGCCAGCGGGCACTCGGTGCCGGTGAAGTAAACAATCACGACTTTCTTATCGGCGAAGTCCGACAGCGAGCGTGTCTTGCCGTAATAGTCCTTGGCGGTGAACGCGTCGATGGTGCGTCCGAGTGACGACTTGGAATCGTTCGCCGCGAGTGCGTTCGCTGCGACCAACGCGACCAAAACGGCTAAGAAACTCGAGCAAGCGATTCGCATGGCAAGCCCCCTGCATTCAGCGACGAGAAGACAGATTTGAGCGTCGACACGTTGTCAACGAAATTATTGGTGATCGTACTGCGCCGTCGTTGCCGCGTCAATTTAATGTCGGCCACTTGCGACTCGCTTCAGCCCGCCCGCGACCCCGTGCATTCGGTCCCGTCCGGCGGGATTGGCGGTTGGTCGGCGTACGTCCGAGCGGCTGCGGCGCGCGCTGCGGTGGATTTAGCCCTGTCCTGGTCCCGGTCGTCAAAACAAAATACGTGGATGTGACTGGCGTTGTTCGCCTGGTTTGCGGCTGCCCGGCAACACCGTGCCAATTCGCCCACCGAAGCACGTGTGCTGAGAAGGAGCGGCCCGATGCCGGTTGGCTGGCGCGCGTTGGGAAGCGCGTCCTCCACCATTTGGAATCGGTGAACTGGGCCGCGGACTTTGGTCGGCCACTCGGTACGGTGCCGACTTTCGCGAAATCTCGGACGGAGCAGCGCTCGAGAGCCGGCCGATGCTGTCACGTCAATCGCCGCAAAGTGCCGCAGCCGCCGGGCAATTGGACAACGCTATCGTGGTACAGCAAAATAGGTCGCCATACCGCTTGCCCGCCCGCTCGCCTGGGAGAATCTGCCGTGAAGAACCGTGAAGTCCGATCGTGGTGGCCGTGCCTTGCCGCGGTGTTGGTTTGGAGTTCGGCATGGTTGGTTTGGAGCGCCGCGGCACGTGCCGAGGACTGGCCCCAGTTTCGCGGGACCAACTGCGACGGAATCTCCCGGTCCGACAGCCCCTTGCCGGTCGAGTTCTCGGCGACCGACAACGTGCTCTGGTCGCTCGACACGGGCGATGGCATCGGGTCTCCGGTGGTTGCGGCCGGCCGGGTGTTCGTCTCGGCGATGGTCAGCGACCGGGCGGTGCGGCTGCTGTGTCTGGACGCGGCCACCGGCGAAACGCTTTGGACCCGCGACTTGGACACCGGACCGCTGGTCGAAATCCACCAGTCGAACAGCCATGCCGCGACCACGGCGGCGGCCGACGCCGAGCGCGTCTATTTCTATTTCAGCACGCTGGGCATGATGGCGTTTGATGCGACGACGGGCGAGCCCGTCTGGAGGCAGGAGCTACCCGTGCCGTACTTCGTCTTCAAATGGGGTCCGGGCATGTCGCCGATCTTGTTCGACGACAAGGTCATCTTCCTGCAAGACGACGATCTGAATCCGGCAATGTACGCGTTCGATCGTCGCTCGGGCGAGATCGTGTGGCAAGTGGATCGAAGCGACATGGCCGTGAACTATTCGCACCCGGTGATTTGCGAAACGCCGAACGGACCGGAACTGGTCGTGGCCGGCACGGGCAAGTTGATCGGCTACGACCCGGCGAATGGCGAGGTGCTGTGGTTTGCCAAGACGCTGCTGCGCAACATCAAGACGACACCCTGCGTCGTCGGCGACATGATCTACATTTCGCTGGAAAGCGGCGGCATCGCGAACCAGTGGTTGGCGAGCGTCGATCGGTACGAGAAAGGCAATAGCGACGGCCGCTTGACCAAGGCCGAAATGCAGGCCTTTGTGGGTGAAGTGAAGATCCCCGAGGCCTTCATGCGAAAGTTCGACCGGGGCGACATCAACGGCGACGGCTACCTGGAAGGCGAGGAGCTCGACAAGGCGTTCTTGGCCCCGGACAACTTTGCCGGCGCACGCTTCGACAACACGAAAACATCGGACCAGTTCATCCTGGCCGTGCGCGGCGGCGGACGCGGTGACGTAACCAGCTCGCACCTCGTGTGGAAGCATCGCAGCCGTGCCCCGGACCACATCGTCTCGCCGCTGGTGGTCGACGATCGAATGTTCGTCATCAAGGGGGGCGGCATTTCAAGTTGCTTCCGCATCAGCGACGGCGAGCCGCTCTGGTATCAGCGGCGCGTGCAGAATATCGGCGACTATTTTGCCTCGCCCGTCTATGGCGACGGCAAGATCTATGTCGTCGGCGAGAACGGCATCGTCGTAGTCCTTGAGGCCGGGCCGGAATTGAACGTGTTGGCAACAAACGACCTGGGCGAGAGTTGCCTGGCCACACCGGCGATCGCCGACGGGCGAATGTACTTCCGCACGCGGACCAAGCTGCTGTGCATCGGCCTGGCCAAGGATTGACGCGGCACGCGGCGGGATGACGGCGGGGCGAATCGAGCCGGTGCGCCGGCTGCCGCGCTGGCTAGCGCCTTCCGCCTCCGACAAGCTGCTGCAATTCCGCGGCGATGCGGGCAAACGGCGCGGACCAATCGTCGAGCACTTCCTGACGGAACAACCGCATCGTCGGATACCACGGGCAGGTGTCTCGTTCGGCTTGCCACCGCCAATCGGAGACGAACTGTAGCGCCATCCAGACCGGCACACCGATCGCTCCGGCCAGGTGCGCCGGGGCGGAATCCGAGGCGATCACCAGGTCGAGGTTGCGCATCACGGCCGCCGTGTCGTGTACGTCGCGCAAATGGTCGCCGAGGTCGGTGATCGCGTCGCGAAACGGCACTTGTTCCAGTTGCTCGCGCCCCGCGCCGACCTGCAGGCTGAAGAGCGCCACGCCGGGCATGCGGGCCAACGACTCGAACGTGGCCAGCGGAAAGGAACGACCTTCAGTGATCGACAGGGCGCTTCCTTGCCATTGGATCCCGACCTTGAATCGCGTTTCGCCCGAAAGCCACTCACCCCACTGCGCGACAAGCCGTTCGTCTGGCGTCAGGTAAGGCACCGTGGCCGGAATGGAGTTGAGGCGCGTGCCGAATATTCTCGGCAGACTGAACATCGGAACGGCCACGTCATGTTCCGGCACGGCGGCACCCGAGGCAACGAGCTCACGAAACCCGGAATGCCGCAACAGCGAAAAGAGCTGCGGAAAGACTTCCAGGATCACCTTGCCACCGCGCGACTCGACCATCGGTACGTAGCGCGCGAATTGCAGCGTATCGCCCATTCCGGCGGGAGCATGAATGAGAATTCGCCGTCCGTTCAGCTCTTCGCCGTTCCAGCGCGGTTTTCCAGACGCGGATTCGTCGAAGTTGACGCCGCGTTCGAATTCCGGCAGCCCCGCCTCGTAGTCGCCGCGAAACAGGAGCATGGCGCCGTTGAGATAGTGGCCGTTCTTGAACTCCGGATCGATCTCAACCGCACGCTGGTAGCACGCGCTTGCCTCATCGAACTTGCCCATACGTTGGAAACACTTCCCGAGGTTGGAGACGACGTCCACATTAGCCGGATCGAGACGGGCACACGCTTCGTAGGCGGCCTGGGCTTCGCGAAATCGGCGGGCAGTGTGCAGCGCGCTGGCGAAGTTGAACTGCACGGACGCGTCGTCGGGATTGACCGCCAACGCCCGGCGGTAACAGGTAATCGCGTCATCCAGCCGCCCCATCAATTGCAAGGCGGCTCCCCGACCGTTCTGCGCGACGATGTCGTCCGGCACAAGTTCCAGGGCGCGCCGAAAGCACTCATCTGCGTATTGCGGTTGCTCGAGATCCAGAAACGTGCGACCGAGGTTGCGCCAAGCGGGCTCAAGCTCCGGCCGCAGGGCGACGCATGCCCGATACGCATCGGCCGCTTCGGAAAAATCTTTGTGATCCCGATAACAGTTCCCCAAGTTGAACAAGATCTCGGGCGAGTCCGGGCGCAATTGTGCGGCGGTGCGAAACGATTCCAGTGCTTCACTGAGCCGGCCCTGAGCGTGCAAGCTGTCGCCCAGATTATTGTGCGCGGCGGCGAGCTGATCATCGATTTGCAGCGCGATCCGATAGTGGCGCTCCGCGTCGGTCCACTGCGAGGCCGCCTTGAGCGCGTTCGCTAATTCGAGATGAGCCGCGGCTTCCTGGGGACTTCGGGCAAGGCGGTTCCGATACGCGTCGATCGCGGCAGCGAGATTGCCCGCCGCTTCGTGGGCCATCGCCAGATGTTGGTGGTAATCGGGCGGAGCGGGATTGCACTGGATCGCCCTGGTGATCCGATCGACGGCCGCTGCTGACTGCCCCCTGGTCAGTGCGATGACGCCGAGCAAATGATGGGCGTCGGCAGTGCGCGGATCGACCTCGAGCGCCGCGCGATACTGCTTTTCGGCGGCGTCCAGATCGCCCGCCTGATGCAGTCGGGCGCCTTCCTCCAACAGGTCGCGCGGTGAGGGCATTCCGGTTCTCGTAGTCAAGTGTGCCGCTATAACGACAGTTGATGCGCACCGTACGGCCCATCAACCCCGCAGGACGAGCTGGGGGCGTTGTTCCAAAGTATTGACGGCGCCCTGCGCGATCGCAAGTCGCCTCTTCGCGGCAAAGCCAGTGGCGGGCAGAGGGCGGTTGCGCGCGGCGCTACGAAGACGCGCCGCCGTCTGCATTTTCAGGGTCTAGCTTCTTTGCCGACTCGGCGCTGGCGGCGGCGAAAATACCCTGAGCCATCGTCGAGGTCTCGCTTTCGGCTCGACGCTCGTAGACCGAGGCGCGCAATTGGTGTACTTCGCGGCTGTCGGGCTCGACGTCGGCCGCCCAATCGACCAGGTGGCACGCCAGTCGCCATCGTCCCTCGTCGGCCAGTTTGCCGGCCCGCTGGAGCAACGGCTCGACGCCACCGGCCAGGGCCACGATCTGGGCCGCTTGTTCGTTGCGAGGCGCAGGCTTCAGTTCACTTGCCACACCCGTATACCATCCGCCCAGGCAGCGGTGGATGTTGCGTACGATAAATTCCGGCTCGTCGTACACGGGTTGCAGGTAAGACTTGTCGGCGAGCGACTGCGGCGGATGAACGGCGTGGATGATCTGCTCGATGCTCGCGCCGTCGTTCATCAGATCGACCGTCTGGCGGTAGAGCGATTCCAGGTAGTCGGCCGTGTCCAACAGCGCTTGGCTGACACGCTGTTGCCCTTCGATGAGCACGCCATGCCCAGGCAGCAGGTACTCCGGCTCGAGCGCCGCCATCTGGCGCAGCGCGTGACACCAGTCGATGCAGTAACGCTGCACTTTCTGTGGATTGCCGGCATTGGGAACGGCCCAGATGAACAGGTCGCCAGTACACAACACGCGCTGCCGCGGCAAAAAGACCCAGGTGTGGTCGTCGGTTTCGCCGCGGGCATGGACCAGATGGAAGTCGCAGTCGCCGACGCGCAGCTCCAGCCGGTCGACATACGTCTGAGTTGGCCGGATGGGATCGGTCGGCCACTGGATCGCCTGGCCAAACTGCCGCAAGTTGATGATTTCGTTGTAGCCGGCCGTTTCGATATAGCGGTCCATTCGGGCCGGCACGTCGTGATGCGCAATGATCTCGGGCCGGGGCCAGCGCTGCTGCTTGGCTTCCTCCAAGAATGGCGGCAGGCCATACGCATGATCGACGTGGCCGTGCGTGTAAATCGCCGTGTGCAACCGATCCGGCGACCAACCGCGAATCTTGCCGTGGGCCCGTTCCTGCGCCACCGGATGAAACGATCCAGTGTCGATCAGCACGAGTCCGTCGCCGGTACGAACGGCCGTGATGTTCGAGAACGCCTTATAGAAGCCGACGTCCGAAGTGACTTCCTCCAGCTCGACCATGCTGTAGAAGGGATGGCCCTCGGGCTGGGCCGTGGTTAGCTCTCCGCGCCACAGCTTCTCGGAGATATCGCGCACATTCCCCATGGATTCCTGTCCCCATTTCGCTCGCGGTTGGCAGTCTGGTCGACGTCGCGCGTCGCCCGCATCAAGCCGTGATCCGGCTGGCCATTCGGTCCGTGCGCGACAGCGTGGTGACGGGTAGTGGTCGCCTCGAACCAGCCGCATTCTAGCGCGTGCGAGTCGGTTTGCAAGCTGCGCCGGCGTCATGCGACGACGGCAGCGTTTGGCGATTCTTCGAGCCGCCTGCTTCTCAGGTCGCTGGCTCTTTTGCCCGCAGCGCGAGGAACTTGCCCGCCAGCAGGCAGCCGACAAAGACCGCCGGCACATACATGAAGATGTCGATCGCGGCAAACCAAAACGGATGCGGCACCGCCAAGAGGTTGAGGATGCCGGCACAGAACAGGACGCCGCCGACAATCAACCCGCCGAGGTAGGAATTCTGACCGGCGATCAGCGTGTAGACCGCCCCGGCCACCACGCTGCCCAACGCGTGCGCTGCCAACACGATCAGGAACGCGCTGGGTGGCAGATCGGCAATGAAGGCCCGCAGCGCATCGCGATCGCTAAGGTTCAAGTCCTCGGGCGGCGGATACAGGACCGACGCGATCGCTTCGATCAGCACCACGCAGAAAAAGCCCGCGATCAATCCGGCGACGATTCCCACGGCGTGACGTTTCACGAATTGGCTCGCTCAGAAAAACCGACTTGGGAGACTCAATGTTGGTCGCGCGGCGCGAGACATCGCACTTCTGATCCAATGGAGTATTAGCGTACCGTTTCTTAGAACGGCCGCAATTCTAGATCGCGTGTCTGCGATTGCAATCCATCGGGGGTGGTGACGGACTCTCCAAGGTCCGAGCGTTCGTGGCGGGCGCCAAAGACCTCGTGGAGTTTTCTCGTTCGTCGTTGCGTTCCACTGCGCCAACCATCGCGGCCACCGGCGCCAAGCGACAATCCTTGTTCTGACGCGCAAGAAAGCAGAAGCCCCACTGGTTGCCAAGATCGGCTGGCGGCGGGCGAATACGCGAGTATGTTGGTAGGTGTACGAACGGCCGTCTCGGTTCGATGCCATCGCCGGCCGGCCGCCCTGTTCATCCGCGTACGACGTCAAAAACACTACGGACCTCAGCCGATGCAACGAGCTGTGTTTGCGCTGGTCGCCATGAGCATTCTGGCTTATCCGAGCGCTCTCTTCGCCCAGCGCGATCCCGAATCAACAATCATCCGGATGGCGAACCTGCTGACGCGATCCGACGGGGATGTCGAGTCACGTTGGAAGCCGCTGTTGGGCGCATCCGACCCGTCGGAGTTGCTCGAACGGATCGCACAGGTCCGCGAACAGGCAACGGGCGCGGTTTCGCGCGAAGTGGAAATCCAGAGTGCAACCGCCTGCCGAGTGCTGTACGAGTTCCGCGATCACGAGCTTCACGTCGCCTTACGCCTCAACGAGGAGAACCCGCCGCGGCTGATTCAAATCACGTCGAAGCACGTCCCACTCGACGAGGCCGACACGGCGCCGATCACGTGGGCAACGCTCGACAAGGCGATGGAGCGAGCCGCGGACCGGGGCTTTTCCGGCGCAGTGCTGATCGCGCGAGGTGGCAAGATCGTGCTTCACGAGGGCTACGGGCTGGCCAATCGCGAAAAGAACATTCGCAACACGCGCGACACCGTGTTCGCCATCGGCTCAGCGCCGATCGACTTCACGCACGCGGGAATCCTCTTGCTCAAGGACGAAGGGAAACTTTCACTTGATGATCCGATCACGAAGTTCTTTGAGAACGTGCCGGACGACAAGCAGGCCATGACCGTCCGGCATCTCATGACTGGCAAGTCCGGCCTTCTCGATTTTCACGAATTGCCAAGCGACAAGAACCCCGACCACTCCTGGATCGACCGAGACGAGGCGATCCGGCGGATCATGAACCAGCGGCTGCTGTTCGCTCCCGGCCAGGGGCGCAAGGCGTCGCATTCTGCCTGGGGATTGCTGGCAGCCGTCATCGAGATCGTATCCGGCGAGTCGTATCCCGAATTCACGAAGAAACGACTGTTTGAACCGGCAGGCATGAAGGACACCGGCTTTTTCGGCGAACCCATCCCCGAAGGCCGCGTGGCCGTTGGGTATGGACGAGTCTCCAGCACTCCGAATTCACCTCCGCATTGGGGCCAGACCTCCTGGATGGTGATGGGCAGCGGCGGGCAGGTCTCGACGCTGCAGGACATGTACCGCTGGGAAGTCGCGATGAGAAACGAAAGCATCCTGTCGCCCGAGTCGACGACCGTATACCTGCGCAACAGGACCGGTGTCTGTCAGGACGGAGATAGTTTCGGTTTCGAGTTCATGCACTCGACCGACCCCGAGCGGCTATTCATGATCATCTCGAACGCGATCCATTCGCGCGACGACCGCCGAGACTTCGATCGACTCGGCCGGCGGATTTATGAGATGACGTTTAGGACGTCGGAATAGGCTCGAGGCTTGAGTCCTGAGATCTCTGGGTCCTGCGTTCAGAGTTTGTCGAAATACCTGGTCTTCAAGACTCGCGACTCAAGTCGCTCTTGGGTCGGCCGTCTGCCGAGCGCAGGGCGGAGGATTGCCGACGACGTCGGCACGCAATCCCTTGGGTGAGTGCCGGTATCGCTACGGGCCTGTGCGCCGATTTCCGTATCGACTGAGCTATGCGCTTGAGTCGATGTTCACCGCGCGGGTGATTGCCGTACCGCATTTCCGCCGGCGTCCAGGGTATTGGTGGCGCCGAGGTTGAGTCGTCGCCTGAACGCGGATCACTCTCGAGTCGTTGCCGTTGATCTGACAAGGTGGCGAACCAGATCCTCGACGCTTTTTACGTCGGCAATTGCCAGGAATCCGTTGTCAGTCGTGCGACGTCCACCTTCGCCGTCGTACGAGAGTGTTTTTTCGAAGATCAGATCTCCAGATCCGTCCGCGCGCTGAGTTCGCCGCAAGTCCGTCAGGCGGTCGGGATAGAACGACCTAATCGTCGTCGAGAACCCTCCGTCAAAAACGATCGCGCGCGCCGTCGTGAGCACGTAGGCCGTACTTTTTGCTTTCCGCGTCATCCAATACGGCGCACTAAGCATGGCTAGCCCAATAAGCAAGAACGGAACACCAAACAAAGGAAATAGATCAAACGGTTGATTGAAATTCGGAATTTTGAATCCGGCGGCACCGGCGATCCAAAAGACGGAAAATGCAGTCCAAGGGATTGCGAACAAGACGATTGGTATCGCGCGCACGGCGAAACGGCGCGTCAGTGGCGTGCCGATCCACGTGATTTTCTCGCCTTCCTGCAACTCGGCTTCGATCAAAGCTTGGAGCCGTCGCGGAAGTTGCCACAGTTCAACGCATGGAGTATTCATCGGGTGCTTGGAACGCCTGCGGTGCCAGACTGTTCAAACGATGACTAACCAATTATGCCCGGCAAGAATCGAAGCTGTAATCCGCGGAACGCAAGGCGACCTCAGCCGAAGGCCAATACGGCCGGCTTTCTTCGCAATCGAGCGCGATTCTAGTCCGAGTTTCCGCGTTTACAAACCGTTGTAAGTTGCGCCAAGGCTTCTGTGGGCGTCGGCCTACGCGCAAGCGAAACTGCGTAAGACTGAGAAAATGCTCGTAGCGCCAGTTCGGCCGATTCGTCGCATGGGAACCAAGGATCCCGTTCCGTGGACTACGTAGTGCTGACGAAGTGTGAGGAGAACAGAGCAAAATCCACCGTCGCATGTGTCACAACGGCCCAGCCCAGTCCGCGGGTGTCCAGCACGCTCTTTCCCCAGACCACGGCCACAAGGCTGACCACAACGGCTGCCGGCAGGTTTTCGATGGCCGCATGACTGGCACCCCAATGGTGCAGCCCGAAAAAGAGCGCCTGGAGCCAGAGGCCTGTGGTTCGTCCGCTACACGCAACAATCGGCGGCATCAGCAACCCGCGAAACAACAGTTCTTCCACAAAGCCATTCAGTAGCGACATTCCAACGAGCGGAATCAGCAACGCCAGGAATCCTTCGTGCGACAAGGGAGCGAATTCCACGGTCGCCTGCATCAGCAAGAAGACGGGTAGGGCGAACCCGACGAGCCATGCCACGAAGAGACTCCGCCACGTGACGTCTATTCCGCGCGTCAGGCCCACCGACGCGGACCAGTCGCCCAGGGCAAGGCAATGCAGTGAAGCGGAGCGGCCGACGAGCCAAGTGCCGCCCATCATCGCCAGCGCGGGCAACAAGAGAAAGCTTCGCTGGCACAAGAACGAAATCGAGTCCGCGGCCGACTCCATCGGGACGCCTCCGGCGGGAGCAAGGACCGGGACGGCGAACTCGACGACAAGGCCCCCCACCAGATAGAGCATCAATAGTAGGCCAAGCCACTGCTCCGCGTGCCGTCGGCCCCAGCTTGCAGCGGTAGCCGTTGCTAGAATTCCAATCGTTCCCGCAAGCCACAGCCATAGCGGGGCGACGCGCATGAGCTGTGCTGACACAAATGTCGGAGTGTCATCGCTAAGACTCCAAGCCACGTTGACTCCGAGCCAGGCGGTCGTCAGCAAACCCGCTGCCAGCAAGATGCGCAAGATTGTTGCTCGATCGGCGTCGCCGGCGCCCGCGCCACGATTGTTATCGCCAACAGTTTCCGTTGAATCGTTCATCCGGCGTGCGACTGTGCCTGCGTATGGAAGCCGAAACTCCGACCCGAGAGTTCGGTCCTGCTCACCCGAGTGTTCGTCGCTTCAATCGAAATCTTGAGAACAAAAGTTTACTCATCGACGGCTACTGCGGCGCCGGCCGACGGTGAGGCAACGGTCTGGGCCTTTAACGTGCTCTGAGGGCCTGTCGCAAAGCACCACCTGCGGCGACCGGATGCTCGTGACCGCGCGAGTCGTTTCCGTTTTGCAATTAGCTGCGAACGCCGCCAGTTCGCAGCGGTCGGCGGTCCTTTGCACGCCGCGCTTCCACATTCCATCCTTCGGCATCAGCGTGGAACAGATACGGCACCTCCAGTGATGCCGCCAGATCGTGCATCAGTCGAGCAGCGCCAACGAAGTCGCTGGTCAATACTAAGGGTAGCCGGTAGATTCTGCCTTCCTCGGTCGGAACCAGGACAAGTAGACCCTGCACGGCCCAAGTGATGCTTTCGCCACCGGAGGCGCCGACTTTGTATATCCAGGGGCAAAGTTGCACTGCGGCGACGAGTGGACGTGGAATTGTCAGTCGCGCACGCCCGGTATCTCCCACCAGCATCCAACTGATAGCCGTACTGAGATCCGGATTTTCGGGGTGCTGGGGCGAATCCAGCACAAGATCGCCGCCGCCGCGCGGAATGCTGAGCCAGCACAGCCGACGGTAGCTCGCACGCATCATCATGCCGATCAACACAATGGCCGTTCCGCCCGAGATGGCAGTTAAGGCTGCCGCCGGTAGTATCGCGAGCGGCACGTCGATGCCTTCGTGATGATGAAACACCCAACACTAGATTCCCGTGAACAGCACAAGAAAGGGAACCCCGAAGCCGAGCAGGAAACGCTTGTCGTTCCGCCAAAGTATTGCACTCGGACGCAACTTCCACCCGTCGTCAACTTCCAACAATTCATGAGTCAATCGTCCGTGCACCACCCACCCTTCGCAAATCTCCGGTTCGGTGGGAACGTTCAGGAGCACGCCGGTGGACGCATGGCGAACGCGAGCAGGCCGGACAATGCTGCCCACTGCATGCACGAGCACGATGCCGCCGAGCGAGCCGAAAACCGCGGCGGCCGATTGTGCAATCCAGATTGGCTCTTTAGGCGGCATGACGTTGCCAATCGTGAAGAACCCGAACGCGCCCATCGCCAGAAAGAATATCCCCACGGCAAGCGCGGGACCACGGTTCGGATGAAAGACCTCGGATTCAGTTTCCATCCAGTCCGTGGTTGCGGATTGCGCGCGCTCACCTTCTTCAAGACTCGCACGCCGCTCAGTAAAATCGTCCCGAGCCATGCTCGATATCGCAAGCTGCAACGGCTAAGAAATGGTGCGCCAGGACTTGGTCGTACCAGTGCCCCATTGTCGCACAACTACGCCCGGCAGGAATCGAACCAGCAACCGAGCACGGCAGTCGGGCGACTGCCGAGCGCAGGGCGGTAGCAACAGAGCACGCCACACGGGCGACTGTCGAGCACATGGCGCTAGTCCCAACACGTCCTCCTCGCAACTTGAACTAGACTCAGCACGCCCGACCTGCGTGACTACTTGTAACCTTGCCCCCAAGTTTGATCCACGTGGAATGCGAGAGAAACAAGGCTCTTCAGCATGGGCTCGCCACCGCCGAAAAATTTGCAAATTCCTCGGGCGGGCGGCCCCCAAGGGATTGTGGGCTCGGTAGCGGTTATAGTCCTGCCGCCGACCGATCCATGTGTGCGTCGATTCGCCGAATTGCTTCGCCGCAGAATCCTGAGTCGCGAACTGCAGCATCAATGCCTCCGCTTCACGGAGCTTGCCGATTAACTGCCCGGGACGGCGCTTCTTGCCTCGTGCCAGCCAGACCCCCGCAAAGCTGCGTGCCAGCGCCACAATTTTTCATCACCGTGTCGAGTCACCTTGCGAAAATGGGGCGACGCTGGCCGAAATGCGTTTGCGTCGGTACGAAGTGATTTCTGAAAAAATCGTCTGGGTTGGCGGGTGGGCCACTTGAATGTTGATCCTAACAAAAGGTGGGCTATCTGTGCGCCTAGCCATTTGCGTTCATGCGGTGGCGTGGATTCAAGATTCGCGCGGTTGAGCCAGAACTCAAGGGAACATGTAATGCGGCTGCAGAAACGCGAGGAGCTTGCGATTTCGACTCTTGGCAGAATCCCGGGATTTCAACCGTTTCGTATTGAGGACGTGCTGGCTCTTCAACAATACGACGGCAAGCAGAACGATCCCTGTTACCTGGTGATTATCTATCCATGGAGCAGGCAATGGTCGACTTGGCGACCTGGGTCCGTTGACGAGGTTCCTCCCGCGCGAGGAGATGCCGGACTCTATCGTCGCTGTCGCACGTTCGGAGAGTCACTAAGCGAAACACGAGGGTTAAACGCGGTATGGCTCTCGGAGGCGTCGGTTGGAGATAGTGCCCATTGGGCCGTCACGGCGTGCATTGAACCGGCCGCCGGCGAAGGCCCTGCCAAGTTGCGATTCGTAGGTCCATTAGACTATCGATCGAAAGAAATTCAACTTGCATCGCGATGGACTCCAACCCATCTTTTGGATGTTCCCAACTGCCAGTGGAAGGAAGGTTTTCGAGGCGGATCTGACCTGCCGTATCACGAAACGTTTGAAGCTGCGGTCCACGAAGTGCTACGGCAAAATCGATCAAAATATCGAATCGGTAACAGATCGGTTACCTCGTGGTATATCTTAGTCGCGATCGAAAACCACGCTCTCGGCGAACGTTTGGAGTATCGATGCTGGAGACCAGATCAAGGAGTGCTGTCTCTCGAATCGTCACGCCGGTTTCACGTTTTTGATCGCACGAGTTGGCCGATCCCCGAGGATGTAACGCTGGACTTAGATGCCTAATGCTCGTTGGCCAATGTTATGTGGCGGCGTCGCGTGTCACGGGCCAACTTGAAGACCGAGCGACGGCGCTGACGCTGGTGACCGGCCTGATACCGCAGCTGTTCAGTCGCCCGCCGCCCGATCAGGCGATATTGTTTTGGATGGTCGAAGTTCGTACAAGGCTATCTTGCACGCGCTGGCTTGACATTCCGCTCTTTAGCATGCGGAGTTTGTTCCGCCCGACCGTTGTGACACAATGCTGGGCCAATGTGCGAAACTGTAGGCAGCCGGAATTACGCATTTCCTAGCGAAGGACTAAGGTTTCAACACGGACCGAAAGTCCAGTTGCGTTGCATCGCGGCCGTTTGCCTAGTTAAGGTATGGCAATTCCAGCGGGCTTCGCACCAGTGTGTCGTATGTCTTAGGGGTTATGGCTTGTCGGCTCGTTGAGATGTTACGCGCTTTGCTCACGCCCATCCTCGGTGGGATTTTATTAGCCTGGTGTTTTCTTCCCGCTCCGGCACACTGGCTGGCGTGGATTAGCCTGACTCCCGTGGCGGCCGCAATCGCAAGCCGTCGGCGTTTGATCGCCACGTGCATTGGAATGTACTGTGCGGGACTGATTTTCAATCTTATTACCACCGACTGGATTCGTACTCTCGACAGCGGTACTGGACTGACTGGCAGCAGCGCGCCCGATTGGCTGTTTCAGTCTCAGCTTCTGGCTCTTTTCTGGCCAATCGCTTTGTTGCTAGGACGGGCCATTGTGGCAACCTGGGCCGTCCCCATGAGTATCGTGCTGCCGGCGGTCTGGACCATTCATGAGGCTTTGCTGCGCACCGTATGGGCATTGGTGGATCAAACGGGTTGGCGGATCTACTTTCTGGGCTATGCAATTGTCGACCACGGTTTCTTTTCGCAAATCGCCGATCTCGGGGGCGTAAGCGCGCTGACATTCTTAGCTGCCTGCACCAGCGGCGCGGTGTGGGACTTGTGGAGTATTAGGTCGAGTGACGACCGCTCCGTGCAACTTAGACTCAGTCGCTTGGCAGGCGTCGGCATTGGGGTTTCCGTCTTGGTGAGCTGCGCCGCCTACGGCGGTTGGAGACTTGAACAAACGCACTACACCCGTGGTCCGAACGTATGGCTGATGCCGGATGAAGCTCTGGAGCGGCCACCCGAGCAACTGCCCTGGACGCCACAGACATCCTCGGCACCGGACGTACTGCTTTGGTCAGAGCTGGCGTACCATGGTCCGCGGGCTGATGCGTCGCCATCCGCGAACAAGACGCCTCCGGGAGATCCCGCCACGTTGACCGGTGCGACGGCTGGGCCAAGAGATCGGCATCGCATGACTCGCGACGAAGCGCTTGAGCAAATCTGCAACAGGTTTGCTGTTCCAATCGTGGTTGGCTATCGGCGAACTGCCTCGGATTCGCCAAGCTCCGCAAGCTACAATGCTGCCGCGTTTGTCGATCCGGTCGGTGGAATGCAGGGCACCTATGACAAGATCGGGCTTGTCCCATGGACGGAGTTCACGCCACGAGAAACTCTTACCGCTCGTAAGTCTGCGGGATTCAGCCGTGGAAAGGCGTACCCGGTGTTCACCCTGTCGACCGACTCGGCCGAACGAGCTTACCGATTCTCGACTGCGATTTGCTACGACATCGCTTTTGCTGATCTGTTTCGACGTTTCATGCAAGACTCTGAAGGGGCGCCAGATTTCTTCCTCGTCTGTTCCTCAGAACGCTCTGACAAAACGGGCCGAATGTCACGGCACGTTCTGAGCATCGCCAAGGTTCGCGCGATTGAATGTCGTCGAACGCTCGTGCGAAATGTTCGTGGCGGACCATCGGGCAGAATTGACAGTACCGGACGCCTCCGCGATCCGTCGTTACCACCCTTGATCGAAACCGCTACCCCGCTTGGCTCCATTGCGATTGACGCGAGGTCGACGCTGTTCGTGAAGTGGGGCGACTGGATTCCCGCCGCGGTCGTCTGGATTCTGTTGGTCGCCGCGGCGTTGAAGCTAATCTCCTTCGCTCTTGCACGGCGCGAAAGATAGAGCCTCTCGTTCAGAACTCGTATGGCTGTTGGTGGCTTCGATCGTGCATGTTGTGCCACAGCCGCCGGTCGACCGCATCGTCGAGAAAGTGGACGGAGCCGTCGGCCATCAAAAGATGGACACCGTCAACGTGCATGCTTCTGGCTGTTGCCCGCTCTGAGATCTCCAGCCGCGGATCCGTCCTGGACATCAGACACGGCATACCCCGCTGCTCGAGATCGGGTACATACGCGGCTGTCTCGGTGCAGCCCTGGATGGCATCCTTGCCAGTATTCGGACCCTTGTTGCCAAACAGCCCGTGGCAGGCAGTGATGCTACTGCCTGGGAACCCCAACGCCCAACAGCCGCGGCGGTCCAACGCATGCAGCCCTGCGCGAATCTCCTCGATGAAGATGGTTTTGCTTAATCCGTCAGCAAACTCGGCGGCGCGCATTGCTCGATTGACGCCAGCGACACCATTGCCCCATACTTGTGACGTGTCTCGTCGCAGGTCAGTTCCGTTGACCGAGACGCCATCGGGACAATTGATCTTACGGCGGCTAAGCCGTGTCAGGCAGCGTCGATTCGTGCCGCCGTTGATCGCGTAGTTGCCTCGGGCATAGCCTCCATCAACAGCCGCCAGGCCAGAACGTTGAAAATGGTTGGATGACGTACCCCAAGCGTCCGTGGGACAATTCATGATGGGCAGTTCGGTGGCGCACGCTTGTTCGTTCACGGCGTCGCCAACCGGCTTCGCGAGGTCAAAAGCGTCGTACAGGGCTGTTTCGCCTAGAAATGGCAGCAATGCGATTGCCCAGTTCGCATACAGCCTGTCCGGTTCGGCTGGTGTGGCCAAACCCAGGCTAATGCGATCGATACTGCCGGGTGCTGCAATACTGCGACCTAGCGGCTCTCCGGCTGGTTTCCAGTGAACAGCAACTGGGAAGACGTGATATTGCGATTCGTAGTTGTGCACCGCTACGCCGATTTGCCGCAGGTTGCTTCGACAATGTGTCGCACGACTGGCCTCGCGGGCATGCTGAATGGCGGGCAAGAGAACGGCAAGCAGGATGCCGACGATTGCGATCGTAAGCAACAGTTCTGTTAACGTAAAACCAGAGCGGCTTGCTCTGCTGGTTATCTTACGCCGAAATGCGAAGCACGCCACCGGCGTCACGATGCACGCTGCCGAGAGAACGAACACGGCAACAGATGCAGGCAGCGATGGGCGAGGGCGATCAAGAATGATCGCTTCACCGTCCCACCTGTGCTTTAGGCTAGCGAGACTGACCCATTGAACTTCCTTTACAGTGGCTTCGAAAATTCTGGCCCGCTTTTCTCGATCGTCCATGCCATCATAGACAATGCAGTGCGACGCATTGTCCACGATTAGAATCGAAGGGACTGGAAGCAGGCTGAGTCGTGCTTTGTCCGTGACGATCGCCCTAGGCGAACAGTTGTGCTCAACGAGCAGTTCCAGTACTCGTCGAATCGGCGTGCCGTCTTCTTTCAGCCCCGCCGCGGCGACCAATTGGGACTCGTCAGCCTGATATCCCAGTCGGGTCAGCACGTACCACACGGCCAGCGGCCCGCACGCAGCACGGTTTTGGCGCGCGGCGTGCCCTAGTTCTGCCAGTGTTTGCGAACTAATGTCGCTGCCACTTGCCGCCGCCGGCGATTGCACAGTTAGAAACACACCGACAACTAATGTGACTGCCGTTGTATTCGGTATTCGGAGGATGTGTTTAAGAATCATCAATGGGCACTCAATCCAGACACGCGATATCCCGCGCATCCCAGTTTACCTTTCAGTTGGCTGAGACTCTCTCGTAGTGTTGCTCCACACTTCGGACATATTGAGTCACCTGCGAGACACCAAATAGCGTCGGGCCACCACGTAACCCAATAGGACGACGCCAATCGCGGCTATAATTGCGACAACGCGATTTGTCGAACCGCGATCGGCTTCGACCGTCGATAACAAAGTTGAGTCGCCTACCACCTCGAAGGAATCAGTCGGAGCTACTACTTCGAAACGACGGACTTGTCCACCGTCGCGTTCATCTTGAACGCGCGTACCGGCCGGTATTGAAACATTGAACTCGGAGTCCGGCACTGGTTCGTTGATTTGGCTGCCGACGATCGTGAACTGCTGGTAGCGAGTCTCCCCGGTGGCAAGTCTTGCTCGCATGCGAATCTGTCTCGGAAAATAGACCTGGTCAGCAACTTCGGTGAACCGGCTCCCGGTGTATGTCACCATTTCAGCGCCATCCGGTCCCAACACTTCGACCAATGGAAGGACAAATCCCAGTTGAGGTGCGACATGAAGCCGCAAAACTGCGCCTCCTGCCAGTCGGGGATGAACGATGGCAACGACACGGGGGACATCCTTCGCCGGAATGTCTAATTCGCAGACCTCACAAAGAACTCCTCGGATGTGTTTTGGCGTCCGTAATCGGAAACGCGCTAGCTGCTGCTCGACATACTGAAGCTGCTTGGTGTGCCAAAATGAACCAGCGAACCAAGGTGGCCGATTCTCGTCCATTCGATCGACTAGCGAGATCGGTCGTGAAATGATGGCCGTTCGACGCATGCTACCGTCAGGTTGTTGTGTCTCGTCATAGCGGAAAGTGTAGTCGCGGCGATGGATCGAAACCGAAGTGCTGCCTTCGTGACGTTCAATCCAATTGGAATCGGAAAAAACCAGCGATCTTCTTGGTATCCGTCTGGAAGGCATCTCTCCCGAAGAAATGACTCCCGACTCAAACCGGTACGTGAGCCGGCCACTACGAATCGACTCGGCACGGCGGAGTACCCCCGTAATCATTTCCTTCGCGGTGCCCGCTGATAACTCAGTCACATCGATGCCCAGAAGGAATGCCCAAAGTAGGACTGCGCGCGATACCGATCGATACCAGCCGCAAGAGGCTGGTCGTTCATCGTGACGAGTAACCACGATACCGCTGATTTCGGGCTGCAAGGAGAAGGCTGATCGATGAAATGCTCCCGATCACCAACCCTACTATAACAGCGTTGTGCCAGCGGTTCAAAAACCCCAAGGAAGGCCAAATGCTTTCCGAAACTGCTCCGTGGGTCGCCAAACGCAACGACGATGAATCGTCTCTTACTTGGAAAGTAATAACGCTGCCAGCTTCGCGTGCATCTTGCACCTGTGTTCCAATTGGCACTTCGACAACAAAATCTTCTTGAGGAATCGGCTGATTCACCAATTCACATCGAGTGACGAATTCGGCTCGATAGCGAGATGCACCGTCCGCGGCGTAGGCGGCTGTCCAGACACGTTTGGGGAAGTAGATACCGGGTGCCACTTCCTTGAAATCGATCGCATCATATGATTGCACGATTCGTTCGGACGGCGTACGAAATTCAATGCGCGGCAGCACATAGCCAAGCTCCCGAGCGACATACAGCCGGATGGCCCCCCCGGATTCCAAAGACGGTGAGTAGACATGAAAGGCTTCTCGATGGTCCTTGGCCGAAACGGCGAGCTCAAGCACTGTTGTGGGAATCTTGTTGACGGTGGTTTGCCCAATTGGTCGGAATTCGTCGACATGCTGCTCGACATACTGAAGCTGACGGCGAAACCAGAATGAGCCCGCGAATATTGGCGGGGCATTCAACTCCGTCCGACTTGCAAGCGATCGTCGTGGAAGCAGTGTCGCGCCAGACCGGACGGAACCGTCTGGCTGGGGCGTCTGAACGAACTCTAGAAAATAGCCGTCGTGATTGATCCTAACCACATGACTACCTTTGGTTCGTTCGGCCCAACTCGAACCGAAAAAGGAGGTCGTTGCCTCCGGGAAGACTCTGGGAGTCAACGCCTGCCAGCCGCGAAAGCCTCGTGAACTGAAGGTGTAAGTCAATCGTCCGCTGGTGATCGCCTGCGAGCGCGAAATGACCGCGCGGACCATGTCACCTGTTTCCATTCCACAAACGCTTGATGGGCTGAGGGCACACATCGTGACGAGAAAGATCGCCAAACCAGTTGAAGCGCGTGGTCCAAGCCGAGTTACGCCCGCAAACGCCGCGATGACTCTGACAACGCCACATGTGGGTGAGTTATTCATAGGACCGAACCTACCGCCTTGCTCCCCGTATCGCGCCGTTCGACGTCGCATTACTGGCAGGTGACTCCCGGGTTAGCTGGGCAGATTGAGTTTTGACCACAGCCGGTGAAATCTACGGTCGCCGTGCCAGATGTGTACATGCACCGCTTTGCCCCACCCTCGCAATAGACCTGTCCACCAGGAATGACATCGCACGTGCCAACCGTCACGGAAATGGTTTCAAAACCCTGCGAGTCGCAGCCATCGTCAGAACTTTCCGACTCCCCGCAGCTTGGACCGCCACAACTATCGAAACTACTTTGGCCATCGCATACGACGCCCGACGTCGTGCAGGCAAAAGGCGCGACCGAACCGCACTCGGTTTTAAGCCCCGGTGTGCAGCATTCCCCTTTGACACCGACAAGCTGGTCAAGCCTTTCGCTAGGCAAATTGCCGTAAGCCATGGACTCGGTCCAAAACACGAGTGCGCCACTAGCCACACAAACGCTCATGAGCAGTGCCGCGAGCGCAGCAGGACGTTGAGTGAGACATCGCGATTGACGAACTGTTGCCAACATCGCGTCTAGCCCCTATCTTTCGGTGCAATAAGGTACACGGGGACGTCAAGAACTTTCCCACTTTTGAAGTGAACTGACATCGGTCGTGCTTGTTCAATGTTAAACGCGCGGTTTTCCATGCTTGCCAAGTCCAGGCGAACCTGCAAAATGCCATGCGATGTCGCGTCCTTCTGAGAAACCTTGCTGGCTGCCCAATTCACTCGTAGGCCGTCGCACGAGATCGACGAAATAAGCTCGGGCGATGCGTGAGTGAGCCCGTGCACCAAGAATTGTGTTGTGCCTCTGTTCAACTCCCGCGACCATTTGGCAAAGACCACGCGCGGCGAGATGTGGACGCCAACCTTTTGCGACGCCTGAAGTGGGACCGAAACCGCACAACGAGTGACACCGCTGTTCAGCTCCGCCAGCTCGGCGCGAAGTTGCAACGTCGCAGAGAATTCGGGAACGTCTACCGGAGGGCAGGCTTGCAGAATGAGCCTCAACCGACCTGGCTCAACCGACTTCTCAACCACGGTTGCATATGGCGGATTGATTTGGACGTTAAGCGTCGACCAATTCACCTCGTGAGTACTGAGTATCAAAAGCTCCTGTTTGGAACACGCGGCAATATCTGATTCCGAGAAGTCGACAACCGCTGGCTGCGAAGTGAGAATCGTCGTTGCATTCCCCTCGATGCGCACTGCGACCGGCCAGGCGTCACCACCTTCAAGCTGCCAACGAACAACACCGCCTACCCGGAAGGGGCCGCGTTTGCCGGTTGTATCCACACGCAGCCGAATGGTGGCGACCTCGCCGGGAGCCAGCCGGCCAACCGATGGGCTGAGTGTCAAGCATCCGCAATTCTTTTGGACATCGGCTTGGTCAACGATGGCAATCGGCACCGGAAAGAGGTTTCTCGTTTGGAACGTGTGCTCGATTTGCGTGCCTTCAAGGACCTCACCCGCATCGTGTGCTAGATCCAATCCGCGCGCCGTGGCTTGATGCGGGCGAATCGGGACTGCGTCGTGTGATCGTAGCCATCCCGCCGTCCCCAGCAGGGGAACGACGCCAAGGAACAGCGCGCCCGGCCGCTTGGCCTGCATCGATTTGTGCTACACCGAATTCTTTGGGAAACGGAGCCGACGTCATCGAATGTCGGCTACTGACCTGAATCAAGAGATGGGGGCTCATCCCGCCAGTTTCTGCAAATTCTGTCTTTTCGCGCCGGCACGACTTTTTGCCGCGGCACAGCCATCGCCTCTCCGCGCGCGCGGTCAACCCACGGCAATCTCTCAATCCTAGCTCGCGGCCATCTCTACGTCGTAACTCCCTTACAGCGTTAGGAGATACACCGCGGACCGCGATTCAGCAATCGTTGCGACGAGGGCCACTTCAGAGGGATGGCGGACTCGCCATGCTTGTTGTCTCGCCTTCTGGGAAGGATTACGATCAACTGGCCTCAGAAACAGCGGAGTTAGAGCATCGTGTCTGGTTCGATAACTCAATGGCTGCTTCAACTTAGAAGCGGCGACCGACAAGCCGCGCAGCCGATTTGGGACAAGTATTTCACCCGATTGGTACGCGTTGCGCGAATGCACCTTGTCGGATCGCCAAAACGCGTGGTCGACGAGGAAGACGTAGTAATCAACGCATTTGACAGCTTTTGTCGTGGGGCCGAACGAGGCCGGTTTCCCAAGCTGGATGACAGCACCGATCTGTGGCGAGTGCTGGTGATGATTACCGAACGTAAAGCCATCAATCAAATCAAGTTCTTGTCGCGAAAGAAGCGAGCGCCGACCGGTCGCACCGTGACCTACGTCGACGCCGAGCATGGTCGGGAGATACAACCATCGGCGTGGTTTTGTGCAGGAGTGGCCGAGCTGTACTTCGAACTGATCAACGACCTTCCCGACGACACGCTCCGATCGATTGCGATGTGGAAGATGGAAGGATATCTCAACGAGGAGATAGCGCAGAAACTGGATTGTTCGCTCCGCTCGGTGGAACGCAAATTGGCGATGATCCGAAGGCATTGGCTCAAGTCGGATGAATAGAGAGTGCCGGTATGTCGCGAGCCGAACTTGACCCAGGCCTGGACTTGTTGCCCCCCGAGCAACAAATTGATCGCATCTCCGACCTGTTCGAGTCGGAACTTAAGGCAGGCCGCAGACCTGACTTACAAAGTCTGCTTGATCGAGTGTCCGGTGAACTGCGGGAATCTCTGCTCGTCGAGCTAGTCTTGGTGGGACTTGAGTACACCGGCACATCTGCCTACCGAGAAGCTCGTCACGATGCGATCCAGCCCGAGCAAGTGTCGCGGCAGCATCGCCTCGCCGGTCGAAACGCTACGCCGCAAACGACCTCGCAAAAATCTGCTTCTGCGGACAGGTGCGATGCTCGGCTGCGCGGGTCGATACCGGCACGGGAAATCGACGGTTACGAGCTGCTTGACGAACTGGGCCGGGGTGGCATGGGGGTCGTCTACCGGGCCAGACAGCTCAACGTCAATCGAATCGTTGCTTTGAAAATCATCAAGGGCAGCCATCTAGAGTACGACGATGAAGAACGTCGCACGGTTTTGCTGGAACGCTTTCGAACAGAGGCCATCGCCGCATCGCGCCTGGACCATGAAAACATAGCGACGGTATATGAGATTGGGCAATTCGGTGATGATCCGTACTATGCGATGCGGCTTGTCGACGGCGTGTCGCTGGACAAACTTGTGCGTGATGGCCCCCTGCCACCGATGCGTGCAGTTGAATACCTGGTGCCGATCGCCGACGCGCTGGCGAGTTTGCACCAAGCGGGCGTGGTCCACCGAGACCTTAAGCCCAGCAATATCCTGATCGAAAAAGGCACGGACTCACCCGTGCTAACCGACTTTGGGCTGGCAAAACTGGTCGATGCCCAAGCGCAGGTAACGCTGACACAGGAGGGCTTCGGCTCTCCTCCCTACATGGCTCCCGAACAGCTCTTGCACGCCAATGGTGTGACGGAAGCTGCCGACATCTACAGCCTCGGGGCGACGCTGTACCACTTGTTAACCGGCCGGCCGCCGTTTCAGGCCGAGTCGCTTCCCGAATTCGCTCGCCAGATTGTCTTTTGCGATCCTGTTCGACCACGGCAATTGAACCGGTCGATCCATCGAGACCTGGAAACCATATGTCTTAAGTGCCTCGATAAGAACGAACCGCAACGGTACGCCTCCGCAAGCGAGCTAGCCGATGACCTTCGACGGTTTCGCGATCATCTGCCGATTGCCGCACGGCCGGTCGGTAGCATCGGTCAAATGGTACGGTGGGGCCGGCGTAATCCGGCGTGGATGATATTCGCGATAAGCATTACCGCGCTGTTGTGCCTATCGGCCACCATCGTGGGGGCGATGTACGCACGCGAAAGAAGCGTGGCCGCGGTCGCCGAATCAGCCTTGAAGAACAATCGCTTCACACGCTCCAATAAATTATTCGAGAAATCGCGATTCGGCCAGGTTGGGATTCCCTTCGAGTCATTGCCGTGGCAAATAGCATGTCTCGAATTGGACCAGGGTACACCTCGAGAGGCCACGACGCGGCAACGGCTTTACTCGATCCTGAATCACGGTCCGAAGCTGACGCAAGTATATTGTCACGAAGGGCCGATATCTTGCGGAGTATTCAGTCGCGATGGCGATTTGATTTTGACCGGCAGCCACGATGCAACGGCAAAGATCTGGTCAACTCAAACGGGCAAGTGCCTACAGAAATTGCAACATGCGGCCCCGCTGCGACAAGTCGCGTTTAATCATCGCGGCGATGTTGCGGCTACCGCGGCCGACGACGGTTACGTGCAATTGTGGTCCGTGGCTTCCGGCGACAAGATCGGCGCAGCGCTCAAGCATCCCGGTCAGGTGCGATCGATCGTATTTTCTGCCAGTGACGAGTTTTTGGTGACGGCATCCGCGGATGAGTATGTGCGGGTGTGGCGTGCCGCTGATGGCTCGCCGCACAAAAAGATTCAGGGCACTACCGCCGGATCGATCATCTCCGACCTCGCACTCAGTCCAGATGGTGTACACGGCGTTTCATGCGGCGGCAGCTCCCGCGCACTTGTTTGGAGTTTGCGGACTGGGGAACCAGAGCCAGCCGAGTTGCATCATCCGGCCGAGGTCATCTCAGCGCAATTTAGCCCCAGCGGCGCCGAAATTGCTAGCGGAGACAGCGGTGGCGCAGCACGCATTTGGGATATCGATTCGGGGCGCTTGTTGAGCGAATACCTGCACCCAAGCGCGGTGCACCACGTGCGTTTTACGTCTGACTCACGCCGACTGATCACGGCCACGGCCGACTCGGCTAATGTCTGGTCGCGCCAAGCGATCGAGCCGACCGGCGAGACGTTTGCCCACGCGGAGACGACCACCATCGCCGTGGATCCAGCAGACCGTTCTCTGCTGACAGTCGGAGATGATCGAACTTTGAAACTTTGGAGCTTGCAAGATGGCACATCGCCGATCGCGTGGTTGTACCACGCGGGGGACACCAATGGCGCCGAGTTCTCGCACGACGGAAACTCGATCTTGACGGTTTCCGCAGACGGCGTCGCAAGGGTCTGGAGATGCAGTGATTCGCGTTCCCATCACCGAATCGCTGGGCTTTCTGCTGTGCGCGCGGTGCAAGTCACACCCGATGGGAAATCGGTTCTTGCGTGGGGGCAAGCCGGCGTTAGTGCAGTCTTTGAGTCAAGTGCGCCGAATGACGCCTATTCCATCCTCAACCATCGCGGCGAGAGTGTGGCGATGGGCATCAGTCCGAACGGGCAACGCGTTGCCGTTGCAGACCGAAAGGGTGAAGTCCGTGTCTGGAACCGTACGACCGACGAAGCCTTGCCGGATCTCCCGGAACGCGCATCGACGGTTGAGGCCTTGGAATTTTCACCTGGCAACGATGGCATCGTGATAGGGTACTCCGACGGCGCACTCGTGCTTTGCGACGTGGAAACAGCCAGTGTCCGCAAGACGCTAGAGGTGCCTGGCGATCTGGTCGACCTCGCCTTCAATCCGGCTGGAGACGTCTTGTTAGCCACGGATTCGAAATCCGCTCGCCTGATTCAGCTTGACTCAGACGATAATCCTGAAATTCTACCGCTCCAACTCGGAGGCGAGATTATTGGAAGTCGCTTCAGCCCTGATGGACGCTTTGTAGTCATTTACGGCGCTGCCAACCGGGTCCTCCTTTGGGACACCGTGGGTGGGGGATGCAAGGCTCTGAATACTAGCGCGCCGGTGTCGGACGTATCCTTCACCCTCAACTCAAGCATGTTTCTGACGGCGGGCGAAGACGCAACGGCACGCGTCTGGCGGGCGGTCGACGGCTCCGCGCTATTTGAACCGATGAAGTACCATGAACCCCTTTCAAGGTGCGCCTTCAGCCCAGACGGAAAGTATGTCGTTCTCTGCGGGCAAGAAGGTACCGCGCGAGTGCTGCACCTAGCAAGCGCGCGGCCAGTCACCATCCGTTTGCACCACGCTGATCAGATCGTCCACGCGCAGTTTGTCGCAGCAAATCGGCTTCTCACGATGACCACGCGGGGTGACATCCACACCACCGAGATCAAGTCGACTCGGCATCGGGTAGAACATCTGAAAGAGTTGGGCGCGCTCTATTGTGCCCGCGTCGTCGACTCGGCGGGAGCGTTGGTGCGTCTGTCGAACCGAGAGTATTTACGACGCTGCCGCCAAGCCCAAAGCGGCGCCACGCCGTGAGACGCCGTCAAAGCCGTCTGCGACATACTGTCGGTGCTGGGCTTGTTCTGCTGCTGTGCCTGCGCTGCGGTTTTTGTGTCGGGGATGAGCTTGGTCTCGTCCTGCTGGGCGTTCGTGGACGTCCAGCGCGCGGCGTTTCACATATGTCCAACAAAGTGCATCGCCCGAGAATCCCGCAAGCTCTGCAGAGTTGTTCGACGCCACATCATCTGCAAAACGACCGCAAACCGTAGGTATCCTCCTGCGAGATCTAGTCATCGGGCACATCATCTAGCCACAGCAGGACAGCTAAGCGGCGAAGTTCTGCCTTCAGCCACCGACGGTGTTCGTGGCCATCTAGGGGTGTGTCACCATTGGCCTGCTGAAGCTCGGCCAAGAGCTCAATTACCCGACGGACAATCTTCTCGCGCTGAGTGATCTTTATCAAGTTCTCGTCACTTCTTTGCACTGGTCCCATAATCCACGAATGTCGCTGCGGAGACTGATCCATTGGATGCAATAGCGTGCTGGCGCAGAGCGCTCCCGGTGAATGTGCCCCGACGACGGTGCTATGTTGGGCGAAGCCCGGGCGTTCGGCCGGAGTGTCCTTTGTTACCGGTCCACGATGACGGCCCCGCCCGCGATTGTCTGGCTCCGGAATAGATCAACCGCGCGGGTACTGCACGGCCTACAACGCATATCACCAGGCACAAACAGAACCCGCCAAGCAAGCATCGCGTTTTGCCAGGATCGCTCGCGGCAGTTCTCGCGCGCCGCCCCTGCAAGCTTCTTTTGTGCCGTCATAAGCGACTAACAACGAGTTTCCGATGGTCGAACGATTCGCCCGCTCGCAGTGAGCTACTCGCGCAGGTCGTAGAAATTCAGACAGCGGTTACCGCGCCCTTGACCCCCACGTACAGAACCGTCGTCGAGACTCTCCGGGCACTAGCGAACGCGAGCAGATGTTGTCCGTGTTGAAACTGGCGTGGTCGAATCTCTTTCGGTCTGCCTTATACCGAAAGGAACCAATAGGAAACTGCCGCCTAGCGGTTACGAGCGGTGCGAGTCTGGGCTGTTAACTTCGCGGGCGATTGTCGGCGTTTTCGAAAACTCGCCTGTCGAGTTGACAGCGGCGCAAGCGCCCAGGCAATTTGGGTGACCCATCGCGCCGAGCCGGCCCGGCCGTGCACGGGCACTGGCCTGCCGCAAAGCGACGCCTGCGGCGAGCGGACGCTCGTGACCGCGCGGTTCTAACTGGCAACCAACGATCGCCGGCTGGGAATCAGCTATTCAGTGCGAGGGCGGCATCGTGACGTCTACATCTGGCGAGACTGTTGCTCCGCGGCGCCGGTGGCTCAACTTCGGGCGGGAAATGGCGGTCGCCCGCGGGCTGGTGGCGATCGCGGGCGTGCTCTTGCCCTACGCGGCTCGACTGCCGGGAATCTCGATGCACGGCGCCAAGTGGTTCACCGCGTATTGGGAGGTAGGCTGGTACGGCACGGTGTTCTTCGGCATGTTCAACGCGGTTTGCTGGGGCAGCATCGTGGTGGCCACGCTGACCTATCGTCACGTGCGCAGCGTGTGGTTTCCGGCACTGTTTGGGTTCGCTTCCCGGGTCTATCAGCATGCAACGCTTGATCTGGCGGCCGATGCGCAAGCGCCGATAGCGCTTGTCTTTATCCCTTTTTTGACGCTGCCGTATGTCGTGGCTGGCTGGTTGGTTGGGCTGGCGTTTGACAAATTCGTGTTCAAAGAGACAGCCGCCGAGGCGGCCCGCGATGATGACAAGTTCACCTTGCGCAGACTGCTGATCGTGGTCACAGTGGTCGGCGTGGCGTTGGGCCTGCTGAACTGGTTCTGGCAGCACCACCGCGCTCGGATGCGCGAGTCCGTACGCCAGTCGGTGCTCAACGGCGAACTGACACCCGAGCAGGCCCGACCGACCTTGGGCGACGAGGTCGACTCATTCCAGCCTGCGGTTGATCGGAAGAATGCCTCGCCGGCTGCGCCACAGGCTGGAATGGACCAGAGGCCACCGCATCCTTAGACTCCCGGACGCAGTTCGCCGGTGCGATCGCGCCGGCAACAGCAGTACGCCCGGCAGGAATCGAACCAGCAACCGAGCACGGCAGTCGGGCGACTGCCGAGCGCAGGGCGGTAGCAAAGGAGCAACGCCACACGGGCGTGGCTCGGCGGACCGCGGTAGCAAGTGAGCACGATTGCCCGGGCGGCAATCGAGCGCAACGCGGTAGCAAAGGAGCAACGCCACACGGGCGTGTGGCGAGCGCAACGCGGTAGCAACCGAGCACGGCAGTCGGGCGACTGCCGAGCGCAGGGCGGTAGTCGCATTACGTCCTCGTCGCACCTTGAACCAGACTCAGCACGCCCGGCAGGAATCGAACCTGCAACCTGCGGATTAGAAGTGCCTCGGAAGCCTTTGAGCCGGCTTTGGCAGCCCTTTGAATTGCCGATGGTCGTCGGTACTATCAAGGGTCTGCCAGCCGGCATTTCATCGAAGGTACAGGTACCCTAGTACCAATTCTGGTAACAGCGGGTCCTGACTGCTAGTGTGTGTCGAGCGGAGTTTCGTCACGACTGTAGGGCCAGTCCGCTGAAGATTCCGGGTGACTGCCGGCCAGACGATTGGTGATGCCATCATGCCATTGTCGCCCTCTGCACTGCTTGGCGAACTTGAACGCTTGGATGACCTCCACCCGAATCTTTGCCATGCCGTTATTTGGCCGGCAACGGGCTGGAGGGAAGGCCTAAAACAACCCGCCGATCGATTCTGGAATCAAGCCCTGCACCACGGTGCAGGGACAAGACTGCGTTGGTCTGGCGGATTCCTGAGCATCGACAAGACACCAGTCGCGGCCTCATTCTTCGACTCTGGGACGCCCGTTGGACTGTCCGGATCCGCGACGCACCACGCAGCCGCTCTCGCAGTTGATCCGGAGAGGTCCGCACAATTTGCAGAGGGAATACAGCAAATCCGGCGAGTGGCGGAAGCAATCGCACCGATGCATGGCGGGTGGCTGCACAAAGTTGATCGTCCGTATTTGCCGTATACAGAAGATCGATGGTTGGAACTCTTGTATTCGGCCCTATCTCCTCCAGTTGAAGACAGACAGTTTCTTGATGGCAGTAGTTGGCAATTTCGTCAGTTGCAATCTGGCGTGTTCGCCGCATCGGCTACTGTAGCCAAGCATCTCTTCGGCCCCCCCGATGGGTATGTCAGGCTCACGACTTCTGAGGCTGCCATCCACGTTTTTGGGCAGTCGAAAGGCAAGACCGAGAGCAAACAGCGGTTAGTCCGTCAATGGATTAAGAACGGCAAGTTGCCTGCGGTGAAAGTAAAGGGCACGCTGTACGACTTCCGCAAGGACGTACTCGACTTGCTGAAGGGGTTGAAGTGACGAGGTGCACGTGAAACGTCACACAACACCGACTGTCCGCCTCGGCCTACTCGGAACCAGAACGGAACAAGGCCGGAACCAGCCCGGAAAAGCATAGCTTTTCCGGGCATCTTGCAAGCTCGGCATCAACAATTCCACGCGGATCGAAATTCACTCCCGTGGAGATCAGTCATGCCGTTTACGTCTGCCCGCCACTTTTCGTCTGGCGAGCTTGGGGACTTGTTAGGGATCCAAGCTTGGAAAATCGCTCGGTTATTTGAACTTGGTGCTGTGGCTGAACCACCACGCATTGGTGGCAGGCGGCTCATTCCCCAAGAGATGATCCCTGAAATCGTCGACGCCCTTCGAGCACGTGGCTGGATTCCGATGCAAGGAAGCTCTTTTCGCCGATTCAAGTCCAACGATGACGGGTTCGAACAATGAAGGCTTCGACTTCACTGCGATCTGGCACGCCACCCAATCCGGGTGAAATACAACCGGGGGTACTGTATACCGTCAGCGAGGCAAAACGTCGGCTCGGATTTGGGGATTGGGCTTGGCGACAACTCACACGCAAAGGCCTCGAAGTAATCCGTACATCGAATCGGGCATTTGTGCTCGGCTCCGATCTCATAAACACGCTGGCGAAACTCAAACAATGATTCCGCCTCCCCTCCGGCCCAGTGTAGGGCCGGTAGGGGGAGGCAGCAATTTCTGCTGTGACCGGATGGTTTCGCTGCCTTGCCGGCCACAGCATTGGAGTAACGACATGATACCAGAATATGACGTCCCGGAAAAGGAAAAGATCGGGCTCGTTCGGCTTCGTCTCGGTAACAAACATCGGCCCACGGTCTTCACTGACGACAGGGATATAGCGTTGGCACTGTGGAACGAATGCTTCGCGGCGGTGTATCTTCCGGCCCCCGAATTTGCACAGCCGATCAAGCTGTGGAGGATCCGACATATTAGAGAGTTGTACTTGATACGAAGGCCTGGTCCCGCTGGCAGCAGGTTCATCGCGGCCGTTAAACGACATCTTCGGCAGATCCACTACACCGGCAGAGTGGTTGTCGTGGAGCTAGAGGAGAGGGCGAGTGCAGCATGAAACGCTCCAAATTTCTTCCAAAGCCAGACGGGTCAAAAAGCGGTGATGCGACGGAGCTCCTATCACGGCTGGATCTTGTCCGAGAAACCGCCGACGGTTGGGTCGCAAGGTGCCCAGCCCACAGCGACGAAAACCCATCTTTGTCGATCAGCGTAGGCAATGATGGTCGGATTCTCATTCATTGCCACGCGGGTTGCGAACCGGAGGACATCGTTTCTTCAATTGACCTAACGATGGCCGATCTCTTTTCAGGATCATGCCGTGTCGTCGACAGGCTTACGGTCGAAGAGCTGGCAGCTGACAAGGGCTTGTCCGCAGAGTTTCTCAAACAGTTCGGCGTTCAACAACAAAACGGGCATGTCGAGATCCCGTACTACATGATGGACGGAAAGTTGGCCCCTCGTTCGCGAATGCGTACCGCTTTGAAAGCGAAGGACGGATCGGCGTGGATGGGGACGAAGTCGGACGGCTCAATCGTCCCCTACGGTCTCGATCACCTTGAGGATGCCCGAAAAGCCGGCTACCTCGTTTGCGTAGAAGGCGAGTCAGACGTTTGGACCTTGTGGAAGAACGATTTTCCTGCCCTCGGCATCCCGGGGGCAACTATGGCCAAGACGCTTGAGGCTGCTCATTTGGAAGGAATCGAATCGATGTACGTACTCCGAGAGCCCGACAAAGCGGGCGACGTGTTCGTCACCAGTATGCTTAACCGTCTGCGGCTGCTTGACTTCAAGGGCAAGGTTTTTGAGGTGAGCCTCAACGGGGCAAAAGATGCGAATGATCTACACAAGAAAAGCCCGGAAGAATTCAAGTCGGTATTCAGGTCTGCGTTGAACCCAAACATGCCGATCGATCTCGACGCTTGGCCGGACCTGGATAACTTCGACGAACCCGAAGTTATGCCCTTTCCCGTGAACGTGCTCCCAATCGACCTGCGGGAGTTCGTATATCAGATTAGCCAATCAATGACGTGCCCGATCGACTTTGTTGGCGTGCCGATGCTGATCGTGGCGGGTGCGGCGATTGGCAACAGCCGAGCGATCCGACTCAAGCCGAGCTGGCTGGAAAGACCAATACTATACGGTGGCTGCATCGGTCATCCGGGTACAGCGAAATCCCCTCCTCTGTCTGCGACAGTTGCTCCGCTTTGCGAAATCCAAGAAAGGTTTTCGGCCGAATGGTATGTCGAAATGGAAGAATGGAAAGCGATCCCGAAGAATGAGAGGCCTGACAGACCGGAGATGGAACGTGTTCTATGCAATGACGCAACGGTTGAAGCGTTGGCAAGAGTTCTGGCCAGCAATCCGCGGGGCGTGCTTCTTTACCGGGACGAGTTGGTTGGATGGACGCGGAGCTTCGACCAATACAAGGGACATGGTGCAGATCGTCAATTCTGGCTTTCGTGCTGGTCAGGCGAGTCGGTGGTCGTCGATCGAAAGGGTAGCCAGGATCCGATTGTTGTGGATCGAGCCTTCGTATGCGTCGTTGGCAGCCTCACGCCTGACATGCTGTCTGAATTGATGGACTCACAGGGCAGGTCCGATGGTTCACTAGAACGGTTGCTCTTGGTTTTTCCAGCAACCGAACCGCCCGGAAAATGGTCGAGTACCGGTGTCTCGAAACAAGTGATCCGTGCATGGCGGGCGACCGTTGAGCACTTGTTGGCACTTGAAGCTGAGGGTAACGGGATGGTCGTTCACTTATCTCCGAAGGCGAAACACGTCTGGGAAGAGTGGTACAACAAGCACACTGCAGAACTAGATGACCCAGGACTGCTTCCAAGTTTGATCGGCACCTGGTCGAAAATGCGAGCCCACTGTGCACGATTCGCGTTGATTATCCACATGTTGCGTCTAGCGACAGGAGAGATAGGCGAACGTAACATCGATGAAGAGTCGATGCGGCGAGCAGTGAGGCTTGCCGCGTACTTCAAGAGCCACGCGTTTCGAGTACACAGACTCATCGCTGGACGGTTCGGTGCACTATCGAATGACGCCCAAGCAGTTTTGGCATGGGCTCAAAGGCACAAATTCCGTGAATTCAACGAAAAGCAGCTGTTCGATCATTTGCGGAGGAGATTCGGCACGCACGAGACGATGCGTGCAGTCCTTGGCGAATTGATGAGGCTGTTTCTCATTCGCCTGGTCCCCACAGTCAAGAAGGGTAGGGGCCGCAAACCGTCAGCTCGGTACCAAATTCACCCCGAAATCTTATCCCGCCGATAGGTTTGCGGAATTCGCAGAATTCGAAATACCATGCCCGACTATTCTGCGAATTGTGCGAATTGTGCGAACAGTCTCGGGAGGCAGGAAATGGCACGAAAACCAGGTCGAAAAGGCGACTTAGTATTGATCGAGGCCCTCGCCGCCGGCCAGAGCGTTGCACACGCTGCTCGATTGGCTGGAATCAGTGTTCGCACTGCATTCCGTCGACTAGACGAGTGCAGCTTCCAAACTGCCGTGCGAGACTGTCGGAATAACATGTTCGAGGAAGCGGCGGGGGCACTGGCAGCGACAACCAAAAAGGCCGCAAAGACGCTTGAGAATCTTCTGGACGATGAGTCACCCTCCATCCAGTTGAGTGCTGCAAAGGCAGTGCTCGATGCGTCGCAGCGATTGCGGGAAACACTCGACATTGAACAGCGTCTCGCCGCTATCGAGTCTCGCTTCGAAGAGGCACGACCATGAGCCTGCGATCGAGAGTGAAGCGAATTGAACGCCAATCCAAGAAGGGTCTGCCGCTAGAGTTTCCGCCATCCCAGCCAAATAACCGGAGGCAACGCGAAACAGACTACCAAGATATGCTCCAAGCATTGGCTCGTGGCGAGCGGCATCGGTATCGTCCAGGTGAAATCTGCCTCATCGCGATGCTCACTAACCGCCAGCCGAAGGACTTCGAGCGGGACGTATTGAAAGTTTGTGGACCGAACATTCTACGGGAAATATGTGGAGAATCAGCTCTGATAGCTCAAAGTGAAAACCACTGACGCCAGTGGGAGTCGGTTTAGCGGGTTGCTGTGCCGATCACCCTGTAATGCAACATGAGTTAAGGTTCTCCCGCACGCACCAACCGACGTCGAACTGCTTGTGCCGAGAGCCACCTCTTCGCCACTTCCAACTCCTTGTGGCTTGGTCCAGAGCCGAAATACTTTCGTGCACGGTCTGGATTCTATCCGAGTGGACAGGTCGAGATCAGATGAATCTGGGCTTGCAATGGACTGGACATCGCGTCATTCGTTGATGCCACTCGCCAAATCTGCTAACCGTGACGACAGGCAAGTCTCCCGACCGCGATCGTCGACAAACCTAGCACTCTTTCCGCGGGCACACACGGTATTGAACCCCCTCCATGCGGGGGTTCTTTTCTGGCTTGTTGAGGCTTGGTAAGGTTGGCGTCCACATTGCCGCAGGATGCCGTACAGCTAACGCGAGGCACAAGGCCGACGACTACCTGATGGTTGCGAAGGCCGCTGGGCTTCCCGACGTTTCCCCAAATTCGGCTCGAAATTGGGGCTACGCCGGATTGGTCGAAGAGTGTCGACACCCGGTCAACAATTACCGGATCTTTAAGCGAAAAGACCTGGAACGACTCCGCAAGAAGCTCATCGCTGCAGCACCCCGTCGGGTCAAGCCACGCTAACCATGTACACCGATTACCAGAGCCAGTTCTGGGCACACGCACTCAACCTCAAATCGGCGTCGGACAGCGTATACAACTTGTCACGGTCTATTGCGAACGCCAGGGTCGACCTAAACCCTCATCAGGTCGATGCGGCACTATTCGCTTTCCGCTCACCATTGACGAAAGGAGTCATCCTTGCCGATGAAGTCGGTTTAGGAAAAACCATCGAGGCCGGGATCGTAGTCGCCCAACGCTGGGCCGAACGCCGCCGCAGAATCCTCTTGATTCTGCCCGCGACCCTCCGCAAGCAATGGCAACAAGAAATCGAAGAGAAGTTCTTCCTTCCAACCGTCGTCCTCGAATCCCGCAATTTCAACCAGCTTCAACGCAACGGGCACACCAATCCTTTTGAGCAGAACGGCAACATCGTAGCGTGCTCGTACCACTTTGCGTCGGCCAAAGCGGATGAGGTTCGCCATGTTCCGTGGGACCTTGTCGTCATTGACGAAGCTCACCGCCTACGGAACGTGTACAAGACATCGAACAAAATGGCCCGGAGTATCTCCGAAGCGACAAGCCACGCTCAAAAGCTTCTGCTGACTGCGACCCCGCTGCAAAACTCGTTGATGGAGCTTTTCGGACTCGTCAGCATTATCGACCCCCATGTTTTTGGAGACGCTGCGTCGTTCCGTGAGAAGTTCGTTCGTGCAAGTAACGAGGAGCAACGCAACTCTCTACTCCGCGAACGCCTGAAGCCGCTGTGCACCCGCACGCTGCGGAAGCAGGTCCTCGAATACATTCGCTTTACGAATCGGGTCCCGATAACACAAGAGTTTCTTCCGTCAGACGAAGAGCACCAACTCTACCAGGAAGTTTCCACCTACTTGCAGCGGGACGTGCTGCTCGCCCTTCCATCGAGTCAACGCATGTTGATGACAATGATTCTGCGGAAGCTATTGGCGTCCTCTAGTTTCGCCATCGGGGGAACTCTCCGTCGACTCGTCGACCGACTTGAGAACCTGCTTGCCGAACAAGAAGCACTCGCGACCGTCGACCTGGAAGAAGATTTTGAGAACCTCGAAGAGGTTCAGGACGAATGGGACGAGGAGCCCGTCCAAGAACCGGAGATTGACCCAGTATTGATTCGCGAAGAGTTGGCGGAGCTACGCAAGTACGCCGACCTCGCCGATACAATCCGCCATAACGCCAAAGGGACCTCACTCTTGTCCGCGTTGAAAATTGCCTTCGACAAGGCCGAGAGTCTCGGAGCCAAGCGAAAGGCCGTTATCTTCACAGAGTCCCGACGGACGCAGGACTATCTGTTCAAGCTGCTCAGCGAGAATGGCTATCAGGGCAAGCTCACGCTTTTGAACGGCACGAATACCGATGAGCACTCACGCGACATTTACCGGCAATGGCTAGAGCGACACGACGGCGATGGCATCGTCTCCGGTTCAAGGTCCGTCGACACAAAAGCCGCTATCGTCGAAGAGTTCCGCGACCGGGCCACATTGATGATTGCGACTGAGGCCGGAGCCGAAGGCATCAATCTGCAATTCGCTTCGCTCGTGGTAAACTACGACCTTCCTTGGAATCCCCAGCGGATTGAGCAACGAATTGGCCGTTGCCACCGGTACGGCCAACAGCACGACGTGGTTGTCGTCAATTTCCTTAATCGTCGCAACGAAGCAGACCTACGCGTGTACCAGTTGCTTGCCGAAAAGTTCCAGCTATTCGACGGAGTCTTCGGAGCGAGCGACGAAGTCCTCGGTGCTTTGGAGTCCGGTGTCGATATAGAGCGTCGCATAGCTCAGGTCTATCAAGAATGTCGCAAAACAGAAGAGATTCAGGCCGCTTTCGATCAGTTGCAGCATGACTTAGAGGAGCAGGTTCAGACTCGGATGGCACAAACGAGAGAAGCATTGCTTGACAATTTCGATGAGGACGTTCACGCCCGCCTCAAGGTGCACCGCAAGCAAGCGTTCTCCAGTCTCTCTGACCGGGAACGATGGCTACTCGCCCTCACGCAGCACGAAATCAAGGACGATGCCACTTTCGACCCTAAGAAGCCCCGTTTCTTTTACACCGGCAGCGACTCTCGCAAAGGCAACTACAACCTCGATTGGAAGCTTGCCGAGAAGCAGGGCGACACATTCTATCGGGCCAACCACCCGCTTGCGGTTAAGCTCATTGAGCGGGCCAAGGGCAGAGAACTGGCGGTGGGCGAGATAACTTTCGATTATGACGCTCATGGCTCCCGTATCGCTGCCTTGGAAGAGTATCGAGGGTCCACTGGTTGGCTCGAATTGTCGAAGCTCTCCGTTCAGTCGTTCGACAGTGAAGAGTTTCTAATTTTTGCTGCCAAGACCGACGACGGTCGCCGCCTCGACAGCGACCTTTGTTACCGACTATTCAATCTTCCCGCGAAGGCTACGACGCAGTCGCGTTGTGGCCAAGTCGGTGCATTGCTCGACGAGGCACGCAAGGCGGAGATTGAGACGTGTGTCAAGAAGGTCGACGACCGCAATTGCGTCTTCTTCGATGAGGAAGTCGCCAAGTTGGAGCGATGGTCAGACGACCTGAAGCTCGGCCTGGAGCGAGAACTTAGGGACTTGGACCAGCAAGTTAAGGAAGTCCGCCGCGACAGTCGGGCAGCGACGGCACTGACCGAGAAGCTCGCCGCCCAAAAACGGTTGAAGCAAGTAGAGGCGGAGAGAAACAAGAAGCGACGTGAACTTTATGACGCACAGGATGCAATCGACAAACAGCGAGAGGACCTAATCTCCAAGATTGAAGGGCAGCTTCGGATGAACCAGATGGTGAAGCCGCTGTTCTTGATTCGGTGGGAGTTACGCTAAATGGACAACGACACATCAAAACCTTTGTCGGATACACCGCAATTGCAACGGCCCTTGATTACTTGGCTCATCCTTGTCTACGACCGAACCGCCGAAGAACGTTTCCCGTTCAAGAGGAAGTGGTACCGCTTCAATTACGATAAGGCTTCGCCAGACGACACTGGGGAAGTTTTGGCCATTTGCGGCCAAGAGCAACCTGACCTGCTACCTCATGCCCCACCTGTCGGATTGGAGGAGACACGGGTCACCTTTCAGCTAGGAGGGACCACAAATACCAGCACTAAGATTTTGGCCTATCGCCACCTATTTGAACACGTTCCTAATGAAGAAGGCTTGCATTCGGACATCGACTCCTATTCCGGCTTCTTGTCAGTCACCCTCCCTCACGAGTCCTATTTCGAAGACGAGAATGAGCAGCCCATCACGCTCTTAGAAGTCTTTGATGAGGAAGGCAAGCGACGAACCGGAACAAGTGGTTTCGCCATCATCATGGACATGCCCGAATCTGTTCTTCGATGCGGTCCAGCGGAGCCAGAACGCCCTGAGCTGTGGAAAGAATCGGATGCGGAGCTAATGGCTCATCTTCTCGAAACTTACAATCAACTCATGCAGAGCCGTTGGATTCAGAGTCCGTGCGTAGTTTCGCCAATCTCTGAATCCGAAATCCATTCGGTGCTGCCTGCCCACCAAGACTGCATGGCTGTCGTGCTCCCATTCCGCCAACTCTACTCAAAGGACGGCATGGACGACCTCTTCAATCGTTGCTGCAAGATTCATAACCGCCACTGTCCGAAACACCACCCAACCCATAGTTGGGTCGACTCCTACCGAAAGCAGTTTAATGCTGCCTTGGGTAACCCCGTGGGATTCCCGCTACAGAATTGCGATTTGCCTGCCAAGCGATACCTAGATGCGTTTGCATACGGTGCTCGTATGGTACACGGGACAGGCAAAAAGGCCGAATCAGAAGCCGACCTGAGACAATTACTCGGGTCGCATCGAAGGGAAATGGTGATCATGGGCTACCACGCTACGCTGAACCAATTGCTTCGGACTGTATCCATGGCCATCCCAGTAATAAAGCAAAACGTCCACCATTGGACCCAATCGCTTGGCTGGGCTGCCGCTTCGTCACCGAGTGGAAGACAGCTCTTCGAATCATAAAGATACCGATTCCCAGCACTATATCCCTGCAACACGCAGACAATGAGATAACCATGAGTGAATCAGAAACCACTGAACAGACTAACCCGCGTATGCCTCTGACATCTGCCGACGTGCTTGGTGGGCGGATGGAGCAGTTGCGGGAGCTATTCCCGGAAGTGTTCGTTGAAGGTGAGATTGACTTTGACCGCTTGAAAAATGCCTTGGGCGATTTCGTTGGCGAAGGACGCGAGCGGTACGGGCTTTCTTGGGCAGGTAAAGCGGACGCGATTCGGGCGATTCAGGCTCCCAGCGTGGGCACACTTGTGCCTTGTCCCGAGGAGTCAGTCAACTTCGACACGAGTGAGAATCTGTTCATCGAAGGCGACAATCTCGAAGTGCTCAAGCTTCTGCAAAAGGGCTACTACGGCAAGGTCAAGATGATTTATATCGACCCGCCCTACAACACGGGCAATGAGTTCATTTACCCGGATAACTTCCGCGAAGGCCTTGAGGAGTATTTGCGGTATTCGGGTCAAACTGGCGACGGTGGCATCAGACTTTCTACCAACGCAGAGACATCTGGTCGCTACCATTCCAAGTGGCTCGACATGATGTATCCTCGTCTATTCCTTGCAAGGACTCTACTTCGCACAGACGGCGTTCTCTTCGTATCTATTGATGACCACGAAGTACACAACCTCAGGCTTCTCATGGACGAAATATTTGGTTCCGAAAACTTTATCGCCTGTGTGGTGTGGCAACGCGTCTATGCTCCGAAGAATACGGCTAAGTACTTCTCCGACGACCACGATTACATCTTGGTGTACGCAAGAGATGCAGACACATGGCGACCTGAATTGTTGCCGAGGACTGAGGAAGCAAACGCCAGGTATGACAATCCAGATGATGACCCCAGAGGACGATGGAAGGCAAGCGACTTGACTGCACGGAACTATTACAGCCAGGGACAGTACGAGGTGAAGAGTCCGTCGGGCAAGACGTTCAAGCCGGGACGCGGTCGTTACTGGCGGACATCGCCTGACGGATTCCAAGAGCTTCGCGAGGACCGACGGATATGGTGGGGGCCAGACGGTGACAGCATGCCGGCACAGAAACGATTCTTGTCCGAGGTGAAGCAAGGAATTGTTCCTCAGACGCTTTGGAAGTACCAGGACGTGGGTCACACTCAGGATGCAAAAAAAGAACTGCTCAAGTATGTCGACTTCGAGGAGACGGAGAATGTGCTCAATTCTGTTAAGCCCGTTCGATTAGTCCAGCGAATGCTACAAATCGCCACGCGGGCAGAAGACGGCGATATTGTCCTGGATTTCTTTGCGGGCAGTGCCGTGAGTGGTCACGCTGTGATGGCTCAGAACCTAGAAGACTCCGGCAATCGGCGTTTCATTCTGGCCCAACTGCCTGAACCATTGCCAAAACCGGAGAAGGACCTTGAAACCATCTTCGATATGGGTGCCGCACGTCTCAAGAAGGTGACGAAAGAAATTACTAATGGTGAAAGTGGTAAGCTCGAAGGAGCGAGAGCCAGCAAGTTACTCCCGCTGCTTGGCTTCCGAAAGCTGAAATTGACTTCCAGCAATTTCAAGCTGTGGGACGGAGCCCAGGAGTCCGCACCGGAGCAGTTGAAGGACCAACTGCAACTGTTCGCCGAAAACGTCAAGGCGGACAGGGAAGAACAAGACATACTCTACGAACTGATGCTGAAGGCAGGGCTGCCTCTCACCGCTCCAATTGAAGAAAAGTCCGTCGCCGACCAGAAGGTCTACTCGATTGCCGAGGGACTGCTCTTTATCTGCTTGGCGAATCCTATCACGCAAGAGTGCCTTCGAGGCATGGTCGAACTGAATCCGGAGCGGGTGATTTGCCTCGACGCCGCTTTTGGCGGCAACGACCAACTCAAGACCAACACCGTGATCGAAATGAAATCTCACGGCATCGAGTTTCGAACCGTCTGACCTGTTTCCGAATGGGAGATGAACATGACAAGAGAAGAACTGGATTCCTTTGAGGAGTTCCGAGGACTAAAGGAATACGACGGGAACAATCTCGAACTCACTCCGCCACAACCGCAACCCGGACATGTAATACACTCGGCAATGAACGTAGACGAGGCTCGCCAACTGCTTGCTCATCCCAGATGCAGCCCTCAGTACGTCGAGAGGCATACCGGCGACGACAGAACCGTTGGATACGAAGTGATATTCTGGGAAGAGCGGCAACCGAACGACAAAAGTGCATGACTGCTTCCAGGCGTCAGAACTATCAACGATGAAGATCCAATTCGACAGCAACCAGGACTACCAGCTTGACGCCATCCAGGCGGCCGTTGACGCATTCGACGGCCAGCCAATGGCCCAGGGCGAATACGAAATCCGCTTCGACGCAGTCGGCGGTGACCTCTTGAGCGACATGGGAGTCGGCAACAACCTCGTCATTGGCGATGAACGTCTCGTCGAAAACATCCAGCGGATTCAGAAGGGCAACCAGATTCAGCCCCGCGTCGAGGACCTCTCCCATGGTATGAATTTCTCGGTCGAGATGGAGACTGGAACCGGGAAGACTTATGTCTACCTGCGAAGCATTTACGAACTAAATAAGACGTACGGATTCAAGAAGTTCGTCATCGTCGTACCCAGCGTGGCGATTCGCGAGGGAGTTCTCAAGAACATCCAGCTCACCGAAGAGCACTTCCGAGTCATCTACGGCAACGTGCCCATCGACTATTGGGTCTACGACTCCAAGCAAGTTTCGCGTCTGCGAGGCTATGCCAACTCAAATCAACTGCAAATCCTGATTATCAACATTGACGCCTTCAACAAAGACCTCAACGTCATCCATCAGGAGAACGATAAGCTATCGGGTCGAAAGCCTGTCGAGTTCCTCCAAGCCACGAATCCCATCGTCATTGTCGATGAGCCGCAAAATATGGAGAGCGAACAGGCAAGAGAGGCTATTGAGAATCTCACCCCACTCTGCACACTTCGTTACTCTGCCACGCACCGCAACGTCTACAACCTGCTCTACCGACTCGACCCGGTACGGGCCTACGACCTGAAGCTCGTTAAACGAATCGAAGTCGACGCCATTCTCGACGAACCGGATTTCAACAAGCCGTACATCCAAGTCAAATCGGTCAAGGCAACCAAGACGAAGATTACGGCGAAGCTTGTCATCGACGTGGACACCGACAGTGGCCCCAGGCGAAAGACCGTCTCCGTGAGCAAGAACGGGACTGACCTGTTCGACAAATCCAACGAGCGAGAAGCGTATCGTGGCTACATCATCAACGAGATTGATGCGGGCAACGAGTACATCGCGTTTGGCAATGGCGTCACCATCTATGCGGGACAGACAGTCGGAGGCCACACCGACGACGTGATGAAGGCCCAAATCTACGAGACCGTCAAGGAGCACTTCGAAAAGGAGTTGCGAATCCATCGTACGCAGCCGGACGGCAAGAAGATGAAGGTGCTCTCGCTGTTCTTCATCGACCGAGTTGCGAACTACTTCCCCGAGGACGGAAAGATTCGGCAATGGTTCACCGACGCCTATTCCGAATTGGCGGCAAAGCCCCAGTATGCCGCAGTCGAACCGTTGCCAGTCGATGAAGTCCACAACGGTTACTTCGCGGTGACAGCGAAGGGAGAAGCCAAAGACACTAGCGGGAAGACCAAGGCCGACGACGACGCCTACGAACTCATCATGAAGGACAAGGAGCGATTGCTCGACCGTGCCGAACCGCTTCGCTTCATATTCAGCCACTCAGCATTGCGGGAAGGCTGGGACAATCCCAACGTGTTCCAGATTTGCACACTCAATGAGACGAAATCCGAACTCAAAAAGCGGCAGGAGATTGGCCGTGGCCTTCGCCTACCGGTTCGCGAAGACGGTACACGTTGCTTTGACCACACCGTGAATCGGCTAACCGTCGTCGCCAACGAGAACTACGACGATTTTGCCCGCAAGCTGCAATCGGAAATCGAAGAGGAAAGTGGCGTCGAATTCGAGGGCCGCATCGCCAACAAGAGAGAACGTCGTCTGGCTACTTTGGTGCCCGGTTGGCGAATGAACGCAGACTTCCAAGAGCTTTGGAACCGGATTCAGCACAAGACTCGCTACTCCGTCGCCTACGAAACAGACGACCTCACCACGAAGGCCGCCGACGCGGTCGGCAAGATGCCCGACATCAAACCGCCGAAGCTTGTCGCCCTCAAGTCGCGAATGAAGATTACTGATGAAGGGGTCACAGGCGAACTACTGGCCGCCAGACAGATGGACATGCAAGACGCTCAGCAGAGGGTCATCCCCGACCTGTTGAGCTATCTGCAGCGGGAGACTGAGCTAACTCGTAGCACCCTGGCCCGAGTCCTGATTGAGTCGGGACGCCTAGGAGACGTGGCAACCAATCCGCAGCAGTTTCTTGACCAGTCGGTGTCCGCCGTCCGGCGGACACTCAATCAAATGATTGTCGACGGCATCAAGTACGAGCGGGTGAATGGCCAGGTTTACGAGATGCTGCTCTTCGAGGAGAAGGAAATCGAGGGATACGCGAGCCGCATGGTCGACGTGCAAAACGGCATCTACGACTGCGTCGAGGTCGAGTCGGATGTTGAACGAGAATTCGCCGAGGCCATGACGAGCCGCCAAGACATCAAGCTTGTCATCAAGCTTCCCGGCTGGTTTCAGGTGGAGACACCCATTGGTACGTACAACCCCGACTGGGCCATCGTAAAGCAAGAAGACGAGAAGCTCTATCTCGTCCGCGAGACCAAGAGCACCAAGGAACAACAGAAGCTACGGCAAAGTGAGTGGGACAAGATTCGTTGCGGCAATGCTCATTTCAAGGCACTCGACGTAAACTTCGACCAAATCGTAGGGGCAACCGAGGTCTAGACGTTGTGATTGGGGGGCACAGTAGTGCAACACGTCATGCATACCGGCAAATTTACGATAGTGCTGCAGCCTACGGACGGTGCCCTATCTGCTGAAAAAGGCATCGTAGAAGCATGTGCTTGGCTTGGTCATTAGCTTCGGCCAGCGTGAACAGGAGACACTGGAACGCTCAAATGCCACGCAGTCGCAATCTTTTCGATCCGAATAGTTCCAAACCCTTCAAGCTGAGTCGGTCCAAGATCGAGCAATTCCTGAAGTGTGCCCGCTGTTTCTACCTCGATCGTCGCCTAGGTGTTGGTCAGCCATCCGGGCCACCCTTCACGCTCAACGCCGCGGTCGACCAATTGCTGAAGAGGGAGTTCGACCTCTATCGCGAGAAAGGCGAAGCCCATCCGGTGATGGAGATTAACAATGTTCGTGCAAAGCCGTTTCAACACAGCCAGCTCGAAACCTGGAGGAACACTTTTGTTGGAGTTCAGCACCTCCATGAGGCAACTAATCTTCTAGTCTTTGGGGCAATCGACGATATATGGGTTAATCATGACGGTTTGCTGCACGTCGTAGACTACAAGGCAACGAGCACGAACAAGACCATCAGCCTGGACGACCCGTGGAAGTTGGCCTACAAGCGACAGATGGAAATCTACCAGTGGCTGCTTCGCCGCTCCGGGCTGCAAATAAGCGATCTGGGTTACTTCCTCTACGTGAATGGGCAGCGAGACCGCGAAGGCTTCGACTCCACCCTACGATTCGGCGTGCATCTCTTGTCCTACTCCGGATCTGATGCGTGGGTGGAGGAGACACTCCTCAAAATCCGTTCCTGCCTGGATAAGGAAACCCTCCCGGATCCATCTGAGGACTGCGAGTGGTGCGTCTACCGCCGTGATGCCCAGGACACAGAGGACTGGGACTAGCGGAGTATGCCGCGACCAGAGTCGCCCCTGGGAGAGGCTGAGGTCACGGTCAGCTGGAAAATGCCGATCGAGATTCTACTACGGTTTCTCGGAAGCCCTGTATGCGACCGATTCGTGGGGGAAGGTTTCGATCAACTGATCGATCGCCTCGATGCACCGACTGCCCCATTGATTTGTGAAAGCGTATGTCTTCCCGTCGTGGCGGAAAAGTTCATCATCGTCAGTGTAGAACCGGCGTTCGTCGAAGCTCCGTCCGCCGCTTTCTGCGTCTTCCATCTGGCAGGCGATGAAGTTTGACGAACTCAACTCGCCTTCGGAGATCCGGAACATCGTATTTTGCCGCCACGGGACGGCCGCGGCGATTAGGTCCGGAGAGTGGCCTCTACTGACAAGATGCCGGACAATTGTGTAGATCGCAGTTCGTTTTGGAAGGCGTTCGTGTGTCTTGCCATCAATCGTCACATCGTACTTCGTAAAGTCAGGATTGAACTTACGTGCGGCTCGCTCCCGCTGTTGTTTTTCTTTCAGCCGGACTCTGTAGTCTTCTGCCTCGGGCAGCGGAATGATCTGTTGGATATCCGCAAGTACTCGCCCGTTGTCACTGTACGGCTTAATGCGAATGCACTGGATATCCAATCCACGCTCGTTGAGCCAGATCACCGAAGTCGTCAACTCCTTCGAGAATTCAGCGGACACCAAGACAATCCGTACGTCCTGAGCAAATCGATCCTCATCCGGTTCATCTAGGTCGAGGAACTCCAACAGGGCCGTACGTGCGTCCTCCGCACTACCGATTCGCTTTAAAAACTCCGTGTAGACTTCGATCGCCCTCTCGAATGTCATTGCCGAAATCATTGCGGCGTACCGGATCGATTGAAGCTCCATATGCCCACCGTCTTCTGTTCTCTTCAGCTCGATGACAACGAGATTGGCATCCTTGTCGATGCCAAGCAGGTCAATTCTCCTATTGCTGTCCTCCCACTGGCTAAACTCTTCCGAAATCACTAGAGTCTCAGGCGAAACGATCTCGATCTGACTGCGAAGCAGACGTTGCAAGTCCTGTCGTTCTCGCAAACCGGCATTGCTGAATGACGTTTGGTCGATCTTGCGGAATTTGTCGGATGAGATTTCGTAGATCGCCATTGATCGCGTCCATTCGGCTAGTCGACCGAGAACCGCTTCTTAAGTCGGTCTACTGTATGCCGCCACTTGGGTACTTTGGGCCGGGCTACAATGTTCTGGTTGCCAAAAAACCCTGTTTCTTTGACCGCTTTGTTCAGCGGTACGGTCTTTTGCCAGTCGACTCGAACGAGGTGCTCAGCCAGCGATTCATCATCTACCTTATGGAACATGCCAGGAGCTTTGACAGGCATCTCCGTAATCGGTTTCCTTTGGCCAGACGCATCCTCGACGATGAACTCATCCACCTTCACGACCGGGTCGACGACTCGGCCGACTCCAACGTAGCCGGTTGCCGGGACGTTGACCCAAATACGATCACCTGGGCTCAACATCTCAAGCGATTTGGCGTACTTGAGTCCGCCGCCAGCACTGACAAATCCGTATCGCACGGCATCGTCCCAGCTGCGTTCAGGTTCATCGCCAAACGTTACGTAATACTCACCGTTCCACGGCTCTTTCGGACCAGATTCCGGCCCTTGACTCTCTGCTGGATCAGGGTCGCGGAGCCAGACACGTGCTAGGTACTCCCGTTCGCCGTCTCTAAATACCCGAAAAAAGATTGCATTGATTCGAACGCCGTACTCATCAGCCAAGTAGGCAACCACCCTTTCCGTGCTCTCGTCGAGGCTCGTCGCCACGATGACCAGCTCGTGTGACTCGTTGAGTTCGTCGGGTAGCTCCTTCACAGAAAACCGCTGGCAAAAAGCGTCGTCGATCGAGATCTCTTCGCTGTCCTGGCAATACTTCTGATTAAACTCTTCGAAGATGCCGGCGATATCCTCATTACGCAGGTTTCGCACCCATGAGCCGTAGTCGAGCGTCTGAGCAACTATATCGCGATAAGTCTTGTCTCGTTTCAGTTCTATCACAATCAAGTTGCCGTCTGGGTCGATAGCAAGAAGGTCGATCAGTTTTCCATAGTCCGTTTGCACTTGGCGACCAATCACCATCCAATTCGGTGCGGCGATGGATATGTCTTTATGAAGAATATCTTCCAGGCGAGATTCCAGATCGAGGCCCAGGAGCTGCAACTGCTCTAGGCCTTGGTCGATCCGCCACACTCCCAACTCTAGAGGCATTCTTCAAATCTCCGTGTGTCGCTTCTGCGGGCTAACTCCCAACTCGCCACTTTGAGGCTGGCTGGCGTTTCACTGAGCTCAGAGGCATATTCAGGCTTCGATTTTAGAGCTGCATTCCCCCCAAAGCGAGTATTCAGCCCGAGAACAAAATGGGAGCACGGCAAGAACCCATTGGTTGTGACCCCAAGAGGGGCCAATCGCTGATCCAGCTTTGAGCCGTCGCTTGTGGCAATGGGCCGTCGCCTGCCATAGGATCTCAATGATTGCCAATGTAAGGAGGCTCCTGAATGGCACCCGCTATAGTGCCGCAGATTGGTCGCTTGAAAAGATCGCGGGGGCGATTGAACGCATTCTATCACCGGATCAGTGTTCGTTTTGGTTCAACTCCTCTCGCCACGACGAAGTCACTATGAAGCACGACAATTCTGACGAGCTACAACTTCCGGATGAATCAGACATGCTAGACGCGGTCCTCAGGTCAGGGTACCTATTGGATCAGGAAGTGGCGACCTCTTTTGAAGAACTAGGGTTTCATGTTCAGACTAGTTGGCCCTTTGAAGATCCTGATAAAGGTGAATCTAGGGAGCTCGATGTATGGGCGATTCGACGAGTGACCGAAGATCCCATTAGCCTATTCATCGAGATCTTCTGCGAATGCAAGAGCGGTCAGGCGAATCCGTACGTTTTTCTAACCCGGCGGAAAGGCCCGATCGATGATATCGTCAGCCCAATTCATTACGTTTTCCCACGTGACAACTATAGCGTGGATGTAGATGGTGGAATGCGTGAGGTGCCGGCGTTCACCTACTTCAATGCAGCACAGCACCACTACTGGTTTAAGAATAACCAAAAGGCCGTCCAGTTTGCCAGAATCGTTCGAAACAAGAATCGGTGGGATGCCCAACACAATGGAATATACAACTCCCTCCTAATTCCATTGGCCAAGGCATTGCGACATCGACGCGCTGTGCTTCGAAGGTACACGCCTTTCGCGATGTGTTTCCCACTCGTCGTATTGAAGTCGCCACTCTATCTGGTCGACTCAGAAACAAAGCCGCTCGCGGCAAGAAAAGTGACACGTGTTTCGTTCTACCGACGTCTAGATTCCAGTACGGTCAAGGGTGACTACATTGTCGATTTCGTGAACGCGGATGGACTCGCCGACTTTGTTGACCAAAAAGTTATGCCATTTGCTAAGCAGCTTGCCGACGACGCCAAAGCCAACCCGGACAAGTTTCGTGTGCAACGGCCAACATAACACCAATCGACCATCTCTGACGCCATATTTGTGGATGGTTACCAGTTGCGATGGCATTGATCTCTAAATGGGACCTGCCTCGATCACGCCGCAGACTCGACCGTCGACGTAGAGCAGGTAGTCAGCAGGGCCGGCCGATAGCGGGAACTCTCTCACGGCAACACCTAGGCTCGCCGTAATGTTCATGCGTTGGTAGTCCTGAACTTTCCAGCCACACTGCTCAAGCTGCAGGTCGATGTGTTGACGGGCTTTTTCTTCGGGATCCATGCCAGGCAATCACCCTTGGCTCTATGCCACAAGCTCCAATCTATCTCTTCACTACCCACATCAATTCGATCTGGTGATTCAGAATCACGCCGCCCTGGCTGATGAGTCGCCCAGTGAATTGGATTTTGTCGCCCTTGTTCAGGGAAACTACAGCGTTCCTGAATGAGCCCGCTGCAAAAAGCGTGATGTCCGAGGCATCGATTCTCGATTCCGTCGGGTTCATGCTGACATCGACAAAGTAGCCACTGCCCAACTCAGCCTCAGCCACGAAATATACCGTTCCCGTCCAGGTGATAACTTCGTCCTTGTACTTGTCGCGGAAAACCTGCTCGGTGCGTGCCTGGTTTGCTTTCTGAGCGGCGAGCCCGCAGTCTCGCACGAACTCTTCCCATTGAAAAACCGAGGGAGCAATCTCAAAAAGACGAGGGAGATCCGACTGAGGTAGCGAGAGTGTCAGTCTCAGAATGGGGCGTCGAGCCGGATCAGGGTTCTCGCGGGAAACGAATGCGACAGCTTTTCCAGGTGGTCTGCCGTCAATCACCATCCCATGATTCTTCTGATCGCCGTTGATCCACTCTTGAACGCGAGCGGTGTTGAGCTTCCACTTGTACCACCGCTGCTTTTGACCGCCAGCAATCACGGTCCTGCCCAAGCGTTTGCTGGAGGAGAACGTCACCTTGCCTTCCGGCCATGCGTCTTGGCCGTTGTAGGTTTGAATGTTCGCCCCGTTCTGAGTTCGTGCGGCATCAGTTCCAGTCCCTTCCTTCCACGGCTGTTCGCATTGGTAAACCTCCACCGGCCATTTCCGCCTAATCTCGTCAGGTGCAAAGCCACAGCTAAGGAAAGACAGTTCTAGTGTCGCGGCCTTCACCTGGGCCGATTTCGGAATCCCGGAGAGATCAAAACTGATGAGTGCCGGCTCGTCGAACTGCCAAATCCCAAACTGTGTCCAGCCGCCGAGGTTGTATCCTTTCGCCAATTGAGTGTCCCGCGTCCCCGCGTACCCTCCCTCACGGTCTTGCAAGATCAACGTGTGCTCGACCGACATCGCCACGTCAGTGGAGTACAGGACAACTAGGATGGCGGCCAGCACCGCGTTTTTTGATGGGGACATGGTCAACAAGCCTCTGCACAAGAGCGTGCCGGCATTCCAAGTGAACCGACTTCTGTCAGCCAAGACTGTCGCGTGGCTACCTTGACTCCATTGGGGGGACCGGTTGCCATCGATTTTAGGTGAGCCGGCCCAGCCACGCGAGCACGGTCGACCAAAAAAATCGCCCACAAAACTTTGACGGATATATACCATTTGGTATACTATGAACTCGTAGCAGACTCCCAGACGCAAAGGCCACATGCGGTGAAAACCACACTAACCGAACAACTAAAGCAAGCGATCGACGACAGCGGCCTGTCGATCTATCGGATCGCGAAGGACACCGGCATTCCACAGCCAGTGCTGCACCGATTCATGACTGGCGACCGTCCTTCAATCCGACTCAAGACGGCAGAAAGCCTAGCGGCATACTTTGGAATGCGTCTGACGGCTCCCAAGAAAGCCAAGGCGTAGTTGGCATCAAATCCTCGAACCCCTGGAGAGTGTGATGAACGAGATCTGCGTCAACACTGTCAAGTACCCGGACCGGGAGAACCTGGTCATGCGGTACACCGACCCGGTGACAGGCCGGCAAAAAACCAAGTCGTCTGGGACCGCCAATCGAAAGGAAGCGGAACGACGAGCAGCCAAGTGGGAAGCCGAGTTGCGGGAAGGCCGCTACCACGCCCCCAGCAAGATCACTTGGTCCGAGTTTCGGGAGCGGTACGAGTCCGATGTGCTCGCGAGTTTGGCCCGTACCACGCACCGGAGGGTTCATGGAATCTTCAACAGCATTGAACGGATTCTCAACCCCCGTCGACTCTGGGACGTGACCGCCGAACGACTTAGCCACTATCAACGTGTACTCCGCGACGAGGGTCGCTCGGAAAGCACGATTGGCTGCCATCTGGCTCATTTGCAGTCTGCCCTGCGTTGGGCAGCCCAAATGGGAATGCTGCCAAAGGCACCAACGATTCAAAAGCCCCGTCGTGCAAGAAAGACGGACCTGATGAAGGGACGCCCCATCACGATGGAAGAATTCGAAAGAATGCTGGACAAGGTGCCAGCTGTGGTTGGCACGATGGCAAGCGAGTCGTGGCGACACTACCTGCGTGGCCTATGGCTGTCGGGGCTTCGATTGGGCGAGTCTTTGTCCCTGTCGTGGGATGATGAATCGCTGCTGCACGTGGACCTATCGGGTGAGTTCCCGATGCTCCGCATTCCAGCGGAGTTGGAAAAGGGCAACAAGGATCGGCTGCTGCCCATCGTCCCGGAGTTTGCTGAGATGCTGACAGAGACTCCGAAAACCGATCGAATCGGGTTCGTTTTTAGTCCGCTCTCAAAGGATAGAAGCACCCGCGTTGGCGTCGACCGGGCAGGTAGAATGATCTGCCAAATTGGCCGGGCTGCTGGCGTAAAGGTGGTCACCAAGGTTGGCCAAGCTGAGGCAAGACGGGCAAGCAAGCCCCAACGTCAACTGGTCAAGTATGCTTCGGCACACGACCTTCGGCGTGCCTTTGGCGAGCGGTGGGCAACTCGTGTCATGCCTGCAGTTCTGAAGGAACTCATGCGGCACGAGAGCATCGATACGACGCTTCGGTACTACGTCGGTCAAAATGCTCAGAAGACGGCTAGCGTCCTCTGGGAAGCTCACAAGCGAGCCTCCGAAGGTAACATTACGGGTAACAGTGCCTCGAATCACTCGAAGTCAGTCGAGTTTGAAATCGACACAACTCCTGCTTCTCCAAAGCATTTCTAAAGCACGCCCGGCAGGAATCGAACCTGCAACCTGCGGATTAGAAGTCCGCTGCTCTATCCGATTGAGCTACGGGCGCGTGCGTGCCGCGCGGGCGATGCCGGCACGCCTGGCCGATGCGGCAGTTGCCAAGCGGGTTCGGCCCATTCGCAAGCGCGACGACCGCGCGACGTACAACATTCTAGCAGATGCCGATGGGCAGGCACGACGCCAGAGTCGCAGGGATACCGAATCAAGCTGTCCGGCGGAAACAATAGTCACCTACACGCCGCGCAGCATCTTGGCGCGGCACGTTGGCAACTGTTGCTGATTGGCGTACCGGTCAATATCTGCGGACTGCACCTTTGAAAAGACCTTGGCCGGCAGTCTGTCCTCGGTGCAGCAGCCATCAAGTTGGACTCGCGGGTGGTTGCTGGCCGTGTCGGTGCACTCGCAGCAATCCCGTTGCCAGAACGGCTGCTTTCGGGTGGAACAAGTAACAAAAGAGACCGAACGGACAAGTTCCGATAGGATGATAGGTATGCGACCTGTCCCCGAACCACTCCGTCGTGCGCTGAAGATTGGCTGTTGGGCTGCCGTGCTTGGAGGCTTGGCAACAACATCACTTATATGGGTGTACAATCGCAAGTACCCGTTCGGCCGCGAGCACTGCTGCGAGAAGCAACTGGGAATCTCGTTACTCAATTATGCCGCGATGCATGGCGGCCGATTCCCGACGGGCGGCGCGACGCCCGAAGCTTCGCTGAGCCTCTTGTATCCAGACTACCTGCCGGCAAGCGTGCTACGCGGAAAGGCTTATCCGGAAGGCCCAGCGAAGGAACTTCTCGAATCTGGCAAGCCGCTCACACCAGAGACCTGCGGGTGGCGCTATGTCGATGGCCTAACTCTGCCGGGGTGGAGCGGCACAGCAACTTCGCGCGTCGCGCTGTTCTGGGACAAGATCGGGCTGGATCACAATAGCGGAGTCCTGCCCGAGGGTGGCCACTCGGTGACGTTCATGGATGCGCATGTCCAGGTCGTCAAGGAAGCGGACTGGCCCCGATTTGTGGTGGAGCAACAGAAAGCATGGGCCGCGATCCGGCGCGGCGATGAGCCGCCGGTGCCTTGGGTGCCGGATGATGGTTTCTAGTGCAGGAGAGCCGCGTGATGTGCACCAAGGAAGTTCGTTGGTGATCGCCGGCACAGCACGCCCGCTCACCATGTTGCGATCGCCATTGCCTCGGCTTAGCATAGCGCCGCACACACCTGGCCCACGCATCACACGCATCGAGGAATCACCATGGCGCCCACCCGTCGCGAGTTTCATCGGGGAGCACTGTCCGCATCGCTGTTGGGATGGACGGCCATCTCGTCGGCGTTGGGCAACGACGCGCGGCCGTCGGCATCCGGCGGGCCCGGCGGCGATACGCAAGGCGGCTCGGGCACGAAGCTGTACTTTGGAGATTTGCACAACCACAACGCGGTCGGCTATGCGAAAGGCTCGCTCGAGCGGTCGATCGACTTGGCGCGCGAACACCTGGACTTCTTCGCGTTCACCGGTCACGCCTCGTGGCACGACATGCCCCAGATGCCCGAGAACCGGCACATGCTGTGGGTCAACGGCTTCAAGGTGCACGCTGATCACTGGCCCAAGACGCGGCAGTTGATCCGCGAGGCCAACGACGAACACTTCACCGCCCTGCTCGGCTACGAGTGGCACTCGAGCGGCTTTGGCGACTACTGCCTGATCTTTCCCGACGACCAGCCCGACTTGTTCTTGCCGGACCACGTCGAGAAGCTGCTGGACTTTGCCGCGGGCAAGCAGGCGCTGGCGATCCCGCATCACGTGGGCTACAAGCAAGGGTGGCGCGGCGCGAACTTCTCGCACTTTCGCGCGGCCACGTCGCCGGTCGTCGAGATTTTCTCCGAGCATGGATGTACCGAGTCGGACCGGTCGCCCTACCCGATGCTGCGACATTCGCTGGGCGGACGGGCGACGCACAACATGATCGAGCGGCAGCTTGCGCGCGGACTGCGGTTCGGGTTCGTCGCGTCGTCGGACGATCATCGCGGCTATCCGGGGGCCTACGGCGAAGGCGTGTTGGGCGTTTGGTCCGCGTCGCTCGAGGCGGCCGACTTGCTGGCGGCCATCCGCGCGCGGCGTACCTACGCCCTGACCGGCGACCGGATCGTGCTGGAGGTAACGCTCAACGACCGGCCGATGGGCTCGGACGTAGACGCGGTGGCCGATCGGCAAATCGACGTCCGCGTGGAAGGACAAGACGCCCTGGCGATGATCGAACTGGTGCGCAACGGCCGGGTCATCGAGCGCCACTTTCCCGAGGACAAAGTCGACGGACCGGTGCGGCTGCCGGGTCGGGCGAAGTGTCGGCTGCAATACGGCTGGGGCCCGTGGGCCGCGCTCGACCTGGCACGGGTTTGTCCCTGGGACATGACAGTGCGGATCGACGGCGGACAGTTTCATCGCGTGCTGGGCTGTTTTCAGGCGGCGCCGTTCGGCGAGGAGCTGCGCGATCGGTTGCAAGTCGTTTCGCCGAGCGAGGTGCGACTCCAGTCGCATACCACGCGCGAGAAGTGCTACGCCGAAGACCCGACCAAGTCGCTGGTCTGCGAACTGGAAGGCGGACCCGACGCGGTCCTGTCGGTCGAGCTGCGCAAGCCGGCCGTGCAACGGGTCGAAGCGCGGCTGGCCGACCTGGTCGATGACAATCTCGTCGAGTTTACCGGCGGTTTCACGAGCGAGAGTTTCATTCTTAGTCGGCTTGTCGGCCCGAGCGAGTATTCGGCAACGATTCGCTGGAACGACCATGTGCCGGGCGGAACCACGAAGCCGGGCACAGCCGATTGGTACTACGTTCGTGCGACGCAACACAACGGCCACGTCGCCTGGTCGAGCCCGATCTGGGTCGGGTGAGTGAGCGGTGTGCGGGGTTTCTCCGTCGGCGCGTAGAAGCGCGCACCGATGCACCGAACGCTGCCGAAAAAATTCGTGCGCCGCTGCGGCCCTCCCGGGGCCGCGGCCAGTTCTTGTGACGTACTCGGTTTTAGGGTTGGCCGCGGCGTTTAGCGCCGCAGCGACACACTGGAGACCTTCCGGCGTTAGATCGACAGGCCGACTGCGCCGGTTTCCGCCGCCCGCGTCAAAATGACACGGACCGCATCGACCGGCCGTCGACTTCCCCGGGCACAGGTCCCCTTACGCCGCTGGGCTGTCG